>CAZIMS010000075.1:0-1005 GCA_964540515.1 uncultured Pseudomonadota bacterium | reverse complement strand
ATTGCCAGCGACTCCCGATACAGCCCCATCGCCCCCTCCAGGTCGCCGAATACCCGGAGAAACCAGGCTGTGTGAAACCGCAGGAGGCTTCCCTCCCGGTCGTTCCGCATCCGGCTTGCCCGAACCAGGTCGCCGATGCTGCGGCGGGCCAGCAGAGCCTCCGCTCCTCCCTTCTCAAACTCCGAATACGCCTGCGAGCCCAGCGCCCGCATCGCCTGGAAGAATCCCTCCTCCGCCGATGCGCGGGCCTCCGGGCCCAGCCGGGCCCGGGCAAAGGGCACCAGCGCCGGGTGGACCGAGTAGAGGTAGAGGGTCTCCTCCACCCGCGCCCCCAGCGGCACCATCTCCCGCTCCAGGAGCCCCCGGTCCCAGAGGCGGCGAAGGGCCTCCGCCGCCTGCTGCACGAGCGCCTTCGGCTCCGACTCCTCTGCCGCCGCCAGCCGGTCCGCTCCGAAGAGGACCGGCGCGGCCAGTCGGTCTATAAACGGCCCGGAGAAGAGGGTTAGGCGGGCCAGGCCTTCGGCCAGCGCGGGCTCCTGCTCCGCCAGCGGCATCAGGGAGAACTCAAAGCAGGCCCGCAGGGTGTCGTGGCGGCGGCCCTCGTCCCACCGGTCTGCCACCTCCGGCAGGATGACCTCCATCTGCTCCACAAACTCCCTCAGCGTTCTAACCTCCTGGTCAAACCGGCGGGCGAGTAACTTCAACGCCAGCGGATGGCCACCCACCCGGCGGTTGAGGGCCTGCATCCCCTCCTGCGTCAGTGCGTCCTTTCGGGCCGAGACCCACGCCGAGAAAAGCCACGCCCCGGCCCGGTCGTCCAGCCCCGATATCTCCACTCGCTCCTCGTTGGGCAGGTCCGTCCGCTCCCGGCTGGAGACCAGGAAGCACACCCCCCGCGCAGGGAGGCTGCACAGGAACCGGTAGAGGGCCCGCGCGTCGGCGTTCCCCTTATCCCCGGCCCGGGTGAGGGTCTCAAAGTTGTCCAGGGCCAGGAGGATGCGCGCC
>CAZIMS010000074.1:0-1041 GCA_964540515.1 uncultured Pseudomonadota bacterium | reverse complement strand
CGGGTGACGGCACGGAGACCATGTTTACCCTCTCTGGCGGTCAGTATGTGCCTCCTGCTGGAGTGTATGACCAGTTAGTTCGCAACGCGGACAACACGTGGACGCTGACGCACAAGGGCGGTTTGAAGCGGTATTTCCTGTCAGATGGGCGATTGGATCGGGTGGTGGATTTGAACGGCAACACGGTGCAGTGCAGTTACAGCAACGGGTTGCTCAGCAGTGTGACGGATGCCTCTGGCAGGGTGTTGCAGTTGGGCTACACGAGCGGGAAGTTGACCAGTGTGACCGATGCAGAGGGTCGGGTGTGGACGATTGGCTACAACGCGAATGGACAGGTGTCTTCGGTGACCACGCCCGCCCTGAACGGTCAGGTATACAGCACGCAGTTTGGGTATAGCGGGAGCAATGTGACCAGCATCACCAACCGTCTTGGGAAGCGGTGGAGTTTCGCCTATGGGGCGAACAACGTGTTTGCGAGTATGACCGACCCGGACGGGAAGGTGTGGCGTCTGAGTTACGGTTCGGGAGGCGTGTATGGCTTTTCGCGCGATGTTGGCGAGCAGACCAGCGCCATCAGCGACCCCATTCCGGTTCCTCCGGTGGTGAGTGAAGGGGGCGCGACCGACCCGACGGGTGTGACGGTCTCTTATGGCATGACCGCTACGGGTGAGGTTGCGACGATAAGGGACGGTCTGGGCAACACGACCATCTACAACTACGATTCGCAGCACAATCGGGTGGCGATGGCGTTGCCATCGGGTGCGGTATGGCGCTACACCTATGACAGTCGGGGCAACGTGTTGAGCGTGAAAGACCCCTTGAACAACACCACCAGTTACCAGTATGGCAGTTATGACCGGGTGACGCTGGTTCAGGACCCTCTGGGCAACCAGACGCACTACGGGTATGACAGTCGGGGCAACCTGACGCAGGTGACGGACGCGCTGGGCAACACCACCAGTTACACGGTGGATGGTGCAGGACAGGTGGTGTCGGTGACCGACCCGATGGGCAGGGTGACGCAGTTCAGTTACGACAGCA
>CAZIMS010000073.1:0-1042 GCA_964540515.1 uncultured Pseudomonadota bacterium | reverse complement strand
GCGTTTTTCGCGGCCGGAGTGAAAATCCGCACCTCACCCTGAAAGGGATTGCGACCAAAGGCGCTCCCCTGCGAGCTCCATGAAAATCGACAGTGAAAATCCGCACCTCACCCTGAAAGGGATTGCGACAGGATTGGCTCTTCTGTTATGAACTTCATGATACCCTGTGAAAATCCGCACCTCACCCTGAAAGGGATTGCGACGTGCTCTGCGAGGGAAAAGTAGACCGAGAGAACTAGGTCAAAGTGAAAATCCGCACCTCACCCTGAAAGGGATTGCGACGAGATAGCCCGGATGGGTTCCTCTTGCCTCAGTCTATGTGTGAAAATCCGCACCTCACCCTGAAAGGGATTGCGACCACACGTTCCAAGCGCTCTGCGAAGCGCGGGATGCCATGAGTGAAAATCCGCACCTCACCCTGAAAGGGATTGCGACATTCTGTCCACGTACTCATCGAAACTTTCTTCTTCGAAGTGAAAATCCGCACCTCACCCTGAAAGGGATTGCGACGTAAGCGTAGGAGGTAACGGTGGAATTGCCTTTGCAGGTGAAAATCCGCACCTCACCCTGAAAGGGATTGCGACAGATTCTCTCCAATCGTTCCGCAAACCGAGGTATCCCAGTGAAAATCCGCACCTCACCCTGAAAGGGATTGCGACGCCAGGGCCAACCGTTTCTCCGAGGAGACTGCCCACTGGTGAAAATCCGCACCTCACCCTGAAAGGGATTGCGACCAAACCAACGCCCGTATTTCCAACCGAATTTTCCTTAGTGAAAATCCGCACCTCACCCTGAAAGGGATTGCGACCAGACCCAGGGAAACTCCTGGGTAACAAAGCAAGCCAACAGTGAAAATCCGCACCTCACCCTGAAAGGGATTGCGACTGCTAGGTTAGCAGCTTTTAATCGAGGCATCGGCTCTTATTGTGAAAATCCGCACCTCACCCTGAAAGGGATTGCGACTGCTCCGAAGTTTCGAAGGGGCAACGAAACATCACGTTGGAAGTGAAAATCCGCACCTCACCCTGAAAGGGATTGCGAC
>CAZIMS010000072.1:0-1069 GCA_964540515.1 uncultured Pseudomonadota bacterium | reverse complement strand
GCTTATGACGCTGATTTTTATCAGACTGATAAGTTCTGGCCTGAAGAATATGTTAGAATTATCGGTATTGAGCAGATTCGTCATTGTCGGGTGGCAATGCTTGAGATTTGTCCGGTTCGGTATAATCCGGCAAAAAATCTTTTGGAGGTTATTTTAGAAGCAGAAATCAGACTTGAATTAACCGGCTCTGATATCCTGAAAACTCAAGAGATGTATGAGAAATATGCGACACTTCCTTTTGTAGAAATGATGCGTGGTTTGGTGCTGAATTATGAGGCTAAATCCTGGCCGCCTTCACCAACATTGAATTTACCGATTAATTATACGATTGTTTGTCCGGATGCGTGGCTTTCCAGAATTCAGAGTTTTAGCCAATGGAAAAAAGAAATGGGTTATAAAGTCAATTTTCTTTCTTCGACCGGTAAAACCAAAGAGCAGATTCGTCAAGACCTCTATGACCAGTATACTGGTTCGAATCCACCAACTTTTGTTTTGCTGGTTGGTGATGTTGAGTCAATTCCCTATTGGACTGGTCAAGGATCTTATAACCCAGCCACTGATTTGCCGTATGCTTATTATACCACGACTTATTTTCCGCAGGTTTATCTGGCAAGGTTTTCGGTGCGAAATACCGCGGAATTAGATTCGCTAATTCAGAAAACCATCGCGTATGAAAAAGGACTTTATGCAGGTAATTGGATGAAAAAAGCCTATTTTATTGCTTCATCAAATGATCCGACTTCCCGCTGGTGGGCAGAAAGTTCACATGTCAGGTGTATGCGCATTGCCAGACAGTATGGCGTAATTTGCGATTCTCTTTTTCTCTATTACAACTCTGGCACACCGATTAATACAGCGATTAACGAAGGTCGGGCTTGGGTGGTTTATTCTGGTCATGGCAATCATTGGCGTTGGTCTGATCCGAATTATGATACGACGCAAGTGAAACTTTTAACTAATCTGAATAAAGTACCATTTGTTCTTTCTTTTGCTTGTGATTGTGGAAAATATGAGTATCCGAATTGTTTTGCTGAATGCTGGGAACGGGTTGGTTTACGCGGTGCGATTT
>CAZIMS010000071.1:0-1074 GCA_964540515.1 uncultured Pseudomonadota bacterium | reverse complement strand
GTTTTTCGCTTGCTGGCTTGCGGTCGAAGAAAAGCACATTTGCCTTTACTCCTTGGGCGTAAAATATACCTGTTGGTAGGCGTAAAAGAGTATGCACATCACATTCGGCAAGTAGTTTTCTTCTGATGGTCTCACCTGCACCACCTTCAAAAAGCACATTGTCGGGAATTACTATGGCAACTTTACCATGTATCTTTGTAATAGTTTTTACATGTTGTAAAAAATTTAATTGTTTATTTGATGTGGTTGCCCAAAAATCTTGACGCTCGTACGTGAGAGCCTCTCTATCTGCTTTGCCTTCACCATTGACAATGGTAATACTACTTTTTTTACCAAATGGCGGATTAGTCAGAACTATGTCATATCGTTCCCCTGGATCAGAGATGAGGGCATCACCTACCTCTATGGGACTTTCGTCACCTCCAATGCCATGCAGATAGAGATTCATAACACACAAGCGTGCAACGCTATCGACAATATCTTTACCTTTAAAGGTGTTGTACCTCAAAAATTTCTTTTGTTCTTTATCAAGTTGGTAATTTTTTGATAGATAATCATGTGCAGCTAAAAGGAATCCTCCAGTACCGCATGCAGGGTCATAGATAGTCTGTCCAGGCTCGGGTCTGATAACCTCCACCATTGCCTTGATGAGTGGCCGGGGAGTAAAGTACTGTCCTGCACCACCTTTTACGTCTTCAGCATTTTTCTGCAAAAGTCCTTCGTAGATTTCTCCTTTTATGTCTATGTCAAGCCCTATCCATGTCTCCTCGTTAATCAGTTCTATCAGTCGCCTGAGTTTAGCCGGGTCTTGGATTTTGTTTTGTGCTTTTCTAAAAATTACTCCAAGCATTCCTTTTTCTTTTCCAAGGTTTTCCAAAATGTGGCGATAATGCACCTCCAGTTCATCACCATCTTTTTTGAGTAGGCTTTTCCAATCGAGATTCTTTGGGATAATAGAGGGTTTATTAAATGGCGGTTTTGACTGCTCATCCGCCATTTTGAGAAATAGCAGATAGGTGAGCTGCTCTACATAATCGCCATAGCTTACGCCATCGTCCCGAAGGACATTGCAGT
>CAZIMS010000070.1:0-1132 GCA_964540515.1 uncultured Pseudomonadota bacterium | reverse complement strand
ATAGAACGCGGCCAGCGCGAGGCCCACGAAGTACACGATCGAACTGAGGGTCACGACCCCGCGCGCCAGATCGCGGAATTGCTCGACCAGCGAGAGCCGCTCGGCCAACCGCTGCGGCGCGCCGCTCAGGATCACGCCCGCCCGCTCAGCGAACACCGGAACCGCGCAGAAGACCGCGCCCAGGATGAACGCCACCGTAAGGTTGTCCGTCGCTTGCGAGGCCAGCATGGCCAGTCCGAGCAGCGCCGCACCCATCAGCCAATAGCCGAAGTACGTCGCCGCCATGAGTCCCGGATCGGGATCGCCCAGCCACGAGAGCACCACTACGTGGCTGAGCGAAAACACCAGGGCGACGCTGTAGATCGCAAGGCCGGCCAGATACTTCCCGGCGACCACCTCCAGATCGCCGGCGGGCAGAGTAAGTAACAATTCCTCGGTTCCCTGTTTCTTCTCCTCGGCCCACAGGCCCATGCCGATGGCCGGGACCAGAAACACCAGCAGGTACGGAATCACGCGATTGAGCTGGTCCAGGTTTGCCAGATTGGCGGCGAAGAAGCGTTCCTGCCAAAAGGCCGCCATGGCGCTTAGGAAGACGAACAGCGTGATGAAGACGTAGCCGGTGGGCGTGCCGAAGTAACCGGCCACCTCGCGTCGGAAGACAGCAAGGATTACGCGGCGCCGTTTCCGCATGGCAGTTGGTTCTCCGAACCCGCTTGACTCAGCGCCTGGAAGGCGTCCTCCAGCGAGGCGTAACCCGCTTTCATGCGGTCGGGGGGTCCGTCGAAGACGATGCGTCCGCGGTCAATAAAGATGATGCGGTCAGCCATCGCCTCCACCTCCTGGAGGATGTGGGTGGATAGCAGGATGGTCTTGGTGCGGCCCAGCTCGCGGATCGTCTGCCGCACCTCACGGACCTGATTGGGATCCAGCCCACTGGTGGGCTCGTCCATGATGAGCACGTCGGGCTCGTGCAGCAGCACCTGCGCCATGCCCACGCGCTGGCGGTAGCCTTTGGATAGCTTACGAATGGGCTTCTCGAGCACGGGCGCAAGACCGCAAAGCGCCGTTACCGCCTCGATGCGTTCGCGCAGGCGCGGGCCGGCGAGGCCGCGGGCCCGCCCGAAGAACCTCA
>CAZIMS010000069.1:0-1132 GCA_964540515.1 uncultured Pseudomonadota bacterium | reverse complement strand
AACACCACCGACCTGGTCCTCTACGAATACCGCGCCTACAGTCAAAGCCAGGGTTGGTGGCTCAGTAGAGACCCAATCAACGAACTCGGTTTCAATCTGCTGATTCGTAGCCAGAATCCACTCAACTTGAATCAGGAGAAGAACCTTTATGGGTTCGTTCACAACGACCCGATGAATCTGGTAGATGCTGACGGTCGCGTTCCCGTGGTGGCAATTTTCTTCTATGGCAACGCGATTGGGAACATTGGCATTGCCTGCTATTCATGCAAGAAGCTCGAAGAGTGTCTGGAGACCGCCAGGAAGTATGCGCAACGGGCTGGGGAACGGCTCGATCCAGAGAAGTTTCAAGAGTGGCTTAGAGCAGCGAAACCTGGTAGCGAATGCACAGGACTGGCGAAGGATTGCGGCGTCAGAGTTATCACGGCGACCTTCTGGGTGGCTGGCCGCCTCCTTATACTGAAGTATCTGGCAAAGTAGCTTGGAGGGGGCGATGCCAACTCAGGAACAGCGCAAATCCGCACAGCCAACGAGGGCTGCCCGATGGTGGCTGGCGTTGATGGGAGTAGTTCTCTTTTCGATTACCGTTGCCTCCTACTACTCACTCCAACACATTGTCCTTGGTGTTTTCATCGTGATTGCCATTCACCTCCTCATGGCACTTTTCACGCGCGTCCACGCTGCGGATGCTGAGTCCGCAGCACGCCCGTCGCGCCTGTCGGACGCCCGCACATTGATCCTGCTCCTGCCGCTCGCAGTGCTTGGCGTGCTTGGTATCTTGGTTGGCGGAAGTTCAGTTTGGCACGCCTACTTTTGTGCGTTGGCGATTGGCTCGTTCACCGCGATGTGCTGGGTTCTGCCGAGTCGAAGGAGGAAGAAGGACGGAACACCAGCGCCTGAATCATCCCAAATCTGAACCAACCTGAACCCACCCGGCTGTCCCGCACATGCGGTGAGAAGGAATCTAGCTCGCCTCAAACCGGCTCGATAGTAGGTCGGCCACTCCCGAGGGGTCGGGACGTTCCGCCGCCGTTGCCTGCCGCACAGCCCTGGACGCTCGGTCTTGGCTGCGGAGTGCGGCTTGAATTTGTTACGGAAAAATGTTTCGATTTGATCGCATGAACAGCAAGCTGGC
>CAZIMS010000068.1:0-1144 GCA_964540515.1 uncultured Pseudomonadota bacterium | reverse complement strand
ATGACCCAGCGCAGGCCGACTCGCTCGATCTGCTCCAGGAACGGCTTTTGAAGATCGAGGGCGTCGGCCCCCAGAATGTCGAAGTAGCGTCGGCCCAGCGACCGCGTCCAGTCCTGGAGAAGCGCCAGAGCACACGCAGCCTCGCCCTCGCCGGGTGGTTGAAAGCGCAGCCCCAGCGCTACGGGGCAGGGACCGCTGACCACGATGACGGCCACGATTCGGTGGTAGCACTGGAGGCGCTCCTGGGTGCGCCCATCCAGCTTGCGCGCGACCCGCCGCTCCAGGCAACGCGCACAGCAACGCGGATACGAACTGCAGATCTCGATGCCCTCCACGGCGGCCACCACGAAGCCGCGCGACCCGGTGGAGGCCAATATCGAGTGGCGCTTGATCTGCTTGGCGACGATGCAGCCGAGCGCGAAGAGGGCCTTCGGATCCTGCCGTTGCATGGCGTACACCAAGGTGTTGTTGCTGATCGGTCCGACGCCTTTGGCGAGCGATCCCCGGCGACACTCGGCCTCGATTGCCAGCAGCGAGGATATCTGACTGGCCGCGCCCGGAAAGAGCGCGGTGAACACTTTGAGCCAGGGATGCCGCGGCTGGTGGCGTCCCTCCGCCATCGCCGCAGCGAGGGCAAAGAAGTCGAAGACCTTGTCGAGATAAGCCTCAAACCGTCGGCGGCTCAAGCGCGTGGCAGGAGCCGGCGGTTCCGGAGAAGGCGGCGGAGGTTAATGGCGCAGATGCGGCTTTCGGCCTGCCGGAAGCGGCGATGCAGTTCGACGCCGCGGCGGACTTCCTGAGCCAGGGCGGCGTTCAAATGGACGGTTTTGAGCTTCCCCTCGACGAGCACCGACAAGGCCCACTGGGGATGAAGGTCTGCGGGCTTGCCGGAAGTGCAGCGGCAGTTGGGTTTGCCGCAGCGCCGGCGGCGCTCGACAAAAGCGCCCGGGAGCATATCGCGTAGGGTTCCGAGAGAGCGCACCAGCCGCCCGCGAAGATCAAGTTCTGGGTCGGAGGCCATGTCTCTATCTGAGGTCAGATCAACCCCCCCAATGCCCCCTGAAAGAATTTGCCAAAATGCCCGGGCGCTCGGCCGTGCGGCAAGCTACTGAAGGGTATGCCGCTTATCCGAGCCGTCGATCAA
>CAZIMS010000067.1:0-1165 GCA_964540515.1 uncultured Pseudomonadota bacterium | reverse complement strand
CTTTACTCCTTCTGCATTGGCGTAGCCCACTGTGACATCGAAGATGCGGGCTAACGATCTTCCGCTCAGCCGCGCCGCCGAAGGCGGCGTCGGCTGCAGCGGCGGGTTGGGCGGAACCCACTAATGCTCTATAGGAATCCGCCAACGGGCTTGACTAATCCTAGATATATTGGATATCGTGATAACTACTTCAGTAATCGCAGGATCAGATGTATCTACCTCAATATAAGGACAAGTCCAATCGTCAAGACCAAGCAATCCAAACGCAACCGTCTCGCCGCTGTGGACAATGCCTGTAACTTCAGCCCACTCACTACAGCCATACATACAACCATACAACTTCAATCGCCGACCCAAATTGTCTTGAGCCATAAAGTTTTCTGACGAATAACGCAACGTTAAGTCTGAGGGCCTGCGGTTTGTTAGCTTAAAGCATACATGCATTCCGAGTCCCTTGTTGTGATAAATGCTTCCTACGTCCATCTGGAAGCTGACCAGAGTTAATTCTAACCCTCCTTGTCGCCACGTTTGACCTACTTCAAGAACTGTCCCTGGCGGTGTATCAAGTAGAGGGGTCGGCGAAGGGATAGAGTTAAGAGTTGGTAGGGCCGAAGCATTACGTGCAACTTCTGTCTGTAAAGCTACGATGGTTGCCTGCAACTGTTGCTCTTGGCTTGAGAGTGAAGAAGGAATAGATGGTGTTGCTTGTGCTGGCTGTTGGCCGCTAGCCGCTTGTGTCTCTAAAGCCGCTATCGTAGCACGTAGCTGTTGTTCTTGCGAAATGGGTTGGGTGCTACTAATACAAGCCAACAGTGCAATTGTAAGCGTAATGATGAGAAACAGGGCGAGCACCTTATTATTGGCACGTTTTTTCATCGTTACCTCCTTTGGCAAGCCGCCCAACGGCACGCGGTTGAGCCGCCGAGCGAAGCGAGGTCGGCTCCAACCGCTTGTTATGCGGCATACTCTTCTTTGGCTCTCGTGATAAACCAACTAACAAAAGCAGGAAATGTCTCTCGCCGGATGAAATCTTGCAGGTCAAGAGTGTAGAGAAAGGCATGTCGAGAGAAGTAGATGGCTACCCGTGATATTTCTGGCTTTGGTGTTAGATCCAGTAGTTTTGCACTTTTAACAATTCCGACTTGAGGCATAGCGCAACTTGTGG
>CAZIMS010000066.1:0-1183 GCA_964540515.1 uncultured Pseudomonadota bacterium | reverse complement strand
ATTGTTTTTATCCATTGCTGTATTGTACCACCTAGATTCGGAAAGGCGGGCTAACGTGGGCATCAGCCGTCCGCCAGCGGCGGAGCGCAGCGAAGCCGCGCAGCGGGTCGGCTGCATGCCGTGTTCGGCGGCTTTGCCGCCGTCAAAGCCCTGATATTTCGCCAAACCAAAGGTGCGTTTGAACACTGCAATACTTTACACCTTCTTCTCAGTCAATAGCTGAAGCCTTCGGAATTTCAGCGGGGGCTTGAAGTTGAAGTACGGGTCAAGGTAGTAACTCATAACAGCATCAATCCCTTTTGCCGTTACCATTGTTCCCCCAGTGTTGAGCATAATGGCCTTTAGAAGATGATGCAGGAACACAGAAAAAGGATATTCTTCATGTATCAGAAGCCCAGTTTTCTCATCACTATTTTCGGGATTAATAAAGCCATCGTTTCGCAGGATGCATGCGCCAGGCTGACACACCAGATGTGGCACATAATTCCACCCGACGCGATTACCTGCAATACGGTACTGCTCCAGGAGCGACGATAAGCTCTTCCAGCCAGAATATCCCACAACGTAGGTCTTTATACGATTCAGTTCCTTTAGTTTCTCAAGTTCGGCTTCACTGCCCCTTATAATCTCTGCTGCCTTGTCGAGAGCAAGTACCTTTTGAACACTGTTGAATGCTGTTTGTAAATGAGGTTCGCCTGTTGAAAGATTTGACTTTACTTCCACTGTGGCGATAACACCCTCTGCCAAGTAGGCACCAACAGGGGTGAGGCTTGTTATCACGGGAAAGTCTGCGCGATAGATGATGACATCCTGCTGCCCTGACCTTCTTCCTTGCCCATCAATGATTTCTCCGCTCCCTACTATTACGCTCTTTGGCAGAAAACTTGTGAGAACTTCTTTGACAAAATGCTCTCGTGCGAATCCAAGATCAGATGATTGTTGCAGGACTTCATGTGAGTAGGAATACCATTCCCTCATCAACCGCTCGATTGCTTTGCCGTACTTCAGAAAATCAAACATGGGGCTGAGAGCCTCCCAGCGACGATGCGAGCCGCCGAACGGCACGCGCATCACCCGCAGGCGAGCCGAGCGCAGCGAGGCGCAGCCTGTCGGGTGCATGCGCTGGTTGGCAGGCGTTTTTGATAATGTGCCGCGCTCACTTGAGAAGATGATCGTACTCGTC
>CAZIMS010000065.1:0-1203 GCA_964540515.1 uncultured Pseudomonadota bacterium | reverse complement strand
TACTCTATTACTTCCGTAACAACACCGGCACCTATAGTTCTACCACCTTCACGGATAGCAAATCTTAACTCCTTCTCTAATGCAACATTTGTTATCAACTCAACACTCACTGTCACATTATCTCCTGGCATTACCATCTCTACTCCCTCTGGTAATGTAACTACTCCTGTTACGTCTGTAGTCCTAAAATAAAACTGCGGCCTGTATCCATTAAAAAACGGTGTGTGCCTACCACCTTCCTCTTTTGTCAATATATAAGCCTCTCCCTTAAACTTCTTATGAGGTGTTATGCTACCAGGCTTCGCTAATACCATACCCCTCTCCACCTCTTCCTTCTTTATCCCTCTCAATAAACAACCTACATTGTCTCCTGCCCTTCCCTCATCAAGTATCTTCCTAAACATCTCTACACCTGTCACAACAGTCTTCTTCGTCTCTCCTAACCCAACTATCTCTACTTCCTCTCCTACCTTGATAACCCCTCTCTCTACTCTCCCTGTTACAACTGTACCCCTTCCTGATATGCTAAATACATCCTCTATCGGCATTAAAAAGGGCTTGTCTATGTCTCTTACCGGCTCAGGTATGTAATCATCACAGGCCTTCATTAAATCCCATATGCACTGCGACCACTTCGGATCCTCCGGATTCTCTAAAGCCTTTAAGGCACTACCCCTTATTATCGGTAAATCATCTCCAGGAAATCCATATTTGCTTAATAACTCCCTCACCTCTAACTCTACTAAATCCAATAACTCAGGATCATCTACCATGTCACATTTATTCAAAAATACCACTATGTAAGGAACATTTACCTGCCTCGCCAATAACACATGCTCCCTCGTCTGTGGCATCGGACCATCTGCCGCACTAACTACTAATATCGCCCCATCCATCTGCGCTGCACCTGTTATCATGTTCTTTACATAGTCCGCATGACCAGGACAATCTACATGCGCATAATGACGCTTCTCACTCTCATACTCAACATGCGCAGTTGCTATCGTTATACCACGCTCCCTCTCCTCTGGCGCCTTGTCTATCTGATCAAAGGGCGTAAACTGCGCTAACCCCTTAGTAGATAATACCCTCGTTATAGCAGCTGTTAACGTCGTCTTCCCATGATCCACATGCCCTATCGTACCTATGTTTACATGGGGCTTCTTCCTCTCAAATTTAGCCTTTGCCATATTACGCCTCCTA
>CAZIMS010000064.1:0-1204 GCA_964540515.1 uncultured Pseudomonadota bacterium | reverse complement strand
CATCAGCGGCCCGAAAGCCTTTGCGAACTGCTACCGGTTCTCCAGCAAGCCGGTTCATGCGCCGTCGGGAATGTATGACTACCTGTATCGTTGGTATGTGCCGGAGTTGCAGCGGTGGCTAAACAGAGACCCGATCGGCGAACTCGGCAGGCTGAACCTTTACGGCTACGTGGGCAATAACCCCATAATGTTCATTGATCCGTATGGACTATTTCAAACCGGAATGTTCTTCCGCGGCTTAATCGGCGCGGTCGTTAGTGGCACTGGTGCGGTCGTTGGCTACGCGGCTGCGACAACAGGAGTCGGGACAATCCCCGGTGGAGCGCTTGCGCTCTACTCGTCCTACCAGTTTGGCGCGAATGTCGGAAACATGATTAACGCCTTCGGCGATGGACCAGCCGGTCCGTCTGGTCCTGCCGAGGCTGTGGTCACTGTGGCAACTGACAATCAGAACGCCCAGAACTGCGCTAAGGTTGCAGACCTCGCAATCCCACTCGCTCTGTCCTTTGGAGCGTCCCCGCAATGGTCTCGTCTGCCCACAACCCCGCTGGGTCGCCCCGGAACGCTGGGTGGGACGTTGCAGAGAGTTCCGAATGATCCAAATGCTGTGTATCCGTTCCTTCAAGCATTCCAGTATGCCGACGCAGCACTGACCGTTTATGAAAGCTGGAACTGGGTTGGTTCTTCTTCGAACACACAGGTTAACCAACCACCCGCACAAGTCATTGGGCCTTTACCCTGAAGAGCGCAGTCATGGAAACACTCATGCGCACTGCTGCAGGCTTGATGGTTTTAGGGCTGGGTTTTGCCGTCATTGACTTCTTCCTGGCGAAGCTGCTGCTCAAAATGTATCCAGATCCGAATTATTGGACCGAGGAGTTGAGTTCCCCAAGCCTCACTCAGAAACAGCGTAGAAGTTTGGAACAGAGACAGCGCCTCTATCAGAACGGCATCTCGCATCGCTTCCGTAAGTGGGGAATCGCTCTTTTCCTAATCGGTGGGTTGGTTCTCGCAGCAAGCGCCCTCGTTCATGTCCTGAAGTGAACGACCCCGCCGGCTGTCCCGCCCAAGTGGTGTAAGGAATCTAGCGGCGCTCAGGCCGGCTCGATAGAAGGTCGGCCACCCGCGCCTGCCGCACAGCTCCCGCAGAGCGGGACTGCGTCTTAGCTGCGGAAGTTGAAACGGGAGTTGAGAGTTGTTGTTG
>CAZIMS010000063.1:0-1223 GCA_964540515.1 uncultured Pseudomonadota bacterium | reverse complement strand
TTGATGCCTTCTCTAACTGCTGAATATGACAAATTTCAAGCTCTTTTTTGGATGTATGAATAATATCTAAAATATTGTTAAAGACGTTGGAAAGATAACCAATCTCATCATCCTTGTTATTATTCATCCTAACAGTTAAATCTCCAGACTCTACCTTTTTCATTGCTGATGCAAGCCTTTCAATCGGGGTATTTATAATTATCTCACCGCCAACTAAAAATATTATGCCGATTATAATAAAACCAGGAACAAGTAATGAAAAATGCCTTGAGATCAAATCCTTAATATATTTTTGGGCAGAATCAAGCGACAAACTGACATTTATAACCCCAAGTATTTCTCTATCCGCCGGATGACATTTATGGCAAGCAGGTGTATTTTTTATAATGGTTATCTTTGAAACAGAACTATTATCAGGGTTTTCAGTAATATAAGGGGCCTCTTCATTATTAATAAATCTTTCCCAACTATCTATATCAATCTCTCTGCCTATTTCTTTGCTATTTGCTGAGACAATAATATTCCTTGTTATCGGATGATATATCCTTAGATCTTTAAGTTCAGGGTTTCCCCTTATCATATATTCAGCAACAGTCTGTATATCCTTCCATCTATTTTCTAACATCAGTAGGTTTATGCTTTTTAGGATGATATCAGATAACAGAACAGCCTTTTCCTTTTGGAAAAAAATCAGCCTTTCCCTCATATTTCGGGCATCTAAATATACGATTAGAGACATAATAATTGTGATAGGAAGGATTGTGATGAGAAATAGTTTAAATCTAATGCTTTTTAGTAGATTCATGTAGAAAAATTATCGTCTTTGTGGCTAAATAAAGTTTAAATGCTTGACTTTTTTATT
This sequence comes from uncultured Pseudomonadota bacterium, assembly GCA_964540515.1. Taxonomy (GTDB): domain Bacteria; phylum CALINM01; class CALINM01; order CALINM01; family CALINM01; genus JAOAGA01. The sequence goes on along the minus strand of CAZIMS010000063.1, from coordinate 361 downwards.
GTCAAGTATTAATTAACGTCAATACTTCTGTGTAAATTCCTCATCTCCTTTGGACAATAAAAAAAGTTTAATAACTCCCCTAAGTCTTTCTCTATGCATCTTACCGCCTTGGGTGATATCTGTTTCCACTTTCTTGCCCAAACACCATATGCCTTAGATGATGAAAAAATCCAAAGATATCTTAGGAGGCTCGATATGGAAACACTGTAGCATTAGGTTAAGAAGACTATTTCAAACAATTAATTCAGATGGAGTCTCATTCTTAAGTCTGATAATTCAGAAGAAAATAAAATTAGGAATATGTCAAAATCTGATGTAGATGAGTTTAATGTAGCCTTAGCAAAGATAAAATTAAATGGTA
>CAZIMS010000062.1:0-1229 GCA_964540515.1 uncultured Pseudomonadota bacterium | reverse complement strand
AGAACGAATATGGCAAAAGAGAAATTTGAAAGAACTAAACCTCATGTGAATGTAGGAACCATAGGTCACATTGACCATGGTAAAACAACCCTAACCTCTGCAATAACTAAGGTTTTGGCAACCTTAGGAAAAACTCAATACAGAGATTTCTGGTCAATTGATAATGCTCCAGAAGAAAAAGCAAGAGGTATTACAATAAACATTTCACATGTTGAGTATGAAACAGAAAAGAGGCACTATGCTCACATAGATTGTCCAGGTCATGCCGACTACATCAAGAACATGATTACAGGTGCTGCTCAGATGGATGGTGCTATCCTTGTAGTATCTGCATTTGATGGTCCAATGCCTCAAACAAGAGAACATATCCTTCTTGCAAGACAGGTTAATGTTCCAGCAGTTGTAGTCTTTTTAAACAAAGTTGATATGGTTGATGACCCAGAACTTGTTGACCTTGTAGAGGTAGAAGTAAGAGATCTTCTCAAGAAGTACAACTTCCCTGGTGATGAGATTCCAGTTATAAGAGGTTCAGCCCTTAAGGCCCTTGAATATGAAGGAGATCTATCCCGTGGAAAGAATGAATGGATTGATAAGATATGGGAACTTATGGATGCAGTTGACTCATACATCCCAACCCCAAAAAGAGAAGTTGATAAACCATTCCTTATGCCAATAGAAGACATCTTCTCAATAACAGGTAGAGGTACAGTAGTAACAGGAAGAATAGAAAGAGGAAAGATAAAAGTAGGAGAAGAGGTTGAAATAGTTGGTCTTGGTATGGAGAGAAAGAAGACAGTAGTTACAGGTGTTGAAATGTTCAGAAAACTCCTTGATGAAGGTTTAGCAGGAGATAATGTTGGTCTCCTTCTAAGAGGTATAGGTTTTGATGAAGTAGAAAGAGGTCAAGTAGTTGCTCAACCAGGTTCAGTCCATCCATACAAAAAATTTGAAGCCCAAGTCTACATTCTTTCAAAAGAAGAAGGTGGAAGACACAAACCATTCTTCACAGGATACAGACCTCAATTCTACATCAGAACAACAGATGTTACAGGAGAAATTAAACTTCCAGAAGGAGTTGAAATGGCAATGCCTGGAGATAATGTAATAATAACAGTTGAGCTTATCTACCCTGTAGCCCTTGAAGAGGGATTAAGATTTGCAATAAGAGAGGGTGGAAGAACTGTTGGAGCAGGTGTTGTTTCAAAACTCATTGAGTAGGTGAAATATGA
>CAZIMS010000061.1:0-1317 GCA_964540515.1 uncultured Pseudomonadota bacterium | reverse complement strand
CGCGCTCCCTGCCCGTGCCCTTCCGGGAGACCTGCCACGCTCCCTTCCCGCCCGCGCCTGCCCTTTCGGCCCGCTGAGGCCAGAGAGACCGCCCTCCCTCTGCCCAGACCCTCATCGGCGCGGCCGGCTTCAACGGACCGACTCCAGAGACCCGTGGCCGGAGGGAAACCTTCGGGCCGCCCACTCCGCCGGGCCTCCCCCTTCACCGACACCCTACGACCCGTCCCCGCTTCCTGCGGCCTTGCCAACCGGCCCTCTTGCCGCCACAGGGACATCCTCACCCTCTGAGGGCCCAACATGCAGCTGAAACGGATCAGGTGATTACGGAACTCGATGGCTCTATCTAGGTGAATCGGGTGTACATCAGGCCCCCTTTGGGCGATTTCGTTTCAAGCAAAGCCGTCGGCGGGAGCGAGATGTCAGGGTTTTTACACGTAGCGTTGGGCGATGGTCCGCAGCGCCGATTCTATCGCGTCTGAAAAGAGTTGTCCACGCCACCAGGTGGATTCGTGACCCAACAGGTAGTTCGCCAGTTTAACCGTTCGATTGACTTCCACCGCCACCGAGGACAGCTCCTCGGCGAACTCGTGAAATATGTCTTCGGCGGTCTCCGCGGCCAGCCACAACGCATAGAAGCGCAGCTTGGGCAGCTGATGCCCTTCGCCGCTGCGTCGCATGATGTCCATGAATTCATTGTCCAGCCCGCCCAAGAACGCACGGACGTAGGGCAAGCTGGATAACCCATAACTTCGGGCCAGAGAGCTAAAGCCGACGATGCAATCCCGCCCTGGCCAACCCAACACCAAGATATGTCCGATCGGCAGGAGAATGGTAGGCGGGTAGGCGCGCAGCACCATTTCGTGCTCCAATCCGCCTTGCGTGTCTATCCACTGCGTGATCGTCTGCCAGATTTGCTTCGCCTCTTGGTCACTGACGTTTACGCATCGCGCGATATAGTGTGGGAGCCATTTCTGAATCGGATGCATATATGCCTCCTAACGCGTGAGCCATAATCCTATCCCAACAATTCTATCACAACCAAAAAAACACCGAATAAGATAAAAAGGAAGCAACCTAATCTTGCAGCGGGTGAACCCTCCTCCGCTTCCCTTGCAAATCCACGAAGAGCCGCAACTATTACTAGTGGTACTCCGCCAGCAACAAGGAGCAAAAAAGCGATTACTGGCTCTCTTTCAAATAAGTCAGCAATGCCGATTATTACAAAATAAAAGAAAATACCAATAAGCGATAGAATTATAATAACCACGCCGGTAGCAATTATGCTTTCCATGTTTGCCTCCTAAAACCGCCCAACGG
>CAZIMS010000060.1:0-1318 GCA_964540515.1 uncultured Pseudomonadota bacterium | reverse complement strand
TGGGCGCTTTGTGTATTTTTGGCTCATTAAAAAGCAACCCGGAGACCTACCCGGTCTCCGGTTGCCAAAGCCTGATCGTGCAGACTACCCCGTCTGCCGTCCGTGTCCTCCATCAGCCTACCCGGCTGATGCCAGTGTTGGGGACGTCAGGCCCGCGCGGCAGATTGTCTTGAGGCAACCCGGGACCGGGGGATGACCTGTCGAGGATCCGCCCCGACTACCCGTTGGGGCTGCGCGCCGATAGGCCGGTGGCTACCCGCCGACCGGTGATCCTCGCCGCGGAGAGGGTCGTTGTCCCCCGGCTCCGGGCTACCTCGCATGAGAAGGTGCAGACATGATTGCTCTTCACACATTTTTACCACTCTCCGAAGCCGCCCGCAAGCAATCAAAACCGGCGGTTTGACCGTTGATAAGCGACAACGTACAGGTGAGAGGGCAGCGAGACCAAAAGGGCCAGCGGAACGTTTAGCCAGTTTTGACTGTAGAGCGCCGCGCCGATGGACACGCCAAGGACGGACACGAAGAGGGCAACGGAAACGTGGAACACGTTCCCTTCTACAGGGTGGAAAAAGGCGGCGGTTAGAAGCGCAGCGGGAAAAAGTCCACCGCATAACAACCCGAGCCAGTACGGAGGCATGTACAGGATGGCAAACAGAGACACTCCCACAAGCCAGACGATAACGAACAAGGGAATCCAATCCCAAAATCTGCGAGGCGACGTCAAGGTAAAGGCGTTGGGGGTAGCGCTGGCGACATTTCTTCTTGCGGCGTCTGGCGTGATAGCGGTTTTGCGTTTATCGGTTGAAGTTTGTTTTGCTTTGTTTTTGCTGCTCATATTTTCTCTCCCATTGAGAAATGTCAGCGGTTGGTTGGTGCCAATCCGCGCCATTCATGAGGGGCTGCACGCGATTGCCGCCCACTGGTTGGGCGTACCGTCCGAGCAAATTGCGGCAAAAGAGATATACGTCTTCACGGGAAAAATCGAAAAGAGGGTATGGATGCAAGTATCTCTGTTCCCGTTATTACTCCCCTTGGTTTTATTTATTTTCTTTATGGTGTTTGCCAAAGACTTTTGGATAAGCCTTGGGTCGGTTTTAGGATTTGTTTCAATATCGAGTCAAGACTTGGCTTATGTGATTTTGGCTTTGAACCCTCGCGTCAGGTATGTTCTGGATGATGAAAGCGGATTGTATCTCTTAGAGGACTGAGCGATGGTTACCTTACCCACATTTTTACCGCTTTCCGAAGCCGCCCGCAAGTACGGGTTGGATGAAGCCCGCTTGCGCCAGTTGGTGGAGAAAGGTAAAATCAGGGCAGG
>CAZIMS010000059.1:0-1321 GCA_964540515.1 uncultured Pseudomonadota bacterium | reverse complement strand
GGTTGTTAAGGTTCTGCCCCTTGCGGGACATCACCCCGGCGGACTTGCACCGCCTGATGCACTCTGCGGGGTGGAATGTTCAGGAGGGCAGGGCTTGTGGCCCTGCCGGTGTTACTCGCTCGCCCTCTCATCCAGCTGGTGATACCAGAGAACCATCACCTCAAACGGGATTTGCTTGGGCCACTCCGGCTCAATACGGCTCAGGCAGTTCAGACAAGCGGCGTAGCCCGAGATCACCGGAACGGGGCGCACCACGACATCGGCGTTACAGATATCGCAGTACACCTCATCGGCGGTCAACATCGGCCCCTCTTCCACAACGTTGCCGTTCTCGTCCAGAAACCGAAAGGCGGGGCGCATTTCTGGGGGAGTCCAGAGCGTGATCTCGACCATGCTACACCTCCCCCAGCGCCTGCACGTACATAATGTGTTTGCACGGGAATTTCGCGCCGTGCTTCTCAAAATCCGGGCAGGTGCAGCGCCAGCCGTCTGGCAGGTGAACCACCTGATAGATGCGTGGATTGCGCCGGCTACTTTGGCACGACCAGATCTCAAAGATCGTGACCAGGTGACCATTGCCCGCGCGCACCGTGTAGCGATCCCGCAGCCGAATGTCACCGGTTTCGGCGCCGCGAGCGGCCTTGAGCAATCGCTTGGCTACTTCGCCGTACATGGGTGTACTCCTTTCTCTCCCCAGCGCCACCCCGCCAGGGAGATTGAGTGTGATCTCCCTGGGGTGGCAGGGGTGGAAAGGGGGGAGCCTCGCAAGTGCGCGAGATGACTTTCGGGTCGGCGCCGCGCCGACGACCCAGGGGTATGAGTCGGCGGGTTGGCGCGGCAACCCGAAAGAGAGAAAGGCGAGCGATATAACCTTGTTAAGGTGCGGGTGTTGACATTTGCAGCCATTTGTTATAACATTGTCAATACAAATGACCGCTCGAAGGCATCTTCATGAAGATCAAAGGCTTTCGGCTTTCTGACGAAACTCAGACCCAGATTGCCTGGCTGGCCAAACGAAAAGGGGTAACGGCCACCGACATCGTCCGCATGGCTGTCGCCGAAATGTTCCAGCAGGAAATCGCACGCCTGCCCCGCTTCCGGTTGCATGAACGGGCCTTGTATCTCAACGACCGACCTGTGGTGTACTGCACCGACCGCTTGCTGACCGAACTCCCCGAAACGTTTCTGCTCCAGCTGGAGCACGGTACGGCCGACCCGATAGAGACGATGATCTATCTCATCTTCACTATCGCCCGCACCGGGGAGCCTGTCCAGATTGATGAGCAGGCTCTGAATGACCTGATCGGCTGGTCGCTCCCGT
>CAZIMS010000058.1:0-1322 GCA_964540515.1 uncultured Pseudomonadota bacterium | reverse complement strand
GACTTTTAGTTAAATGAAGAGTCAGACCTTTAGTTTTCATTCGCCATAGCATTTTGGTTTTACTCAATATCAATTGTCCAGATTTCGACAACTTCAACAAAATCTGGGATTTTTAAGTTTTTTTCTAATTGCTGTAATGCCCATGATTTTACTCGTGGTCCACAGATGGATTTGGTAAATAGTCCGAGTCTGTATTTCTGGTCATAATCATTAGCTTCAGTGCGATTGATAATTTTGGCATTAACTATTCGCTTTAACTTAAATACACCATCATCAGTCTTAATCTCTTGTAGATTTCGCTTACGCATCTCTGAAGCAATCTTTTGAGCCTGAGATTGATATAATTCATAAAGCATATCCGTCTCAAACTTAAGATTGTTTAACATCTCTTTAGAACATAAATAACGAGTATGGGTCTCTTTTAATTTTGCTAATTTGGTTGTAAGTTCGAGGGTCATAATATCTCCTTGAAGGAATGGTTACTTCCTTCTTTTTGCTTATTTTGTTTTGCTGTTTTGAATAATTTTTTGGATTAAGTTTTCGGGCCATAATATCTCCTTGAAGGTATTTTCACTACCTTCTTTTTGCATATTTTGCTTTAATGAGGGGTTATTTTTTCCGTTGGCAATTTGTCTTTCTCTAATTTGAGCCAAGACTTTATAGACATTATCCGACATTGTAGCAAAACCATTAGCATTCCGGACACATTTGGGTGCAAACATTTTGTTTTCTGGAAAACTCTTATCCGGCACAGGTAATGTTTCTTCAGAGGTTAATGAAGTAGGGTCAGGTTTAGTAGTCTTTTTTGCTGAAGTAAGTGCGGGTTTGGTAGTTTTTTTTGCTAATGAAGTAATGTCATGTTTGGTAAAGAGCAAGTCAATCATCTTATCTGTAAGGGTATAATAGAGCGAATTATCTTTTGCCTGATAAGTTTTGATTAAATCCAGTTTTCTTAATTTTGCGATGCGTTTAGAGACCGCAGATTTACCCTTAAAATTTGCAAAAGGTAAACTGGCAATAAGATGCCGATAATTAAGCCAAATATATTCAGTGCGCGGGCCTTTATCTGAAGACTTAGCATCTGAGCGTGAGGTATCTGCTAAATAGATTGATTTCCGCTGAGGATAAAAGACAAAATCTTTAAGATACTCTAAAATCGCAATATCTGAATAATCAACTTTGCCTAATAATCCTGCAGTATATAAAGCAAACTGGTTAATATGAATTGTGTATTTCATTATGCTATTTCCTTATTTTTTAGCACATGAGTAAAACCTGCGGTCTTATTCATCATGCCATTGTTCTTTTGATTATTATTCATT
>CAZIMS010000057.1:0-1344 GCA_964540515.1 uncultured Pseudomonadota bacterium | reverse complement strand
ATGTGACAGCGTTGATCAATACCAACCAGCTTATCGTTGCGCGGTATCTCTACGATCCCTACGGCAACGCACTCTCCATCAGCGGTCCGAAAGCCTTTGCGAACTGCTACCGGTTCTCCAGCAAACCGGTTCATGCGCCGTCGGGAATGTATGATTACCTGTATCGCTGGTATGCGCCGGAGTTGCAAAGGTGGCCAAACAGAGACCCAATGGAGGAAGAATACGACATCAACCTCTACCGTTATGTTTACAACTCGCCGTTGAACTACGTTGATCCCGATGGCCTCTGGGGAATTGCCTTCGGCAACAACGATGGCTCATCGTACTTCAACATCGGTTGGGGCAATCCATCGCTCTACTTCTCGCCAGACTCGCTAAACGACCTTGGACAAGGCGCGGCTGCCGCTGCGGATGGTTTTATTCCTTTCTTCGATCCATTCGAGAAATACTACGACCCGTGCGACAAGACCCTACAGCTAAGCAAGGCTGGCGGTGAGTTTGCGCGAAACACTCTTCTCACCGCTGCTGGAATGAGAGCTGGAGCGGCTCTTGGCGGAACAAGACTCGGCCACGGTTTGAACCACAATCCCTATCTTCGCATTGGGCCTGGACGAATGCCGGCGCGAGGCGGCCTGCCCGCAGGGCCGAAAGTTCCCCGAATCTCGATTGGACCACAGAGGCCAGGAGTCAAAAATCCCCACATTGACCTTCGCATTCGCCCGTTTGATTGAAATGTTAACGCCGACAATTAGCATTATGCCCACGAGCCGAGAAGCACTGGACGCGCAGTTGGAGCTTTTGCGTCGGAAAAGTTACTTTGAACTCGCGCAATTGCCGCCATACCAGGAGCGAGAAGTTGATTGCAGCGATGGCCGTTACAAACTGGCGATTTGGAAAGACGCAGTTGAGAACTCGGAGTTGCGCGTTGTTGTTCAGGTTTACAAGCATGTTTTTTTGGGCGTGGGTTTAATGCAGGCCAACGGGTTTCGTATTAGACAGAGCGGCGAAATCCAAAGCCTGGGAACGGAAGAACTCGCAGAGTATTCCTGAAAGCGAGGGGTCAGTTCGGTTGTCCCGCACAAAAGGTGTGAAGGACTCTAGCGGCGCTCAGGCCGCGCCGGAGTTGGTCGGCCACTCCCGAGGGGTCGGGACGTTCCGCCGCCGTTGCCTGGCGCCCAGCCTTGGGCACGGTGGTCTTGGCTGCGGAGTGCGGCTTGAATTTGTTACGGAAAAATGTTTCGATTTGATCGCATGAACAGCAAGCTGGCCAACGACGGTCGGCGGAGTTTCACATGGGACTTGGCCGATGAGATAGCCACCAGACCTGGTCAGCGGTGGTGCCGA
>CAZIMS010000056.1:0-1347 GCA_964540515.1 uncultured Pseudomonadota bacterium | reverse complement strand
CAGCGGGCCTCCAGAAAATCAAAGTCGGTCAGCAGGCGGTAGAGGGCGTCCCACTCGCCGGTTTCCAGGTGATGGTAGGTCAGGTGGTCCCACAGATAGGTTGGCGTGTCCGGCGGGAGGCGGCGCCAGGGCAGGCCGGTCAACGCTTCGGCCTTCTCGCCCAACAGCGTCTCGGCGCAGGCCAGCAGGAAGCGGCGGTGCAGGTCGGGCAACCCTTCCCGCTGCACGGCCCGCAAATAGTCGTGCTGCAAGTCGTGCAGGCGCAGGCCGCCCGTCTCGTCGCGGCGGGCCAGCGAGCGGCTCACAAAGGTCTCCGCCAGGTCCGCCACATCGTCCTCGTCCAGGCCCAGCGGCGCCCAAAAGGCCCGCAGGATGTCCGGCGGGATGGCCGCCTCTTCGGGAAAGACTGCCAGGTCCAGATAATAGCGCCGATAATCGCGCCGGCGGTCCTGCTCAAGCAGGGCCTCCACGCTCACTTCCAGCGCGGCCAGCAGGTTGTAATGCTCGTACCCGGGGAAGAGGCGGCGCAGTTTCTCCAGGTCGGCGTCCCGCAAGCGGTGCAGGGCGCGCGCCCAACCTTCGGGGTTCTGGCGGACGAACGCGCCCACCATCGCCAGCGCCAGGGGCAGGTAGCCGCATTCGCGCGCCACCTCCCGCGCTTCTTCCGGCAGAGCCTCCACCGGCTGCCCGGCCCAGTCGGCCAGCAGGCCCAGCGCCTGCGGTTCGGAGAGCACGTCCAGCGAGTGGATGCGCGCGTTCAGCGCCCGCAATACCTCGTCGTTGCGGGTGGTGATGAGCAGGCGGGTCCGCCCATCCCGCGGCCGGGGGAAGGCTTCGGCATCCTCCAGCCGCCAGACGTCGTCCAGGATGAGCAAGCAGGTTTTGTCGGCCAGCGCGGCGCTCAGCAGGCCCCGCCCCTGGATAGCGTCCTTGAAGGACTCTTTCTCGCCGGTGAGCACCCAAAAGACCTCCTCCTGGCGGGCGGTCAGGTCGGGCTGGCGGCCGATGGGCAGCCAGAGGACACCGTCGGGGAAGGCGTCCTGGACGGCCGGGTCGTGGGCCAGGGCCGCCGCCAACACCGATTTGCCGATGCCGCCCATACCGTGCACGCCCACGATGCCCACTGCGGCGGTGTCGCCGCGCAGCAGCAATTCGCGCAGCCGCGTCAGGTCAGCCTCGCGGGGGAGGTAGTGCTCGGGGAGCGGGGGAACGTTGTAGACTTTCTGCGCCAGGATGCGCCGCAGGGCGCGGTGTTCTTCGCCGCGCAAGACCATCACGATGTTGCTATCGCCGGTCGTAATCACGGCGCCCTCGGCGCTGCCGCCCAGAGCCACGGCGCGCTCGCCG
>CAZIMS010000055.1:0-1349 GCA_964540515.1 uncultured Pseudomonadota bacterium | reverse complement strand
GGCCTCGGCGGCCCGGGCAAAGAGCCGCCGCGCCACAGGAATTTGGCCCGCTCGTTTAAAGGCCAGTGGCAGTTTGGTCAGCAATTTCCGCTCTTCCCGCTCTGGCGCTTCTTTCAGCAGTGCACCCAGGGCACGAAAGAGGTCATTGTAGAGATCGGTCTCCTTCGGGAGGCAACGGCCGGCCAGCAGTTGGAGGGCACACTCGGCCAGCCAGGGGTGGCGGGTGTAAAGACGACCCTCATCGGCCTCGGTCACCTCCAGGAGTTCCCCCTCCAGGCGGCGCAGGAGGTAGGGAGTCAATTCGGCCTCGGGGATGCCCAGGAAACGGGCCAGCAGCGGACGGGTCATCCAGAAGCCAAAGCGGTGGACCAGCGCGATGGCCGCATAGCCGCGCAGGATCTGGCGGGCGTCCTCCTTAAAGCGGCCTTTCAGATTGTTAAAGACGTTCTCCAGGATGCTCTCAAAAGCCTTGCCGCGCCGGGCGGTGAGCAGGGCGGGGAGAAGTTGGCCGTCGGCCTGGAGGCGGTCCAGGAAGTGGGCTACGCGGCGCGGAGGAGGCAGGTCGGCCAGGGCGCCCAGGGCATCGGCCCGCTGCAGGCACTCCAGCAAGCCTTGCACCTCCGGCTCTGTCAGCCGTTCCAGGGGGAAGATTTCCAGGCGGGCGCAACGGGCCAGGCGGGCATGCAGGCCGCTGGCTTCCCACTCGTGGGGACGGGCAGTGCCCATAAGGACAAAGGGCAGGCCGGCCTCGCTCAGGTCGTCCACCAGCGCGGCCAGGGTGTCCTCCGTACCGATTTCGGCCAGTTCGTCTATACAGATGATGATCCGCTGCCCCTCTGCCAGCGGGCAACCGTAGTCGGCAAAAATATGGCCGTGGTGGCGCCAGAGGACGAGGAAGCCCTGGGAAGCCAGTTCCCAGGCCGCCCGCATCAGGAGGGTGGTTTTGCCCTCCCCGGCGGGGGCCAGAATCACGCCGATGCGCTGAAGGGGCGGGTCGGGATCCCGGGCGAAGTCCAGCAAGCGGTCCAGCAGGATGCGGAGAGCGTCGTGATTGAGGGCGATGTTGGCCCAGTTAGGACGGGTGCCGTTGTAGAAGTCGGCGGGGGCGCGTGCACTCTGCGCGGCGCGGAAGCGCTCATCCAGGAGATGGAAATGGAACTCCTCGCCGCGCGAAAGAGAAACGCGGTTCCCGTCGCCGGTGATGATGACGGTGCCGGTAGCACTTCCCTGAATCTCTACGCTGCGGTCGCTCGGCATAGGGTGAACCTCCGGAGAGAAAAGTCAGATAGCCGTCATCTGGAAATGAAATACCCGATGGAGGGAATGCCAAATCAACGAATCCGACGCCC
>CAZIMS010000054.1:0-1366 GCA_964540515.1 uncultured Pseudomonadota bacterium | reverse complement strand
CCCGTAGGCCCGCACCAGCCCCCCCGCCCCGAGCTTCACCCCCCCGAAGTAGCGCACCACCACCACGGCCACCCGGTCCAGGCCCTGGGCCTCTATGGCGTGAAGGATGGGGCGGCCCGCGGTGCCGCTGGGCTCCCCGTCGTCGGAGAAGCGGTAAAGGGGGCCGATCCGGTAGGCGTAGGGGTTGTGGGTGGCCTCCCTTTCCGAAGCCCATTCCAAGAAGGCCAGGGCCTCCTCCTCCGAGGCCACGGGGGCCGCCTTGGCGAGGAAGCGGCTTTTCCCGATGACCTCCTCGTACACCACAGGTTCGGCCAAGGTCATACGGCCTCCCCTAAAGCCCGAACCCAGGGCACCCCCTGGGCGTGCAGGGCGTGGGCCAGTTTCAAATCCACCGTCAAAAGCTGGGCCCCTTTCTCTTCCGCCAAGGCCACGTAAAAGGCGTCGTAGGCCCGCTTTTGCCCCAAAGCCCCCGCCCAGCGCAAAGCCCGAAGGGCCAGAGCTTCATCCTCGGCGAAGCGGTCGGGAAGCTCTAAAAGGATCTCCAAGAGCTCTTCCGCCTCCCCTTGCGCCATCCTGCGGGCAAACACCAGGGCACGGAGAACCGAGGCCACTTCCGCGGCAAAAAGCCGGGGCACCCACACCTCACCTTTTGGAGCCTCCTCCCGCCAGAAGGCCTCCGCCTCCTTCTGGGCCGGATGGGGCAGGACAAGGGCTAGGGCAAGGGAAGCATCAACCACCCAGTAGATCTTGGACACGCCCCTCCCTCACCTCTTCTAAAAGGCCCTCCAAACTCAGGCCCTCCAAGGAAATCCGCCCCCTAAGGGAAGAAAGCCGCCTCAAGGCTTCGCTCCTGGAAACCTCCCGAAGACCTTTGTCCAAAAGCTCACGGAGGACTTCGCTGGCACTTACCCGGCGGCCTCGCTTCTGGCTTAGCTCCTGGGCCAGGGTTTTCAGCCGGATCCACTGGTCCTCTTCCAGAGAAACCCGAATCCGCCGGTACCCCATAAGGGCATTCTACCCTTTTCCCAAGGCCCCCAGGGCCACCCGCTCCATGCCCACGGGGTCCGGCAGGAGGCCCGTCCAGATCCGGAAGGCCAAGGCCCCCTGCCAGGCCAGCATGGGAAGGCCGGTCTGCACCCCTAGGCCCCGGGCCTTGGCCTCCTTTAGGAAGCGGGTCCAAAGGGGGCGGTAGACCAGGTCCACGGCCACTCCTTCGTCCGGAAAGAGCCCCGGGGGGAGGGGGGTGGCCCCGGGATCGCCTAGGCCCACCGAGGTGGCGTTCACCAGGAGGTAGGCCGCCCGGGCCGCCTCCAGGGGCACCGCCTCGAGGCCCATCTCCTCCGCCAGGGCCTGGGCGCGCTCCGGG
>CAZIMS010000053.1:0-1377 GCA_964540515.1 uncultured Pseudomonadota bacterium | reverse complement strand
CGGCGGCCGAGGGTGGCTTCATGACGGACGCGCTGCTGATGGTGGACACGGACGAAGGTGCGCGGGCCGGGGAGACGCTGGTCAGTCAGGCCTTTCACGGGACGAACGTGCCCACGCCGGTGCTGACGGTGCGGGTGGACGACCCGCAGATTCGGGAGTATGCGCTGTCCTTCACGCCGTGCAAAGCGACCGACGGCGAGCCGTTCGGTGGGATGCTGTGGCGGAAGTACGGGACGCTGCTGACGGCGGGACAGCTGGCGGCGTACACCGCACCGGGGTTGGTGGAAGAGAGCACGGCGGTGGTGACGATTGCCCCGACGCCTAAAGGTCTGACGTTTTACCCTGACATGCCGGGGGACGTGGTGCTGGGGCACCAGTACAGCCCGCTGACGCGCGATCTGACGCGGGCGCAGGTGCGGCTGGATGCGGAGCGCCTGTTCCACACCCTGTTTGCCGCCGACACGGGATACGGTAAATCGGTGGCAGCCATGCGCCTGGCGTATGAGACGACCGTCAAGTGGCATTTGCGCACGGTGGTGCTGGACTTCGGTGCAGGCTGGCGCAGTTTGCTCAACGCGCCGGGGCTGGAAGGGCATGTGGACATCCGCCAGTTGTGGCCGACGGCGGCCAGGCCCTTGCGCTGGAATCCGCTTCAGATCGGACGCAATATCAACCCGGAGACGCAGTGGCGGGCGTTTGCCGACATTTTTGGCTCGGTGGCCAGGCTGGGCGTCAAGCGGCAGAAGCAGGAACTCTTGGACGCGCTGCGGGCGGTGTACCTGGAGGCGGGGGTGCTGGTGGACGACCGTGAGGTGCGCGGCGACCCCGTATGGGGCGTGGTGCAGTCCGATGAGGTGGACATCGCCGCAGCCTCGGCGGGGACGCCGTTGGGCGAATTGAGTTTGGTGCAGCGCCAAAAACTGGCGGTGTACCGCTCGAGCAAGGTGGATTTGGGCACGCTGTACCGCAAGGTGGAGGAGAAGCTGGCGCGGGTCAATCCGCGCGACACCATGCTGACGGGGGTGCTGGAGGGCATTCTGTACCGCATGAACGCCCTGGTGCAGGGCGCAGCGGCGGCGCAGTTTGCGGCCGGTCCCGATTGCGTGCCGATGGAAGACCTGGCCAAGCCCTGGGGGATCGCGATCATCGAGGGCGGCATGTTCCTGGACGACTTCGGCAAGGCCTTTCTCCTGGGGTGGGCGGGGTGGCATCTGTACACGGACATGGTGGCGCGGCGGGTGCATGAGGTCAATACCGATGAGCCGATTTTGCAGATTTTCTTTGAGGAAGCCAACAAGATTTTCGCCGGGGTGGATGCCGGGGGCGGGGATGACGAGAGCGGGGGGGTATCCCTCTCCCAACGCTTTGGCGACATGT
>CAZIMS010000052.1:0-1414 GCA_964540515.1 uncultured Pseudomonadota bacterium | reverse complement strand
CCACGGTGTCGAAGGGGAGCTTGCGCTCGACGATGAAGTTCCAGGACTGGATGTAGCCGCGGTGCAGCCTGCCGCCCCACGGGCTGCGCGCGCCCATGGTGAGATGGAGAGGGAGTTCCAGTATGCCTGTGCTCACGTCCGGGGTGGGTACGTCGGGAATGCCTTTCTCTAGCGTGTTAAACCACCCGTAGGTCGGGTTGCGGAATTCAGCTCCGGCAGTGCCGGCGTCCCAGTTGCCGGTCAAAGTAGCGGGGTAGGGACCCCGCAGCGGACGGGAGAGCGGCATCGGGTTCCAAGTAATCCCGTAACCGGAACGCACGACCCAGTCCTGACGCAGCCGGTAGGCGAAACCCACGCGGGGCGCGAACATCCGCTTGCTGACGGACATGCCGGCGTTCCGCGGGACGTTCCCCAGACCGCCCAGATGCACGACGTTCGTGTACGGATTCCACACTTCCAAACCGCGATCGCCGCGATTCATCAGCGGGTAGTACTCGTAGCGCAGACCCAGGTTCAACGTGAGCCGTCTGGTCGCCTGCCACCGGTCGCGGAAATACCAAGCATACTGCCACTCACGCGTTTTCATCAGGAAGAACTGGATGGACTTGGTGTAACTCGTAGCAAGTCCTAGTAGCGCCGCGGCGTAGCTGTTAAGTACCCTAGCGGTTTGCCCGGGCACAACCGTGGGCCCACTGCCGAACGTGATCGCGCCGCGCGGGTTGGCCGTCTCCGGTTGCCAGTGAGTCATTTCCAGCCGACGCGGCTCGAAGCCCCAACGGAGCTCATGCGATCCCGTGATTCGGCTGAAGTTCACAGGGCCGGTATAAGAGCGCTCGCGACGCTCCAACGGCAACCACGTCTCGCAAAGACCCCAATCGCTGAAGCCCGTGTAAAAGCAGGGCACCCCGCTGTACCGCATGTCGTTGGCGTACTGCCGGCCGCCGTTCGTACCCGGAATCCTGAAGACGTCGAGGCCCCAATTCTTGCCCTGCCCGATGCCGACTATGTCCTGGTCGTGGCGCGTGTAGCCGAAGACCGCGTCCATAATGAAAGTGGGGGAGAAGGTGTAAGTGAATCCGAACGTGGGCATGTTGACGCGCACGTCACCGTCGCCGGCCGTGCCGATGTTGGGACCGACCATTTCGCCGAAGATGTGCTTGCCTGTTACTGGTGCCCCCATTCGGCTCAACTTGCCCCAGAGAACAGCTTTGCTGGTCGGGTTCCAGTTCACCTTGAGGTCATAGTTGCGCCGGTTAAACTTCAGCGTTCCCGACGCACCGAAGTTCCCGCTGAGGTTGTTGGCCGGATCCGTGGGCGAGACTTGATTGGGCAAGGGGATCAGCCTCTGGATCTGATCGAAAATGGGATGGATCCGGGTCCTGGGAATGATGTTGTTGGGGAAGGGCTGGCGGGT
>CAZIMS010000051.1:0-1421 GCA_964540515.1 uncultured Pseudomonadota bacterium | reverse complement strand
GTTAAGGAGATTGGTTATGACTGAAAACAACTCTGAACTCAACAACGATTACGATTTTATCGAAATTGTTGTTGAAGATACCGGCATCGGCATCAAGCCCGAAGACATAAACAAACTGTTCAGCCCTTTTTCACAGCTTGAAAATGTATATACAAAGACAACTAAAGGCACAGGGCTTGGCCTTGCTATAACTAAAAGTCTGGTTGAGCTTCATGGAGGGCGCATTTGGGTGGAGAGCGAGGTGGGCAAGGGGTCTAAATTCACCTTCTTAATCCCTGTTGCAAGCACCAAAGAGAGATGAAAACATGAAAAAAAGATCTACCTCCGTTAAGATTATTTTTTACGCCATTGCCGGCGGGCTACGGATTCTTTTTTCCGCTATTGCGTTGATAATGACGGCGATATTGTACCAATTTGAGACTGTTAATAACTTGCCCTATGCTATGCTGTTTCAGGAGGTTATATGCCAAAGATCTTAATTATTGAAGACAATCCCATGAACAGAGACCTTTTTAGGGTTGTTTTAGAATATCACGGCTATGACATTATCGAAGCCGAGAATGGCGAAGAAGGGATAAAAATGGCAGTTGAACAGATGCCTGATTTAATACTCATGGATCTGCAGATGCCCCTGATGGATGGCTTTGCTGCATTGAAGGCTTTAAAAGAAATGCCCGAGACAAAGAATATCAGGGTCATTGCCGTAACATCCTTTGCCATGACAGGCGACAGGGAGAAGGTCATGCAGGCAGGGTTTGATGATTATATTTCAAAGCCCATTGACACAAAAGCACTGCCTTTGATTGTGGAGAGGAATATCAAATCATTCCAAAAGGAGTAAAAAATCTCAATGGAACCAATGAAGGTAAATGTCTCATCAAAAAAAGATGATATAGGCATACAGGCAGATGCTTTTAAAAAATTGCCTGCGGACCTCAAAGAAGCCAGTGCGGCGGAGGACAGAAGCAGGGCAAAGTTTGATTTTCTTGCCAATATGTCCCATGAAATGACGACATCTCTCAACATCATAATCGGTTTTTCGCAGGTCTTGCTGGATGAGTTAAGCGGGGAATTGAGCGAAAAACAGAAGAAATATGTAACTTACATTTTAAGGGCTGGAACGAACCTGCTTGGCATTGTCTCTGACATGATATCTCTTGCCTTGGCTGCCAACGGCAGCGCGAAGCTTAATATAGGCAGGTTTTCCGTAAGAGATTTTTTGAAGTCGGCAATAAAGGAATTTCACGAGGAGGCTGTCAAACACAATCTCACATTCCACATAGATATAGCGCCTGAGGCAGATATAGATATAGAGGCAGATTTAGAGAAGCTTAATAAGATCATGCATCATCTGCTCAGCAACGCCGTGAAATTTACGCCGGATGGGGGAAGTGTGCGTGTCTCTGCGAGACGAGTTCGGA
>CAZIMS010000050.1:0-1453 GCA_964540515.1 uncultured Pseudomonadota bacterium | reverse complement strand
GTCCTGTACGAATATCGCGCCTACAGTCCCAGCCTCGGCCGTTGGCTGAGCCGCGATCCAATCGGGGAGGCAGGGGCTGAAACACTGTTACAACGTAAAGCGAGCGCTGTCCGCCTCGCCAAGCGCGGTTTCGCCGAACTCCTGCCCGAAGGACCGAACCTTTGCGAGTTCGTTCACAACAACCCAATTTCGCTGGTTGACGCTGATGGCCGCGCTATTCCTCCGGCAGTCATAGCCGCACTTGCCGTTCTCGCTGCAACGGAAGCGTGTGCTTGGCCGCAATACAAGGCAGCCTTCAACAGGTATCCAGATTCGGGAGACAAGTTCAAACATTGCTGGGTATCGTGCCGGATCTCGAAAACTTGCGGCGGTTCGATTGCTGAACTTGCCGGTCTTGGGAAGGAGGTGCGCGACCGAGCGGTCGCAGTCTATTGCGACTACTTCCCCAACAGTGAAATCTGCCAAGGCGGGCACGGAGATTTTTGGGACTCCATTCAAGACCTGATTGCAAACCAGCAGTGCATTGGCTGGGAATCCGTAGTCGCCGGGCCAGTCGGCGGATGGATTGGTGCGTTGTGCCGCCGAAGCTGTGAAGACTGCTGCAAAGCAAAGGTTGGCTACCACACGGGCGAGCCATGACCAAGAAGATCGTCATCGTCGCGGCACTGCTTGTCTGCCTGCTGGCAGTTTGGATTTATGCGGAGAAGAAAAGCGCAACGGCCGTTCGCCCACCTGCCGGCGGAACAAATCTCGTCGCGTTCTTGGAGGCTCGGCCACAGCCAAATCAAATCCGCAGCTTCGTCCACAACGGGAAAGTGCATGTGGAGGTAATCGGCAAACCCAGCATCTCACCGTTAAGCGTGCCCTCCGGGTCGCCGGCTTACATCTTCGACGAGACCGGCGCATTCCTGGATTGGTGTCGCGACCTCGGCGACAATCCGTCATTCGTTAAGAAATGGGGCGGCTTCAGCAATGCGACTCCCATCAGCGTTGAGCAGGCGAAGCAACTGGTGAAGACGAACGGGCGCTGACGGAGAAAACCCAACACGGCTGTCCCGCGGACGAGAGAATCCTCACGCCGCAACTCACCTGACCGCTCGCAGCCCCGCGCCGTCATGCCGGCTGCGAGAAGGAAGGCCAGCCGTCCTGCCGTCGCGGGCCTGCTCGCTCAAAGACAAAGTGAGTCTGCCCGTGGCGTCGTTCGTCCCGTCACGTGGGCGGTACGAGGACGAATGAAGTTTAAATGCCCCACCAGGCCATCACGCCGAGCCCCCGTCACCGGCAGAACAGAACACGAACGGTGCGCTGTGCTGAAAAGTTGGTTCGCTCCGCACAAAGGAAAACGAATGCGCGCAAGTGAGGACGTGCTCCGTGTGCAGCCAGGGGCGCGCGAAAGAGAAATCAGCCGTTTGGCGGCAGCGCACGACGCCGCAAAGGGGTCGCCCATAAGAGG
>CAZIMS010000049.1:0-1494 GCA_964540515.1 uncultured Pseudomonadota bacterium | reverse complement strand
CGGCCCAGGGCGGAGGCCGCCCCCGGCTCGTAGCGGGCCAGGGTCAGGGTGCCCCCGGGCACGGGAAAGACCATCACCCGCCACCCCTCCCGCCAGTACCGGCCCGGGGGGAGGGGGGGGAGGTCGGGGAAGCCCGGGCTCCTTTCCTCGTGGTCCGCAAGGAGCCGGTAGGCGAACTCCCCCCTGGGGGGGCGGTGCCCCTCGGTGAGGGCCTCGAGGTAGAGGAAAAGGGAGCGGTCCATGTCCCGCTCAATGAGGCCCTTGAAGGCCGCGTAGCTCAAAACCCCCTGGGCCAGGAGGGCGCCCCCCACCGCCAGGAGGAGGAAGAGGGCCAGCCTACCCCTGAGGGTCATACCCCAACCGGTACCCCCCGGGGACGGTGCGGATGACCTCCGGGCCCAGCTTCTGCCTCAGGTAGTGGACGTAGACCTTCACCGCCCCCACCTTCTCCCCGTCCCCGAAGACCCGCTCCGCCACCTCCTCCGGGGGGAAAAGCCGCCCGGGGTGCAGGGCCAAAAGCTCCAGGAGGGCGAACTCCCTGGGGGAGAGGTCCACCCGCTGGCCCTCCCGATACACGGCCCGCCCCGAGAGGTCCACCTCCAAAGGCCCCAAGACGAGCCGCCCCGTCTTCACCTCCGCCGATCGGCGGAGCAGGGCCCGCACCCGGGCCAAGAACTCCTCCAGGGCGAAGGGCTTCACCAGGTAGTCGTCCCCGCCCAGGTCCAGGCCATAGACCCGGTCCGCCAGGGTGTCCCGGGCGGTGAGGAAGAGGATGGCCCCCTTGTAGCCCGCCCTCCGCACCTCCTCCGCCAGGCGGAACCCCCCGTCCTCGTCTTCGGGCAGGCGCACGTCCAGGACCATGAGGTCGGGCTCGGCCTCGAGGAAGGCCTCCCGCGCCCCCTCCAACCCCTTCGCCCAGACCACGCTCCACCCCTGGGCGGAAAGGGTCCGCTCCAGGGCCCGGCCCAGGCGGGGCTCGTCCTCCAAAAGGAGGATGCGCATGCCCCCAGTATGCGCCAGGAGGGGTTAGGCAGAGGTTACTGGCCTCGGTGCCCGGTATTTAACGCCCGCCTAACCGCCCGCCCCTACCCTTTAGGGCATGGGCCGGTACGGGGTCAGGTGGGAAGGGGTGCTGGGGAGCCACCTGGAGGTCCAGCTCCTCGCCCCCCCTTGGGCGGCCCGGCGGGCCTTAAGGGCCATCCAGGAGGAGGTCGTCCGCCTGGAAGGCCTCTTCAGCCGCCACCGGGAGAGCGAGCTCACCCGGCTTTTGGCCCAAGGAGGAGGGGAAGTGAGCCCGGAGATGGGCTTCCTCCTGGAGGAGGCCCTGAGGCTCATGGAGGCCACCCAAGGGGCCTTCCACCCCGCCCCCCGCCATGGCGGGGTGCCCTACCGCCTTGCGGGGAACCGGGTGGAGCTTTTCGCCCCCATAGACCTGGACGGGCTGGCCAAGGGCTACATCGCCGACCGGGCGGCGGCCAAGGCCAGGGCCCTGGG
>CAZIMS010000048.1:0-1505 GCA_964540515.1 uncultured Pseudomonadota bacterium | reverse complement strand
GCTTTGCTCGCCGCTCGCGGCTGCGGCTGAGCGGCAAGCCGTTGGGCGGCAAAGCCCAGAAAGGAGATAATTATGAGCATCACAGGTAAACTGCTACTGTTGTCACTGGCGATTCTGTTCGTTTTAGTAGGATGTGCATCTTTCACTGCAAAGCCATCTACTATTGACTTTCAAGGCGCATCTTGGAAGGTCAGTTCAGCAGAGATAGTAAATGAGTTCGCATCTATAAGACCAGCATCAGCATCTGATGTTCTCCTCGTAGTTACTTTCACCATAATAGGTGATCCACTTCCAGAAAGCCAAAAGATGGCTCTTGCTCAGGCGTTCTCTGGCATCACCTTAAGAGGCTCGAATATATTTCCTGGTCACATTCTGACAGGTTTGACGAAAGATGGAAAGTCTATAGACCAAGTCCAGTGTGTATTCGCGGTTGATAAGGGAACTAAATCCGTGGAGCTTCTATTGCCAGATTCCCAGATAATTAAGATAACTGTGAACCGCTGAAAGCCCTGAATATAGCCAGAAAGGAATGAACAACGATTGAAAAAAGAAAACCCTGAAAAACGCACTCTTATAGATGCTGGTCTCTTTACCAAATTTGAAGTTGGATGCACAAATTGGGATAAGTAATTTCCTTCAGGCCGCCCAACATTGCGTCCAGCCGACACGCTCCGCTCGCTGCGCTCGCTCCGCGTGCGGCTGACGCTTTACGTTCGGCGGCAAAGCCCGGAAAGGAGTACCAAAAATGATTGGGACAAAACCAACGCGGGATGTTGCTGTTTAGCACACTGTCGTGGCTCTTTGTGAAATTGCAGCGGCTATTGCAGTTGCCCTTACAGCGATATTGACTTATGCAAGGAAAGCCAGAGCGAGTTGATGACTGCTGGCCAGCACGCTCGTAGCAAGCGAAGGAGTTACGCCATGAATAACAAGTTAGTGATTGCTGTATCCGTTGGCATTGCCCTTTTGCTACCTCTGCTTCTCACGCCATGGGAGATTCCACAGATAGGGCAGATTGATATCGAGGTTGGGAATTACGACTTTTCAACTGAATGTTGGCAGACCAACAGATCTTTCTTTGAAAGCGACCTTCCGCAATCCAGAATGGCTTTCTCTCCTCTGTGGAGTTCCCCAAGAGGAGAGTTTCGTATTGTTAATTCACCTACTACGTGGGGTGGTACATTGAATCCGCAGATAGGAGTGCCTCGTATAACGAAAGCTGGGTTCCGCGTAATCGGACGAGGTTCTGTTTATACCTTGTTGCTCTGTAAGAAAGGTGAAGTTGCATGGGGAGTATTGGTCTTGGAGTTCTTGCTGCCCCTGTTTGGCGGGGGAGCAGTGTTGATTGCCAGGAGGTTTAGGCAATCAGGCCGCCCAACACGCGCGTAGAGCCGACACGCTCCGCCCGGTCGCTTCGCTCCCTCGCTCCGCGTGCGGCTCACGCGCCTGCCGTTGGGTGCATTTCAATCAAGGGATCATTATGAAAACGAGAAGCCTTCTCGCCA
>CAZIMS010000047.1:0-1526 GCA_964540515.1 uncultured Pseudomonadota bacterium | reverse complement strand
AATCCACCAGGCCCTTCAGCCTGCTATGCGATTGTAAAATCTGCAAAACTACTGGTACAGATGGATAGCCGAAAGCATAAGCATTTCTCGGTGAGAATGCTATACCCGCGGTAGCATATTGAACGATGGGCGCGGGCTCGGATACCCAAACGCGCTGACTTTGGTTTAAAGTTGATAATTCTCTAGGATGATCTTCCACCGCGTGGATTTGTGAAGCAGTTTGCTGTTGTAAAACTTGCCCATAAACAGCGCCTATACTCTCTCGCCCTGTACTTTCACTCCAGGCAACCAGATATCGTCCATTGCCATAGCCAGCCACTGCCCCAAATTGATGTCCAAAAGCTGTGGCAATTGGGATACCTTGTTGATCTATAATCGCTCCAGTGCTCGATATACGCCTACCCCAAACATCACTGAGACGAAATTTTGTCCCACTATTGGGGTAATCGGTATTCCAAACTACCAAACAATCACCTTCTCCACAAACCACATTGGGCTGGATTTGCCCTCTGGCGCGGTCGGCAATTTGAAAGGATGGGCTATCAAGAATATTTCCTGATGGTGACACGCGCGTTCCATAAACACTCCCAAAAATCTGATCATCGTTGGGACGCCAGTCATACCAGGCTACCAGATAGTTAGTACCACCAAATCCGATTGAAGTATGTTCCTGCTTCATTGGTTCGTTACAGATGACAAATCCGTTTGGGTCCAAAACATTGCCCTGCGGCGTGATCCGTGCCCCATAGATGTCCCAATCCCCCCCATTGCGACTATCATGCCAGACCACGAGGTAGTTGCTGCCATCAAAAGCGACAGAAGGATAGTAAGATGTCCCAGTAGTCGCCACGGGAAACCCCGCTGGCGCATCCAGATTTACCAGAGTGGGTGAGATCCGAGCAGCGTATATTTGGTTCAAATTGGTGCGCCACACCACTAGATAATTAGTACCGTCGAAGGTTATGCTGGGCATACGGATTATAGGATTACCTCCGATCGTGATTTGGACTCCTCCACGGTCAAGCACTGTTCCCGATGGGGTTACTCGAGCACCATATAACTCATACATCCCAGACCGCTGAGCGTTCCACACAATCAGGTAGTTGGTTCCATCAAAACTTACCGAGGGAGGAGCGACGGCTTGATTGAGTCCGACCGAAATGCTGATCGCCTGTGTATCGAGGAGGATCCCTTGTGGTGATACCCGACGAGCATAAACATCAGTGCCTTGAATATATGGCACAAGAAAATTGGTGCCATCAAAGGCAACCCCCGGCTTGCCTTTCACCACATCTCGTCCCGTGTTCCGGGCGATTGGGAAATTATAGCCCACCGGAACAACCGCCATTGTGTTTGCCTGAGCATCCATTGCATACACTCGTGGCCACTTAAAATACATAATTTGGAATAGAATCACTCCGAGCAGACAAACCATCCCGAATGCTTTTCTGGTTCTATGAAAACTTGCCATTGTTCTCTCTCCACTGATAGATCTTCGTGAGGTGTGTATGAAAGCCGCCCAACGG
>CAZIMS010000046.1:0-1680 GCA_964540515.1 uncultured Pseudomonadota bacterium | reverse complement strand
CGCGCATGACGCGGAAGGCCACCGCGTCGCCCGCCTTCAGCCCGCTTTGGATCCGCAGCACGTCGTCCACGGAATCCACCGGCTGGCGGTTGATCGCCGTGATCACGTCGCGCGCCATCAGACCGATGTCCTCAGCGAACGACCCCGGCTCGACTTCGGTGATCAGCACCCCGCGGCCCCGGTAGCCGAGACGATCGCGGTCGCTTTCGGTGAGGTTCTTGATGCTCATGCCGAAACGGGCCTGCGTGCCGGTCTCCACGCCGGGCGCTTCCGGCCGTAGGCGCCTGCCTGCCAGATGCGGGAACACCTCGGTGCGCTCGGCGATCTTCACTTTGAAGTCCATTTTTTTGCCTTCGCGCAGCACGGTGACCGTGGCTTCGCTGCCCACAGGCGTGCCGGCTACGCGGTTGACCAGGTCGTCGCCGTCCCGGACGGGCTGGCCGTTGTAGGCGATGATGATGTCCTCGGCCCGAATGCCCGCTTTTTCGGCCGGACCGCCGGGCGCCACCCGTTCGACGAAGACACCCTGGGAAGCGCCGTAGGCCTTCAGCAGCTCCTCGCGGCCTTGCCGGAACTCGATGCCGATGGAACCGCGCGAAACCTTCCCCGTCTTGATGATCTGGTTGTAGACGTTGACGGCCAAGTTGATCGGCAAGGCGAAGCCCACGCCCGCGTAGCTGCCGGTGTCGGTGGCGATGGCCGTGTTGATGCCGATGACTTCGCCGCGCACGTTCACCAGCGGGCCGCCGCTGTTGCCCGGGTTGATGGCGGCGTCCGTTTGTAAGAAGCGCTGCAATTGGTGCGCTTCATCGCCTACCTGACGACCCTTGGCGCTGATGATCCCCGCCGTCACCGTCGCTTCCAGCCCGAAAGGCGATCCGATGGCGATCACCCAGTCGCCGACCTGCGTGGCGTCGGAGTTGCCGATCTTGGCGGGCACCAGCGGCCGGCTGACGCCCTCGACCTTGATCACCGCCAGATCCGTCTCCGGGTCCGAGCCGATTACCTTCGCGTCATACTGCTTGGGATCGCTGTGGAACTTGACCTGGATGCGGCTGGCGTTCTCCACCACGTGCAGGTTCGTGAGGATGTAACCGTTCTTGTCTACGACCACCCCGGAGCCGTTGCCTTGCCGTCGAAACGGCATGCGCGGCAAATCCTCGAAGGGACTGCCGAAAAAGCGCCGGAACCAGTCCCAGCCCTGCTGGTCCTCGTCGAAGGGCGAGGGCTGGCGCTGCCTCTGGCGCGGGCCCTGCCCTTGCCCCTGTTGGCCTCTAGGCGGCGTCCCATAGGTCGAAGTGATGTTGACCACCGACGGGGACAATTGCTTCGCCAGGTGCGTGAAAGCCGTCGAGAGTTCGACCGGATCGGGCACCTGCAACGGAGTCGCGTCATTAGCGGCCGCAGGCTGTGCCGCGCCCGCGTGGCCCGTAATCACGGTGCCGATCAAAATCCCCAGCGAGAGGGTGAACAGCAGGAGGGTAATGGACAACAGCTTTTGCTGACGCATCCTGGTGAGGAGACCCATAGGAACTTCGCTCCGGAGGTAGCTAGCTATCATTATAAGCCAGACGCCGGCTCCGAGCGGGTGTAGATGCCTTTGTGCCGGAGGGGTTTAAGTTCGACGACCAGAATGCCGGCCAGAATGAGCGCCGCGCCGGCGGCCTGCCGCAGGCTCAG
>CAZIMS010000045.1:0-1727 GCA_964540515.1 uncultured Pseudomonadota bacterium | reverse complement strand
CCGGTTGAGATTTATTTAGCTAATTTCGATGGTGACAATGGTAATTTTACACCGGTACCAGCAACGGGTGGTTGGCAATGGGGTGTGCCGACCTCTGGACCAAATTCAGCTTATTCACCACCGAATGTTTGGGCAACAGTGTTAGGTGGTAATTATGGTGTAGATAATGCCAACTGGACATTAACCACACCAGAACTTACTGCGACCAGTGATGCACCACAACTTAGATTTCGTCATTGGTATAGTTTTGAAGGTACAACTACACTTTATGATGGTGGTAATGTTAAAATCTCAACGAATAACGGTCAGACCTGGACGGTGATTACTCCTGTTGGTGGTTATACTGGCACTGCAGCTTCAGGAAATACTGCACTTGCTGGACAACCGATTTATGGTGGTTCTAGCAATGGTTGGTTAGAAGCAGTCTTTAATTTACCGATTACTGCAGGCACCAGATTCCTTTTACGATGGCATTTTGGCACTGATGGTTCAATAAATAATTATCCTGGTTGGTATATAGATGATGTTACGGGAATTGGTTTTGCTGCATTACCGCCACCGAATAATGATGTTGGGATTGAAGGAATTTTAAGTCCTGGAGCTAATCATCTGCCGAATACACCGATGGGACCAAAAGTAAAGATAAAGAATTTTGGTGCCTTAACTCAATCTAATTTCCCAGTTATTTGCTCAATTGTGGGTACAGCAGGTGTTTTAAGATATCTTGATTCGGTAATCGTGCCTTCTATTGCCTCAGGAGAAACATTACATATCACATTTCCATCTTGGACACCGACGATTCAAGAAGCGTGCAGTTTACGATTTAGAACTAAATTACCTAATGACCAGGTACCGGGCAATGACCGTCTGACAAGAGTTACTGATATTAGTCCGACCTTCCAAATTACGATTGGTACCGCAACGACCAATTCGTATTCAGGACCAATGAATCGTTATTATAACTATTCAACCCATGAAGTAATCTATTTACAATCAGAGATAGGGATTGCGGGAAATATTACGCGTCTTGCTTATTATAAGCATCAGGGTTCAAATCTTGATTCGATTCAGAATGTTACAATTTATATGAAACATACTCCAGATGCATCTTTACCCAGTGGCAGTTATTCATTAACTGGTTATCGGCAAGTTTTTAGTGGTTCGTTTCCTAATAATCAGACAGAAGGCTGGATGGAAGTTCAACTGGATACACCGTTTGTGTATAATAACACCAATAATCTTCAGATATTAATCATCAAGGGGTATCAGCCCTGGATTTCAACCACGGTATGTCCTTATTATCGTTATACGACGACTTCACCGACTTATTGTACGCGTCAAGCGGCAAGTGATGCTAGTCAACCAGTGAATTTAACTCAGACATATAATCGGCCGAATATTCGTTTAACCATAACGACATATTCATCAGTGGATGAAGAGACGAGGATTGTGCCTTTAATCACGATGCTTGAGCCGATAAGGCCGAATCCGGTAACGAATGGAATGGCGAAGATATCATTTAGTTTGGCTGAGCCTGCAGCTACCCGTTTAAAGATATATGATGCGTCGGGAAGGGTAATCAAGACACTGGTCAATAGCAGATTAGAATCTGGAGTTTACAATCTGACATGGGATGGTAGAGATGAGCATAATCGGAAAGTAGCCGAAGGCATCTACTTCTATACCTTAGAAACTCCGAATCAGAAATTCACTAAGAAAATGATATT
>CAZIMS010000044.1:0-1748 GCA_964540515.1 uncultured Pseudomonadota bacterium | reverse complement strand
GCAAGTTGGGACTTCGGAAATGCCCAATTTCAGATTAATGTTATTGCTCCCAGCGACAACACCCCGCCGGTGATCACCCCTAATATCAGCGGGACGCTGGGCAATAACGGTTGGTACACCAGCAATGTGACGGTAACGTGGACGGTGACGGATAGCGAATCTGCGATCACCTCCACATCGGGGTGCGATTCCACAACGATCACCACGGACACCAGCGGCACGACCCTGACCTGCACGGCCACCAGCGCCGGTGGAACGGCGAGCCAATCCGTCACCATCAAGCGCGATGCCACCCCGCCGACGATCACTGCCACACGCAGTCCTGGGGCCAACACGTATGGTTGGAACAACACTGACGTGACCGTCTCGTTCACTTGCTCCGATGGTCTATCTGGGGTTGCTGAATGCTCCGATGAGGTGACGTTGAGCAGTGAAGGGGCAGGGCAGAGCGCCAGTGGCACGGCCACGGATAAGGCGGGCAATACGGCCAGTGTCACCGTCAGTGACATCAATATTGACAAGACTGCGCCGACGATCAGCGCCTCTGTTTCGCCGATGCGTCCGGCCTCGGGCTGGTGGAACATTGCCTCTGGCGCGCCCACGGTGAGTTTCACCTGCGAGGACGCTCTCTCTGGCGTGGCGGTGTGTCCTGCGGCTTACACCTTTGGCGAGGGTGAAGATCAATCTTACAGCGGCACGGTTACCGACAAGGCTGGCAACTCTGCCAGTGCGGGGGTGAGCGATATTGATGTAGATCTCACCGCGCCGACGATCAGCGCCTCTGTTTCGCCGATGCGTCCGGCCTCGGGCTGGTGGAACATTGCCTCTGGCGCGCCCACGGTGAGTTTCACCTGCGAGGACGCTCTCTCTGGCGTGGCGGTGTGTCCTGCGGCTTACACCTTTGGCGAGGGTGAAGATCAATCTTACAGCGGCACGGTTACCGACAAGGCTGGCAACTCTGCCAGTGCGGGGGTGAGCGATATTGATGTAGATCTCACCGCGCCGACGATCACCTGGAGCAGCGAAGAGCCGGCCAATGGCGCATCTTACTACTTTGGCTTTGTGCCCGCGGCGCCCACCTGCACCGCCAGTGACAACCTCTCCGGAGTGGACGGCGCCTGCACGATCAGCGGTTACGGCACCGCCGTTGGCGACCACACCCTCACCGCCACCGCTACAGACAAGGCCGGTAATACCCGAACCGAAAACCGCAAATACACCGTGCTGGCCTGGACGTTGCAGGGCTTCTACCAGCCGGTGGATATGAACGGCGTCCTCAACGTGGTCAAGGGCGGCTCGACCGTGCCGCTCAAGTTTGAGATCTTCGCCGGCGCGACCGAATTGACCGACACCGCCGCCGTCAAATCCCTGACGTATGCTCAAACCACCTGCAGTACCACCGCGATCACCGATGAGATCGAAACCGTGGCCACCGGCGGCACCAGCCTGCGCTACGATTGGACCGCGGGGCAGTTCATCTTCAACTGGAAGACGCCCACCACCCCTGGCAAGTGCTACCGCGTCACCATGACCACGCAGGACGGCTCCAGCCTGCAGGCCTTCTTCAAGATCAAGTAACTTTCCCTTACCCCTGAACAGCCTGCACCGCCCAGCGCGGTGCAGGCCCGTTTAACCGGCCGTGCGCGGCTCATTCTGCCACGTCAAAGACCACCCCCAGCACCTCCAGCGCCGCCGGGAGGGCGGTCGGGCGGGCGAAGACCAAGCGCACCGTCACCGCCTCGCCCACC
>CAZIMS010000043.1:0-1762 GCA_964540515.1 uncultured Pseudomonadota bacterium | reverse complement strand
CGACTACGGGATCAAACGCAATATCCTACGCAGGCTGGCGCACGCCGGTTGCCGCCTGACCGTAGTGCCCTCGCTGACGCCGGCCGAGGACGTGCTCGCGCTGAAGCCTGACGGCGTGTTCCTCTCAAACGGGCCGGGCGATCCTGAGCCCCTCCAACGCCAGGTTGCCAACATCCGCCGCCTGATCGGGCGCAAACCTATCTTCGGCATCTGCCTCGGTCACCAGCTCCTGGGATTGGCCTTCGGCGGCAAGACCTACAAGCTGAAATTCGGCCACCGCGGCGCGAATCATCCGGTCATCAACCGGCTCACGAATCGCGTGGAGATCACCTCGCACAACCACGGCTTCGCCGTGGATCCCGACTCGCTGCCGGCGGCCGACATCGAGCTGACGCACTTCAACTTGAACGACGGCACGCTGGAGGGGTTCCGCCACCGCCGCGAACCCGTCTTCTGCGTGCAGTACCATCCGGAAGCGGCGCCCGGTCCGCACGACTCGCTCTACCTGTTCGACGAATTCGTGCGCCTGATGCGCGAGTGCGCCGCTCGCCCGCGGGAGATATGAAGGCCGGATGCCCCGTCGCAACGACATTCACCGCATTCTGATCATCGGCTCCGGTCCGATCGTGATCGGCCAGGCCTGCGAGTTCGACTATTCGGGCACGCAGGCCTGCAAGGCGCTCAAAGCCGAAGGCTACGAGGTCATCCTGGTGAACTCGAACCCGGCCACGATCATGACGGATCCCGAGCTGGCCGACCGCACCTACATCGAGCCCCTGACGCTGCCCTTCGTCGAAAAGATCATCGCGCGGGAGCGCCCGGACGCACTGCTTTCCACGGTGGGCGGGCAGACGGGGTTGAACCTGGCCGTCGAGTTGGCCGAAGCGGGCGTGCTCGAGCGTTACGGCGTCGAGCTGATCGGCGCAAAGCTGGAGGCCATCAAAAAGGCCGAGGACCGCCTGCTCTTCAAGGACGCCATGCGCAAGATCGGCCTCGAGGTGCCGCAGTCGCAACTGGTCAACAACGTGGCCGATGGCGTCGAGTTCGCCCAGCGCATCGGTTACCCGGTGATCCTGCGGCCGAGCTTCACCCTGGGCGGCACCGGCGGCGGCATCGCCTACAACCGCGAGGAGCTCATCGAGCTGCTCGAACGCGGCCTGGCCGCCTCGCCCGTGCACGAGGTGCTGATCGAGGAAAGCGTTCTCGGCTGGAAGGAGTTCGAGCTGGAGGTGATGCGCGATGTGGCCGATAACGCCATCATCGTCTGCTCGATCGAGAACTTCGATCCCATGGGCGTGCACACCGGCGATTCGATCACCGTGGCGCCGGCCCAGACGCTGACCGACCGCGAGTACCAGATGATGCGCGACGGTGCGCTGGCCTGCCTACGCGAGATCGGGGTGGACACAGGCGGCTCTAACGTGCAGTTCGCCATCGACCCGCGCACCGGGCGGATGGTGATCATCGAGATGAACCCCCGCGTTTCGCGCAGCTCGGCCCTGGCGTCCAAGGCTACCGGCTTTCCCATCGCCAAGATCGCGGCCAAGCTGGCGGTGGGCTACCGGCTGGACGAGATTCCCAACGACATCACACGCAAGACGCCCGCCTGCTTCGAGCCCACCCTGGACTACGTGGTGGTCAAGATCCCGCGCTGGCAGTTTGAGAAATTCCCCGGTTCGGAAGCGGTGCTGGGCACGCAGATGAAGTCGGTGGGCGAAGTGATGGCCATCGGCCGCACCTTCAAGCAGGCGCTGGCCAAGGC
>CAZIMS010000042.1:0-1766 GCA_964540515.1 uncultured Pseudomonadota bacterium | reverse complement strand
TGTTCAGTTGCCGGGCCAGTTCTGGCGGCACATCGGATGTGCTATCGGTGAGAATGCGGATACGCGCGGTTACCCCCATAGAGTCCTCATGGCACTATCCTGACCTGTATCGCCCCTTTATTATCTGAAAAACTGCCGTCACAGTCATTCATGCGAAGCAACAACCTGCCCCTTGACCCTGCTGTGAATGTGCCCCCGTTGCCAATCAAGAACACCTCATTGCCGATTTTGCCGATCAGTGCACCCTTGCGCTCCCCCGGCAAGGGCTCACAACATTCGGCTCGCCCACAAATATAATTGTCGCCGTTCCCGTCAAACGGTGCAAGCGTCCCCGACCAGTATGTCCACCGGCCTGAAACGTACTGTACCTGAAACTGTTGCCCTTCCCGAAGGGTGACACCGGTATCCTGCCAACCCAGATCGGAAAAGACCGTAAATTCCTGCCATGGCCTCTCCTGTCCATGGAACTTCAAAGGCCAGGAACCCAGCATCACCGCTGAGCCCAACAGTGCGCAGGCCGTGAATCCTGCTGCGATCCCAAGCAACACCACCACGCCAATGGGTCCGAAAGAACTTCCCCTGCTGTTGTTCCTACTCAGTGTAGCGGCGATAATGGCAGAGCATCCCAGGATCGCCGCCCCAATGACCACGGCGGCAAAACCGATTAAGGCGATAGATATGATGACATAGGTACTCATTGTCGTCCGATGTACACGACACTAAACAGGTTGTGGAAACTTATACCGGATTGATCGCAAAATACACGAGAAATATCAACACCGATAGGATTGTATGTATGGTCAGTACATTGTTGATGTATCGCCGTTCTTCCACATCCAAATCCGGACGCGCGTAGAGCGGAATGATGAACGGTGGCGGCAACACCAGCAGGGTGAACAGTGCGATCTCAAACCACCGGTCCAGCCGCAATAGACCCCGCACCAGATAACGATTCAAAAACAGTGCCAGCGGCCATAAAATCCCCAGGCGGATGAGCACCACCACAAATACATCCTTCAATCGCGCCGGGTTGATCTGGATCCCGTATCCTACAATCATCAGAATCAGCGGTACTGTGAGATTGCCAAGGAACTTAAATACCGTCATCAACGCGCCGGTTACGGGCAACTCATACAACCATGCCCGCCCACCGGCAACATTGAATAGCAGGCTGACCAGGATCGCAATGACCACCGGCGCAGATAAAAACGACCTGACGACCGTTTTGGGATTTTGCGCCCCGTCCCGCTGGATCAGTAATAAGGGCAGAAACACAAACCAGATGAAAATCTCATGCCCCAAATCTGTCACCGCAATGTAGCCGATCTTTTCCAGGCCGTAGGCCGCACCAAACAGGCTGATCCCCAGCATTCCATATTCAAAACCGGTGATCAGGTAAGGAAAATACGTATTCCGAATGTTCATCAGTTTTTTGAGCCCCAGCCCCAGTAGAAACATCAAAATGCAGAGCAAGAATATGATGCCAAAAAGCGCCAGATAAGAGATTTTTAACTCTATATTCAGGAACGAGACAAATAACACCGCAGGCAACGCCAGATTCACCACAATCTTCCGTAATTCCTCAATTGTCGTTTCGGCCAAAAATTTCCGGTGGCGAGTCCAATAGCCTAAAGTGATGAGCAAAAGGATCGGTAAAGCCTGATTGAGGATGCGAACGGTTGATTCCATACTCACCTGCCGTCCGGTGGTCTATTCCTCCCCCATCCCCTCATACACAATCAACCCCAGCCCGTCCGGGCCGACAT
>CAZIMS010000041.1:0-1774 GCA_964540515.1 uncultured Pseudomonadota bacterium | reverse complement strand
GGCTCGTAGAGATACCGCGCAACGATAAGCTGGTTGGTATTGATCAACGCTGTCACATTCCCATTCCCATCAGCGTGATAGTAACTGTGTGTTGGACTCACGGCAGAATTCTCCGTCATGGCCAGCAAACCACCAATCCCGCCAGCTGTAGCATTGATTTTGCTGGCTAACGCTGCCCCGTGCGATGTCCCGCTGTGAGTCATTTTGGCCGGTTGATTCAGCAAATTCTCACGGACAACAGAATGGCGTGTGCGATTTCAACTCAAACCCGCGTTCAATTCAATAAAAAATCTGCAGCGACGGAGCAACACAAGGGCTGTGGCACACGCGCGGGTGGCCGACCAACTTCACCGCGGCCTGAGGCGCGGCACTTTTCCTTCTCACCGCTTGTGTGGGACAGCCAGCGTGGGGTTAGATTTAGCCTCGCTTACGTCGCACCATCCAACCAAAGATCAAAAAGCCGATGATGAACGGGACACAAAACAGCAACCCTAGAAGGAGATACTGGCTGAACGGCTTGAGGGTTTCGCACTGCCAGTCGAGCAGTGGTTGCAAAATTGAAACCCCAAGGCCAACCAAAGCGCCAATGGCGCAGATCAACGCTCCTCGTTCAGCGAACTGAATTCGCCACGCCGTAGCTGCGCATGGCTTTATGCTTGTCATTTGCGCTTCCGACGTATGATCCAGCAGCAAACCAGAAAACACACAATGAAAGGAACGGTCAGAACGGCTACCAACAAAATGTAATCTCCGAAGGGTCTGAGCCTGCCATTTCGCCAGTCCGTGAACGGCTGCGTTATTGCTGTCACGAACCCAATGATTCCCCCGAGCGCAAATATCAACGGCCACAGTTCGCTTGGTTTCATCGGTCAACAGGATTAAAGTCGGCAGTTCAGCTACTGAATTATTCGCTGTCCAATGAGCCCAGCAAGATTTCCTCCAAGTCCATTAGGGTATGCAAGCGTGCTGCCTGCAACCGGCTGCGTGATATAGTTTCCAAAGGGATAAATCGGGCCAGGCAGTATTCGCCCGCTCATCGCCGGGCCTACCGTGCCCAAGTAATTACGAACGGATGGCCCGCCAACCATGACCCATCTTCCCGGGTCGAGATTTGGAGTTACGCCCGATGACGCCCAACTTGTAACCGGTTGGTTTGGAGCAGTATAAGGACGCAGGAACGCCCCACCCAGAAGCCCACCGAGAGCAGTGTTCTTGGCAAGCTCGTATCCATCAATTCCGCAACGACGCCCTGTGGCGTTGTCGAGTCCCTGAGCCGCAAGGTCACCAGCACCTGACGCAACCGCGCCAGCGAAAGCCCCTCCGGTAACGCCGCCGCCAAATGTTCCAGCCAATGCAGCCCGACCAAAACCAAGCGTGAGCCCAGCGACTCCACCTGCGACTCCACCGCGCAGAGCCCCATATCCGATGTCGCTCCAACTCCCGCCGTTCAACGCCGCGACACCAGCGCCGATTACTGCGCCGATCCCTGCCCCGATTGCTCCCGTCACGAGTGGCGTCTCACCGTCAGGATCAATGTGGTTGATTGAATCGTTGTAGCAATACTGGTAAAGGTTGATTCCACCCAACTCACCCAACGGATCTCTGTTTGGCCACCTTTGCAACTCCGGCGCATACCAGCGATACAGGTAATCATACATTCCCGACGGCGCATGAATCGGCTTGCTGGAGAACCGGTAGCAGTTCGCAAAGGCTTTCGGGCCGCTGATGGTAGGCGTGTTGCCGTAGGGATCGTTATGGTAACGGGCGACCAGCA
>CAZIMS010000040.1:0-2018 GCA_964540515.1 uncultured Pseudomonadota bacterium | reverse complement strand
CGAGACGTATGTCCAAGAACATTGCGCCGACCCGGCCCTGCGCGGCGCGCTGACCCTGCGCTTTGCCGACCTCCCGACCGTCCAGGCCGCGCTGGCCGACCTCCCCAGCGCGCTGGACGAATCGGGCCTGGAGCGGGCCCTGCAGGAGTCGCTGGCGCGCGACCTGCCTACCCTCACCCCCGCCCAGCGCGAGCAAGCCGTCCGCCTCTACACCGACGCGCTGCTGCGGGCCGTCTCCACTATGAAGGACTTTGCCCTGCCCGTGATCGCCCAGACCGTCCGGGACATCCGGGAGGAACAGCGGGAGCAGACCGCGCTGTTGCGGGAAATCCTCCAGCGGCTGGAGCGGGGGGAGACTCTGGAGCCTGAGGAGGCTAACGCCCTGAGCCAGGCCCTGATTCGGGGCCAAATGACCGCCCTGGGCGACATCTCTGGCTCTATTATCATTATTGGCTACGGCAACCGGGTGAACCTGGGGCCTGCCCAGGTGGACCGCCTGCGCCCCCAAGTGACCCTCCCCGGCGATCTGCCGCCCGGCTCCTACGTTCCCTTCCCCCGCAACGCCCTCTTCACCGGCCGCGAGGGGGCGCTGGAGCGACTGGCGGAGGTGGTGTGCCCTCCCCCCTCCCCCGCCGCCTCCGGCGGCACGCCCTCCCTTCTCCCGCTTGGGGGCGAGGGGAGGGGGTTGGGAGGTGGGGTGAGAGCTCTCATCACCCAGGCCATCACCGGCATGGGCGGCGTGGGCAAGACCCAACTGGCCGTTGAGTTCGCCTACCGCTACGGCTACCGCTTCCGCTCCGTCCACTGGCTGGACCTGAGCGACCCGGCGCGCCTGGATGAAAAGATTGCCACCAACGGCGCCCGTATGGGCCTGAAATCCTGGCCCGACAAACTCCCCGACCAGGTGGCCCGTACCCTGGCGGCCTGGACGGCGGAGGGCCCCCGCCTGCTGATTCTGGATAACCTGGAGGACCCCGCCACCGCGCAGGACGTATTGGCCCGCCTCTCCCACTCCTCCCTGCGGCTTCTCCTCACCGCCCGCCGCCGGGACTGGCCCCGCCACCTGGGGCTGGAGATACTCCCCCTGGACGAGTTCACGCCCGAAGAGAGCCGGGCCTTCCTGCGGAAGTTCCTCCCCCCCGACCGCGCCGCCGACGGCGACCTGGACGCGCTGGCGGAGCACCTGGGGCACCTTCCCCTGGCGCTGGAACTGGCCGGGCGCTACCTGGAGCGCCACTCCTGCCTTCAGGTTTCCGACTACTTGAAATCCCTGGAGAGGGTCCTGGCCCACTCCTCCATGCAGGGCTGGCGGCCCGACCTCCCCTCTCCCACCGGGCACGACCCGAGCCTCGAGGCCACCTTCGCCCTCTCCTGGGAGCGGGTAGAGGACCCGGACGCCCGGCGGGCCTTCGTCCTGGCGGGCTTCTGTGCGCCCAACCTCCCCATCCCGGAGGCCATCCTGGAGCGGATGATAGAGGACCCGGTGCGGCGGGACGAGGCGCTGGGGGAACTGGTGGGCCTGGGGTTGCTGAAGGGTGATCCGACCGCTCCGGTGATCCACCCCCTCCTGGCGGAGTTCGCGCGCGGGGTGGTCCTCACCCCTACCCCCGAACCGGAGATGGCGGGGGATGGGGTGAGGGCCTTCCTCTCCGCCCTCGCCGACCTGGCCTCCGAGACCAACCGCCGCATTCAGCGGACCGGCGATTACCGCCTTTTCGCCCCCCTCCTTCCCCACCTCCGCGCCGTGGCCGAAAAGGCCGGGCCGCTTTTCCCGCCCCAACCCGGCTCCGAACCGGCGGCGGACGTGGCCCGCCTCTGGGGTGAACTGGGCTACCATTTGCACGACGTTGCCGACTACGCCGGGGCGCGGGCGGCTTTGGAGCGCGCCCTGCGCATAGACGAGGCCGCCTTCGGCCCCGACCACCCCAACGTCGCCATCCGCTTCAACAACCTGGGCTCGGTGCTCCAGGACCTGGGCGACCTGGCCGGGGCGCGGGAATATTACGAGCGCGCCCTGC
>CAZIMS010000039.1:0-2055 GCA_964540515.1 uncultured Pseudomonadota bacterium | reverse complement strand
TTGGCCGGCAACGCGGGCCGTATCGTAGTGAAACACTGGCTGCAAGTCCCGCTGGACCAGGCCGTCGAAAACTTCCGCCAGTGGTTCGCCGATCTGGAGCTCTTCGTGCCCCCGCGGCCCGAAGCCAACGCAGCCAAACGCCGCAAGCCACGGGACGACTCCGCCGCGTCCGACAAGGAAGCCATCCCACCGCTCGCCATCTTCCGCCTTGCTTGCACCACCGTCCGCGATGCCAAAGACTTACCTCCCGACGTGCCTACCCAGCTTTACCGCGCCGCGCTTGAAGGCACGGCGCCGTCCACCGCGCTCATCAAACCGATCTTGGACCAGCTCCATGCCCGGCTAGTGCGCGATGAACACTACAATCTTCTTTTCGATGAGAGCCGGTTCGCTCTCCTCAAACTCATCCTCAACCGCAACCGAAAGGACAATACCATGGAAATCAAACCCAGACTCACGGCCGACACTGACGACCCGGCCTACAATTGCGGTCGTCTGCTTGCCGTCCTGGCCGCCGCCCAGGCCAAGGCGCACGAATACAAACTGGAGGGCGCGGGCGTGGCTGAACGCTACTTCGGCACCGCCTCGGTCTCACCCGCCAGCGTGTTCCCGCTGCTCCTGCGGCTCAACCGCCATCACCTCAACAAAATCAGCAAGTCCGAGCGCTTCGCTGGGCACGAGCGCTTCTTGCAGGAGCAAATCCAGAACATCCTGACGCTCTTCAAACCCGAACAGCCCGGCAAGCCGCCGGTCTTTCCCCGCGTCCTCGATCTTCAGGCCCAAGGCCGGTTTGCTTTGGGCTTTTACCAGCAGTCCGCTGAAGACGACGCGGCCCGCAAAGCCGCTAGGTCCGACCAACCCGAAACCGCAACCGAATAACCAACAACCAAATCCGAACATGAACAACAACATCCTTACAAACCGCCACGACTTCTTGCTTCTGTTTGAAGTCACCAACGGCAACCCCAACGGCGATCCTGACGCCGGCAACCTGCCGCGGCTGGATCCCAACACCAACCGCGGCATCGTCTCCGATGTCTGCCTTAAACGCAAAGTCCGCAACTTCGTCGAGCTGTTCCCGCCACCGCGCGTAAGCGACAAGGCCAACGGCTACAACATCCTCATCAAACAGGGCGCCGTGATCGAAACCGAACAAAAACGCGGCATCAAGGCCGCTGTAGATTCTCTGCCCAAGGACGCGTCCGATTCCAGAAAGGCTGAGGCCGCCAAGGATTGGCTCTGCCGCGAGTTTTACGACGTCCGCACTTTCGGCGGCGTTCTGTCCACTGGCGAAGATGTGCTTAAAGGTTCCGCCTTCGGTCAGGTTCGCGGCCCGGTGCAATTCACCTTCGGGCAATCCTTCCATCCCATCACGCCGCTGGAAGTGACCATCACCCGTTGCGCCGTGACCAAGGAGGAAGACGCCAAAAAGGAACGCACCATGGGCAACAAACACATCGTCCCCTACGCCCTCTACGCTGCCAAAGGCTATGTCTCTCCTGCCTTTGCCGAGCGCACCGGCTTCACCCAGGCCGATCTCGACCTGCTGTGGCAGGCGTTGCTCCATATGTTTGAACACGACCGCTCCGCCGCCCGCGGCGAGATGGTTGTGCGCGGTCTCTACGACTTCGAGCACGTCGGCACCCAGCACCCGAACAACGTCGAGCAGAACAAAAAAGAAGCCCGCCTCGGCTGTGCTCACGCACATGTTCTTTTCGAGGGCATCAAGGTCAGTCTCAAACCCGGCAAGACGTTCCCCGAATCTTTCGCTGACTATGACGTGCAGTGCGGCTGGACCGCGGAAAGTCTCCCGCCGGGCGTTGTCCTGCATCTTCGCCACGAAGGCCGGACCATCGGACCGCGTCGCACCTGACGTGAACCCGCTCATGCCAGCGCCGTCGGACCTGGGCGGGGAGCGCGAGCCAATCCCGCTCTCCGCCATCAATCAATACCTGTTCTGTCCCAGGCGCGCTGCCCTGATTCACATCGAGGGCATCTTTGAGGCCAACGAACACACCGTCCTTGGCGAACTCATACACGAACACTCGGATTTGC
>CAZIMS010000038.1:0-2090 GCA_964540515.1 uncultured Pseudomonadota bacterium | reverse complement strand
CATTCTCCACAGAACCAGCGGTTACCCCTTCAAAGCCCCCGCCAGAACGCCACGGATGAAGTACCGTCCGAGGAAAAGGAAGAAGGACAGTGGAATCAGGACCCCGATAAGCGCCGAGGCCATCTGGATGTTATAGAGGGCTACAAAACTCCCTTTCACCTCAGCCAGTTTGACCTGAATGGTCGTCGTAGTCGGTGTGGAAAGGGTCAGGGCCAGCAGGAATTCGTTCCAGACCTGTGTAAAGACGATGATGGCAGTGGAGGCATACGCGGGCAGGGAAATAGGAGAGACTACCCGGAAAAAGAGTTGCAACCGGCTGGCACCGTCCACCTGGGCCGCCTCCTCCAGTTCCCGAGGGATGGACAGGAAGAACGTTCCCATTAGAACGGATGCCAGCGGAACATTCAGGATCAGATAGCTCACAATCAGACCCGCATAGGTCAGCGCCAGTCTGGTCTTCGCCATAAATTGGACCAGTGGGATCAGGATGACCTGATAGGGCAAATAAAGAGCAACACCTACCAGGATGAACAGGACCCGCACGAATGTAGAGCGAGAGCGACTCAGGTAGTACCCGCCCAGTCCCCCAAAAAACGCGGCCAGGATGGTAACGGCAAAAGAAATGATGGAGGAGTTAATCAGGGAGGGATAGACCAGCCGAAAGGCCTCTACGTAGTTTTGAAATTGCAGATTCCGGGTTGGAATCAGGTAGGCCCGCTGGCTGATCTCCACCGGCGTCTTCAAGGAGGTGACGAGCATCACGTAGATGGGCAGGACGTACACCCCGGTCAGCGCCAGAGTGACGAACAAGACGATGAGTTTGGTAGAGAGATCTCGGGTTCTCATTCAAACCACTTCCTGAAGGCGTAGATGGTATACGGAATCACGATGACCAGAGCCATAAGGAAGATAATCATCCCCAGGCCGGCCCCCAGGGCAACCAGGCGCTGCTGGAAGGTAGCAATGAACATAAAGAGAGCCAGCACGTCAGTGGAGTAACCAGGGCCGCCGAAGGTGACCACGTAGACGATGTCAAAGACCTTCAGCGCCGAGATGAGGAGCAGGGAGACCAGAATCAGAATGCCGCCCCGGATGTTGGGCACGATGACCGAAAAGAGGATGCGCAACTTAGAGGCACCGTCCACGATGGCGGCCTCCACCATTTCCTGAAGTTCTGTCGTACGGAAGGAAGACTGGAGAATAATGACGGCAAATCCCAGATACTGCCAGATGAAAATCAGAATTAACCAGTAAGTAGCAGTAATGGGATTGGTGGTATAACGCCCTGTCAGTTCGGAGAGGCCAATGGCGCGCAGGATGGTGTTGAGCACCCCCTTATCGGGCTGGTACATCCAGGACCAGATGGTCCCGGTGACAACGAAGGACATAGCGACCGGGTAGAGAATCAGCGTCCGCACGTAGCCCTCAATCCGCTTCACGGAGCCGATTTCCAGCATATAAGCCAGGAACAACGCCAGGGCCACCGTGGGGATAACTCCGAGGGCAAGCCATTTAACATTGTTGTTCATATCCACCCGGAAGCGGTCCAGGCGGAACATCATCTGGTACCACTTCAATCCAGCAAATTCATAATTAGGCGCAGTTCCCACCCAGTTCGCCATAGAAACGTAGAGAGTCCAGCCCAGCATCCCGTACAGAATGACCAAGAAGACCAGCAGCGGCGTCAGGAAGGGCAAGGACTCCAAAACCTCGGAAAGGCGTTGCTTGAAGGAGCGGCGCGGTTTTCGGTTCATTGGGGCATCCCGATAATAAAGAAAGGGGGTATTTGCGGATTTCCTCACGCAAATACCCCCTCGTGCATTTAACTGCCCGAACCAGCGACAGATGGCCGCGTCATCTCGTCGGGACTCCCAGCGGTCAGTGGATTACGGCCACTGATACCAGGCCGCCTCTGCCTTCACGTTATAGGTGGTCAGCAGGTCCGCCACCGAGGAGAGCGTCCCGTCCACATTCGGCTGGGCAATGAACGCGGCAATCACATCCCAGTAGGCCTGGGTGAAACTGAAGGGCGCGATGCTGCCGTGCTGGTCCAGGATCAGTTTGTCCGGGTTATTCCGGACGTAGGCCTG
>CAZIMS010000037.1:0-2124 GCA_964540515.1 uncultured Pseudomonadota bacterium | reverse complement strand
TCTGGACGGAGGACAGGTGCGGACGTTCCGGTGGCAGGCAGAGGGGGAGATGCCACAGATGTATCAATACAAAATTACAGCAGGATTTGACAAGGAGGGTCGCCTCAACTTATACACCTATGGTCAAAATCGAGACGGCCATTTTG
Organism: uncultured Pseudomonadota bacterium; assembly: GCA_964540515.1. Lineage (GTDB taxonomy): Bacteria > CALINM01 > CALINM01 > CALINM01 > CALINM01 > JAOAGA01. The sequence goes on along the minus strand of CAZIMS010000037.1, from coordinate 1,978 downwards.
GACTCGTGCGTTGCGTTGAGGAATTTTGTGATGTTACGCCTTTTACCATACCTATTAACAAAATCCCAATTTATGATGATGCTTTGGAAGAGTATATTTTACAATTTTCTCCGAAATGGGTCTTATTACATGATGGCAAAGAGACATCACTACAATACTCAGGGCATTCGTTTGCCGTTCCAAACGCAAAAATTGTTGGCAATTTGCTTGTGATTTGGGCAGCAAGTTCATCCAATGATAGCGAAATCACGATATTTGATAAAACAAGCGGCAAGCGACTTTATCGGTTTGATGCCTATGATTTTTCTTCATATGGCAACAAGATATATCTTTGGGGAAGCGAAAATTTTATTGAAGTTGGTGAAAAAGACGAAAAGCATCAATATCCAGATATTTGTGGACAAGCGTCTTCCCAAATTGAACGCATGTTTTGTGTGATCATTGGCACTTCTTCATCATACAAGCGCTCTGAATTCAAAGATGCCCTTGATTTTGATTTTTTGAAAGAAAATTTGCTTGTAGTAAACTATTCTGATGGCCTGATCCGTGTCTGGGGTGTGGTGCCTGTTGGCACAAATGTAAAGTGATTGTAAGGCGAGGGTGACATTGGAGAGCGCCGAACGCTGCTTGCGCGCGGCGCTCTTTTTTGTTAGTATCTTGGCAGACGTGAACCCATAGCCCGGTGATAACGGATGGTCAACGCTCTGAAAAGCGCCCATCGCGTTCGGGTCGTGGGTTCTTTTCGTTAACGCCAGGACAAAACGGAGGAAACCATGCGTAAATGGCTGCTCATCGCTCTCGTCGTTTTGCTTAGTGGATGTGGGTTGCTGACAAGCCCTGAACCTACGCCCACTACGACGCCACGGCCAACGGTAACACCTACACAGGAGATTCTTTATATGCCAACGGCTGATATAGAAACTGCAAAGCAAATTCATACATACTTCTCAAGTTATGTGAAACAACCTTCATGGCAAACGGATCCGGAATCGATGATCGTTATTTCTAGTCTTGTTTCTACTGGACAAACAGGAAGTATGGACATTTCCTTGGGACAAACAGTTATCGGTGTGGATTACCTTGTTGTCTATGACTACATTTACCTTGGTTTTGGTGTTCCAACGGTGAAAGTTGCCTATGGTTTTCTTGAGAGAGATAAGTACTTCTACCTTCTCAATAATGAGTTCTGGGGAGGTAAGAATTACTCTCGCGAACAGGCTCGAGAGGATATTGTTACAAGGTTTCCAAGAGGTAGTTTAGTTAGTGTGAATTTTTATGGGGATGGATTTGTGTCCAGGGACTTAAGGGTGCATTGGGATAAGTGCAAAGATGCATTTGAACAATCAACACGCAAAGATGCAGTTGTGTTTTGTGACATTGGGGCCGAGCTGGAAAAGCGCCAACCGATTTCGGACTTCACAAATAGAGCGACCTTGAAATTTCGAGACGATTGGGTGGTTTTGGGAATTATATCGGATTATCCAAATGAACCAATTTCATTACCTTGAGGTGGAACAATGAACATCAATTGGCGTTTTGTTCTCTCCAAGTTGTGGAAGGCAGCCCTCATGGGCTTGCTCATCGCCGTTGGAATTGCCCTGTGGCCAAAAGCACAGTGCGCCGTGGCACAAACCTGTGATGCGCCACGTGATCGCTGGTGTGGGAGTGGACAGTGTTGTGGGTATACGTCCGGCATTGAGTATTACAAGAATGGGTGTGCCACTAAGACAGATAGCAAAGGGAGACCTTACTGCGATTGTAGTAATGCGATTGGCAGATCTCCGGTGACGTGTAGCAACAGCGGAAACTGCAATGTCACCGATTGGCATGGAGCACCTGTGGCAACTGGGTTAGATAAAAATGGCGTAACAATCTTCAATGCTCGAAAACCAGCCATAATCGGTGGGGTATGTGTTCTTCAAGATCATTGGGTGCAGTCAACCTGCTGTGGTGGCGGTGGAGGTGGCTGCACGCCGCA
>CAZIMS010000036.1:0-2210 GCA_964540515.1 uncultured Pseudomonadota bacterium | reverse complement strand
GGCTATCAGGTTCCCACCGAGACGGTGATTCTCCCCATCGGCGGGATGACCTGCGCGGCCTGTGTTGCCCACGTAGAGGAGGCCCTGCGCACGCTCCCCGGCGTCGTCTCTGCCTCCGTCAACCTGGCCACCGAGAGGGCGACAGTCACCTTCATCCCCGGTGTGGTGGGGGTTCCCGACTTCAAGAGGGCGGTAGCGGAGGCCGGATACGAAGTGCTGGAGGCCCCCGCCGAGGGGGCAGCGGCCGAAGAGGACGAGGCCGAACGCAAAATGCGCGAGAGCCGCATCCGGATGCGCGTCGCCTGGGCGCTCACCGTCCCCATCATCCTCTGGATGCTCCCGGAGATGGTCTGGGGGGTGATGTGGCCCAGTCATCTGGCCTTTAACCTGGGGATGATTCTCCTGGCCGCGCCGGTCCTCTTCTGGGTGGGCCGCCGGACTTACCGGAGCGGCATCACGGCTGCGCTCCACGGCTACCCCAATATGGACACCCTGATCAGCCTGGGCACCGGTGTCTCCTTTCTCACTGGCCCGGCGTCCTTCTTCTTCCCTGTCGCCAACTACGCCGGAGTGGCGGCGATGATTATGGCCTTCCACCTCACCGGCCGGTACGTGGAGGAGACGGCCAAAGGCCGCGCCTCCCAGGCCATCCGCAAACTCCTGGAACTGGGCGCCAAAACGGCGCGCGTTGTCCGAGACGGGATAGAAATGGAAGTGCCCGTTGAGGAAGTCCAGGTCGGGGACATCATGGTCATCCGTCCGGGCGAGAAAATCCCCACCGACGGCATCGTCCTGGAGGGAGAAAGCGCGGTGGACGAGTCCATGGCGACCGGCGAGTCTATGCCCGTCAACAAGCGTCCGGGGGACGAGGTCATCGGCGCCACCGTCAACCAGGAGGGACTCCTGAAGGTCCGGGCGACCCGGGTGGGGCGCGATACCTTCCTGGCACAGGTCATCCGGCTGGTGGAGGAGGCCCAGGGCTCCAAAGTCCCCATCCAGGCCTTCGCCGACCGGGTGACGGCGGTCTTTGTGCCGATCGTGCTGGGGCTCGCCCTCCTCACCCTGCTGGCCTGGCTGGCCTTCCCCGGACCCATGCGGAATCTGGTTACGGCCGGGACGTTCCTGCCCTGGGTGGACCCGGACCTGGGGACGGTCACCCTGGCCATCATCTCCACCGTTGCCGTCCTGGTGATTGCCTGCCCCTGTGCGCTGGGCCTGGCAACGCCCACCGCGCTCATGGTCGCAAGCGGCATGGGCGCCGAGCGCGGCATCCTCATCCGCTCCGGCGAGGCCATCCAGACCCTCAAGGACGTGCAGGTAGTCGTCTTTGATAAGACGGGGACCCTCACAAAGGGGCGGCCCGAAGTCACCGACGTCGTCCCGGCGGAAGGGATGAGCGCAGAGGAATTCCTCTTTCTGGCCGGGTCGGCGGAGCGGGGGTCGGAGCATCCTCTGGGGCGGGCAGTGGTGGAGCGGGCCCAGGCCCGGGGCCTGGCGCTGGCGGATCCGGCCGAATTTCAGGCCCTGCGCGGCCGGGGTGTGGTGGCGACGGTGGACGGAAAGCGGGTCCTGGTGGGCTCCCGGCGGCTGATGGAGGAGAACGGACTGGACCCGTCCCCACTGGAGGGGGTCCTGCGCCGTCTGGAAGAAGAGGCGAAGACGGCAATTCTGGTGGCGGTGGACGGCCGCCTGGGCGGTGTCCTGGCCGTCGCCGACCCGCTGAAGGAGGACGCCATCCTGGCGGTTCAGGAACTGCATCGGCTCGGCCTGCGGACAGCGATGCTCACCGGCGACAACCGTCGAACCGCCGAGGCCGTTGCCCGGCGGGTGGGGATAGACGAGGTGCGGGCCGAAGTCCTCCCCGAGGGCAAAGTGGCGGAGGTCCGTCGCCTGCAGGAGGAGTACGGCCGGGTGGCCTTTGTGGGCGACGGCATCAACGACGCCCCGGCGCTGAAGGGAGCAGATGTGGGCATCGCCATCGGCACCGGCACGGACATCGCCATTGAGGCCGGGGACGTGACGCTGGTGCGCGGGGAATTGGCGGGTGTGGTGGAGGCCATCCGTCTGGGTCAGGCCACCTTCCGCAAAATCCGCCAAAACCTCTTCTGGGCCTTTTTCTACAACGTGGTGATGATTCCGCTGGCCGTCGTGGGCTGGATGCATCCGGTGCTGGCGGAAATCGCCATGGCCACCTCCTCGGTGACGGTGGT
>CAZIMS010000035.1:0-2234 GCA_964540515.1 uncultured Pseudomonadota bacterium | reverse complement strand
TGGGCAGCCCACCAGCGGGGGAGCACCTCCCCCGCTGGCCCTCGCAGAACCTCATCGACCATCGGGGTGAGCGGGGTCTCGGAGATGTTCACTTCTACCAGCCGCGCACCGTTCCGATGGGCCACCACAGGAAGGGAAGCAGCCGGATGCACCAGCGCCGACGTCCCGATAACCAGCATCCACCGGCAATGGGTGACATCTTCCCATGCCTCCTCCAGTACGGCCGTTGGAAGGGGTTCACCGAACCACACCACGTCCGGGCGCAACAGCCCGCCGCAGGTGCAGCGAGGGGGGATTTCCGGAAGAGGCACCCGGCGGTCTTCTCCGACCCAGTCGCAGCGGATACAGCGGACCCGCCAGATGTTGCCATGGAGTTCCAGCACGCGCCGGCTTCCGGCGGCCTGATGGAGGCCGTCCACGTTCTGGGTGATCAGGGTGAAGTCCGGGAGCACGGCCTCCATCTCCGCCAGCACCCGATGGGCCGGATTAGGCTGGCAGGTCGCAATCCGTTGTCGCCGCCAGTCGTACCATTCCCACACCAGCGCAGGGTCCCGGGCGAAGGCCTCCGGCGTTGCCAGGTCCTCGGGGCGAAAAGTTCGCCAGAGCCCCTCCGGTCCCCGGAAAGTGGGAACTCCGCTCTCGGCCGAGACGCCGGCGCCGGTCAGAGCAACTACCGGCCCTTCCATGTTCGCCTACTCAAAAATCCAGGGGTCGGTGACTCGCTCGTAGGAGAGAATCTCGTCCTCGCTAAAGAAGAGGGGGATCTCAAAAGCCGCCGTTTCCGGACTGTCGGAGCCGTGAACCAGGTTGCGGCCCACCTCCACACCGAAATCGGCCCGGATGGTGCCCGGAGCGGCCTCTGCCGGGTGGGTCGCTCCCATCGTCCGGCGGGCAATCTCTATAGCCCGGGGCCCCTCCAGAACCATCACCACGACGGGAGCAGAGGTAATGTAGCGAATCAGGCCCGAGTAGAATGGCTTTCCCTTATGGACGGCGTAGTGCCGTTCCGCCAGTTCGGGGGAAATCCGCATCATCTTCATTGCTGCGATGCGCAGCCCCCTCCGCTCAAACCGGCGGATGATTTCACCGATCAGACCACGCTGCACGGCATCTGGTTTGATGATGATGAGGGTGCGTTCCACGACGGTTCTCCTGTGGGGAAATATTTGCGGCGGCCGCTTTGCCGCCGCCGCAATTGCCGTTTTTCCTTGGTTTATTTGAGCAGGTTTAGAGCCGTCCGATATTCAGCCAGTGCATCCGCCAGCCGTTCAGCCCGCATATAAGCGTCTCCCAGGACGCGCCGGGCCAGTGGATCATTAGGCCGCTCGTCAACGTGCATTTCCATATCCGCCAGCACTTCGTCTAAGAACTTACCTGTCCGCAGCACCTGGGAGTACATCTCCAGCGAGTCCTCATACAGGCCTGCCTGCCAGAGAGCACGGGCGAGATTCAGCCGGGCCGCATGGTCTCGCGGACGGGCCCGCAAGTGGGCACGCAACGCTTCTACGGAAGCCAGGGCTTCCGGCGCCGGGGAGACGGGTGGCACAACCTCCAGCCGGGTCGGCGTGGGCGGAGGCGGTGTAACCGCTTCCGGCGGTACGACGATTGGCGGGGCCACTTCCGGTGGGGCAACCGCCTCCGGCGGTGGAGCGGGTGGGGGGGCAACCTCTGCCGCTGGCATTTCGGGCTCCCGCCACGCGGGAACCTCCGGCAGCACCTCCGGAGCCACGACCTCCTCTCCAAAAGCAGTCCAACCAAACGGTTGCTCCGGCGGAGGAATTTCCTCCACAGGCGGAGGGGGTTGGAGGATTTCCGCTTCGGTGCCGAAAGCAGTCCAGCCGAACACTTCGGGCTCAGCAGGTGGTACTTCGGCCCGGGGGACTTCCGGTGGCACGACCTCTTCCAGCCACTCCGGAATCTCTAACCCCGGCGCTGCCTCCGGGGGAACTGCCTCCTCCGGCCACCCCGGGAGTCCCTCCTCTGCTTCAGGCATCGGGACTTCCCGCAACAACTCCTGGAGTTCTTCCTCCCACTCTGCCTCCTCGGGCACTGCCACCTCCGGGGGCGCCAACTCCCTCAGCCACTCCGGCATCTCCGCCGGAACCGGCGCTTCAGGCGGGGCCACCTCTGGCGTGGTCATTTTCGGCGGTGGGGCGGCCTCCCGGCCCATAATCTCAGCCATGCGGGCCTCGGCCTCCGCCTCCGCCGCCGCCCGCAGTTCCGCCTCCCGGCCC
>CAZIMS010000034.1:0-2578 GCA_964540515.1 uncultured Pseudomonadota bacterium | reverse complement strand
TTAGATACGGCAGGCTGTTCTTGCTGGGTGCATCGGATGTCGAAGAAGGTTTTCGCCCCTTTACTTTATTTACAACCTCCCCCAACTTTACCACATGCCACTCTTCCGGCAATGGGCCGAGTTCGGTCATCTTGAAGCCGTCGGGGAGAGCGTCAGGGGAGGTCATAGGGATCCCTTCAACTCTGCGAAATAATCTGAGTCGATCCGCTTAACCTCATAGGACTTTACCGAGGAGACACCAAGCCCATATTCAAACATCAGCTCTGCCAATCGCTTCCCGTCGATGAGTATTAGGCCAGTTCGTGCGGCATAATCCTTGGCTTCGTTGGTGAAATCGGAGGAGGTAATGAAAACGCCTTTCTTGGCTGATTTTGCCTGTAAAGCCCCCACAAACTTTTGTAATTCAGGTCGGCCTATAGACCCTGTCCACTGCTTAGCCTGAATGTGGATTGTGTCGATTCCGAGCGGGTCTTGTCGAATAACGCCATCGATGCCCTCATCACCGGAACGGCCTATAACCTGACTTTGTTCATCAGGGCCGCCATATCCCATCTTGACCAAAACATCAACCACAAGCCTTTCAAAGGCGCGAGGGGGAAGCGCCCTGATCGTTTCCTGAATTTCGGAGATAAGAGCAGAACGAAGTTCAAAATAGGCCGCTTCCAAGGCTTCCTGCGGCGTCTCGGGTGAAATCGCTGCGCCATCACCACCCTTTGCTTTGGGGGAAGCTTTGCTTGCCTCCCGAAACTTTTTAAACTCCTCGAATTGCATCAAGAAGTCGTTATCAATCTTTTCGACGCCTTGTTGGAGGACTTGCTTTCCGCTTTCTGTGATTTGCACAAAACCGCGCTGGGGGCTATCCAGTAAACCTGCCTTTTTTAAGTAAGTCCGCGCCCATCCTACGCGATTATAAAATAATGGTTGAGTACCGCTGGGAATTTTCTCGGCCAGTTCTTCAGGAGTTAGACCAAAGCGTTTGGCCAGCGCCTCGACAACTCCGCCCATGGGGTGAGGATTCCCATCGCTAATAACCTCAAGCAGCGGTTTCATTAACGTTTGGTAGTCAGGTATCGCCATGGCTGACCTCCTGTTAGTCCATTAAGTTCAACTTTCGCAAGACCTCTTGCAGTTTGGCGTCGGCCTGGGCGCGTTCTTCTTCGGCCTCCCGCAAGAGCACCATGGCCTCTTCCAACGGCAGCACCTCTTCTTTGTCATTGGTCGCCACATAACGGCTGGGGCTCAGGTTGTAGTCGTTGCGCGCCGCTTCCTCTTTGGTGATGATCGCCGAAAGCCCTTCCTCGGCGCGCCAAGCGTGGTACACCTGCGCGATCGTCTGCACGTGCTCCTCCGCCAGGTAGTTCTTGGGCCTTCCTTTGGCAAAGAGTTTCGAGGCGTTGATGAACAACATCTCGCCCGGGCGGCGTTTTCGGCGGTTGATGACGAGGATGATGCCGGGCGCGGTGGTGTTGTAAAAGAGGTTCTCCGGTAGCAGGATGACCGCCTCCACCAGGTCGGCCTCCACGAAGGCCCGGCGGATGTCCCGCTCACGGTTGGAGCCCTGATTGCCCGAGCCGCGCGAGACCGCGCCGGTATCCAGCACCACCGCCATGCGTCCGCCGTCTTTGAGCGAGGCAAGCATATGTTGCAGCCAGCCCCAGTCGGCGCTGGAGGAGGGCGGCGTGCCGAAGCGAAAACGCTCATAGAGGTCGTTTTCGTAAATATCCGCAGGAAACGTCTGATTCCACATCGGGTTGGCCACCACCAGGTCAAAGCGGCGCAGCCGGCCCGCCGGGTCGGTGAAGGCCGGGCGCCGCATGGTATCGCCAAGGCGAATGTCCGCCTGCATGTCGTGGATGAAGGCGTTCATGCGCGCCATGGCAAACGTGGCGGGGTTGATCTCCTGCCCGTACACCGTCAGCGGCGCGACTTCCCTGGGCAGGCGCAGGTGCCCGTTTTGGCGTTTGCCGTGCGTTTCCAACAGCCGCAGATGGCATTTGATGAGCAGACCGCCCGAGCCGCAGCAGGGGTCATATACCTCCATGCCAGGCTGAGGGTCCAGAAGACGCGCCATCAAGACCCCCACCTCCCGCGGGGTGTAAAACTCGCCTGCGCTCTGGCCCTGTCCCTCTGCGAACTTGCGCAGCAGGTACTCGTAGGCGCGGCCCAGGATGTCCGGCTCCACATCGCGCAGCCCCAGGCGGTGGCGGCTGAGCACCTGGATCAACTTGGCCAGGAGTGGGTCGTCGAGGATGCGTTGGCCGGCGGCGGTGGCGTTGAAATCTACGGTGTCAATCACGCCATGGAGCGCTGGATTTTCCCTCGCCAGGGCGCGCACGGCGTCGGTCAGGTACTGGCCAAGGCCGGTAGTCCGTTGCCGGATTTCCTCCCAGCGGGCTGCTTGGGGGACGTAAAAGCGGACCAGGCTGCGCTGCTCGGCTGCCAACCTTTCGGCTGTCTCGCGGCTGCCGAACTCTTCGGCCAGGCGGGCAATTTCATCGTCGTACACATCCGAGAGGCGCTTCAGGAAGATGAGAGGGAGGATGTAATCTTTGAACTTGGGCGCGTCTACGGGTCCGCG
>CAZIMS010000033.1:0-2817 GCA_964540515.1 uncultured Pseudomonadota bacterium | reverse complement strand
CCCTAGACGAGGAGATAGATGGCTAAGGAAGATGCGATAGAGGTAGAGGGTAAGGTAATAGAGACCTTGCCGAATGCTATGTTTAGGGTGGAGTTAGACAATGGGCACAAGATACTTGCGCATGTTTCAGGGAAGATGAGGATGCATTATATAAGGATACTACCTGGAGATAGGGTGGTGATAGAGTTATCGCCCTATGATTTAACGAGGGGTAGGATAATATACAGGGCGAAATAATAGAGTAAGGAGTAGGATATATGAAAGTAAGGCCGTCAGTAAAGAAGATGTGTGAGAAGTGTAGGGCTATAAAGAGGAAGGGTGTAGTGCGGATAATTTGTGAGAATCCTAAGCATAAACAGAGACAGGGATAAGGAGGTTAAAAGTGGCGAGGATAGCGGGTGTAGATTTACCAAAGAATAAGAGGATAGAGATAGCGTTAACATATATTTATGGGATAGGGCCTACACTATCAAAGAGGGTACTAGATGAGGCGAAGGTTGACTATAACATAAGGACGAAGGATTTAACGGATGATCAGGTAGCGAGGATAAGAGAGGTTATAGACAAGAGTCATAAAGTGGAGGGTGATTTAAGGAGAGAGATAGCCTTAAACATAAAGAGGTTAATGGAGATAGGGTGTTATAGGGGTTTAAGGCATAAGATGGGTTTACCGGTAAGAGGTCAGAGGACCCATACGAATGCGAGGACGAGAAAGGGTCCGAGAAAAGCGCTTGGAAGCACGAGAAAGGCGAAATAAAGGGGGGTTATAGATGGGTAAGGCGAGAGTAAAGAAGAAGAAAGAGAAGAAGAATGTACCCAATGGGTATATATACATCAAGTCAAACTTTAACAATACGATAGTATCGGTGACAGACATGCAAGGCAATGTAGTAGCGTGGGCGTCATCAGGTAGTGTAGGATTTAAGGGTTCGAGGAAGGGTACACCCTATGCGGCGCAGCTTGCTGCTGAGAATGCTGGTAAGAAGGCGGCGGAGATGGGGATGAAGAACGTTACAGTTTGTGTAAATGGTCCTGGGTCAGGAAGGGAGTCGGCCTTAAGAGTATTACAGACCTTTGGATTCAAGATAATAGCGATAAAAGACATAACACCGATACCACACAATGGTTGTAGGCCGCCCAAAAGAAGAAGAGTATAAGGAGGTATATCTTGGCAAGATATATAGGTGCAAAATGTAGGCTTTGCAGGAGGGAGAACAGTAAGCTGTATCTTAAGGGGGACAGATGCTATACGGACAGATGTTCCTTTGAGAAGAGGAACTATCCGCCGGGGGTATTTGGGCAGTCGAAGATGAAGAAGCTATCCAACTATGGTATACAGTTAAGAGAGAAGCAGAAGGTAAAGAGGATATATGGGATAGTGGAGAGGCAGTTTAAGCTTAACTATTTCAAGGCAGATAAGATGAAGGGGGTAGTAGGAGAGAACCTATTGTCTCTATTAGAGAGGAGGTTAGACAACGTAGTATATAGACTTGGCTTTGCCAACTCTCGAACACAGGCGAGGCAGCTTGTATTACATAGATTTTTTAATGTTAATGGTAGGAAAGTAAACATACCGTCCTATCTTGTTAAGCCTAACGATGTAATAGAGTTAACAGAGGCTGGTAAGAATAATGCTACCATAAAAGATGCTTTAGAGGCGGTAGTAAGGAGGCATATTCCAGCCTGGTTAGAGTTGGATAGAGAATCAGGAAAGGGCTATGTAAGGTCAAAACCAACTCGTTCCGACGTTGAGTATCCGATACAGGAACAGCTTATTATTGAGCTTTACTCCAAATAAAAGATAGGAGGAAAATTAATGTATAAAGTCTGGAAAGATTTAATAAAACCCAAGCGGGTTGAGGTCGATAAAGAGACCTATAGTAAGACCTATGGCAAGTTTAAGATAGAGCCTTTAGAGAAGGGTTTTGGTACGACAATAGGCAACTCATTAAGAAGGATAATGTTATCGTCATTATATGGTGCGGCGGTATCAGTTGTAAGGATAGAGGGAGCAGACCATGAGTTTATGTCACTACCTGGTGTAAAAGAGGATGTAATAGACATACTTTTGAATATGAAGCAGGTGAGGTTTAGTGTACCGTCGGACTATAAAGATGAGTGGGCTCGGATAAGTGTCAAGGGGCCGGGTAACGTTTATGGAAGGGATATAAAATTTAATAATAGTGATGTGGAGATACTAAATCCTGATTTAGTGATAGCAACCTTAGATAAGGGAGCGGTTTTTAATGCGGAAGTATTGGTGAAGTTAGGTAGGGGTTGGGTGCCAGCTGAGAGGAACAGGTTAGAAGATATGGAGATAGGGTATATACCGATTGATGCCATATACTCACCGATAAAGAGAGTGACCTTTGATGTAACGAATACGAGAGTAGGTCAGATGACGGATTACGATAGACTTACGATGGAAGTATGGACAGATGGTAGTATAGATCCTGAGGATGCCTTAGGGGTTGCGGCGAAGATACTTAAGGAACATCTTGATATGTTTATACACTTTGATGAAGACGAGGAAGAGTTAGAGACGAAGGAAGTTGCAGTTACAACAGAGCCACAACTAAACGAAAACATCTTTAAAAGTGTTGAGGAGCTTGAGTTGTCTCACAGAGCCTCAAACTGCTTAAAGAAAGCAAACATAAACTGGATAGGTGAGCTTGTGCAGAGGGAAGAGCATGAGATGCTTACTTTCAGAAATTTTGGCAAAAAGTCCCTTAATCTTGTTAAAGCTGTTTTAGCAGAGATGGGTCTTAGCTTAGGTATGAAGATACCCAACTGGGAGGAACAGTTGGCAAAACATCT
>CAZIMS010000032.1:0-3299 GCA_964540515.1 uncultured Pseudomonadota bacterium | reverse complement strand
CCGGCCCGCATTGCCGAACCGCCCGTTGGGCGGCACGGCGAAGGCGGAAGCCTCAAACCAGCGTTCGATCGTGCGCTGCCTGCGCGGCAGGTTCCCGTTGCCGGTGCGGTCCGCCCTCCCGCCGATGGTATTCGTGTTGGACGGATCCGAGCCGGAAAACACCGGGGTGAGATATTCGCCGGTGCGAGCAATATAAATGGCGCTCATCTGCCACCCCCCGGCCACCCAGTCGGCCCACCCGCCCCGGTTGAGCAACCGGCGGCCCCGTCCCACGGGTAGCTCCCAGATCAGGTTGCTCATGAACCGATGACGGGGCACCCACTGCGAGTCTCCCCGGAAGCCCGCACGGTCGTAAGGGTTTTCCAGCGTCGGCCCGCCTTCACTGGCATCCTCGGTGTCCGTGAGCATCTTGGCGACCGTGTGGTTGGCTTGGAAGTAAAAGCCGCGCTCGATGCGACGCTCGATGTTCAGCGAGACCCCTTGGTAAGTCTGATTACCCGCGCTCTCGCAAAAGATGACGGTGTTGTACAGCGGGTAAGGCCGGCGCGCAGGTGAGAATCGTTCCGTGCCGGGTCGCGGCTTATTGATGTCGCTGCGGTAGGTTGCCCGTGTGGTCTTGGTGCCGATGTAAGACAGCCTCACGCCGGTGTTGGGGGCCACCTCTCGCTCAACTGTGAAACTCCATTGCTGGGCGTACGGATTGCGCAGGTCAAAGTCCATGCCGCGCACGTCCAGCGCCCCCAGTCGCGTGCCCATAGCTAGGAACGGCCGGTCGAAGGTGAGCAATGGCACGCCGTCGGCAATCGTGTTAGTGAACCCCTCGTTGAAGTTAAAGGGGCCATGGCGCACCAGGAAGGCGGCGAATACATCCGCCGTCAAGTCGTCCATGAAGATGCCATAGCCGCCGCGGATGGCGGTGCGCGCGTCGGCAAAGGGCCGGTAGGCGAAACCCACCCGGGGCGTGTAATTGTTCTTGTCCGGACGCCGCAATGAGCGCGGTAGGTTCGCCTCCGCAGCCGTAATGATGGGCACCGTTTTTGGGAACAAGGGATGAATGTATTGCAGGACCTCGGCCTTCGGCACCACCAGGCTCCCGCCGGCCCGGTCGAACGTCGAGATCACGTCATACTTGTCCCACTGCGGGCTGTTATACTCGTAACGCAGGCCCAGGTTGAGCGTGAGCCTGGCAGACAGCTTAAGATCGTCCTGCACGAACCAACCTGCCGAGTACCAGCGAGCATAGAGCAAGGGCCGCTCCTGCTCGCGTTGCGTGGTAGTGGGCAGTCCTAGGATGAAGTCCGCGTAGGGATACCCGCTGAAACGGTTGGTGAAATTATAGATTCCGAAACCCGGACGGGCAGGGCCGTTGTACTGCTGCGGGCGGTACTCGACGCCTGACTTGACCGTATGGCGACCCCGAATCCAGGTGAGCTGGTCGCTGAGCAGGTAGTGGTTGGCAACGCGCCGGTTGTCGCCGCTCCAGGCGATGCTCTGGAAACCCGTGATGGTGATGTTGGGAGCGGCGCGCTCCTCAGGCGGCTGCCTCTTGAGCCCTTGGATGCCAATAAAATCTATGAGCTCCTGTCCGGGCAGCGGCCCTCCCGTGGTGACCCAGTGTCGCGCTACCCCGGCGCGGGCCTCGTTGATCAGATTGGGCGCGACCGTGTAAGTGCTGGAGATGTGTCCCTGCGGTGCGTGATTCAGCGTCCGGGCGTGCCCGCCGATGAACCCGGCCGGTAGGAAACCGCCGGCCAGGCTGTCCGCGCGGTTGCGCGTGAAGCCGAAACGCGCGTACACCGTGTGCTTTGCGGAGATCACGTAATCCACCCGGGTGTTGATCTTGTCGACGCGGCTGTCGCGATCAAAACTGCCTCGAAAGTTAGCCACCACCAGGGATGGCGGACCGAAGTTGGGCAACGGGTAAAGCCTTTGCTGGGCCTTCAACGAGGCGGAATTGTGACGCGACTTCGGAATGCTGTTGCCGGGGAACGGATGTCCGGTGAATGGATCGCGCACTACGGTCGTCGCCTCCGAAAAATCGCCTTCGCGCATCTTCACCGTGGGAACGCTGGCGGTTACCGGAGTCGGCGTCGGATCGTAGTTGTCTTCGAACGCCGCGAAGAAAAAGGCTCGGTCCCGGACGATCCTACCCCCTAGCGAACCGCCAAAAATGTTCTGCTGCGAGGTTACCTCCTTGCCGGTCACCGGATCCACTGCTCCCCTCGTGGGCGCAAAGAACGAGCGTGCCGCCAGCCGGCTGTTGTAATGGTGCCAGAAGGCCGAGCCGTGGAACTGGTTCTGACCCGAACGCGTAACGATCATCAAATTGCCCGAATCGGCGAATTCCGCCTTGTTACCTGCGTAGCTTACTCTGACTTCCTGCACCGAGTCCACGGGCGGTTGAAGGTTTGCCTCCTGATTGCCGAAAACGATCGAGTTCGAGCTCACACCGTCCACGTTGAAATTCGTCGTCGTGCGGCGTGCGCCCGCGAATGCGCGCGCCGAACCCTCTCCCTCAAAAGCCGTGGGAGTCAGGATGGCAACCTGGTAAAAAGGCGCAGTGGTGCCGATGACGTTGAGCGGCAGGTCCAGCAAGTGTTGGACGGGACGGTACTGGGCTATGCTCGCCGTTTCCGATTCCACCACTGGCGCCGCGCCTGTGACCGTCACCTCGGTAGCCACATCGCCGACCTCAAGTTTCACGTCTATGCGCACGTGCGCCACTGCTTCCAGCAAGATATTGGTGTGCACGAAACGCTTGAAGCCGGATGCCTCCACCCTCACCGTGTACATGCCGGGGTGCAAGTGGGTGGCTTCGTAGCTCCCCAGGGCGTCCGTCACAATGGTACGCATCACATTGGTGGCTTGGTTCACGATTTGCACCCGTGCGCCGGGCACTACAGCGCCGGTACTGTCCGTCACTCTGCCCGTGACCACGCCGAAGGAAGCCTGGCTGTACGCCGCCACGCAAAGCGCGAGCGCGACAAAGCCAGGGATGAGGACACGTCGGGCGTAATTTCCCCTCGCATGTTTCATGATCGTCCCCCGCAGTCGGCTGTACTTCCGCGTGGCGAGTTCCCTCCCCCGGGGAACCGCCGCAGCCGCCAGGTTCGCCCGGCCTGCCGCCGCCGGCGGTGGCCAGATCCTCGCACACACCAGGCCAGCCCGAAAGGACCAACCTCTTGGCCGACGATAGCTTACCACATATGACCGGCCGTCACGGCATGCCCTGACAGTAGCTTCGCTCGTCCGCCCGCATGGGCCCTCGAGGAGGATTCAAAGGCGAGTTGACCACTATG
>CAZIMS010000031.1:0-3319 GCA_964540515.1 uncultured Pseudomonadota bacterium | reverse complement strand
GGACGATACGCGCCTGCATCTGTGGGACGTGCCCAGCGGTGCGTCTGCCCCCACCGCGGTGACGGCGCGCGGGGATGAAGCCTACCTGCCTATGCGTGGGGTGTTGGCGCGCCCCAGCCTCGAGCGTCCGCAGGTCGGGCGCGGGATTGAGATTCTCGCTCTGGGCCGCGGCGAACGCCTGGCGCACCTGGCGGTGGGCGATGACGTGCTCGGGTTGGCCTGGGCCGGCGAGGGTACGCACCTGCTGGCGTTGACCGCGAGCGGGGCGCTCTGGGCCTGGCCAATAGAATGGAAATAACTCCCTCAGGCCATGCCAACGCACCCATCCGGGATCGGGTTTAGCCTGGGTAGCGCCCATTTCCGGATTCGCCCAAGAGCCCCGGCAACACCCGGGTTGTCCCACATGCCCGTATTCGCCCGGGGCTGAAACCCCGGGATATAACTACAAAGCCCCCTGAAGGGGGCTGGGGAGTGGCCGGCTGTGCAATGAAAACGCCCCACCAGGGGGTCAGCCCGCAGGGCTTCGTATGCGTAGCGCGGGGATTTATCCCCGCGCGAGATACCCGCCACGCGCCGGGACACACTGCGCAGGTTAAACGGAGCGATTTCTCCCCCAAATTCACCCCCGCACGACGCTTGTATTTATACGGGAACATCCCTACAATAAAAGCAACCAGATCCCGCATACCTTAACAAGTGCATAGTCGGGGTGAGGACGGTTGCCAAGAGATGTTTGGGGAAACACCCCCTAGACAAATGCCAGGGGGGACTTGATTTGTGAATAATAACACTTTTGCGCGCCTCTCTTCGAAAAAGCGTAGAAATGGGTAATTTTGGAGTCAGAATCATCGAATGCCCGAAAGGGTATTAAGACCTTTCTCTTGCGCTTCAGTGCCGAACGCCACAACCCCTAACCCAAACACCGAGCCGGAAGCCAAAATCGGCTCAAGTCATTTTAAATTTCTAAATCCAAGTAAACCTAAAGGAGAATAAAGGGATTATCATGCAAAAAACCAATGGCAAACCAAAACGCAAAACACTCTATCTGATTTTGGCCGCCTTTCTCATTATGAGTTGTATTTGCTTGGCTATACTCGGCGTGCAACAAGATCGTGTGCCAACTTCTCAAACCATTAAAGGTTTATTAACATCAACAGTTTTGACGCCTTCTCAAAGCGTTTCAGTTTTACTAACGTCAGCACCCTCACCAACATCTTCAACCATTTTCCTTACTGCATCTACGATAACACCATCCCCAAGACCTGTCGGTCTGCCTAGTTTACAACCTACCGATATTAAAGTAAATCTAACAGAAAAAGGATTTACCTGTACAAACGCAAAAGAATCCCAGGCTGAAGGATTAGGAAAGTGGTATGTATGGTACTGTGATCGGGAGGTAAACAATCTTATTTCAATGCACGTTGAATTCATGAGTTACACATTAACCTCGGTGGATTTCATTGACGCGACGATCATCCAATATTCCGAACCCCAGAATGATATTGCCAGTTCTTTTCTGGGCTACATAGCCACCTTCGCGTTTATTGGTAATGAAGAAGCTCAACATGAAGCCAGGTTATGGGTTGAAGAAAAACTTGGTCAACTAAATGAGGGTTGTATTGAAGAAATAATTCGCGGTATCCCATTCAGATTATGTGGACCACCAACTGGTAGGTTCATTGAAATAGGGAGAATGGATTAGTCTGCAAGCAACGAAAAGAGGTTTAGAGTTCCAAATAAATAACCAGAGGTTTTATCCTGTACCCTGCAAGTTAACAACAGCCTTCTCGCAAAAAATCGCCAAAGATACAAATACCAACCCTCGTAGAAACATGTTGATGATGTATGCTGGCGCACCCAAGGTGAAAGTGTCAACCGAATCCTATACCTGCTCTATTTGTCAATATCGACTGACGCTAATAAAACATTAAGGACTTTTGCGTCATGCCGTCCAATAGACTGCCGCTCTTCTAAACCATCTCATTGATGTGAATAGCCAATATCGGTTTTGGCTGGACAAAGTTACTTGCCTTAAAGGGGAATGTCTAACTGGAGGTGCGTTAAATTTATGCAGCTCTTATTTTACAAGCAAAATCCCGCATCATTCCAATCAGTATGATTACCCTTAAGCATTTATCTTAGTTGGGCTGAAATAGATTTCTGGACATATGCTATTCATCAGATTAATGCCTCACTCTACGTACCCAATACTTTTACACCTTGGAGCAGAATCATCCTATGCCCGCAAGGACATTATTAAGCCACTGTTTTGTATAGAATTACGTGATCATCGCGTAACCCCTTTTTGCTCTCAAGCACACTTCGCCTCCACCCCCGCGCGGGGGTGAACCCCTACGCCATCTTCACAAAGCCCTGCGGGCTAACGCCCCTGATGGGGCCTCTTCGTCATGTATCCGCCTGACCTTCCAGCCCCCGCAGGGGGCTTTGTTTCCGGAGCCCGAGGCTTCAACATTGGGCGAACGCGGGCATGCAGGACAATCCCTGCATCAAGCGAAGCTCCTGGGCGAACGGATGGATGAACAATGCCCGGGCAAATGCTGGTCCCGGATGGTTACGCCAGCATTTCC
The DNA here is from genome assembly GCA_964540515.1 of uncultured Pseudomonadota bacterium. Lineage (GTDB taxonomy): Bacteria > CALINM01 > CALINM01 > CALINM01 > CALINM01 > JAOAGA01. The sequence goes on along the minus strand of CAZIMS010000031.1, from coordinate 731 downwards.
CGTGAGGAGATTAATCCCTGCACTACCTCTGCGAAGCACTACCAGGCTGACGCCCTTGACAGAGCGCTTATATCCCAGGTCAGGCCAATTCCCCGCCCCCAACCAGGGAGTGTTAGGAATAAAGCGGTGGTTTACCCCCGGGCGGGCAGAGGCGTGCCGTCAACCCGGGCTTATCCCTCGGTTGAACCCGGCGAGCATAACGACGACCGTCATCGCCTGGTTTATACGCCCACCGTATTCATCTTTTCCCCTTGACAAACGCGGAGTAGGTTATAATTAGAACGAACCGTGAATGGACTTCCTGCGCAGTATCGGCCTGCGCTTGATCACGATTGAACTCATTAACTTTTTTATACGCTGTCTCCGAGCACACCAAGCCTGGGTTGGGGTCACCCCAAGCCCGGGTAAGAAAACGCAACACTTAGCCTTTTTAGGTTCACCATTGGGTTCGAGCGGGTTTTCCCCTTTAGGTTCGATTGAGGATGGCTGAATACCCTTATGTGGGTTCTACACGCGCATTGGCGCCCGCCTAAACGTCAATCCGACTCGGGCGAGGTGCTCTTTTGGGCTGAAGACCTCGCCGCGCTGACGACCTCGCCCGCGACCGATCATCCTGCCGCGGCGAAGGCACATCCGCATCCATTCGGCGTGGCACCCGAAGCCCTGCGCCAGCGGCTCGGCGAGGGCACACCCCTGGCCGAAGCCCAGCCGGCCGCGGTGGTCCTGCATCT
>CAZIMS010000030.1:0-3448 GCA_964540515.1 uncultured Pseudomonadota bacterium | reverse complement strand
ACCCTTATGTTTTTTTCCTTCAAGATTTTACACAGAAGATTTTACGCTACCTTTTTTTTATTTCTTCTGAACATAGCTGCTACTCCAAACACCCAGCCTATCACTCCGATGCCTATGAATGCCTTTGTAAATCGAGAAACAAGAGGTTTTTTAAAGGACTCCATAAACATGCCTTCATTTACGTTCACCTCTACCAGAGCGCCGTGATAGCCGTGGTCTGATTCGCCAAAGACCTTGATAATCCATGTTCCTGCACGGTCAGGCAAAAAAGAGACAAAACCGTTTCTATCCGTTCTTCCCTTCTGATGAGGAATCTTATCTCCGGGGCCGAATATCTCAAACTCTGAATAGCTCGCAGGGTCATCGGCAGAATAGAAAATCCTTACGCTGATGCCTTTGTTTTCAACCTGATAATGTATTGAATGAGCTTCTGCCCCTGAATAAGTCAGGAGCAGAAGCAAAAGTATATAGCCAAATTTAATCATTCTTTAACCTCAAAGGAAAGGGAAGCCCTCAAATAAATCTGATCTGCATCAGGATTATTCACCAAAGGCACCCGCGTGGTTGCGCTTATTATGTTATGCCCTTTTTTAAGCTCAACATTTGCTATTCCCTCTTTGTTAGTTTTAGCTATCTCATCATGAGAGGCTTGTAAAAATACTGGAGCATTTTCAAGAGGTTTACCATCAAGTAAAACCTTTATAGGGAGTTTGTCTTTTGATTTTAAAGGTAAGGGGTTTTTCTGTGGTACTATTTCTATCTTTGTTCCTATTGGTTTGCTAAACATATCTGACCATTTAGAAATATATTTTGCATACTTAAAAGACTGCCCTGACTCAAGAATTTGTAATCCCTCTTTTTGAGCATCTCTCTTTGTGATATTTTTCCAGCCATCGGTTGACTTAACCCAGAAATAATTATCAAAAAATACACTTATCATAGCTATATTTTCATTAGATTCAATATAGGCTATGTCTTTTTGTCTGACTGCATCGGCTTTAAGGATATTTCCTTTGTTGTCAAAAGCTTTCACTTCTCTAACCCTCGCAGGATCATAGACATCCCACTTGTCATCATGCCCTGAGACTATGAAGAGTTTGCCATCTTTTTTTTCAATCCAGAAATCATGAGCAGATGCAGTGCAATACATTAATAGAGATAAAGCTACTAAGACAAAAATAACTTTTTTCATATATACCCTCCAATCGATGTTTATCCGCATAAAATGCGTATCTACAATTTTTTAAAATTGATATTTAATTCCTGTATTAATATCCCACCTTGGCTTTGGATCATAAACTACTAAATTATTGACAATAAACTGTCCTTCAGAGATATATTTCTTGGGATGGTATATTGCCCCCGCATACAAAGTGAGATTGGATATCTTATATTGCACCTTCGCATAATATTTGCCAAAGGTATCCCTGAATGTCGTCCCCGCAGCATCTAAAGGGGTTTTTCCGTAGATTTGAGTATAGAGATCTGCACTCAGTGAACTCTTATTGCCAAGATTTTTTGTCCACTCTATACCTGCTGTAATGTAATCTTCAGGCACATTAGTCACTCTGTCCTGTCCTGCTACTGCAGGATTTTTTATCCTTGCCTTTACCCATGCATAGCTTGCAAAGAAGGTTAGCTCATTTGTGGCATAATATTTTACCTCGGCTTCATATCCATCTCTTTTAGATTTACCAATATTTACTGTCTCTGAACCTACAACCCTTATCTCTCTTTCCATCTCAGTTTGATAATAGTTAAAGGCAAAGCTCAATCTGTCAAACAAAAGGGTGTTTAATCCGACATCCCATGTGTCAACCTTTGCAGGCTTAAGGTTCATATTTCTATAATCTCTATCATTAGGGGACATCTCAGCCACATAGGGTGATCTAAAACCAAGTCCTTTATTAGCAAAGATATTGATGTTTTTTACAGGGGTGATGACGAAGCCTATCTTAGGGCTTATGATATGGGTATCTCCTGAACCAGAGTTGTTAGGTCTTATTTTATTTTCTATATCAAAATCGAATCGGTCATACCTTAGCCCGCCTGTAATCTTTACAATCTCAACAGGCTTCCACTGTAACTGTGTAAAAAGTCCAATGCTTAACTCCTTGACATCCCAGTTATGAGTGGTAGCTAAAATAGTTGTTCTATTTAGAGTATTATGTCTTCTGACTGAGCCATCATCAAATCTGCCATCCGTCCCGACTATAATAGAAAGATTCTGTAAGGGCAAATAGTTATATAGTATATTCCAGCCGTAAAAGACCCTTTTGTTATGCTCACGCCTTTGAGGAGCCGGAGGAAACGTGGCTACCCTGTTGAAATCCTCGGAAGCAAGGTACAATGTCCCATGAAGACCTTCTTCACTCTTGGGTGAATAATTTAAGACGAGATTATAATATTCACTGTCACCATCATCTGTTGAATTAACAGCAGACTTTTTATCTATAATCCCCTTTTTAACATCATCAATTGATAGATAACCAGGTGCTCCCCACTCTCTTTTAACATAGTTAGCCCTTATCGAGAGCTTTCCATTCCAAAAGGGGAATGTAACCTTGTTAAAAAAGTTATATCTTGTAAGATTTGAGTTATCCCTATAGCCATCCTTTGTATATGCCTCATATACAAGAAATGGTGTAGGACTCCATTGAGTATTTGAGATGGTAGCAACACCTTGAAAGAGGCCAAAACTACCTACTTCTGCACCTACTGAAGGAGACTTATCAACCTTTTTAGTTATTATGTTGATCACACCGCCAAGGGCGAAATTGCCGTAAAGGGCTGAAAAAGGTCCTTTTATCACCTCAATTCTCTCAATCATCTCAGGGAGAAGCCACGCAGCATCAGCAAGTCCGTGCAAATGCATGTGATGAGGCATATTTAAAGGAACTCCATCAACGAAAACAGCATAACCGTTCCAGAAGCCTCTTGTTCCTAATCTATCTCCAACCTCCCCTTGACCCATATAAATAACCTTCATACCTGGAATCTTTCTGTAAAAATCCGTATAGTGCCTGACATTCGTTTTCTCCAGATCTTCCCCAGTGATTACATGAACAGTGCTTGGAAGACTTTCAGATTTAATAGAAATCTCTGACTTTTCCTTTTGAACTGATTCTCCTATAACCTCAATTTCTGGAATCAAGGTTATCTTAGCTTCAGAAAAAGACGGCAGTAAAACTAAACTTACGACAACAAAAAGCAATAACTTCATAGGGTTTATACCTCCACAGTTATAAATTTCTTTTCCCATTCACCCCCTTTTTTGATAAAATCAAAGCAAGGGGGCGTTGGTTCACACACCGTCTCCTTGGGGCAGGGTATCCTCGCCAAAGGTTAATACCCTGCCCACTTTTTCTTTATGTCATCACCTCCTCTCAGTTACTATGTTGTAATTTCTTATTCCAGAAATTCTCACCTCATCAATTACGCTTACAAG
>CAZIMS010000029.1:0-3567 GCA_964540515.1 uncultured Pseudomonadota bacterium | reverse complement strand
CCGTTCGGTTTTATACAAAAGGATGCCTGATTAGAAAAGAGCCACACACCGAGATAGTGGACATGCTGATTCCTTATGGCTACTGGGATAGATACAAAAAGTGGACTTTCTGGCCGTTTCGGGGTGATGTTCTTTCCCCCGGCGGGCAGATGATTCTTAATAGTGTCCGGCCTGGGTACAAATTAATGGGGGCAACCAGGGACTGGCTCTTTGTGGGCCCTGACCCCAACCACTTTTCCCAAAAAGAGAGCATCACTGACAGGCTCTTCCTAGACAGTCCAATACAGCAGGACACAACAGAGGAAATGCCTATAATAGCCATCAGCAAAGAAGGTAAACAACACCAAATGTCCTTCCTTAACCAATATGACCACCGGGTTTTGTGCCTTTGTTTTGGCGAGGAGCATGTATTTATTGTTTGGCGTGCGCCAGATGGTTGTTACCTTTCCATAGAAGACACTTCTAGTGAGACGCCCTTTTATTGGCAACGGGTAAGGAAACTGTTTACTGGCAATATGTATAGTATTGACGCAATGGAAGTGATGCCCGGCTTGCCCGATACGGCAGTGATTTGTTTGACTCACCGTGAGTCACGCGAGCCCCACATCCTAATAATTGATGCTAATTACAGGGCCGCTCTACTGCCTCTGTCGCCGCTCGTGTCTTGGCTTCCTGGGGATGAAATCCTTATGAAACGTGTGGACAACACGATGAAGATTGAACACGTGAGCAAGAGCGCAGGGACAGAAAGATGCTTGGCGACACTGAAAATGGCAGATGGCGGACGCATCGTTGTGTCTCTGGAGCCCGACGTTACCATAGAAGTGACAACAAGAGATATTTCTTCACAGCCCGACCTTCTCTTGCCCGACCTTCTCTTTTCATAGAATCCCACATTTAAAGGAGGTGTGAAATGACCCTCTTCTTTTCTGAGAATCGGGGTTTACTAATGATGCCAGACATTTTTGTCATGTCTGGAGACGAGCGCCAAAACCGCACATACCACTTCTGCGGAGTATCGCTTGTGGAAAATAAATATGAGCCCAACGACTTTAATTTTGCGGTGTATTATGCTTTCGGTTGCAATACCGGCATAGGAGTTACAAAAGAAGGGGTTTCCCTTGTTCAAGACGGCAAAACGGCTGCTGTTGTTTATGGGGATTTCCCAGAACACGCACTGCGGTACCCTCGTTGCTACTTTCGTTTATCTGGAAAACCACAAGAGGAACCCCTAGTTGGTATACCTAACTGTTGGGCTGAAATCAAGCATTTTCTGCGAAAGCAGATTCCGTCCAGTCAGGATGCGGCGCAAATACTCGCAGAAATAACAAAGTGGGAGCTTGCCTCTGTGAGTACAGTTAATGGGGTAAAAACGATAGTTGATGAAAGGCTCCCGCGTAACCGCTCTCAGTACGCCGAGATATGTGTCACGGGCCAACAGTGGTTTGTTCACAACGGCTCGTCTTCTTCGCCCTTGATAATGATGGGATTGGGAGAAAGTGTGTGGGGAGAAATTGACCCAATGGCTCTCCGGACAGTGAGCGACACCAAAATGGCACCGCTTCCCGACGGCTGGGCTATTCGGTATTATGGACACGGACACTTTTTGGTTGTGGACAAGTCCAGCATTAAGATATGGGATGTGCCGATTCCTTATGGTTCTTGGCATAGATATGGAAAATGGACTTTCTGGCCAGACCACGGCGACGTTCTTTTGCCCAATCAGCAATTGGTTCTTAGTGTTGTCCGAAGATGGTACGAAATAGTTGGGGCGACCCCGAACTGGCTTTTTGGAGTTTATGAAAGCGGTTTCCCAAACCGCCTTAAAGACAAAACTATAATAGCCATCGGTCTGGACGGAAAAGAGTACCTAGTAGCATCTCGTGACGAACTTGGCAGGATCACGCACTTTGGTGCTGGGGAGAAGCATGCGTTTATTGTTCGGGAATCGCCAGGGGGCTGTTTTCTTTCCGTGGAGGATGCTTCTGGCACCCAGCCCCTTTGCCAACAGTGGGCAAAGAGGCTGTTTGCAGATGAGAAGTATGAAGTTGCAGCAATGGGGGTGATGGCAGGCTCCCCAGATGTGGCTGTAATTCTTTTGAGGGGTTACATCCCGTATGGGTACTACGTTTTTCTGGTTGACGCCAATTGCAGAGCAGCCCTGTATCCCCTGCCAGGGAACTCATTTTGGTTGCCTACGGACAAAATCTTAATGAAACAAGTGGACAATGGGGTAGATATTGAACGCGCGAATACGACCTTGGGGGAAGCGAGTCTTATAGCAATGCTGAGGAGGGTGGACAGCAACTGCATCCGCGTGTTTCCAGAGCCGAACATTAGCATGGATGTAACGGTAAAGGATGTTTCCTCAGAGTCCTATCTTTTAGAGAAATGGGGGAGTGCGAGGGGGCAGTAATCCCCCCCAATTTATTGAGGGGATACACGGACTCCCTTTGTGTGTATCTCAATTTATTGAGGGGAGGACGTCACCGCCATAGGGCTTCAGACTTGGGCATGAAAAAGGGGAATGGGTTAACAACTCCAGCTCTTTGTGGCACCGCCAGCATTGCGAATGCGGTTGCTGCACTGCAATTGCTGTGCTTGTCCTGATATGTTGGCAGACAGGTCTTTCAATTTGGCCGTCTTATCCCCAGCCCTAAAGGGCGGGGCCTGCGACGGCCATTTTTGTCAGTAGGCCCCGACGCGGCTTGGGTTTGTAATTTTCTGGCCTGGGCCGTGGAGCAACCAGTGTCCCGAGATGGGCCTTGCGTGCCTGGGCCTAATCGTCTTAACAGAAACACATCCTTGAGGAGCAGATACGCTCGGCAACAAATCAACAAGACGGAGGTGGTATATGTCCCTGCTGCGATATGAAAACTCCACCATAGTGTTTTCTGATTTATTCGTTGTAAACGACAAAGAAGGATATCACTTCAATGGAGTAACACTAACACCACAAGGCCATTACATACCCAATGATTTTCTGCTGTATGAATACTTCGCCCTTGGAAACAACCAAGGAATTGGTGTCACGCCAACAAAAATTGCTTTTCTGGTTGATGGCCAAGAAAGTATAGTTATCAGGGGTGAGTTTCGGGAAGCCATTAGCAGGTTTCATTTCTGGCGAGATTGGCCAAGAGGCCAGTTTTATAGTAGTTTTTTTGCTTCGCAAGAGATGTGGTCCTTTATTGAAAACTATCTCAACGAGTTAGAAAGAGAGGGATCGCGCGATGCACGATATCTTTATGACATTATGCAAAGATGGAAACGGGAATCCAAGTCTGGTATTAACAAGGCTCGGAAAACAATACGGAAGAAAGATGTAGATATATACGCCGTAGGGCGCCAATGGATTGGGTACAACTGTGAGAGTGGTTATGTTGCAATGGGATGCGGAGATGAATTGTGGGGAGAGACTTCTTTAATGTTTGAGGTGGATAAGATATTATATTTTGATTGGGTATCGCCCACCAACAACGGTTGGTTTGTTACTGTTTGGTATCTAGGCGACAGCGAAATGAGAAGATACTTTCTGCGCTACACTAATGGTGGTGTTCAGGTACAGCC
>CAZIMS010000028.1:0-3809 GCA_964540515.1 uncultured Pseudomonadota bacterium | reverse complement strand
TGTTTTCTACGTTAGTCGCCCTAGCAAGCGGGAAGATCGCCCCTCAGGCGGTACGGAAGCGCCCGGGGCGGGGAACAGCCCAAAAGCGTGCGGGGATCGGCGCGCTAGGCTAGATGGTATAAACTTGAGGCGCGGGAGGTCAAATCGAAGTTCCCGCCGAAGTGGGTGTTCCGACGGAGGCGTGAAGATTTCGGAGGTAACATGTCAACAGTTCGCACGTTTGTTCGTCTCCTCGGTTTCCTGCCGGTGCTATTGCACCGTGTAGCTTACTGGCCCAGGTGAGCACCGGTCAGATTTCCGGACACGCCAAAGATCCAACCGGCGCTGTCGTACCCAACGTGAAAATAACAGTCGTTAGCACGGAAATTGGCGTGAGCCGCACCACGGTAACCAACCAAAGCGGATACTTCACCGTCACGAATCTGCCAATCGGCACTTACGAACTCAGGGGCGAGGTGGCCGGCTTCAAGCAGTTCGTCAAGAGCGGTATCGTGCTGAATGCTGGCGCGGCGATCGCGGTGGATGTCGAGCTGAGCGTCGGGGAAACTACGGAACGGGTGGAGGTGACGGCTACCTTGCAAAGTGTGGTGTCTGACTCCAGCCACGTGGGACGGTTGGTAGGCCGGGACCAGCTCCTGGAGCTGCCAGTCGGCGGCCGATCATTCATCAACCTGGTCGGCATTCAGGCTGGTGTTTCCCACACGGGCAATTTCAACGATTTCGTCTTCAGTCTTTACGGCGTGGGGGCCTGGACCATCAACGGCTCTCGCAGCTACCAGAACCTCTGGCAGATCGACGGCGTGGTCAACGTCCGCACCCGGGCCAACAACTTTCTCACTGGCACGATGAGCATCGACGCGGTGGAGGAGGTTCAGGTCATCACGGCCGGTTTCAAGGCTGAGCACGGGCGCAACTCTGGCTCCCAGATTAACTTCGTCTCCAAAAGCGGAACACAAGAATTCCGTGGGGCGCTGTACTGGTACGTGCGCAACGACAAGTTCGACGCCAAAGACTTCTTTGCGCTGACCAAGCCGCACCTGCGCTGGAATAACTACGGCTGGACGTTGGGCGGCCCAATCTACATCCCCGGAACGTGGAACACCGATAAGAGCTGCCTGTTCTTCTTTTTCAACCAGGAGTGGAGCAAGCGAAGGGCCGGCAGCACCGTGGTAGGTTGGCTGCCGCCGATAGAATTGCGGGAGGGCAACCTCAACACGCCCTACCGGCCGGCTGGCCTGGCGGTGCCAGTGGATCCGCTCAGCAAAGCGCCGTTTCCCGGCAACATCATTCCTAAGGCACGATTAAGCCGCAACGGCTACGCGTTCACCAAGGTGATCCCGTACCCCACCTTTCCTGACATGTACGTGGGGAATAACCTGATCCGCACATTGCTGGCGCGCAACGACGTCCGGATCCACATGGCCAAGGTGGACTACAACCTCGGTCGGACACGGTTCAGCGTCCGGCTCAATCAAACCGACACCTGGGATTACAGCCCGCAGAACTTTGCACTGGAGGCAACCCAGGACTTCGACCGGCCCAAGAAGAACGGCACCATCCAGATCACCAGCACCGTGAATCCTTCCACCATCAACGAGTTCTTGTTCGGGGCCACGGCGGATATCAACAAGATTATGACGGCCGGCAAGGGCTTTGACCGCCGGAGCTATGAGATCGACTTTCCGTACGTTTTCCCTGCGGCGCAAAAGCTGATGGGCGAAAAGCTGCCGAACGTCACTATCTCCGGGATGGGTGGCTTCACTGGAGGACCCTATCCTTCCAAGAGCACCGGGCCGATCTACCAGTGGCGGAGCAACTTTACCAAGATCCTCTCCAACCACACCCTGAAGTTTGGAGTCTACGTCGAAGCGGCCCAACAGAACGACATGGACTCGGTGCTGGTCGGAGTCGCCGGCATGAACCAGAACGGCGTATTCTGGTTCACCGCTTCCAGGGCCAACCCGCTCACAACTGGAAACACTTGGGCCGACATGCTTCTGGGCAATTTCGATACCTATGAGGAGATCGGTCTGCGCGCTTACATCCCCTGCCGGAGCACGATGTACGAGGCCTTTGCCCAGGACAGTTGGAAAGTGAGACCCGATCTCTTGCTAGAGTACGGCCTGCGCTGGTCTTATATGCCGCCATTCGGCAGCGCTTGGGGCAACTTCCAATCCTTTAACCCGACGTTCTACGACATCAAACAGGCGGTGACCGTACGCGGCGACGGCACGATCGAGCCGGGCAGCGGCTTTCTATATAACGGCATCACATTACCCGGCAAGGACTGGCCAAAGGCGGCCTACGGTCGCGTCCCGTTCGCGGCCGATGCGGAATCCTAGCGGCTGTTTCATGGCCTCCTCAAGACGCTGACGGATACGCACCAACTTTGGGGCCCGCGCCTGCGCTTTGCCTGGGATGTCGGCGGCAGGCACCGGACAGTCCTCCGCGGAGGAGCAGGTATTGACTATAACCGGATCACCTGCAACGACTGGTCGCACCCCGGCGGAGTCTCTCCGTTGCAGCCGGTTGTCAGCATCAGCAACGGCCAGGTCGATAACCCCGGGGGAACCGCAGCGGTCAGGCCGGTATTCCCCATCCCGGGCTCGATGATCGACCCCGTCAGCAAGAATCCCACCAGCTATCAATGGAGCCTGAGCGTGCAGCGTCAGTTGCTGCCCAATCTGCTGATCGATCTTGCTTATGTGGGCAAACAGGACCGTTACCTTTACGGGGCCGTGAACTACAACCAGCCGCCTCTCGGCCCGACTTATGCCAACCCGAGCAAAGCACTGGATGCTCTTCGTCCATATCCGGGCTTCTCTTACATCCGTTTTACCGAAAATGCTTACAACGGAAACTACAACGCTCTGCAAGCCACCCTCACGCGTCGCTTCGAAAACGGCCTGCACTACTCGGTCGCGTACACTTGGTCGAAAGCCATGAACCACGCGGAGGGCTTCGGCGACATGGCGCTCAATAAGTACAACACGCGCCAGGGACGTTACGGACGGGCAACTTACCACCGCCAGCACATGCTGAACTTTTCGTATATTTACGAGCTGCCTTTCCTGCGCGGGCAGCGTGGGCTGCTGGGCAGTATTCTCGGCGGCTGGCAGATCGCAGGGATAACCATGTTTCAAAGTGGGATGCCGACCGGCATTAGCGTGCCGGGCGACCTCTCCGGCACCGGCGAGGGCGCCCGCCCGGTGTGGGTCTCTAATCCCAATTTGCCCAAGAACCAGCGGACGCTCAGGCGCTATTTCAACACCGAAGCAGTGGCCAGACCGGAGGCCAGCACCTGGGGCAATCTCGGCCGCAATGTCTTGCTCCGGCCGGGCATCAACAACTGGGACATGGCGTTTTCAAAGAACTTCACGGTAACCGAGGCGTTGCGTCTCCAATTCCGCTGCGAGATGTTTAACGCGTTCAATCACCCGCAGTTCACCGCGATATCGACGACTGTCGGCGCTGGCAACTTCGGTTACGTCACTGGCGCCAGGGCCCAGCGCATGCTCCAGTTCGGACTGCGGCTGGACTATTAAGCGGTTATCCGCTGCGGCTGGGCGCCGTGTGCAATGCTCCTGGTCACGGCGCCCAAGAGCGGCAACGAAAAGTAGCGGCGTGTTCCGCTTTTGGGGATCGGAAGCTGGATCTAGCTGAAGTGCCGGATTCTGACAGCGGAAGAATCGACGCCCAGGCGATTTTCTCGGACTCGGACGCATCTTCCCCAGGGCCGGAGGCGGTATGTCTCCGGCAATGGCCTGATTTGACGCAATTCACCTGTTGTCGAAGGGGTCGGGTTTCTG
>CAZIMS010000027.1:0-3989 GCA_964540515.1 uncultured Pseudomonadota bacterium | reverse complement strand
CCTTAAGGTCTCCTATTATTAATATTAAGATGAGGATTGTAAGAGCCTATGAGATAAGAGAAAGATTTGTCTTAGCCTTTAAAAATAATATAGACAAAAAAAATAAGAAACTAAAGGATCTATCAAAGACCTTATACTTACTGTCTCCTCGTAGGTTTATTCTTATTAATAGAGAGAAGACAAAGAGTCTCTATTCAAGGATTTCAAAGGCACTGGAGAAAAAAATTATCTTAAAGAAAGAGAGTTTATCTGTTTTAGCTGGTAAGATAGAGGTTTTAAGTCCTCTTAAGGTATTGTCAAAGGGGTATAGTATTACCTTTGGGTTGGAAAGAGGTGACGTACTAAAAGATGCAAGCTTAGTTGAGATAGGTAGCTTTGTAAAGATAAGACTCTTTAAGGGCACATTAATAGGAGAGGTAAAAGATAAAGGGGATTAAGCTAAGATGGGCAATGGTATTTAACCATTACCCATCTTTTGGTTTACCTTAGAACTCAATGGATAGATTTGCTTGAACTCTTGCCTCTTCAGGAAAAGATTTATTATCAAATTTACTCCTATTAGAGGAGATAGCAGCCGATACATCTAATCTTATAAGCCATAAATTTAAACCAAGACCTGCTGTGTACATCATGTCTATATCAGTCTCAGCTAAATTTTTATAAACACCTGCCCTCAATGCCAAAAACTTTAGTATATCCCACTCTATGCCGCCACCAACATTTCTACTTTTATAACCTGGGTTCATAGTCTCATTTTCTGTGATATCAATATCTGCAGCTATAGTAAAAGTTTCCCAGGGGTTAAGAGCAATACCTGCCCTTGCCTGTGGCTTGATCTTTATCTTTCCACCTAAGGGGTCATCAAACTTGGGGCTATTTAGATATTTGCCAACAACCCCTATCTTAAACCAGTTAGCAGGCTGAAAAAGAATACCTGCATCAACGGCAAAATTGGAACTATCTTTTTTATAATTGTCTAAGTCTTTTACAATATCGCCAGAGTCTTTACTAAATACTAATATATCCCCAGGAGCGGCTCTAAAGACGTTTGCTTGAATGTATTTAAGGTTTAGTCCGACAGCAAGAGAATCAGAGATTGGGTGACCATAGGTTAGTGGTACCTCAATTAGAGCAATACCATTGGCTACGATAGAAGTCTGATTATCTTCAATGCCTCCAGTTACAGCCGACTTTTTAATAGAGGCAGAAGAAGCTTGAGGTAGTGGTGCTCCACCAAGGGCCTGAACAATTAAATCCATAGCAGCATAGGCTTCTTGAGGAGTGACTTTTCCATAATTCTTTAGTACCGATTCAGCCTGATTCAAAAGCTTCGTTGCATTAGGTAGACCCAAAATTGAAGTTAAGGAGTTTAAGATATTATTATATTGTGTAGAGGAAAAAAATCCTTGTGATCCTGGGTCTGATATACCAGCGGCATAATTATTTAGTTTTGTTTGCATATCTGCCGAGCTTGTTCCAATCTGAACATTGTTTAAATCCAAATGGGGCTTTCCGTTTACTTCTGAGATTCCATAGACACCAACTCCAACCCTTTTGATCCTTGTTGCTAATAGGGCATCGGCATTAATCGTAATGGCACCCTGATCTTTATCAATCTTTTGAATTAGTGAGAGAAGTTTCAGTGCTTCGCTATAGGCCTCATTAGTAAAATTCAGCCCTGTGGTGGTTGAGATTTGCTCAACAAGATCATAGTTGATCTTACTCAAGGCATCAACATTGTCAGCCAGATTATTCTCTAATCTAACACCTGCTCCTAACTGAGCGTTTAAACCAAAGTCTTTGTCTTTAAAAACCTTTTTTGTCTCTTTACCGAAAAAACCAAATATGGCAGGATTATAATACTGGGCAGTTACATCCATTGTTGAGGCAACTCCAGCACCTCCCATGCCCAGCTGCCTTGCACCAATGGGTTGAAACTCAAGGGCTAATGCTGGGGATACAAGAAAAAGTAAAAAAAATACAATAACTTTCATAGTTTCCCTCCTTTTTTGTGAGTCTACTTACTATAGCTAAACACAAAAGGAGGAAAATATCAAGTGTCATAAATCACTATTTTTAAAAAATTTCTTGAATTAAATATTTTTTTAGTACAAAATTTTGCTATGAATAAAAAACAGTATATTAAAAATGACAGACCCCATATCTCCTATTTTTCTATGGAGATAGGTATTACGCACCTAATACCTACCTACAGCGGTGGATTGGGGATTTTGGCTGGTGATACGATTAAAGCAGCTGCAGATTTAAAGGTGCCTCTTGTGGCAGTTACCTTACTTACTAAGAAGGGTTATTTTGAGCAAGATATTGACAATGAAGGTAATCAAATTGAGAGAGAGTCTGATTTCAATCCTGAAAGTATAATGACACCAACGGATATCATTGTAGATGTGACTCTCGATGGTAGAAAGGTTTACATAAAGCCCTGGATATATTTTGTTAAAAGTCCTATGGGTGGTGAGGTCCCTATACTATATCTTGATACGGATATCTCAGAAAATAATGAGGCCGATAGAAAACTTACCCATTATCTCTATGGCGGTGATAGTGAGTATAGGCTAAAACAGGAAGTAATCTTAGGAATAGGTGGTATCCGTGTTTTGAAGGAGATGGATCTTGAGATTAGAAGGTACCACATGAATGAGGGACACTCAGCTTTATTAACTATAGAGCTTCTGAATGATTTTAAAAGAAGTATTGAAGAGGTATGGGATGAGAACTTAATCTGGGATATAGAGGCAGTTAGGGATAGATGTGTCTTTACAACCCATACGCCTGTTGAGGCAGGGCATGATAAGTTTGATTATCCCTTAGTTGAGAAAGTTCTTCGGGAAGACTATATACCTCTTAATGTTTTAAAGAGATTGGGTGGTGAAGATAAATTAAACATGACCCTCCTTGCTATAAACCTATCAGAGTTTGTTAATGGTGTAGCTAAAAAGCACGGTGAGGTATCAAGGAAACTTTTTCCTGGCTATGAGATAACAGCAATAACTAACGGGGTTCATTCTTTTACTTGGGTTTCAAAACACATGGCTAAAGTTTATGATAAATATATACCCGGTTGGGCAAATGAGCCTGAGCTTTTTGTAAGGGCAGAGAATATCCCCGATGAGGAGATCTATGAGGCCCATCAAAAATCAAAAAAGGAGCTCTTTGATTATATAAAAGAAGAAACTGGGGAAGAGCTTGATCTGAACATACTAACCATAGGTTTTGCAAGAAGAGCGACGGCCTATAAAAGACCTGACCTCCTTTTTTATAATTTAGAAAGGCTTATTAATATTGCCAGTGGTAAGGTTCAGTTTGTTTATGGTGGCAAAGCCCATCCTAAAGATTATGCTGGAAAAGAGATAATAAAGAAGATTATAAAACTTAGCAAAGAGCTTAAAAAGGACCTCAAGATAGTCTATTTAAAAAACTATAACATGGCTGTTGCTAAGATGCTTGTGGCAGGTGTAGATGTATGGTTAAACACGCCCAAAAGACCCCTTGAGGCATCGGGGACAAGTGGGATGAAGGCATCTCACAATGGGGTAATTAATTTTTCTATTCTTGATGGTTGGTGGATAGAAGGACACATAGAGGATGTTACTGGCTGGTCAATAGGTAGTCTGCCATCAGAAGTAAGTTTGGAAGAGGATAGTGATGATAAGGATGCAGAAGATCTATATTACAAGCTTGAGGCTAAGATTATTCATACCTATTACAACGATAGAAGTAAGTGGGTTTATATGATGAAAAACTCTATTGGTAAGATTGCCTATTACTTCAATACCCATAGAATGATGAGAAGATACGTAACGGAAGCATATATCTGTTAAGACAATAGTCTTTACTGTTCTAAATACGTTAACTGAAATCTTTAATTTCTAAAATCCTATCAACTCTAAAAGTTCTCTCTTCGTTTCTTAAAAGACAATGAGCCTTAAGGCCTAAGAAAGGCTTCCCATTGTATTCAAGCTCACCTA
>CAZIMS010000026.1:0-4347 GCA_964540515.1 uncultured Pseudomonadota bacterium | reverse complement strand
GTGCGCCGGTGTCAGCATCCACCCGCCCGATCGCGGTCCCATCCCACTCGCGGACGATGATGCCAACGGCACTCACGCCTGCGCCGCCTCCAGCCGGCGCAGGAGCGCGTGCCGTGGAAAGATGACTCTCTTTCCGAGGCGCCGATGGGGCACCTCGCCGCGCCGGATCGCGGCGTAGAAGCTCGCCCGGCTGATGACTCCACCCAGCAACGCGAGCGCCTGTTCGCGGTCATCGCTGCGGGGGCGTCGCCATGTTTCATTTGCTGCTGCATATGGACACACCTCTCTCGTCTGAAGCGGGCCTCGATGCCCGAGGCTGCTGGCTCACGTGAGCGGCCCAGTAGGTCCGGTCCGCATGGTCCTAGAAGCCCGGTAAGCCGCGCCGTACGGGAGCTTCGGCAGGCTTACGGCGAGAGCCAGCAGGCTTTTGCTTACAGAACGAAGACCGCCATTCGAACCATCGCGCGTTATGAAACCGTCCGCCCGCCCCGAGGCGCGGAGTTGCATCAATTCCTGGAACTGGCAATCGCCAAGCAACGCCACGATCTCGCTGAGATCTTTGCCAAGGCGTTGGGTGACGAACTTAAGATGAAAGCGGAACGCATTCCGCGAACCATTGAAGAGGGGCTGCTCGCAGACCTCCTCTTTTTATCCGCACGGAACCGCCAGATCCCCGAAATCGCAAAGAGGTTCAAACGTGTTCGCGGTCTGCTCATCGAGAACTTCCGCTTGCTTGCAGCCAAGTTGCGGGCCGGCGAACAGGTCTATGGGATGGACGCGGAGGATCTTGAGATCCTTGAGGCAGAGTTCGGGTCCCAGTCCGGCAAAGCCGAATCGAAGCGGCGCAGGGAGGCCAAGTGAAAGGATGGGTCTTCAAGTCCGTCACGCCGAACGGCCGCGTTTCGTGGCGCCATCAGATTGACGCGGGTAGGGACGAAAACGGGAAGCCTATCCGCAAATCGGAAAGCGGCTTCAGGCTGGAGCGGGAAGCGGACGATGGGTGGCGGGAAAAGATTCGGGCACTTAAGCGTGGCGGCCCGGTCGGGACGGTCGGGACGGTCGTGAGTCTGAAGCAGTACCTTGAGCGGTGGCTGCCGTACCACGCCAAGGCAAAGCCGCTGGCGCCCAAGACCGCCGAAAGATATGCCTCTCTCACCGCCCATGCGATACGCAACCTCGGAACTGTCCCGTTGAAGGATCTGACCACCTTCATGCTGGATGAGCTCGACGTCAAGCTGGCCGAAACGCTGTCCGCAAAGACCGTCCGTGAGGTCCACAACGTAGGCCACGTCGCGCCGAAACGCGCCGTCAAGATGAAGCTGATCCCGTTCAACCCGGCCGATGGATGCGACCTGCCGCGTCTCGAGCAGAAGGAAGCGGTTGCCCTGAATCCCGATCAACTCGCCGCGTACCAGGCGGCCGCCGCGGGTACGTGGGTTGACTTGCTCATCCCGCTCGCCGCCGCCATCGGTGCCCGTCGCGGAAAATTTCTCGCTACCCGCTGGTCCGATCGCGATTGGGACGCGAACCGCCTCAGGATCGAGCGTTCGCTCGATCAGGTGAAGGGCGAGATCGGTATCAAGCCAACGAAGACGAGGCAGGTCCGCGTCGTGTCGGTTCCGCCGTCGCTGATGGAGTACCTGAAGCTGCAGCGAGAAGCCCAGGAGGAAGACCGCACGCTGTTCGGCCCGGACTACCGGACGGACCTCGACCTGATCTTTGCCGATCCGGCGGGCAATTACCTGCTGCCCTCCAGCATCAGCCGCGCCGCCGTCAGGCTGGCGAAGAGGCCGGTCTTTCAGGTGTGTAGGTCTCCACAGCCTGCGCCACACGCACGTTTCGACCCTGATCCGCGCGGGCGTGCCGATACCGAACGATTCCAAGCGCCTCGGCCATCGGGACACTTACACCACGGCCAAGAGTTACGCCCACGCCATCCCCGTCACGGACCAGGAGGTGGCCGTCACGTGGGACAAGCTGATCGCGGAAAAGTCTGAACGGAAGCCTGGGGCACAAAATGGCACAAACGAACCAGCCGCTAAAACCGTAAGTCCTGATGGATTAGTCAGTTAGGCTGGTCGGGCCGCCGGGATTTGAACCCGGGACCTCTTGCACCCCAAGCAAGCGCGCTAGCCAGGCTGCGCCACGGCCCGTAAGCAGTCATTGTAGCGCATCGCGCGGCCGCACGCCGGGGCCCGAGGATTGGAGATATTATGGGCCAGATGGAGGAAAGGAAGATGACGCGTATGCTGGCTGTCGCTCCAGTTTGCTTTCTGCTGCTCCATGCCCAGCCTCCGGCCCCGCTGATCTCGCCGGAGGTACACCAGGACGGGCGCGTCACATTCCGTTTGAATGCGCCCAACGCGCAGAGGGTGGAACTACGACGGGAAGGCGCCACACCCGCGCCGATGCAGAAGGACGAGCGCGGAATCTGGACGGTCACGGTCGGGCCGCTCGAACCCGACCTCTACGGCTACACGTTCGCCGTGGACGGGGTAGCAATGCTCGATCCATCGAACCATCTCATAAAGCCCAACCTGCTCAATCTCCAAAGCATGGTGCACGTGCCGGGACCGGCGTCTCTGCCCTGGGAGCTCAACAACGTGCCGCGGGGTGCGGTCCATCGCCACTTTTACCGCTCCCAGGTGGTAGGCGACGATCGTGACGTGTACGTCTACACGCCGCCGGGATACGACCCGCGCGCCGGCAGGCGTTACCCGGTGCTGTACCTGCTCCACGGATTCAGTGACGACGCCAGTGCCTGGACCGCGGTGGGCAGAGCCCATGTCATCATGGACAACCTGATCGCCCAGGGCAGGGCCAAGCCCATGCTTGTCGTGATGCCGCTGGGCTACGGCGCCCCGGAAATCGCGCGCCGCGGAGGACCCGGACTACGCGATCCCGAAACGTGGCGGCGTAACATCGAGCGCTTCCGCGAAGCGCTGCTCAAGGAAGTAATTCCGTTCGTCGAAAAGAATTACCACGTCGTCGCCGACCGCGAGCACCGCGCCATCGCAGGTCTGTCGATGGGCGGCACGCAATCGCTGGTCACTGGGCTCAATGCCTTGGAGACCTTCGCGTACGTCGGGGCCTTCAGCTCGGGCGGGCTGCTACCCGATCACGACAAGGTCTTCCCCGGCCTCGACGAGAAGGCCAACCAGAGATTGCGGCTGTTGTGGATTGCCTGCGGAGTTGAGGACAAACTGATCGAAAGCAACCGCAAGCTGCTGGAGTGGCTGAAAGCGAAAGCCGTGCGCCACCAGTGGAAGGAAACTCCCGGCGCGCATACCTGGATGGTATGGCGGCGTTATTTAGCGGAATTCGTCACGCTGCTCTTCTGAACCGAAGCGAAATTCGGCTTGCTCTGCACATACTTGATTTACGCAAAACGGGACTTCCCCGCCCCACCATTTCCTAGGACACTGATTTGCGACAACAAGAATCAGTATGTTCAAAACGACCCAAGCAGATGCCGGGCCCGCGCAAGGAGCCCGGGGTGCCACCGGAAATGCCCCCGGGACAGCTTGCCGGTTATTGGACATTCTAACTATCCCTCTTTCAAATTAATGTTCAAAAAATCATGCAGCGTGAGATGCCCGGAACGGCAGTACGATCGACTCGCAAGGTCGGCCAGGATTGCCTGGCGAGGTTCTCTTCAGCCTGCCGCCGCGCGCTCAGTTTTCGGCTTGACTGAGTGGGCGGTTCCGCTTTGGAGGGGAAATTCTCCAACTGTCGCTGATCGGGCGATCGCATTCGGCCATGAGCTGTTCGTAGTGGTGATAGCTGACCACCGATTGGCCCAGGGCAAACAGGTGCTCCGGCCGGTGATCGCCAACCGGGGATTCGCCGACGGTCTCGGCAGAGGCTTTGATGCGGCGGTCTCTCAACTTGGCCGGCCTATGCGGGTCGCATTCCCCGCGGAGAGCGGCATCTTAGGATGACCGGCCCCCTAGCAGGCTGCTGAAAAATAGCCGAAGGATACGCGAAAAGTCTCTCCGGCTCTCCTTGCAAGTGGATTTTTTCTCTGCAATGGGGCTGTCGGGCTGCCCTCTCGTCCTCCAGCCGGCCCTCTCGGGCCGTCCGAGGGCTTGTTCCCCCTCACTCAGGCAGTCGCCACCATCAGGTTCCTCATCCTTGCCAGGTTGTATGCCGCCGCCGCCGGCCTGAACAACCACCCCACCTTCTCCCGCCCCCTCAGCTTCACCTTCCTCAGTCCGCCTACCAACTTCGCCCAGCCAAAGAACTCCTCCACCCCACGCCCCTGCTTAATAGCGCGTGCAGATCCGCAAGCACGGCCGGCGCACCCCGGCCGCAACGTGTGCCGCTCGGCCGGTGGTAGGCCCTGCG
>CAZIMS010000025.1:0-4689 GCA_964540515.1 uncultured Pseudomonadota bacterium | reverse complement strand
GGGGATTACTGCCCCCTCGCACTCCCCCATTTCTCTAAATATCAGAAGTGGTGCGCAAATACTCCCACAAGGCCTTGGGTTGGTTGGGCAACCGAAACACCTGGCCAAAAAACGAAATATCATCGTCAAACTGTATATATGCGCGATTGGCTAACAACCCAATTTTTGCGACGGGGCTATTTGTCTGGCCGTTTTGTTGGTCGGGCTGTCTAATAATCACCTGGTTGTTTGCTTGTGTTACTACCAGGTCATTGCTATCCACAGGAAAATTTAGAGCAAATGGGAAAAGCCAAAGATTGCTATGAGCATCAATAAGAAAAACGCGCCACCCCTTTGAAGAATTGGTTCGGAATATAAAAACAAACACATCGGGTTCGCCTTTCAGCACTCGAGCATAGTAACGTGCGGTAACTGGAAAGGCCACAAAGGCTTGCCGGTTCCAAGAGCGTTGTCTGCAAGCAGTGCTCGTTATCGCGAGATAATAACGCGGATGAGAATAACATAGAGCCAACATGCTCTGGTTGCCCACAAGCAAGTCTACACAATCGTTTCTGTGCTCCTTGGGCAGCGACCTCCGGTGTTGCTTCCCCATCTCGTCAATAAGCACAATCCCGCCCAAGTGAGGGGCATAAAAAAAGGCCCCCTCTGAATTGATTCCCGAAAGATTTGCGGGAGGGGTAATAACCGCGTGTCCAGTGGGAGTTAAAATAACATTACTGTTACTCCAAAAAGTCCATTGACCCCATCTTTCCCACTTTCCAAAAGGAAAGTCAACTTTTTGGGTCTGAATTTTATGCCCGTCCCACTTGAACAAGTATCGCCTTGTGCGTGTCAGTTGAATGAACCAGCCATTGTGAACTGGAGATGCCACACCCAAAAATTCATTTCCCCGAAAGGTAGTCTTTCCCCATACGCGATCACCGTCTCCCATCACAATCCAGTTCCTGCTGCTGTCGCACAAAAGCCACTGGGTGCCAGCGACACACAACTCTGCGGGGCCTATATCCTGGTATTGTGATTCTATGTTTTTAACAACCTGTTCGGCAGTTTGCCGAGAGTGGTTTTCCCAATCTCTGATGACCGAAAGCATTTCTTTGGCGCCCCTGTCATGAGACTCAAGTTGCCCAAGCTCATTTAAAAGCACTACCCATGCGGGTTTGTCGTAATCCAAGTTGTATTCTGGGTATTTCTCAAAAGAGGAAATGCGTGATGCAATGTGCGAAAACTGGCCGTTGACGACTATTTTCTCTTTGCCGTTTTCCAGTAAGGCAACCCTGTCGGGGGCAACAGCTATGCCAGCATTAACCGCAAAAGCACAATACCTGTGCCAGCAAAAATCGTTGGGCTTGTATCGTTCGCCAGCCAGAGTAGCGCCGCCAAAGTGATACCATCCCTTTTCCTTTTCGCTTATGACAAAAACCCCCCACCTTATCCCCAAGTACTTGAATCCAGACGAACTAATACTAACACCGAAAACCATTTTTCTCCTCCTTGATTTATGTTGTTGGGGCCTTAGATAAAAATATGTTCTCATTTCTGATGTTGCGCAAATTCTGATTCAACGTTACGGGTGTCATCGGCGAAAGCCCCGGAATTCATTCCGGGGATGAAGCCAATTGCATGTTTGGCATGCATATGGTATGATAGAAGTATAAGCGAGCAATTAGCGGTCTGTCCGGGGCAGCGTAGCTGTCGTCCGAGGACCGCCGCCCGGTGTGGTAACGTCAGGTATGCCTGACAGAACGCAGCCGGGGCGGGCCGATGACCCGGCCCTTATGGCCCCACCGATGAGGCCGAAGCAGAAATGCATGAGGCTGAGGTAGGGCTAACCAGCCTGGGGCTCACACCCCAGGAATCCCCGGACTTCAGTCCGGGAAGGGAGTCAAAATATATAACGACTCCAGACCTCAAACAGGCCCAGCACGATATGATCAGCAGGATAGAGAGCCTATACAGAGCCAGGTCGTTGCGCACCGACCTGGGGCGGCTTCAAGTTTGGGTGGGCAACGATTACTCATTTGTGCTTACCGATGCTATTCGGTTGGCACATGACCTAATAAGGTTGGGGTTGGCCCAAGCAATCTGTGACCGCGAATCTCAAGACCAAACACTTACCTCTAACCAAGACAGGCTTGAAATTGCCCTGACAATGATACCCCCGCCACAGATAAGAGAATTCCCCCATTCGGCTTGCCGATACGAGATTTGTGTGGGTGTTTCTTGCTCCCCCGCGCGTCTAGTAAGAGAGAATTTTTGGCTAATTCAAGACAAAAACGCAGGAAAACCCATCTTTGTCTGCAATCGCGACGAAGCGGGCCCTCTTCCTCCAGGATGGACAAAGGTGCTCTCCGCTGATACAAGTGCCAACGGCAACATGGTGCTTTTATGCACAGAGGAAAGGGCAGAGACAATATGGGTTGAAAAGGCATGCCCCGATAGACCCGCTCTCGCGCTGACGCAAAAATCAGCCTCTTTTCCAACTGCGTCTTGGGCATATGATTTCTTAGCAAACAAGGTAACCAAGGTGTTTTCGGGCCCCAATTGTATAAGACTGCCATCCAAGAACCACCTTCCCGAAATTGTCCTCAGTAAGGAAAACATCAGCGCATTAATAGCCTGTCTAAAGAAACATTTTCCCAACAGGTATCAGCAATGGGAATCTTGGGTTGTGTATTTATATCCTGGGTTTGTAGGCGAAGTACGGGACAGCGACGGCGTGGCTGGCTTGACAGTGCAAATAGAGGGTCAGCAGATAGACAGCGAAGCAATTCCCAACGAGATGTGGACAACAATGGGGTTGTTGCTTTTGCCTCTCCTGTCATTCAGTGGACACTTCTTGTTGATTGACAAGCCAGATGTTTATATGCGTCCCAGCCACCTGGGATTTGTGGCACGGGTGCTGGCTTCTTTGCCCGATTGCCAAGTTGCAATAGGGCTGTCTTCTTCTGAGGCCGCAACAGAGATGGAAATGCAAGGCTGGACGGTTTTGCGTCCTTATGAGAATTCCTCAGGGGCCTTAAACAGGGGACAAGAAATCGCTGCGCTTGCAAAAAATAGAGAAGTTGTAACGGGGCTTTATTAAACACCGTTGCTCCTCTCCCAGGGCTAAAAGGTAATTGCCTTGCGTTTTTTCAAAACCCTTTTTGGGGAAGGGGGCTGGCCATGTTGTATTCTGAAGAAAACCAATTGATTCGTCAGTGGCAATCCCTCAAAAGCCAAAATGCCGAAGAAGCAGAAGCAGTAATAGTCCGTCTCATTGAGCAGCACAAGGGATATATTATTGAGGTCGCGGCGCGCTATGCGGGACGAGTGCCCTCGGAAGACTTGTTTCAGGCAGGCATACTTGGCCTTTTGCTTGCACTGGAACGGTACGACCCAGATCGCGGTGTTAAATTCCTCACCTACGCTGCTCCCTGGATTCGTCAATGCATTGCCAGATGTGTTAGGGCAGACGAGGGTGCCTTCAGGGCCTCTAAAAGAATTCAACAAATAGCCAGAGAGATAAACCAACATGATGGCAGGCTGGACACAGATGATGTGGCGAAGAGGATGAGAGCAAAGCGAAGCACGGTTTGGCGAGCGCTTTGCCCAGATATTGTTGTTAGTTTAGAAGACCCCATTTCGGCAAGGTCGGAAGACCCTTTTGGTGTTGTGATCCCGGCAGAGGATAGCCAGAGGCCAGAGCGGGTTGTAGAGGAAAAGATATTAGTAGAAACAGTGGCGCAAGCAATAAGCGCTCTGTCCGAGAGGAATCCACTGGGGGCAAAAATAATCATTCTGTATTATGCAAACGGGCTGACGCTGCAAGAAATTGGCGCGCGGATGGGGGTTTCGCGTGAAACTGTGCGCCAGATGAGGGATAAGGCACTAATAGAACTACGATACCACCTTGCCAGGAGGGAAAATGGAAAAGATAATCAAGGCCGGTTCCAACTCTAGGGTACCTGACATCGCAAAACAGGTACTCGAGGCAGTAGCGCAAGGACAAACCCCTTGCATTTTGGCGCGGGGGAAATCTGCCTGCGGGGTTGCAGTGCAAGCCATGGCGCTGGCCCAAAAACGGCTTGCCAAAGACGGACGCGGGGCCGTGTTCACAATCTATCCGGACACAAAAATCATCTACCCGGATGAACAAATCAACAATGCGAATGCGAGGGGCAAGCCGCGAATCATTTACGGAATAAAAGCTCGTGTTATTTCCTCCCAAAGGAAATGACCAATCTGTCTCCCTATATCCGAATTTTTGGAGAGGGGGTTTTTCGGGGGGCCGTTATTCCTCTAGACAGCCCCGTGATATATCTCACCATCTGGGTGGATAGCGGCTCTGATAGCGGCTCTGATGGCGGCTCTGATGGCGGCTTTTATGTGGTGTTGTCCACAGAGCGAAACTGCCCCCACATGAACATAAACGACACCGTTGTGTTTTCTTGTTGTGCCCCCCACATTGTTGAGGGCACCGTGGTTTGGCGCGCCAGTTTTATTGGCGTAGTGCAAACAAGTGCTGGGGCCAAAAAGCCCTGATCAGCAACCCTGCCAATGCAATTTCTTGGCCTTGTCGCTGGCCACCCAAGAATGGGCCCTTCGCAGTGCCCTCCCTCTATCTCCTCAAACGGGGTTGTCCACCCTTGGCGAACATTTAGAGAAATGGGGGAGTGCGAGGGGGCAGTAATCCCCTCCCAATTTATTGAG
>CAZIMS010000024.1:0-5627 GCA_964540515.1 uncultured Pseudomonadota bacterium | reverse complement strand
TAAGCAACAACCTGTATGACCTGTTTGGGGTGATGCGGTATGAGCAGGGCAGTGCCCAGACGCCGTGGAGGTGGACAGGTAGGAGGCTCGGCGAGGAGGGTATGCAACAGGGATGTATGACAGAGTATATTCCTGCAAGTGGAGTGTCCTCTCTTGCCAAACCCCCGCAACCACCGAAGATGACAATGTATTATTGCCTGAGAGGAAAGATATCGAATTGTAAGCTAATCAAGGGTCCAAAAGAGTGTCCGAATCCTCAAGCCCCATCAGGAGCCAGTAAGATGCCAAACTATGTGGATTTCTGCAAGGGGTGCAAGGAGATCAAGAACTGTAAGAAACTAAAGGTGCCTGGAATGCAGTTCAGCTTTGGGTTTATGATGGATTTGTCACTCTTGACGCTCGGCATTGAGTGCGTTTACCAATGTGACTTCGACGGCGAACAGTGCGAATGCTGGGTCGAGGCTGTGGCAGTTCCAACGCCCACCTCACCATCGGCACAATAAGGAGGTGAGATTTTAGATGCGCAACTTATTCGTAATGGGGCTGTTGGCAGCTACCATGGTTCAATTCTGCCTAAAGGGCTTGCCACAAAACGCGCGAAATGCTTGGCACGGGGGGCTAGCATGTAGTCCAAGAGGTGATTACATTGCCTTTCTGACAGTAGAACTACCCCATCCTGCGGATCAGGGGCTTTTGCTGTTCGTTCCTCACATCAACAGAGAAGCTACTCTGACAGTGACCGACCGACTCGGTAAAACCGTCTCGCAGATACAAATCCCGACATTTGGAGGGTATGGCTGGACGGCGAAGAGCGAACTTCTGGTTGGTTGCGGCACTGATGGTAGAGATGAAGAGGTGAGGTACTGGCGCATTCTCAACGCACGGGGACATCAGGTCGGTCAGATACTACCAGTGCCTACGGTAACCAGCATCAGGGCTTGGAAGCTTTCGCCCGACGGACATTACTTAGCCTACGTTGGTGTTGCTACAGATGCCTGCGTCGAGGACCAACTTGTAGTGCAACGGCTTAACGACCAACGGATCTTGGCACAACTGCCCATGAGTGCTTATATCGACCAGCTGGCATGGGCGCCGGACTCCCGCGAGGTTGCCGTGGTGGGAGGGGAGTTTATCTGGTTACTTAGCGTGGCAGACAAACAGGCATCAACCCTGCGTAAGACTCGCCGAGCCGAATACTACGGCGGCACCATCGTGCTCGTACCCCCCCTTCTTGTTAACGTGAGCCACGTGGGGTTAGGGTTGATGCGGGTCAATGGTTCTCAGCAGACACGGCATCTCGCTGTTGGCTCTGTCATGAAGTGTTCCGTCGCCCCCAAAGGCACAAAGGTAGTTGGATTGCTGATGCCAGTTAAGGGCGGGGATAAGGCAGCAACGCTGTGCGTTGGTCGCCTCAGTATGTCGGGGTTTCATCAATTACGCCAGATAAGACGTGGGGCGATTGTGGACTTTTGCTGGGACCCAAGTGGGAGGCAGGTAGTGTATCTTACCGATACTGGAAAGGTGGAGACGGTCGCTGTTTGGTGAAGGAGCAGGAAGTGAGAGTATGCTAAGTGTTCGGTTACGTTCGTCGTTTAGAGTATGACGAGGAGGGTAGGCTGATACGGATACGTCGGGACTTTGGGAACGGCAACGTGCAGTTAGCGTATGAGTATGGGTATGGGTTTGACGGTGGTCGTCGCTGGCGGAAGGACTACGTGAACGGGGTGTGGACGCGGTATCCGTGCGGTGTGGCGTGCGGTGCAGGCGAACTGGTGGAGCAGCAGAAGCCGCTGGAGGGAGGCAGCTGGACAACGAGTGCGCTGTATTTGCAGGGCATTTCACTGGTACGTCGAAACAGTGAGTGGCATCACTTTGACCCGTTTGGCACGGCTGGTGTAATCACGAACGGGAGCGCACAGGTGGTGAGCAACAACCTGTATGACCTGTTTGGGGTGATGCGGTATGAGCAGGGCAGTGCCCAGACGCCTTGGAGATTTATAGGCATCTTACAGGCTGAAGAACATCTGTTTCACTCACAAGGCAGCTTTCGGCTACGGCGTGACGGAGACAGTTCGACAATCCGTCCCGCTGGGATACCAGTTGTTCTTATTGGTTGCGCAGCAGTGTGTGGTATCTTGCTGTGGCGGATTGTTAAACACTGGCAGGACTGCACGATAGAATGTATTGGTCAACATGGCCCGGATTGGGCTTGGTGCATGGCAGACTGTCTCTACAGAAAGATCTGCAAAGATGGCAGCATTGGCTCGCTCTTGTGCGCGGGTTGCTTCGCCTGCATTACTGTGGGCCTAGGCAGGCTCGTGCCTATCCCAAAGCCGATCCCGATTCCCGTACCTGAGCCTGTACCAGTGCCCGTACCAGTACCAGTGCCTGTCCCAGTACCCCAGTTGCCATGCACCTTAGGCGTAAGTTTAATACCAGTACACGCATGTGCAGTCAGATAGGATGGCATAACGAATGGGGGTATGCAGCCGTGCCTAGTGCTAACACTCAAACGCTATAATAACCAGTATTGCACGAGCTGTATATCCCCGAATGAAAGGAGTATGAACCTATGGGAAGGTACCTAAGAAAAGTTTATGAACCTTTAGCGGTCACCTTAGCCTTCCTGATATTCTGGCCCGTGCTTGAGGGCAAGTATCAAGCAAAGCGCGAAGTATCTTTCTTGCAAAAGATATTATCTTTGCTCAAAATGCCTGTTTTAGTCATTGGTTCTATCACGATTTTACGGGCAAAAATTGTTTTCATACAAGGCACTAATATAATCGACTGGCAACGAGGTATTTTTACACCAACATGGCAGATAACTACAGTCATCACATTCTACGACATTATTCTGTTTATTTGTCTCTATGCAATAGAGATGATTTCCATGGTGTATTCGCTCCGCTATGGACGCGCTCAGTACCAACAGTGAAATAAACGCAGAGTGGTAACCATACACTGTAGATATTGCTTTCCATTTTGCGGTAACTTGAGGTGAAGGCCATCCCTTGGCACGGCCGGGGTGATAACGAACGGCAGTGCACAGGTGATAAGCAACAACCTGTATGACCTGTTTGGGGTGATGCGGTATGAGCAGGGCAGTGCCCAGACGCCGTGGAGGTGGGTTGCTTTCGCGCAAGCAGAAGAAGACCTTGTATATGCGCAAGGTCAGTTTGCCTACCCAAAACGGCGCCTCGCTGGTTTAACACTACAACCGCAAGCTGTGAACACGATTCTTATCGGCATCTGCGCTGTTGCATGTCTCTGGACTGCGCTGGAGATATGGGACAGGTGGAACAAATGTCAAGATACCTGTAAGGGGTCGGGGACACCAACCACCTGCTTGCTCGGATGCCTTATTGAAGCGTGCGAGGAGAACCTCCTCAACGGGGCGATGTGCGCCGGTTGCGGTTGTTGTATCCTTGCCGCGACCCGTCACCCCGCCTTGCGGGATCTCTGCAAGAAGCTTTGGGATGTGGTCAGGAAAGTCCTAGACCGAGTACGGAAATAGTCCAGCATCATACACAGATGCGGTAGAAAGGGTATCGGCAATGCTTGCACAACGAAACCATGCTGGTTTAAACGTTCTACTCTTTCTGCTGTGTCTTTTCTGCTACATGCTGTGGGAGGGCAGGGAAATCGACAGCCACGGCCGGTCCTGGGAAGAGGTGCATATTGTTCTTTTACTGGCTGCGCTAGCGGGTGTTGGGTTACGTGTGTACGCTTGGCTACGCCCAGAAACAAAAGAGAAATCTGCAGGATATGGTGCTGCGCTGTTCCTGATACTGGTTTTCTTTGCTGAGATGACAGCAGCATTTCTTGTTGTGCTGCTGGCGGGAGCGCGAGCCGTGCTGACACGTCTGGAGTCTGCTCTTTCCCTGCCCGCTGACAAATGGTTCTGGTTCACTGTCTTCGTGGTGTTTGTAGCAGGAGCTGCTCCTGACCCTTGGGTGGTAGGCATTGGTATTGTGGCGGTCCTAGTGAGCGCATCCAAATACAGTGAGGAATATCAACGCCACGAAAGACGCTCTATGTTGTGGCCGGTGTTTTGGGGCGGCATTGGGCTGCTCCTCTCGGTGTATTACCTTTATGGACAGTTTATTAACGCCTTGCCGACATGTTTGCCTAACGAGGCATGCACGCAGTATCCATATACATTCTTGCAGACGAGATGTAGAGCTACCTGTGTGCTTATGCACAACTTCTCGAAGGATTTGCTATTCAACATAGCTGCAGTTGTGTTTGCGATGATTATGATGCGTGGGGCGAACTGCATAGCGCAGGTCCTGTATCGCATTCACAGAGCAGAGAATGGTGCTTAGTGCTTCGCAGGAACCTGTAGAAACGACAGATTTGCCAGAGAGTGCAGCAGGTAACGGAATGCTCTGTATTTGCAAGGCGTTTCACTGGTACGTCGAAACAGTGAGTGGCATCACTTTGACCCGTTTGGCACGGCTGGTGTAATCACGAACGGGAGTGCCCAGGTGATAAGCAACAACCTGTATGACCTGTTTGGGGTGATGCGGTATGAGCAGGGCAGTGCCCAGACGCCGTGGAGGTGGAAGGATGGACGGTCCGTTGAAGAGGGGTGCCAACTCAAAAACAACCGTGTATATCTGCCAGAACGAGAACTATATTTACAAAGGACGGTCCCGCTCAAGAAAGATAAAAACACCGGTCCAGGCTATTGGGAATGCGTTTATCAATGTGTAAGGCAGATGTGGAAGAACAGAGGTATTCCTGAAATAGACTGGGCGTGTCTTCTTGCTAGCATATGCTGTGCAGCAGACCCTGAACCTGTAACAAAATCTCTATGCTGTGGTGTAGCATGGACGTGTCTTGGTGTCAGGGCTGCCGAACTGGTAACCATCGTGAAGTTCTGTCTGCTCAAGTGCGCTGTGGATCGGAAACCCGTTCCACCTGTTCAAGAACCACAATACCCTTTGCTTGGGAGGTAGATACCCGATGAACCGAGCGCATTTAATCTACACCTTTGCGTGGATAGGGACATTCGTCGGTCTAATGTCCAGCGCTTTCATGGCGCAAAAGTATCCAATGTCAATGTACCCAGACCCTGCGCGATGGGCGCTTATGTCAACCTTACTTCTTATGGCTGTGGTGCTTGCAGTGCTGTTGCCGAATTCGCGGGAATACGCATGGTGGCATCGAGCAAGCGCCTTTGTCGCATTGGGTGGATGGGTATTATTGCTGAGTGGATATCCTCTTTGGGGTCTAGGCAAATATTACACTATTGACTGGTCGTTGACGGCGTACACCGTGTTGGTAGTTATTGTATATGAATACTCGCAACAACTACGCAAGCAACAGGCTCATTGGCCTATAATAACTCGGTCACAGATCGTTCCTCTAACTATTGGGATTATAGCTGGGATACACATTTTACTACTGTTAAATAGAGATGTTTTCCCCGTTAGTACCTTCTGCTTTCTGACCGTATCCACAACTTGTGGTATTGTGTCAGCATTTGCTGCCAGAAGAGTAAGCCGTGCGCAATGAGGAGAGCCGAAAGTGGAGTTGCATGGATTGGACCCCTTCGGAACGGCTGGGGTGACAACGAACGGGAGTGCACAGGTGGTGAGCAACAACCTGTATGACCTGTTTGG
>CAZIMS010000023.1:0-5992 GCA_964540515.1 uncultured Pseudomonadota bacterium | reverse complement strand
TGTGCGGATTATTGTGAGTGTGAGTGCATATTATGATTTAGATATTGCGGATAATCAGAGTGGCTTAGTTGGAAATAAGTTGCGTTTATCAGGTTTAATGGGTTCAGTGCAGCAGGGATACTTTAGAATGATAAATCCGAATACACCTGAACTTAATGTTGATCCAGACCAATATGGAAATGCGGACTTTACGAGTTTTACTTGGGCAGTCGAGACATTAAGATATATTCCATCTGGAACAGAAGATATTAACTATTATATTCCACCGGCTGCTTCTTCCTTGTTCTTACCCACAGAATTAGTGTCTGGTGGTTCATATGATGCGCGGTTGCAAGTTACGATTCCGATGAATACTTTTGCTGGTGTTTATCGTGGTCAGGTTACAGTGACTGGTTTACCTCAGACACCTGGAACACCAACAGATAGTTTCATCTTAGAAGTAGTAGTTGGTGGTTATGATGATTTAGATATTGCTGAGGCATCAGTTTCTGGTAGTGGTGCTCATGGAACAGTAATAACTACAGATAGTTTTACGGTTTGGTCAACTGATGCCGCGAATAATCCAGATCCAGATCCAGCTGGAAATACGACCTTATATGGAGTTACTTTTATTGCTCAAGATTTACGGGATGCGACAGGTAATCGGATAATACCAGCAGAGAATATTTCCTTTGTGCCGGCAATGATCGATTCGATTAAGTCAGGTACTTCAAGAACAGTTTATGCTCGAGTGAATATACCGTTTGGTACTTATGCGACGACATATTCGGGTTTAGCCACTGCGACTAATAATACTGGTACAACATCTGATACTGTGCGGATTATTGTGAGTGTGAGTGCATATTATGATTTAGATATTGCGGATAATGAACAGAATCTTTCATCAAATAAGATGAGACTTGCTGGTTTAATGAACGATTCAACCAATTTTGGATTTTTCCGTTTGATTAATCCTAATTCACCCGCACTTAATGTTGACCCTGACCCGTATGGCAATGCAGATTTTACAAACCTATCGTTCTCAGTAACTGATTTGCAATATGTTTCGGTTCCCGGTAAAATCAATGTGACGATACCGAGTAGCGCTGTACGAGTAAGTATTCCGAGTTCATTAAGCTATGGTGCTTCATATGCTGGTCGTATTCGAGTTCGAATACCTTCCAATACCTTGGCTGGTGTTTATCGCGGATTTGTTACAATTACCGGAATACCTGGTGATGTTTCGGATAATTTTGTCTTAGAAGTCTATGTTGGCGCAGTTGAAGATTTGGATTGTTCAATTCAATCAACCCAATCGGAACCTGGACATCAGGGTTCATTCGTTATGACTTCTTCTTTCCGAGTTTGGTCAACCGATGCGGAACATAATCCTGATGCTTATGATGGTCCTGGTAATACGACACTTTATGGTATTAATTTCATCGCATCAGATTTACGACAAGGTAATTATGTGATTTCAGCAAATAATATTAGCTTTGTTCCCGCAAGTATTGATTCGCTCTATCCCGGAACATATAAAGACGTTTCGGCGATGGTCTTTGTGCCCATGGGGACATACAATGGCACTTATTCTGGTGTTATGACGGTAAAAAACAATTCGGGTTCAACTTCTGACACTGTAAGCATCTTTTTGACCGTATTGCCAAGTTATGATTTAGATATTCATAATAACCATTCCGGTTTAGCAGATAATAAAATGTCGCTGTTCCAATATCCCGGCAATATGATTTCGGGCAGTTTCTTGTTAGTCAATCCCAATTCTGAAGCGATGAATTATGACCCAGACCCAATTGGTAATGCTCATCTCACTAATTTAAAATATGAGGTTACTGACTTGGTTTCAATTGATGGTTTTGTGTTAAGTAAGAATAATATCTCGTTCCTGAATGCACCAACTTCTTTAAACTGGGGTTCAGCGGCGAATGTACAGGTTAATGTATTGATTCCTGAATCTCAACATTTCGGAACTTATCAAGGCATAGTTACGGTAACGGACACAGTTAACGCAGGTTTAGTTATTTCGGACTTTTTCTACTTAGTTGTAAGTGTAGGTCCACAAGAACTGTTTACGATTCCAGATACAGTTTATGCTGAAGGTTATGCGGGTGAATTTGCTAATTCGGTCTTCTATTTTAAGAATATCGGTAATAAGACAATTGAGCGCATTGAAATCTTTCCGATGAACGATTTAACAACTAAGGGTGGCGTGAGAATTTCCAAAGATAAAATTGAGTTTACGCCCCCAATTCTGATTGATTCGATCGTTGTTGGTGAATCTGTTCCAGTGAACTTAAGAATTGAGATTCCCAAAGCTGCTTTACCTGGTGTGTATATTTCCAAAGCAAAAGCAATGCAACAACGTGGTCAACCGGCAAAGAATTTTGTAATTAAGCTCATGATTAAATATCGGATGGATATTGACGAAGGAATAGTTGTTTCCGAGAATCCGGTAACAGGTCCTTATGTTGATATTGCATGTTTAGGTACAAACCGTAAAATCACAATTATGAATATGGCGGCGGAGATTGTGCGTACTGCAAATGAAAAGAATATTGTGGAAGATGTCTTTCGATGGAATCTCAAAAACGATAAAGGCAAAGAAGTTGCGTCTGGTCTCTATGTGGTGATTAATGAATGTGAAGTCGATGGCAAGAAGGTTGTTTTTACTAAGAAAATCTTAGTTGTAAAATAAAATAGGGAGGAAACTATGATTAGAAGATTAAAAGGCAAAAGTTCAAAAGTTACAAGTACAATATTGGCAATTATGCGTTGGGCGATTCCACTTTTTGCTATTAGCGGTAATGCGGGTTTGGCAGTAGTTTCACCATTTGAAATTTCAATTACTGCTCGTCAGACTGGTGTCGGCGAAGCGTTCACGGCTTATTATGATTGTAATTCTTATTTATATAATCCTGCGAGTCTCGCATTATTAGAATATGAGTATTTTACCGCTACGCACAATAAATGGATTTTTGGCTCATCACAATCATATTTGGGAATGGGACTGCCATTTAATTGGGGTTTTGTCTCGGGTGGTATAATCTATTTTAATCAAGGTGAAATTGATGCAACCAGTAACTGGATCAACCAATATCAAAAAAAGCGAGTGTATGACTTAGGATTAGTGCTGGGCTATGGTGGTAGATTTCATAAGTATCTGACTGCTGGTGCCAATGTAAAAGTCCTGTACCATGACTGGGCAGATTGGACGACAACTGCATTTGCATTAGATGTGGGTGCAATCTGTCCGAATATCATATTACCATACGATATCGGTGCATTAAATCTGGGAGCAGTAATTCAAAATTTCGGGCCAAAAGAACGATTACGCTATGTCGGGTTTCATCAACCGCTAACCCCAAAATTCGGATTCGCACTCGATTTTCCCAAATTGAGTATGTTCAACTTCTGTTTGTTAGGTGATGCATCCTATCCGATTTATGACGCAGGATTTCGGGCTAATTTGGGTTTAGAAATTTGGGCATGGCAACAAATAGCATTGCGACTGGGCTATAGATTAGGCTATGATGTATCAAAAGCCAATTTAACATTAGGCACGGGAATTAAATACAAATCATTCAATGTAGATTATGCAACTGTAAATTATAAACCATATACGGGCTATACCCATCGTTTCACAGTCTGTATGCGACTAAATGACATGAAACCTGTGGGGCCATTTAGAGTGTTGAATCGAAAACTAGATGATATATCAGGTAAGATTGATAAACTACAAGGAGATGTTACGGACTTGAAGTTATCAGTGGATGAAGTCAAAGATTTAATTAAGACATCTTTAAAAACCGCGGTTGATATGTTCTATATTCGACACTTCTTGAATATCCTATTTCCCTTTGATTCCTATACAATTCCGAAAACTGAGTACTGGAAACTTGAAGAAGCAGTTCGGTTGATTAATACTTATTACAAAGATCAGACAATTGTTTTAGAAGGTCATACGGATATTGCGGGAACAGATAAATATAATGAGACATTATCATTAAGAAGAGCCCAAGCGGTAAAGGATTATTTGGTGAGTAAAGGTATTCCTGCAGAACGAATTGAGTTAGCACCAAAAGGCGAAAGGTATCCATTGAATAATAAAACCGGTCCTGGACCAACTGGAATGGAAAACCGAAGAGTAGTTTTTGTTATTTCCGAATAAGAAAGAATGAGAACATTATTTATTTAAATTTGCTATTGCTTTGTCATTATATATGTAACATGAAAAAAATAACAGCTGTTCGTAAGCCAGTTTGGGTTAACTGCTATTTAGTAGTTTACGGTCGGCGATCGGCTGTTAGAAAATCCTTGGAGGTAAAATGATAAATAAACTTAATAGCGCTTTCCGATTTTTGTCGGAGACGCTATTTACTACTAATAAATATAATTATTTTATTCTAAAACATTCAATCTTTTTAACAATAGCCAAGTCAATTACAAATATTGGCTTGAAAGGAGGCAGATATGCCTAAATATAATAAAGTCTTAATATGCATATCCATATTGTTGTTGTTCGTTTCGGGATATGCGTTAGAAAAAGCCCAGGGCGGCAAACTCGAATCAGGAAAATCCGAATTAATTCAACTTGATGTAATGAAAATTCGACCAGAAGAAAGACCAGTAAGTTCCCGTGGCTTAACTGTTCGGATTAATGAAAGTTTTACGAGCACAACTTTTCCACCAGTAGGATGGGATACGATTAATTTAGGTGGAACAACTGGATATTGGCGAAGAACCACTAATTCTACTAGAACTCCGTCTGGTGCAGCAGAGGCAACAGGTGTCAAAGTCGGCGAACGAGCAGATGAATGGTTAATCACGCCCCGGGTGAAAGCATTTAGATTTGATACGCTTTATTTCTGGTACAAGGCACATGACAATGCTAATAATGAAACTATCCAAGTTCGGATGTCTAAATACGATCATCAATATAAAAAGGACACTTCAAAATATGTGATTTATTCAGATATCGTTACGGCTAATAATAATACCTATTATCTCCATACGGTCCCTCTGTGGAATATAATGCCAGTGCTTGGAGAATCTGTTTTTATCGCAATCCATGCAGTAAATAATCGCGGTAAAGGTGTTTATATTGATGATGTGCGTCTACATTCGTATCCAGTCTATCAAATTATCGCAACCGCTGGTCCAGGTGGATCGATTGTGCCTGCTGATACTAACTACTTTGAAGAAGACTCAACTCCAACCTTCACCTTTTATCCTAATCCAGGTTATACGGTTGATAAGGTGTATGTTGATGGTAAAGAGGTGTCACCAACAACACCAACTACCTATACCTTTGAGCCGTTAAAGGATAATCATACAATTCATGTAACATTCTTTAAAGCACCTAATATTTGTATTACTGATGTTTCGGCAAATGAAGGTAACCCCCCAACTACAACAACACCATTTATTTTTAATGTGACATTGTCCCACACGGTTGACCGCACGGTCACAGTTAACTGGACTACAAATGACGTAACTGCATTAGTAACCGATGACGATTATATTTCTGAAGCTGGAGTTTTAACATTTTTACCAGGCGATACTTCCAAGGAAATTACGGTCTTGGTTAAATGCGATAATAAGTTTGAGACGAACGAATATTTTACGGTTGATTTGTTTGACGCAACTAATGGCACGATTGCTGATGGACTGGGAATTGGTACAATTCTGAATGATGATTCGATGCCGACAATTGTAATTAGTGACACTTCAGCCTATGAAGGTAATACTGGTACAAAATCATTTGGGTTTTATGTGAGTTTATCGAATCCGAGTTATCAGACGATAACCGTGAATTATGCGACATCAGATGGTTCAGCGACAATTGAAGATAATGACTATGTTTTTGCGAGTGGTGTTTTAACCTTTAAGCCTGGTGAAATGGTTAAACGGATTGATGTGACGGTGAATGGTGATAATAAGTATGAGACTGATGAGACCTTCTTTGTCAATTTGAAAGATGCAGTCAATGCGACAA
>CAZIMS010000022.1:0-6291 GCA_964540515.1 uncultured Pseudomonadota bacterium | reverse complement strand
TTTACCAGTTTCAACTACGAGATTATAGAGCACAGCATCAGAAACTGCTTGCCATACAAAGGTTGGGGTATTATCATTAATTAAGCCGGAAGGTGAGGTTAAGGTCGGTGCATCAGGTCCGACATTATCAACTTTGAACATTCTGGTTTCAGAGTATGGGTCAGGTGTACCAGGTTCTTCAGCTCTGACATGCCAGTAATAAGTGCCGTCAGCAAGTTCTAATTCATCAGGAACAGTATAGGTAGTCGCGTCAACGACTGAGTCGATTAAGATTGTCTTAGTGAATTCTTCATCAGCGATCTGGATACGATAAGCAGTTGCACCGGTCACTGCGTTCCATTCAAATGTTGGAGTTCGGTCTTGGAATTCAGCGCCATTTTGAGGTTCGACGAGTTCAATTGGAATAACCTCAACGGTGAAGGTCTTGGTCATTAAGTCGTTGCCTGGGATTTGATCACCAGGAAGTTCGGTCCAGGCTTTGAATAGATAATTGCCAGCATTCAGTGGTGTGAAGTTGGAGAATACAACATTTCCAGATGTTCCACCACCATTAAGTAGAATTGATTCGTCATAATCAGACCAGACCAATTGAGGCGGAACATAACCAACTTGTACATCATCAATTGCGATACCCAATTGGTTATTAGAGAAGTGGTGGAAGGCAATATAGATATTCTGACCAGCATAATCACCGAGATATACTGCTTTTCTCGTCATCGGTAAGTTGGCTCCGCCTACTTTATCAATGATAGCAAATGCAGAGGTATCTAAAGTTGTTGTAGAAACACGAATTGCAATACTATCAACAAAATAGGTTCCAGCAGGGTCCCAATAGAATATTAGCGAGTCACCAGGATTTATGTAGATTTGAGGAGTAATTAGCCAGTCATTATTAGGAATATCCCAGTTGCTATATGCACCGGCTGGAGGCGAGTTGTAATAAGAAGTGCTTCGCACCCATTGGTCACCGCCATCAAAGTTATATCTAGTCCAACCTGTAGGTGGGAAGGTCGTGCCGGTAAAGTCTTCAAAAAAGCCTTGAGCCTGTGTCCAGATTTCGGCTTTGACTGGTATTGTATAGGCATAATTACTGTTGTTGGTTACTTCAACTTCAGGTGCAAATGAGACCCGTTTTAATTCATTATCAAATGGTCGG
Source organism: uncultured Pseudomonadota bacterium (assembly GCA_964540515.1). Classification (GTDB taxonomy): domain Bacteria; phylum CALINM01; class CALINM01; order CALINM01; family CALINM01; genus JAOAGA01. The sequence continues at coordinate 5,135 of CAZIMS010000022.1, read as the reverse complement.
TCAATACTGGTTACTGCAGCATCAATCATAGGTTCAAGTTTGAAGTCATCAATGTACCACCACATTTCATCATAGGCACAATACTGGAATGCGACTTTAACATTATTCTGGCCTGCAACATAACTGGTGATATCATATGACACCGTGCCGGAGTCATCTGCGTTGGAGAATCGGGCAACTTCAATTGGCCAGGTTGCACCGCCATCAAGCGAAATTAATACTTTACCAGTATCAAGACGAGTAGTTGTATAGTCGTTATAATAATGCCAGAAACTGAGCACATAACTACCAGGTGCTGAGCAGTCAAATCTTGGTGAGATTAACCAATCGTCATGATTTTCTACTGGGGACCAATAGACGCGGGCAACTTCTCTTGTGCCAGTATTATACTTGTGCCAGTCGTTATTATTTACAGTAGGTGTAGGTTCAGAACCGCCATCAATGATTGTCCATCCGCAGAATGGTGGATTAGTGGAATTAGTCCAGGCTTCATTAAAGTCTTTGTAAAATGGAGGCGTGTGATATTGTGGACAAACTCGGAAAGTTTTAAATGCGGTATCATTAGCATTGTTTGCATCCGGAGGTGTTGTCATGTCGGTCCAGGCTTTGAATGTGAAAGGACCGCCAGGTGTGCTGGGATTATATGGAGTAGAGAAGGTGTAAAGCACGGTATCCAGGGCAGGAAGTGATCCTGACCAAACTTCTGTAATTGGACTTGAACCATCGCCTGGGTCATAAGAGATTGGGAATGGGCCAGATTGATCACCTAAACCATAGTTTCTAATTCTGACTGTAATTGGATAGTTTGTGCCAACAAATGTTGGAGTTGGAAGTCCATAAATTCTATCAATACCAACATCATTAACTGCTGCAGTCGGCACATCAGTAGTAACCATTACCGAATCAATGAACATATTATTGCCAAATCCGGAATATGCTCGGAATGCCACATACAGGTTGCTATTAGCAAGATAATCGCCCATATCAACGCTTTGACGATACCAACCTGCAGTCGTATTATAGCGCCAGAATGCTGCTTTGCGCTCGTAATTTATACCGTCAGTTGAAATTTCAACAATAATTGAATCCGGGTTAGTCGAATACCCTGGGTCGCCGTACATATAGAAAGTGGTTATGACTTTTCTTGGTTCAGGACCAAGTTTAAACCGATGAGTTCTTAGTCTTGCTTGACTACCTGCAGTAGCGTTAAATGAACGATATTGGGCAAATCTACCACCTTCAAGGGGTGATGCGGTAGGATTTGAACCAGTTGCAGTTCCTTCCCAGTTGATTGTTCCAGAAATAATTGTTCTTTCCCAATCAGATGGACCTGGGACTAATGGATAGAATGAAGAGTTTCTACTGGGCGGAAATAATGTCTGATTAAATCCGCAACCAACCATAGTTCCAATTGGATAGACATTGAATGCGACTTTGGTCGAATCGTTAGCTTTATTAGCATCTCCTTCAAGTGAAGTATAGACTATTAAAGTATCAAGCCCAAGGAAGTCAAAGGTAACTGGCATTCTCACAACATCGTTTTGACCAGGTGCAAGTGTTCCAGTATATAAAACGCTACCGGTAACCGATGGGTTAAATCGGCAAGTATAACCAACGCTGAATCCGCTCTGCGGTGCTGAACCATCATTAAAGATTGTGACAAAAATAGAGTCTTCAGCATTTATAATTGCGGTTGGCATAAAGGTCTGGAAATAGTAAGTTCCAACATCATTAACAAAGTCTCGCTCTTCAAATTCAGTAATTGCACCACCAGCAGCAATCACAAATTCATTAGGAACAGGATAGTGCTTGAAACGATTAATATCGGGGTGGATAAACACACCAATTTCTGATTGGCTACCAACGGGTTTAACCAGCGGTATCTGCCAAGCAGTACCATTAGGCGCAATCCAGAAGATTCGGGAATAACCTGTTGCCGAAGTCGAACCAGAGGTTAAGACAATTTCTGTGCCTGGATTTGATAGATAGATATCTCCAATGGCAATATCATGGAAGCCAACAGACGTGCCCCAGGTGGTAGTTAGTAGCCAAATCCAGCCGGTCCAGGTTGTGCCAGTATGGCCAACAAGACCAATTTGGGCTCCTGTTGAAGCGAACACAGTTGCAATTACTGGTCCGATAAGCATTGGATGAGAACCACCAATCGTCATATCTGAAATTGCATATCCCATACTGACAAGCGGTGTGTTAATCCAGCCAATATCACTGAGATACATCTGATGGATAATCACTCCTGCACCAACATATATTTCATTACCGGCTAAGGTCGGGTCAACATCACCAATTGCGACTGCGCGGGTTGCTGAGGTATATCCAGGAGTTAAAAGTCTTAGCGTATCCCAAGCAGTGCCTGTCCAATAGGCTCTCATAATTGCACCAGCAGGTGAAGTCTGAGCAATATTGAAATAGAAATCTCGGGTTAATGGATTATTATCGCCATCACCAAAAGTGATATCATTGATTGCGGCATTGACCGTGATGGAATCACGATACCGCCAAGCAGAAAATGTTGGTTCCCATTCTACCCAGTATAATCGGAAAGTAGATGAGGTCGTACCATAAAGAATATCCGTAAATTCATCGCCATCAACATCGCCGACCGCAACCGGTTCTCCAGTCCAGCCAGAACCATAGGTGAGTGGTGTTTCAATACGATAACCATGTTTTACAAAAGTATTCGTCATCGTATCTGTGGCAATCACCAAAAATCTTGTACCGCCAGATTGAATTCCGACTAACCGGAAGGTATCATCAGCAGAACCTTTGAAATATTTACCACCTTTGATTTCACGAATTAAGTTTGCGGTTGATCCGGTCCAAATACGGTTAGTATCATAAGTCGGTGCTGGTATTTCGGCATAGGGGTCAATTTCGTTTGCTTTTAAGATCGGAAGGTCTGAGAGCACAAATTCAGACTTGGCTTCGGTTTTCGCAAAAGCAACACTGATTAGTCCTAAAAGGACTAATACGAGGAGTAGGTTATTTCTACTCATTTTTTACCTCCAATATTCCGCAATCCGCTTTTTGCGGTTCGCGGTTTGTTTTGGCAAGACTTGTGGTGCAATTGCACCTATTGCGAAAAGAAGATTTTAAGACCTCAAGATTTAAAGATTCAACAATCGGTAAATCCGCTAATCTTCTTCTCGCCTTGAACCTGCACTCAGCCTTTTTCAAAACGCTTGCCGGATTTTGAAAGTACTGAGCCGGATTATAACGGATGCCAAAACCTGCACCGCTTGACGCGATTCGGTTGCAAAAAAACTCAGTGGGTTCAAAACCAAAATCTTTGCTTGGACTTAAATTCCTATTCCAATTATTAATACGATTGCCGCGGTCGCTTTTATTCACCATCATCTGCCTTTCCCATTCTTTTTCTTTATATATAATATTTTACAAATTTTTTCTGATTTGTCAAGAGTAAATTTTTAAGAGCTCTGACAAAGTCAATATTGGTTCAAAAGGTAAGAAATGCAGAAGCATAATTATTGATTTTTTCATGAGGGGTTTGGTGTCTCATGAGCATTTTTCAGAGATTTCATTTTTATTATTTAGGGTAATGTCTCTTCTGCCTTTCCCATTCGGTTAGTTAATTATATTATACTATATTACTGACAAATATCTTATTATTGCGGATGCGGTCTATGGCCAGCTGATTATTAAAATTATTATCATGTCAAGGAATTTTTAGGAAGAACTTTTTTGATAATCTCAGATTCAGTGGTATATTCTGGATATTTCTCATAGATATAAGCCAAAAGTTTTTTTAGCGGTGCTTGTGCATAATAGGTCTTATATTTTCTTAGGGTCAAAGTGATTTCCGGGTCTTTTTTATTCAACCAGTTAATCAATGCTTGAGCATATTTCATTCCGGTATCGGTTAAAGTATAGAGGACAGAAACACCATTACAGTTAAACCCTTCGTCAATCTCGGTCTCGAAACCCGAGAGCCGATTATAAGTATATGCCTGAGTTTTGATGACACCTGCCATTTCTAAGACTTTTAAGTCCTGATATAGTGCCGGTTCAAAAGGTCCGATTTTATACGGCACAAATTCATAAAAGGGCTTAACTAATTTACCTAAATCGGTCTCTTTATCAAGCAGAAATAATAACTTGATAAACCGGGTAATGCCCCGAATACCTTCTGCAATACGATGGGTTCTGCCTTTGAGATATAAAAGAATCGGAATAAACTCCATGCGGAATTTAATCGGTAAGATTGATTTGGTCTTGAGTAACCGTAAACGGGCTTGAAGTCTTTTTTGTGCTTTAGCTAAAATCATCTTTTCCAGTTTTTGCGCTAAGAGCGCTTTTTGTGCCTGCATCTTTTTATGCTCAGTCTTAAAATATAAGACCAACGCTTGTTCTGCTTCTAACTCGGGCTTAAGTTTATTTTTGAGATGAGGATATTGTCGTAAAACCTCTTGAATCGTAATCGGTTCACCACATAATAACCGCTCGGCAAAATCCTGAACAATTTTATCAATAATACGAGATTTTTTAGAAGGTTTCTTGTCTCTCAATCTTTTAGAGTTAATGGGTGCATTGTTAGGTCTTGCCATCTTTTTTCACCTCTTACTGCAGATTAGGACTAATCCATATATGCTTAAATTTTGCCATCTTTCTTTACCACTTAAAGATATTTTTTACAAGTTTTTCTTCCCTGCAGATTAGAGTCAATGCTGATATTCTTAGATTTTACCATTGTATCATGCCAACTAAACATATTTTCTTTTACAAGAATTCTTCTCTCTTGAGATTAGAGTCAATGCGTGCATTATTGGGCTTTGCCATCTTTGCTGATTAGAGTCTATCCTAATACTCTTAGAGTTTACCATCTTGCCTCATTCTTGACTCATGTTAAATTTTGGGGTTTTGTCTTCTTCATTACCAAATGCCATAGGCAGATTGTATTGCTTACCATTTTTACCACTTAAAAGATATCTTCAGTCCGGCCAATTTTTTATCCTTCATTTTAAGCCTATATCCGATGATTGGATGTTTAGCAGGTGCATAATTCAGTGCTTACAATTCACCACTTAAATCAAGCTGATGCATAATGTTGATTCTTTATTCTAATTCTCCATCCGAGAGAGGATGATTTATTACGTGCG
>CAZIMS010000021.1:0-6333 GCA_964540515.1 uncultured Pseudomonadota bacterium | reverse complement strand
CTAACAGCAAGCGGCCTCTGCACAGAGCATTTACTCTGTTCTTGGCCCGCGCCACACCGACACTCTTGTACGAATCCCCGAACGGGATTCTGTTATGCTGCCTTGTATAGCAAGCCAAACAGGGAATTCTTTTTGCGGGGCGCTTTCTAGCGGCCAGAATAAAATGGGAGAAAAAAGAGGACAAAAAGAAGCGGGCTTGAAAAAAATTACTGCAAAACAGATCTAATAGCAATGAAGAAAGGAACAGTCAAAACCCCTTGTACAATCAAATAAAACAACGACAAGTTTGGCTCCTGTTTCCTGCCTAAAAGGGCTGCGAGTAATACACCCTCTCCGGCAGAGAGCCACAGGGCTGCTGCAAGTGCGGCCCCGTTGGGAATTATAATCACTGCCAACGCCCCCGCCAGACAAAACACCAGCGTGGGAAGCCAGTTCTTCTGAAGCCCATAGGCCATTCCCAACAGCGGCAGGCCAGGCACCAGCATGTAAAGAAGAACCTTGCCCCTGCTAGTAGCCCACCTTGGTGCAATTGTAACGCTGCCCAGCACCCAGTTTCTTAATCGCTCTTTCATAGTCGCTCTTTCATACATATTTCCTCCTATGGGATTTTACCTTTTTTCTTGTCGTTTGCAACCTTTCAGAGGCAAAAGCGTCAAGCGCTATTGGGTTGGGAGAAAGGGAGATGCTCCCCCGCGCCTTTGTGACGTCCTCCCTTAAATTGAGAGGCATCCTCAAGCGGATGCGCACAGAGGGAGTCCGTGTATCCCCTCAATAAATTGAGGGGGATTACTGCCCCCTCGCGCTCCCCCATATCTCTAAAAAGCCAGTGCATCAAGGGAAAATCGGACGAGCATCAAAAGATGCCCACTTGTCACCGGGGATGTTAATAACAAAGACAAAAAGCCCCACCATATCAACCCTCCCTCGCGCAATGTCCAGCAAAACCCGCAGTTGCTTTTTGTATTCTTCTGGTTCTAGCGATGGGCATTCCCTCCATCCGACATAGGGATTCCAGTGTCCATTGTTTTCCAGTTTGCAGATTCCCGCCTCTGTAGCAACGTATTTCAGATGAATGCCCATTCGCCTGTATTCTTTGTCCCACTCGGTAAAATTCCAAGTGGCGGGAAACTGGGGATTGTTACACGGAAAGTACAAATGCACACCCACAAAACCGTCCACTGATGCAACGTATTTCAGTAAACGAATCGTCTCTGGCAAAAAGGCGTCCTTTTTTGTTGGAGCACCAACGGGATAGTTAAACACAACCGGACGCACACCCCTGCTGACCAACCACTGGGCTACCAGGTATGAAATTTCTGCAACCCTTTTTTGATTGTACTCGTTGCCATCCCCAGAGGCCTCATTAAAAATTTCTATCGCATCTATTACACTCCAGCACCCCTCAAAAGTATCTGAAATCCGCTGGGCCATTATTTTCGCCGCCACAGCGGTGGGTATTTCTGGAGACAACAAGTCCTCTCCGCCAAAAATCCTTCCCACAACTACCTGTGAGGGTGGCGCAATGTAATGTGTGTTGGATACCATTTCGCACCCAAACACCTTTATTGCTGGATAGTGATGAGTTTCAAAAGACAAATCGCCAAGAACCTGAGGAGCTATCCACCCTCGGGGCCACTCTTTCTGTGCATATCTGTACGACACGGGTGTCGGAGAGGGCGTGGGAGTAACCGTAGGCGTTGGTGTTAGAAAAAAATCCGGGGAAAACGTTGGGGTTGGCGTCCTTGTAGCAAAAAACGCTGGAGTAGGGAGAACAGAAGCAAGGGCTGTCTTTTGATAAACCAGAGCAAGTTGCCCCTCTCCATCGTAGTTATGGTTGGGATTTCGCGAGGGCAACCTTGTCATTGCTAAAACGCTCATAGGAAGCAGAATCAGGAACGCTTTCTTCGCCCAAGACCAAGCAGTCTTCGTGGATAACAATCCACCCCTCCCGAATGTTTTTGGCAATGTTCCCTGCAAAGCGGGATGCTATGACCCACCGCCTGGGAATTTCCTTGCCATTGGGCATTTGAGGCATCTCAACGCCTTGGTCAAAGCATATGGCCAGGTCGGTATAGGCTAAAGCGCTCGCGCCCATGCTTTCCACAAAGTCCGCGACGCTGTTGACAATCGCCCTTACTGCCCCCCACGTGCTAACAGAACTCCACCTCATCTCGGGTGGGGGAGCAGATATTTCTATACAGGTTTCGTCTATGCCAATATGGAAACTAATGGACACTGTCATTTATGCTTGTTCTATAAGTGCCTTGGCTATGGCCAGAATTTCTTCTTTTGACAAGGACTGGCCCAGGCCCAGGAATATCTGTTCCATTTTCTGCCAGTCTCCGTTTTTAGCCGCATCGGTCAGGGCCTGACGCTCGTCCAGGGCAAAAACTTTCAAAACTCTACCGTTACTGGTTTCCTGTTGAATAACCAAGACCTCGCCCCAACAATACACCATTGCCCTAGTGTTTTGTTCTGTTTGTTGCATGTGTCCCTCCTTGGTTAGATGGAATCAGAAAACCCCATTCACAAGACATTTTATATCACAAAACCAATTGCCGCAAAAACAAGCATAACAATGCCTATGGCATAGTCCACAAGGCTTCCTGTGACAACAGGCCCCGATATTCTCCATTTTCCTACCGCAATTCCAGAAGGAGTCATCATATCAAGAAGAAGGTGTGTTATCCATCCAATCCCGATTCCCACCAATACAGAAAACAGAGGGTGCAAAAGGCTTAGCACCCCGCCTGCCAAAATAAAGAGTATGGCCAAAAGGGGAGAATGCAATGCGCCGCGATGGGGCAGGTCTAGGATTTTCACAATCGCTTTCAGTGTCCATCCCCAGACAATGATGAGTGTGCCAAGCACGTAAAGAGCGGGCGCAACAAAAACAAGTCCGATGACGGAACGACGCTTGGCCCTTCTGGCAATTTTGCGCCCCCATGACGCTACGGTATTGCCATGCGGAAAATCAACGTCTGGAGATATAGACCCCACCACCACGCCGAATATAACTGGCACGCTAATTTCAGTGGGCAATGCCCTGGCCATTATTATGGCGATGGGGACTGACGCAGATATGTGCGTAAAAAACCTCATGATGCGTTTCCCCGTCTTGAGCGGCGTTTTCGTGTTGCTGGTAGTTCGGGCTCTAGGTCTGTTGGCCCAAGCCCAAAGCCAAACAACTGTCCAGGGTCGTCTTCGTCGCCGGACACTTCTGGCAAACACATATCGGGCCCCCACGCGTCTTCGGTGTGTTTTCCTATATCACTGCCCTCCTCGCCCAGAGTTGGCAAGTCACACGCGTTTCTAGAATCAATCGCTATGTTCAGGGCGACCTGTAATTCAGGGCTCTTTCGAACCCACAATGCCCCCAACCGAAGTAGTGCACTGATAATCAATCTTTGTTCTCCGGGGGGGAGATGTTGGATCTGCCGGGCTATTTCGTCTGGAATTGCAACACTGCGTCTCATGTCTTTTCTACCATCTTGTCTCTCAGAAACTCCCACATACCAAGAGCGTTGGCGAATACCGCGTCTTGAACGGTATTCCCAATTCTACTCAACGGTATGGACATGCTAGTTGCCTCTGACAGGAGGCCAGACAGTTGAACGCTGCCCCCGCCAGTTAAAACAATGCCTGTTACCTCCTTGTTGTTCATGCCTGCCTGTCGGATTGCCCGTGAGATTTGTTGTGCAATCTGGTAGGCCACATTTTGGCGAGCAGCCTCTCGTTCTGATAGCATTGAAGAAGGCACTCCCTCAATCTCGTTGCAGCCCACCTCATGAGACACCTGGCTAAGCGCCACAATGCCTCTTGAGGTAATATCTACCACAACAATATCTGTGGTTCCGTACCCTATATCGCAAAACACATACGTTCCCCTTTTTTGCTCAAGACGCCGAGCAAAAAGATAAACGGTACCAGCCGTCTGGGAAACAATATAAACAGGAAAAAGGTGCACCCTAAATGGGCGTAAGTTAATATAGCAGGTTTCAGGCCAGCGGACTTTCTTGGCCATACTATGAATTCCTGGGGGAACTCCCAACACCAGAGAGACCGTGTTTTTCTCATTCAGGTTGGCACCCAAATATCTCAAAGCCCGATAAATCCCCGTCAGCACAAGGGCTTGAGTCCGTGGGGAAAACTGCCTGCGAGACTCCAGGCTCATTTCTCTGGCACCGACACCAATTAGGTAGTGCGTTTCCTCATTGAGGTCAAAAGCAAAATGCCAACCACTTTCTGGTTTGAATATATCGCTGGGGCGGCGCGTTTGCGGCAAGCGGGGCACTGCCTGAACAAGGGCAGGAAATTGAAACATCCTTTTTCGGCCCCCTGCATTGCCGGCAACGACCTTAATGGCACCAAACCCAACATCTATTGCTACCAGGGTGCGGCTCATTCTTCCTCCTGTTCAAATAAAGTGCAAACAGATTGTATGGCGCTAACAACGTCATCGGGCAATGGGGCATCAGAAATTACCCGACCCGTCTTGACATCTATCGTGATATAGGTCGGTGACGGCAACTGACCCTCCTTTGGGGCAGCAAGGCGGCCTGAAGAAGACGGAGACTGGCTCTTTCGTTTTGTCATTGGAGAAGAGACTTCGCCTTGCCGGTCCCGGATGGCTTCGGAAATGATTTTGGCCGCTGCCGCGTTTCCCCAAGCCGAGCGATTGGGGTTTTTGTGCATTTCTGCATATACGGCCTCTCCAGCCTTGCTGCCCATCACTCTAACGGCGGCAGGGACAGCATACCGGTATGGGATTTGCGCTGGGTTGACACCCCGGCTTTCCAAATAGATGTACGATTCTTCCAGGGCCTTTGCCCCCTCTGCGCCCAATGCGGCGACAAACTTTGCTATTCTTATCATTTCTTGCCCCGTGAGAGAGGGGCAGTGTTTCCGGACAACCCGCAGTGCCGGAACATATTCGGCAGGGTAAGAGTATACCCTTGCTACCGCATTCCGAATCTGGCGGGTAAGGGCCTCAAACTCAACAAGCGATAGCGGCTCAGGCCAGCCACAAAGATACTCCTCCCCCACTATCAGCGGAATGCGCCGGCCCTCAACATTGGCCATAATTCCAAACGGTGCCATGCCACGAAACTCAAAGAACACCTTGCCCTCCTTGTGGTCTTTTCGGCGACTTGATGGCTTCTTGGTGCACGTAAAAAACACAATCGGCGACAGGATTGCCCTCTTGTATCCTACGCAGCAAACCCTGGAGGTTTGATGCGGGCACTAATATAGCCATTCCAACATGCTCAGGGCGCGTTGTCATAGGATAACTGGGTATGACGTGGCCGCCAAAGTTTGAGATAACTTGGTGGAAATATGCCAGCACCCCAAGACTAGATTCGTCTGGGGGCACCTCAATCACCGCGTATCTGTAAAGAGAGTCTAAATACTTTCTGCTCTCCATACTGGCACAGTCACTTCATAGCACTGGGGTGGCACCATGTTTTGCCGTATTTCTCCATAAGAGAAGGATACTTCTTTGGCCAAGCCAATGTTTTCTAAGAACGGCACGGCGTACATGTTTGTGCCGTCATATTGGATAATCATTGCTGACCAATCGGTCAGGGTCAATTTGAAATTCCCCTGCGGTGTTATTTGCAAATAAACCACGGCATGAAAATGATGTTTTAGACTATCGCTTAACGAGGGACGATGCAGAGGAACCAGGGGAGACATTGGGTTTGGCCTTTGTCTCAACTGGGCAATTCCCAAAACTATAAGGGGAATATGGGGCCTTATTTCGTGTAAGTAACTAGACATGGCAAGGAGCGCATGGAATCTTGCCCCGATTTGGCCGCTGATCTCGCTAATACACGCCAGAGAGTCTATTACCCAGAAGAGAGGACGCTTTCGTTGATTGGCGTCGCGTATCTTTTCCGCAGTAAAGTCCAATATGTCTCTTGGAGACACATAAACAGGATGAACCGCTGCTTCTGGTGGGCGAGCGGTGATATGTATACGTGGCCTTTCCGTAACCACGTACACGGTATCCCAGCCATGTTGTGCGAACCGTTCTGCGCAAGCCAGCGCAATTTGGGATTTCCCCACCCCCGCCTTCCCGTACAGCGCAATTACAAGAGGAGAAACGGCTCCTGCTATGAAATCCCCAAAAAACTGGGAGATGGGCCAGAAAAAAGGCACAAATACCGCGGGCACACTGGTAGTTGTGGTAGTAGTCTTGCTTCTCTTCATAGCGTTCACCAGTGCTTGTATTATGTAACTAAAAGAAGCATTGTCAACCGTTTTGGCACAAGATTTTGACCGACTTCAATAATTTGGTCGCCGCATTCCCAGCCCTAAAGGGCAAGGCCT
>CAZIMS010000020.1:0-7317 GCA_964540515.1 uncultured Pseudomonadota bacterium | reverse complement strand
CATCGCTGACGCGCAGCATGCGCAAAGGGTCTTGCTCGCTGAAGCGACGCTCATAACGCAACACCTTCTCCTCCAGCGCCATCCAGGCTCTGTTACGCTTTCGCTGGTTCTGAAAAAGCTCTGGGATCGATCGCTTGAGCTCGTCCAACTGGTGATGCGCAAAGACGCTCACCACCGCGGTGCGGATGGCGCCTTTGACGGCCGAACCCGGGACGATCACCACGCCGGCGTGTAGGTTCCGCACGAAAGTGTGGATCTCGCCGGAGCGCCTATCCGGGGGTGCGTTCTGGAGCTCCTGGCGCGCCGGCTCGCCCACTAGCGCACGGTAGAGGTGAAACTGCGGGCTTCCGGCGGCTTCGTGCATCAGCTTGCGCGCGTCGTCAATCCGGTTCGCAGCGATGAGCTGCTCAAAGCGCTGGCGCGTCGCCGGGGGCCAATTCATGAGGATCTTGTGCACGTTGATACGCACAAGCCGGTCGCGGTCCAAGAAATACTCGTCCGGAGCGATCGTCTCGCCCGTGCCGACGTGTACCGGGGTGAGGGGGATCAGACGGAAAACGCGTTCCTCCATACACACCTCCTCACTGTGCCTCCGCTTCACGGTAACCCACTGTCAGATGCCACGCGTTATGACGAATCCGCAAGCCGTCGGGGGGCGAGGGATGCACGTTATCGAGCAGCTCCCCGAACGGTCCTGCGCCGTTCGGGCGAAAGGTAGCGCCCGGCTGCAACAGCAGGAGCGGGTACTTAAATGGCTTCTCCGAACGCGCGAGCAGATTGCCCAGCCGGCCCAGATGGGGCTCGACGCGATAGCGCGCCTCGAGCATGTTGCCGGTGAGCGAGCCGTGCGAGAGGCTCATCCGCCGAGTGCCGTCGAAAGCGAATAACTCTGAGGGATCTTCGATGGCAATGACGCAGAAGCGCCCGCGGCCCCAGGTGGCGTCGCGGCCGTAGCCGGTCTGTCCCACGTGCTCGAAGAGTTCGTGCAAGCAACGGGAGTCGAGGTTAGTGCTCGCATAAACGTCGAAAAGCCGGCAATCTTCGGTGGGCCAGCGTTCTCCCAGGTAGAACAGTCCGCCCTCTTCCAGCGTCTGCCCCGTGCGCCGGTCGATTCGATTATGTGGCACGGAGACCTCAGACAGCCCCGGAGCATTCGCAGGGAGGCTGGCCAGGGCATGCGCGCTGAGCGACGAGCGGACCCGGAGAAAGTCTTCGACGCGGATCCAGCGGGCCCGCTTGCGGGCCTTCATCACCGCCAGGAACTCGCGGCGTTTCCCCGGGTCCTCAAGCAGGGGTTCGGCGGGGCCGGGCTCGAGCAGCGGCCGCGGCAGCCAACCGGACGGGAAGCCGTCGGAGATCAGAAAGGGGGCCTGCGGCAACCGCTCCAGCCAGCCCGTCAGCGACTCCTCGCCCTCGAGTTCCCGCCAAGCCCAGCAAAGATGGCCGAAGAGCGTGCCCGAGTGCAGCGGCGTCCCCAATGGGCTCTGTAACGCCAATCGCACGCGGTAGTACTGCATGGTTTACCTCTCGAACAGCCGGATCGGCGGGGCGTTCAGGCCGGCCAGCGACCGGATGTTGTCGAACTGCTGCTGGATGTCGCGGTCGTCGAGTTTCAGATTGCTGAACCGCACCCGACCGTAACCGCGGGAGCCGGACCCGCCCAGCGCATCATGTTCGAGCAGCTTGAGGGCCGTGACCAGCCACTCGATGGCTTCCCTATCGCGCGCTCCCCCGTCGTCGTTGACCGAGTACTCCCGGATGATCATCTCGACCCCGAAGCGCGCGCCTGCGGGAACTCGCTCCATGGTGCGGGGCCCGATGTTGCCGGCGGCCTTGCCTTGCAGACGGTCGATGACGACCTCGGTCTTTTCTTCGGTCAGGGTCAGGCCCATGGCGAGCGTGTCTTTCTTCCATTGCTCGTCGAGGTAGGCGTCGCGCACGATTAGGCGCGTAGGGCCGCCTCGCCACTTCTTGCTCGTGCAACCGAACAGACGCAGGATGACGTCGTCGGGGTCGTAGTCTTTGTCCGCGTCGCTTCCGTAAGGGAGGCCGTCATCTTGCACTTTGCGGCAGGCCCACTCGAGCAGGCACCGCAACTTGCCTTTCAGGCTGGAGCCCGGAATGTACGGCTCGTGCGTGTGCGGATGCTTGATCACGGGACCGTCGAGACCGCCGATCTCGACCGTCTCGCGCCCGGCCCCGACGTGCAGGCCGGTCTTGACCTCCAACGTAGCCGTCAGCTTGTGCCATTTTTCGAACCGGATGGAAGCGCCGTTGGTCTGACTCATCGCTCCTCCTCCTCCTTGCCGTAGTACTCATGGAATGCAACCACTGCCTGAAAGTGCCGGCAAAATGCGTCGAAGTCCCGGGCGTTTTTGACCGCATGGGTATGGTTGACGAAGAACTGGAGCAATTCATCCGGGAAGACCTTCCGGCTGCGCCCGTTGGCATAGTGCGCTTTGACCTTGAGCATTACCAACTCGGCGCGCAGCCGCGCGAAGGCTTGTTCGCGCCGGTCCGGGCCCTGGATCTGCTCCGCCATGAGGTCCAGCCGGCGCTGCAAGTGGACTACTTCGTTGTAGTACCTGCGCAATTGCGTCTTGTTGATCCTGTCGGCCAGCTTGCGCGCAAAGTCGCGGGCCTCGCCGTCGAGCAACTCGGGACGGATCTGGCCGTCCTTCCCGAAGTAGGCGACAGCCTGAGGCGTCATGTCGACGCGCCTTTGCGATTGAGAACCGGCGCCGGCAGACTGGGCTTGCGGTCTGGGATTGGGCATCGTCTTACCTCCTTGTTTCTCTGGGATTCCGGTTGCGGTACAAGGCTACAGTCACCGGGAGCCTTGGCGGCGCGGTGAGTTGCTGCCGTTTGAGATCGGCGTCCAGGCCGAGCAGGCGGTTGAACAGCTTACGGAGCTCTTCCGATTGCTTCTGCTTGCCGTCGGGGAGCCTGCGCAGATGTCGGGCCAAGTAATAGCCCCAGCGCGCCGGCCAGTCGGCGGCTTTCACGTCCATGGGAACCCCTTCGGCCCGCCGCCGCTGCTCGCTGAAATACAACACGCGGTGCAGGAAGATGGGATGGATTAGCTGTTCCCGCATCCAGCGGTTCAGCGACTCGGCTTGGTTCAAGGCCTCCGCAAAAACTTCCCATTCGACGGGCTCGCTTACGATCGCCGAGATTCGGTCCTTGTGCTTCTTGGCCTCATCGAGCCGATCTTCGGCCCGGCTCACCGAGGGCCCCACGGGATCCTGCATCTTCAACAACTCGATGCCGGCCGAAAGTGTAACGTTGGGGTTACGGCCCGTCCACTGCCTGAACTTCTCGCGCAGCGCGTGCGCCATCCGCAGCGTCTCGCACCACGGACCGATCAGTAGCATGTCATCGCCGCCCGCATAAACCGTGTACATCGAGGGGAACTCTCTTTCGAGCAGATGGGGCAGATACCCGCTGAAGAAGAAGTCCATCATGCGCGAGAGCGCGGCGAAACGGCTCAGCGTCTGATCGCGCAGGCCGAAGGAAAAGATCGCGCCCAGGCGGTCCACGTCCGCCTTGAGGACCGCCAGCAGGGGCTCCCCGATCGGTTCCCCGTCCACAACCTCTAAGCCGTCCAGCGCGATGTGTTCGAAGGTCTTGAGCTCGCCGGGCCGCACCTCGCGGGCTTCGTCGCTCAGCAGGCGATAAGCGAGCTTGTCGCGCTCAGCGACGGTCAGCCTGGGTACATAGCCCGCCAGGAAACGCAGCGCGAGGCGCTCATCGACCTCGGCGGCGCCATACACACGAAAGCCCGAGAGCCAATCGGAGTAAGCGCGTTCGGCCTCGAAGCGCCAGTCCAGGTCCAGATCGGCGAAGAAGTGGATCCTGCCGCGGCCTTCCGGACGCCAGCAAAGTACAGCCAGCCGCGGTAGCGCGCCGCCTAACTCGTGTTCCTCTTCGCAGGTTTCGCAACGTCCCTCGTCCGATGCATCCTTGGCGGGGCGCACTCCGCAGGCCTTGCACTCGCCGTGCGGATAATCGAGCGGAAGCACGCAGGATGGGGCGAACTCGAAGGCACGCAGTTTCGCTTTTTCCACAGACTCACGCAGACTCTCGAGCAACTGCGGGAAATTCTCGCGCAGCAGATCCTCGCCGCTGAAGGGCTCGCTCAAGGCCAGCAGCAGCGCCAGATCGCCCAGATAGCGCTTCCGCATCCAGGGATCGATCTGCCGGCGCAAATCCGCGACGCGGTCCTCGATGTCGAGCAGGTTGGGCACGAGCAGGAGGAATCGCCCGCCGGCATTTTGCAGCACGCTGAATACAGGCAATTCGAGGGCTCGGCGGCACGCCAGCGCGGCGGCCTCGGCCGTCAAGGCGATCAATAGCGAGCGGGCCCGCAAGATCTTGTTCAAGCCCTTGATCTGTTGGGCCGCCAGCCGGAACAGGGTACGCTGGATGCCGGAGAGGTCGCCGGCCAAGAAGCGGAACTTTTTCACGCTGCGGTCGCGGATTTTGGCGCCAGCCGCGAACCCGTCTGCCTCCCGTTCGTGCCAGCGGTACAGAGCCGCGGCCACCGCCGCCGCCGTGCGGTGATGATCGTGCAGCGAAATGTCGGGCTGATCCACGGTCGAGGAAGGAATCGCGAAGGTGTAGCGCTCGGAGAGCGACAGCGCGGCTTCGGCGAACAGATCGAAGTTGGGCAGCGAACAGGCGCGCCGGAACTTTTCGAAGAAGCTGTCCCAAAGCGCGCGATACCGCTGCGGGTAATCGCCGGTGTCAACCTGCGCCTGCGGCAGCAGCTTGTCGCCGGGGATCAGCTCGCCCAGCGGGATTTCCGAGCCGGGGGCCTGGCCAAGCCCGATGCCGAGATCCACCGCGTCGAGAGGATTCTTCATGGCCGTCCCCACGTAGTTTTGCCAGGCGCGGGCGACAGCAACGGCCTCCTGGTTCTCGTCACGCGGTTTGCGATCCATACCCGCAGCGAGGCGATCGGCCTCGGCGGCGAGCTCGGTGAGCGGGATGTTGGGGCTGGGCCGGTGGTGGTAGACGGCGACGTTGCGCACCTGCGCGAGGCGCACGCGCGGCAGTTGGACGTTTCCCAACTTCTCGAAGAAGGCATCGGTCCAGAGGGCGTGCCAATGAGTCGGACGGCCGTCGTACGACGGCAGCACATCCGCTTGCCGCCGGCGCACTTCCGGATCCATGTTGTCGAGCGATTCGTGCGCTCGTTGCATGAACTTTCCGATGTCGTGCAGAAAGACCCCGAGAACGGTTTCCTCGATCGTGGGCAGGTCTGCGTTCACTGTCGCACCTCCTCGTCCTTCGTGAGATAGTGAATTTGCGCCGGCTCGAGTTTCAGCTCGTAGCGGGTACCCGGACGTCTCCCAGCGGTCTGGATGAAGTAGGCCGAGGCGCGCGGCCCCAGCGCCTTCGACAGCAATTTGTGGAGCTTCGAGCGGCGTTGCAGGAAGTAATTCTTGTCCATACCGGCGCGAAGCGCCTGGGGCGTGCGGTCGCTGGGTCCCAAATTATCGAAGACCCGCTCGTATTCGGCCAGATACTCCCGCGCGTAGTCCGGGTTTGCGTAACCTTCCGTCGGGCACTCCACGCCGGACCTGCGGTTCAACTTGCGTTGGGCAAACCAGCTCAGAAAGGCCAACTCGGCGGGAGCGACGCGGATTTCTTTGCCGCCGGCCAGGATGCGGCGCCCGCGCAAATCAATTTTCAGTTCCGGAGGACCCAGGGCTTGCTGGGCCGCGCGGACCACCTCGAGGAAGCCGGCACGCCCCTCCAGCAACCCCTCGGGCAAGCCGTGGCGCAAGCGCACGAAAGGAATCTCGGCCAGGGTGACGGTGGCCTCTGAGGTATCCAGCGGCCGCACATCCGGCGGGCCGGTGTAGATCACGCGACTGCGCTTGGTGGGGTAGAAGAATTCCCGATGCGATTCATAGGGCGCCGGCACGAGCACGTGTGAGAGCCGGTCCTGCGGCCGCCCAAACAGGGAAAGCGCGTAGCCTAAGTAAAAACCCATCGTTTTCCGGCCGCCCGCGATCGAAACATGCAGGGCTGCTTGGTCGTCGCGCGTCAACTCGCGAACCAGCGCCGTGATCTGATCCGCCGTGCGCTCGTTGTCTTCCACGGTGCGTATGTCGGACAGGGGGGTGCCACCGTCGCTTTCAAGTAAGTGGATCGTGAAGTTTTCTGAGCTGACGAACTGCAAATCGTACTCCTGGCACATCCGCCGGAACCAGCCGGGTTCATCGCTCAACAAGCTGAGCCGCACGTGTTGAGCGCCTTCGGCCGTAGTCAGGACGTGAATCTCGGTGGGTACGAAGGCCGGCCTTCGCGCCACGGCCAGCGCGTAGACCGTCTCAGTCACCACCTGCGGGGTCAGTCCGCAAGCCGTGAGAAGGATACGCCGCGGATAGGTGTGCGGGTGTTCGGCATTGAGCATCGCCTTCTCCTTAGCCGCATTTTCGCCGGACATCTTCCCACAGGCCTCATTGGCAAGCTTTCCGCCGGGTCAGGCGGGCAGTACGGCGTAATGGCCCAGCCCCATCGTCGCTCCCTTGCCCGCGTGCGTGAACTGCCCGAGCCAAAGATAGGGCCAGAGCGGCCCCAACCGGGAGGCTTCCAACGCGAATGAACCCAGAAGACCGCCCACCAACATCTTTTGCCGCTGTCGGGAGGAATAACGCGCCCACTCCTCCCAGCGCAGGTCCGCTTGCTCGATTTGTACGCGCCGGGACTGCTCGACGAGACCGGCGAAATCAGTCACTAAGGGACGACTGCCATGGAAGTACATCAGGAGGGAGCAGCGGCGGAGTAAATTCGAAAACAGGTCGCAGAATCGGAACTCCTTCGGCCGCACGTAAGTTTCCTGCACCCGGAGCCGCAAGGGCGTAATCAACACCACTCGCACTCGCTCCGGCGGCGGCGGGCAGTCGGGCGTTCGGGCGGGGTCGGGCTTGAGCTGTCCCGAGTCGTCCATGATCGATCGCCAAGGGCCGCGTCCGGGTACGACCTGTTGCTCCGCCCGCGTCAGTTCGAGCGGCTTTCTCACGGGATGGATGCCGTAGCGCGCTCCGCGCCTGAAGGCCTGCATCACATACGCCAGCATCCGGTTGGCGCGGCCGAACAAACTCACATGGAGGGTGTAAACCTCATCCGATGTCCAAGCCGCAGGCATCAGCACGAACGGATGGGGCGCCGCGTTATATTTGCGCATCTTTTCCGCGCCGGGCGGAGGAGGGGTTTCGAACAAATACGAATAAATGCAGGTATGATAAAGTAAGCAGCTCGGGCACTCGACGTCGCGCACCGTGCACACGAGCCGCCGCAGCGCCC
>CAZIMS010000019.1:0-8639 GCA_964540515.1 uncultured Pseudomonadota bacterium | reverse complement strand
GGCCGGCGCCGCACAGCCGGCCAGGATCAGCGCTCCCAGCAGGCCTAATCCCCACCACATCCATCCATGTTTCGAGATCATACGCATGTCTCCCTAAGGCTCGGTTATCTCACGACACCCCTAATCTCATTTTAGCACCGCTGGGCAAAAAACAGGCCGGGCGGAAGAACGCGCCCGGCGCGGCTCAGCCAAAGCGAAAGATGCGCGGCATTTGCGCCAGCAGGGGGAAGTTCCCCGTGGCCAGGAAATGACGCTCCATCATCGCCTTCTCCCAACTCAGGTCGCCGCGCATGATCGCTTTCCAAACCTCGGCTTTAACCCGCAGGGTCAGTTTGGGGTAAAGCGCCTCGCCGCGGTGAAAGGTGCAGCCACTTTTGGTTAGGCGCAGGTAGCACGCCCCGCTTTCCCCCCCGCTGAAGAAAAATTGAATCTCACCCTCTTGTCCGCGCGCTGCCCCAGGGTCAAACTGCGCAGCCAACCCTGCCACCAGGTCGAAACAACTCGGCTCGTGGGATTCAGCCATGGCTACCCTCCTCAGACTCGCCAAAATTACCTTCAATCAGGGTCACCAGGGCCTCTAAGGCTTCACGGCACTGCTCACCCCGCGTCTCGATGAGAATACGATCCCCCTGCTTAACGCCCAATCCTAACACGCTGAGGATGCTCTTGGCATTAACGGGTTGCTGGGGACGGTCCACGCGCGCCACTTGAATCTCGCACGGAAACTGTGCCGCCGTTTTGACGAACAACGCTGCCGGGCGCGCGTGCAGTCCCGCCGGATGTCCGACCACGATCTCGACCCGCGCGCCGGAATGATCCCCGGCCGTGGATACGTCTATTTGAGAGCCCCCTGTGCTCGGCTCAAATAGCGCTTGTAACACCGCCACAACCTCTCGCGGGCTCTGTGCCTGCAGGATGCGCTCAATATTTGCTGCATCTTGACATAGGTCAATTAATTTCTGTAAGGTTTTGACCTGATACTCTGGGCGGGTGACCGAGAGCATAAACACCACCCGCACGTCTAACAGTTGGGCGGGGTCGCCCATAAAACCGAACTTGACCGGTTGACGCAAGACGCCCACCGCAATCGCCGGCCTTAGGCAGTGGCTAACATCGGTATGGGGGAAACTGACCGCAATCGGGGTCGGTAGGGCAGTAGGAAATTTCTGTTCTCGTGCCAATACCGCTTGAGGATAGGATTCCTTCACATATCCCTTTGCCAATAAGTGTGCCGCCATCTGCCGAATCACCTCTTCCGGCGTGGTGGCTTCCAAGTCAAGCAGAACTAGATCTTCGGCTAATGAAATCGCCACGTCGCTTGCCATGCTTCCCCCTTCAATCAGGATATAAGTCGCGCCATCAGTGCACAATACGCACTCACCTCAATCCGTTCCAGCGCATCAAAGCCGGATTCCAGATCACGGGCAAAGACAAAAACCCCATGGCGCGGCGCCAGCACCGCCGCAGCCTGCTTGCGCACCCGTTCCAATTGCTCTGCCATGGCCGCACCGATCACGTCGGCTAGGCGCTGGGTGTGGGCCGGTGCATCCTCCACCAGTTGAATCGCGCCGAATTTATCCGTGGCATAGAGCATAGAGGGAATGGGTTGACCGAGGCTGCAAAACACCAATGCGTTGCGCGCATGGCCATGCACCACGGCTGTGCCATCAGGGTAAAAGTCGTTTAGCAGTTTCAGGTGTACCCGCACCTCTCGCGAGACTTCACCCTCACCTTCCAGGCGATTGCCGGCCAGATCGAGCACCAATACCTGCTCTGGGCGCAGTCGCCACAGATATTTACTCCCGGCGTAGCGTGGGGTCATCAAGATCACATCGTTCACACGCACGCTGATGTTGCCCCCCGCTGAATCGGTCAGGTTGCGCGCGTACATCAGGGCGCCAATTTCGGTAATGCGTTGACGTAGATCAAAGTATGAGTCCGTCATTCCGATATCCTTTCCGTTGTGTCTATAAATCGCGCTGAGATAACTGTACGCGTGGCAGTAACTGCTCTACCTCGGCACGATTGATGAAACCCGCTCCTAGTACCTGGGTATTGGCTGCCCCACACGCCACCCCCCAACGCACCATCTCCGGCAGGCGCAAGCCGTTCAGCAGGGCATAAGTCATCCCTGCCAGCAGTGAATCTCCACACCCCATGACGTTGATCACATTGTCCATCTTCAACGTGCCTTGCCAAAGCGACGTACCATCGGTCACCATCAGTCCATCTTCACCTTGGGTCACCGCCACAACCTCGATTCCTTGGCGTTGCACCTGGCGCATAGCGGCTATAAGGCGATCCTGAGTTTCCAGGCGCTCCCCCACCAGCTCCTCCAATTCATCACGGTTGACCTTGACCATAAATGGGCGCGCCTGGGTGCCCTCACGCAAGGCAGCCCCTGAACTATCTAAGACGCACACTACCCCCCGCTGGCGAGCTTCGGTAATCAACTCGGCCAGCAGGTGCGCCAACGCCGGGGCTTGGGCTGAACCGCAGAAGAGTGCTACCTGAAAACCGCCGATCACTTGCAGAAACTGGGCTTTCAGCTTCTGCATCTCTTTGGCGCTTACAGCCTGCCCCGGTTCATAAAGGGTATAACCCCGCCCACTTTCCTGCTCCAGCAGAAGGGTAGAGATACGAGTGGGGCGGCGGCAAGCCACAAAGTGGGTTGGGATGCCCTCACGTTTGAAAACCCGCCGCGCCGTTAGTCCTGGCCCGCCTCCCTGGAAGCCAAACGCCAGCACCGGTGCCCCTAAGCGGTGCAGCGCTCGCGCCACGTTGTTACCCTTGCCGCCCCCGTATTCCATCAGCACGTGTACGCGGTTGACGGTATCAGGGCGCAGTGTTTGAGCCACGAGAATGCGATCCAGTGCAGGATGAAGGGTAATGGTTAGGATCATACGTCGCTCCGTTGAGGGGTGGCCCCCGGTAGGTGGCACCGGGAGCCACCCTCTTGGTTTAGTCGGCGGCGGCCGGTTTGGCCGTCTTAGGCGCTACTTCAGGGTAAGGCAGAGGATTGCCGGAAATGCCCCCGCTTTCCTGAGCCGCAGCGTTCTCGCGGCGCTTCATCGCCGGGAAATAGTACCACACACAGAATGCCAGGATGACCAGCGCAATTAGCCCGGGCAGGATCTGGCCGTTAAGCGTGTTCAAGATGGTGAAGACGAGCAAGCGCATGCCGGCGGCGTTGGTCTCCAGCCAGGTCACCATACCATAACCCTCGGGGATTTGAATCGCACCGGTAGCAACTGCCAAGTTGGTCAAGTAGGGTGCAAAGTAGGTCGCCGCTCCCAGATAGACCGGGATACCAATAATTGAGAGCAAGAGCGATTTGACCAGGTCACCCTGGGTAAGCACGGTTACCGTTGCCACCAGTGACACGGCGATGATGCTCCCGAAGGGCAGGGTGTTGTTGAAGGGTAGGATGATGGCAAAGAGCAGGATCAGCGGGGCGATCAGGATGCCGGTCACCCACAGCGAGTCAATGCCGGCCAGCACCGGCCAGTCCAGGCCGATGTAGAAACTGCGCCCAGGGAAGCGCTTCTGCATGAATTCCTGCGCTCCCTCGGCTACCGGCGCCAGGGCACGCGCAAACAGACCAGCCAGCAGCGGGAAGAGGGTGACGATGGCGGCACATTGGATGATCAGGGTGGCAATGCCTTTGAAATCATAGCCCGCCAGCAGGCCGAAGATCAAACCCAAAATGGCACCGATGACGTAGTTTTCGCCAAAGACGCCGATGCGGCGGCGCAAGTCGGCGGGGCTGGTCTTGATCTTATCCAAGCCGGGGATTTTCTCGATCAGGTCCAACACCGGCGCCATCCACATGATATCCAAGAGCATGTTGTGCGAAACGGCGATGCCCGGGATACGGGTGAGGTTGTAAACCTGCTCGCGGGTATGATCGGCGCTGATCAGTTCTGCCACCACCCAGATTGCCGCGACCAGGAAGCCCAAGGGCAGCGCTAAGGCCGGCGCGCTCTGGCCGACCAGGGCCGAAACGAAGGCGCCCAGGGTGGCTTTATGCCACACGTTCCACATATCTACATTGAGGCATTTGGTCCAGCCCAGCGCCAGCATCACGATGTTGATGGTGATCTGAAGTGGGAACATCAGGAAGGCATACGGCCAAGCCCACGAGATCACCGAGGCCACCGTCCAACCCAGATCGTAGGCCTCAAAGCGCAAGCCGGGGATGCGCTGCACCATCGCCTGCCCGGCCTTGCCCAGGATGGGGAAGGCAAAATCAAACAGGACAAAGATACCGGTAAAGGCTACCCCCAACATCAGGCCAGCGCCGATGGCTTTGCCCACGCGCATGCCCAGCACCAGACAGAGCAAGAACATAATCACCGGAAGGGCCACATTGGGGCCGTAATCGAGAAAACTGCGAATGGCATCTAACGCGGCTTGCATGGTTTCCTCTCCTTTCTCCTTTGGTTAAATCAAACTATGGGGAAGATCAACCAACCAGTAGAATACGGCTAAACAGGCACGTGCTTAGACAATATGCCACTTTCACCTCCTTTCTCTAGGGGTGTCTGCGCCTAACGTAAATTCGGTTACCGATGCAGTGGGACGAGGCTAAAGTTTGAGGATGTCTTTGATTTGTTGGATCACATCCGCCGTGCCTACACCGGTGAGCAAAGGAATGCCGTTGATCGAGGGAATGGGCAATTCCTTATCGCGGATGGCGTAAGGGGTGATCGAGACAAGCAGGTCGGCCACTTTGGCTTCGGCTTCGAGGCTTTTGATATCTACTGCCCGTACATCCACATTGTGATACCCCTGTTCGCGCAACAAATTACGCAATTTCTCGGCGGCTACATTGGAGGTAGCCACCCCAGACCCACAAGCAACAATAATGCGTTTTAGCGGCATACCTCACGCTCCTTTTGTATGGATGAATTGCGGCGGGTTTGAAGTTGGGCGATCTGACTCCGAATCCGCTGTAGATCCTCCTCTCCAAGCAAGGGATTAACCGTCACCACCGGCAAACGTCCCGCAGCAATCTTAACTGTTGTGACCACCAAATCTACCTGACTTAGATCCACACGTGATAACTGGCGCAGCGAGACGCTTTCCACCACCTCAATATCCGGTAAGGCGCTTTGCAGCCGATACACCAGCAGCCGCGCCATCACGCCACCGGTAGGGCACGCCACCACCACGCGGATACGGCGCTGCTGGGATTGCTCGGCCAGTTGCACTGCCAGCGCCAGGTACATTACCAAATAAGCCACCTCCTCTTCCGGGATGACCAGACCGTACTGCGCACCCACCTGCCGCGCAACGTCTACAGAAGGTGTCCATAAGTGAGGGTAAGCCTGTTGAACTTCTTGCGTCAACGGATTGTACAGCGGTAAGCCCGCCCGCAGGCGTGCCAGTGCCCGTGCCAGGTGTAAGGCCATCTGATCCAGAATATCAGCATGACACAGGTCATAGCCTAAGCGCTCGCTGATGCGCTTGAGCATTGCCTCGGCCACCTGGCGGCTAAGTTCGGTTTCGTCGGGCGCCGCGGGTTGGGTAGCAAGGGTTAACTCGCCCTGGCAGGCTTTGATCTCGACCAGGAACTGGAAGATTTCATCCCGCGGGATGGGTATGCCGTTGGCCGAAAGGAAAGATGCAATCACCGCTTCCAGGCGAGTATATTCCTGTGTCGAAATGAGCACCTCTACCGGACGCTCTAGGCGGCTAACGGTGTTTCCACCTTGCAGACGCTGCAACGCCAATGCCCAGTAGAGGGTTAGGAACAGCAAATCATCATCGCGAAGAGTAAGGCCCAACTCGCGCTCCACGCGGGTGACAAAGCGGCGCGCGGCAGTGAGATTCCAGGTCTTAACCTCGTCCAACAACGCCTGTTGTAAAAAGGTGAGAGAGGGCGTAAGGATCTTGCCGTGGGCACTTAGGTCGGTCAACACCTCGTTGAGACCACTGTTAAGCAAGATCTCAAGCAAGAAATGGCGTTGGGCGACCTCGGGTCCAAGTAGGCGAAAGCCTTGCTGACGCAGACGTTTGAGCACGAGCCCCTTAGCGTTCAAACGTGTTTCCACCTGGCGCAGGTCACGTAGCAACGTGGCCCGGGAGATACCTAATTTGGCTTGCAGTGCCTCCGCCGAGATTCCTTCCGGCTCGGTCAAGAGCAGGAACTCAATGTAGAGAACGCGTTCCTCGGCACGAAAAAGTGGCGTTGGTTGCGTTTGCTGTAATTCGGCATGCAGGCGCCGCCGCACCTCGGGTGAGGCACGGAGGTATAACCCGCGGCGCGGTCTGATCACCAATTCAGCCCCTTGCCGCATGAGCCAGGCTTGCAACAAGGGCAAGCGGTAGCGCAAAGCGCGTGCCGAGATGCCCACGCGTTCGCCTAGGCGCTGCGCTGAAAGCGGCTTTTCCGAGTCCAGCAAAGCCAAAAGAGTTGAAACTTGGAGAGCGTCTAAAGGCATCATTACTGAATTTATTATGACATTGTAAAAACGAAAATTCAATGACGTTAAGAGACGTTTACACCATAATAAAATGTGACAATCTGATACATCGGTACAATGTTGCCGGTATAGGAATATTGTCAGACAAAAATTGCAAATTTTTCACCCTTATTTTTAATGTATTTCTAACAATTTCATGTATAATAAAAATTGCCACAGGCCGAGGTGCCCCCCTCACCCCGGCCTGTGGCGCTTTAACAGCGTATCTGCCTGAATTTCCTCAGGCGAGAAAATCAGCACAACGCATCCGAAACGGGCATTTGCCCGGGTCTCGTTTATCCCCCATCCATCCAAGTTACCCAGAGATAAACCACAGTTACCCAGAGATAAACCACCGTTGGTTGCCGTTTGGCCGCGGCATTGACTGCCTGCGGCTGAAGCCCCGGGCTGCGGGCACAAAGCCCCTTGGCAGGGCCGGGGTGCATGGTCAGCGCCTGCCCCAAAAAAACGCCCCGGTAGGGGCGTCAGCCCGAACGGGCTTCGTCATCGCAGCGCGGGGGTTTACCCCCGCGCGGGTGGGGGCGTGGTTTATGCCCGCGCAATACCCATCACCACATCAGGATTTGCGCTTGTCCATCCCTGCGTTTGCCCGGGGTGGGGCATCGCCTTTACGTGTTCGCCCGGGGTCATCACCCCGCCCGGGGCTGAAGCCCCGGGCTACATAGACAAAGCCCCCTGAAGGGGGCTGAAGATTAGCCGAATTTGCGATGAAAACGCCCCGGCAGGGGCGTCAGCCCGAACGGGCTTCGTGGCAGTAGCGCGGGGGTTTACCCCCGCGCGGGGACGGCGCGGCTGAACGCGATCCTGCGTGACCGCCAACCCTGGCGGGGTTAGGCCGATAGGGGGCACGGACAAGTGAGGCTCAGGCAAACCCCCACGGGCAAGCACTCCGGCCCGCGGGGATGGGGGTGATGTGCGCCCAGGGGCAAAAAACGAGGGTTACGCCGTGATCACGTAACCCTTGACAAAAAAGACGGTGGCTTAATGCCCTTCCGGGCATTCGATGATTCTGACCCCTGGTGTGGGATGGAATCAGCCAGGGTGTTTTGTTTGAGTCTTAATGCCCTTCCGGGCATTCGATGATTCTGACAGTTCACCCATTCCTCTGGCTGGCGGGCATACCTGCAGATTTAGTCTTAATGCCCTTCCGGGCATTCGATGATTCTGACCATTAAAATTTTTTTTTGGGAGGTAAAAAAATGGATTTAGGGGTCTTAATGCCCTTCCGGGCATTCGATGATTCTGACGTTAAGACTATCGAACAGGTGGAATGGCCGTTCAAATCCGAGTCTTAATGCCCTTCCGGGCATTCGATGATTCTGACACATCCGGCGCGCCTCATTCACGGCACGAATAGCCTCATTGTCTTAATGCCCTTCCGGGCATTCGATGATTCTGACTTATCCTGATTTATATGCCGACGAATGGCGCAACGAATTCGTCTTAATGCCCTTCCGGGCATTCGATGATTCTGACAAATATTTATGTATTACCCCGACAAGAAGTGCGAACTGTGTCTTAATGCCCTTCCGGGCATTCGATGATTCTGACTGCAGACATCTAGACAACTGAAAGTGGGAGAAACCTCGCGTTTTTACCCCTGTTTCCGGGGTCAAAGTGGGAGATTCGGCGCATTTTCAGGCCGGTTTTAACCCTTCCGGTGGGAGTTTAATATTCAATCCCTGAATTTTGCGCGACCCCCCTCCAAAATGACCCATTTTTGCGCGTTTTCGAGGGGGGGTCGCGCAAAAGTGATATTTTTCACAATCTGAACCCTCACGGGCATTATCTTGATGGGGTGTTTCCCCGTAATCTCACTTCGCGACCGTCCTCGACCTATGCACTTGTTAAGGTGCGGGGGTGAGCAGGTTGCTTTTATTATAGGGATTTTCCCGACTAAAATCAAGCGCCGCGCGGGGGAATTTTAGGGCAAATCTGCGTTTTTGGTCTGCGCGGTGGCAGGCCGGGGATGCGTTGTTCCCCGCCCGCGCGGGGGTAAACCCCATCGGGGTAAGGGTATGGTTAGGATCACGGCTCGAACGCCGCCCCCACCCGCGCGGGGGGATAAATCCCCGCGCTACGTTTACGCAGCCCTGCGGGCTGACGCCCCTACCGGGGCGTTTTCCCCTGCCGCGCCGGCGCAACGCCGCA
>CAZIMS010000018.1:0-9170 GCA_964540515.1 uncultured Pseudomonadota bacterium | reverse complement strand
AATTCTTTGGATTTCTGACCGCGGAAGGCAAAGAGGGACATTATCTTTTCGCCTGCGGATGCAGCAGTAATTGCGCCGCCATCTTTGACATATTTGGGTAAGACGAGAGTCGGCATGGATTCCAACTGAGCCCACCCCTGAATTTCAGGAATAAATGTAGCGACTATTGTCTTGTTACCATCCATATAAACTGAATCTGGATTATTATTGCCAGTCAAATCTCCGCTCCAATTTGAGAACATCCAACCAGAATCAGGAATTGCAGTTAATTTTACCCAAGTGCCATAATTATAGTAAGTTTGATTCGGTTCTCGCTGAACTGTACCATTACCAGTAATACTGATAGTCAAGGTATATTGGTCTTGAGTAAATGTAGCGCTTATTGTCTTGTTACCATCCATATAAACTGAATCTGGATTATTATTACCAGTCAAATCTCCGCTCCAATTTGAGAACATCCAACCAGAATCAGGAATTGCAGTTAATTTTACCCAAGTGCCATAATTATAGTAAGTTTGATTCGGTTCTCGCTGAACTGTACCATTACCAGTAATACTGATAGTCAAGGTATATTGGTCTTGAGTAAATGTAGCGCTTATTGTCTTGTTACCATCCATATAAACTGAATCTGGATTATTATTACCAGTCAAATCTCCGCTCCAATTTGAGAACATCCAACCAGAATCAGGAATTGCAGTTAATTTTACCCAAGTGCCAGGAGCATAGTAGGTTTGGTTGGGAATTTTGATAACAGTACCGCTTCCGACAATACTCACATCCAAACTATAACCAAGAACAGTAAAGATTTGAGGATTAGATACACCGCCACCCGGTGCA
Source organism: uncultured Pseudomonadota bacterium (assembly GCA_964540515.1). Classification (GTDB taxonomy): domain Bacteria; phylum CALINM01; class CALINM01; order CALINM01; family CALINM01; genus JAOAGA01. Next base: position 8,333 of record CAZIMS010000018.1, on the reverse strand, counting down.
GGATTAAAGACCGTAATGGGAAATTCGCCAGGTACTAACATATCACTCGCAAGAATTGTGGCAGTTAGTTGCATATCATTTTGATAATTTGTCATTCGATCAGAACCATTAAATCTTACTACTGAACTTGGAATAAAATTATTACCCGATACGGTCATTTCAAATTCATCATCGCCAACATGTTTTATCGCCGGCATGATATTTGTAATTATTGGCACAGGATTATTAGTTGATTGTGATACAGCTGGTCCATAATCCGTTTCAATATTAATACCGTTACGGGCTTTAGTGGTAAAGGTATATTCAGTTGCCCAGGCTAAATTAGTTATCAATTTACCATCAGTGCCTCCAAATTGAGCATAGGTCGCCCAACACGGTTCGTCAACTAAAACGCCTGTTGTATCTAAGTATTTAATATCTTTTAAATTATATGTAACACGCACGGCAAATTGAGTTAAAGACGGATTGGTCAAAGGTTGTAGGTATATTTTCATTGATGTTGCACCAATGTCACTAAAGGTTGGAGCACCAGGAATTTTGGCTAAGGTCCAGGTATCTTTTGCTATATAATCACTCTCACCATATGAATTATAAGCTGATACTCGCCAATAGTAATGAGTATTAGGAATTAAGTTTTCAGCAACATAAGAAGTCACATTGGTTGAGACTGAATCAATCTTTATAAAAGGACCGTAAGGATTAGTATCGCCTCTAATATAAAAACCAAGTTCATTAGTAGAATTATCATTCCATTCTAAAACCATACTGCTATCGGTAATTTCTGATAAAAATAGGTCAGATGGTGGACGAGGAATGCCGATAGTTGTAAACTGCCAGATATCTGATTCTGTGATCCCTTTTGATGCAGCTGTGTCATTAATGGCGCGAACCTGCCAATAATAGGTTCTATTCAAACTCAGATTGTTATAATTATAAAAAGTATCAGTTTGTAAGGCACTGACCCTTCTGACAGGTGGAGATATCGTATCTAATAAGACATCATAAAATTCCGCTCGCATCGCTTTGTACCATTTTAACTGGCCAATAGTATCTTGCTCATATGCAAAATTATTAGGACTTATCAGATTAAATGGCTGAGGTGGATCAAGTTTGTATTCATCCGAGCCGATATCAGGTCTGGTCGGATGACGTACTTCGTTATCATAATCAATGGAAACTGCTACTAATGGCGTCGCTTTGCGATTAACAATGGCTGAAGTTGGTTTAATGTGTAAATCACCTTTGTTTAAATCCATAAATAAATCATTAGCATTAAGTTGTCCTTGATCCGAGCCAGAAACATACGCGATACTATTATAATCGCCTTGTGAAGTTGTCTGCCATGCTCTTAAACTTAGATTAGTGGTGTACCATCGACATAGTTTTGAAGAATCTGGACTAACTAAAAGGTTATAATCGCTGGTAGTGGGTGGCCAAGAAGGAACTGAAGAAATATTAGCGATTGCTATATTAGTACCTGAACCACCGGATCGTCCGTTGAAAAAGATATTATTTCTAAAACTAACATTGGCACCCGCTCGGTCACCTAAGGCACCAGGAAATCTCAAATAGCAATATGAAGAATTTAGTGTTCCGCTATTAGTTCCACCAAGATAGATTGAATTGTAATAATAGTTGATAGTAGAAACATTTTCCGCATAATCAACAATGCCGTCAATGAAAATATCAGTTGTGTAAGGACTATTGGTTAACGAAATCTGATTGTTACTTATCTCATAATTACCCTCGTCGGCAACAATGCCAGCAATACCCCAGAGAATATCAGCCGGACCATTAGTGCCGATTGCCACATTAGTTAAATCGTAAATTCGGTTTTTGCTGATTTTGCCACTGGAGTTTTGAGTGGTAAACACGATTCCCCAGTTACTTGGAGCATTCGCCGCACTATTCATAATTCGTAAACCACTAATAATGTTATTTTCAATCAGATTATTAGTGGAGGTTGCGACATAGATTCCATTCATGGCAATATAATTATGATTATAAACATTCAAGCCGGACATTGTGGAAAGATTGTTAATCACATTACCGCTTATCGTTGCCCTGCCTGAAGTTGTTGATGGATTATGAAAAATCGCATTAATATAAGAAAAAACTCGTGATGTAATTAGCCACGAGATTTTATTATTGGTTATTGAAACTGGTGAGGAAGAATTATTAAGAATTGCGTATATCCAACCGGGCGTTGTTGTCCCGGTTCCACCAGCAACGGTGATGGTGGTTGAACCAAGCGTGTCACCAATTAAGTTTTCGGTTACCGTAACTAAGCCGGCATTTATTTTAATTCCTTCAAAGGCATTTTGAGCCGTAGTACTACTCAAGTTGAAATTCTGAATTATGTTGTTCTTAACAAATGTCGTTTGCGAAGAGCCAACATCAAGATAAATTGCCCTTTCTAACGCAATGCTACTATTGGTCCAAGCCGAGCCACCGCACCGTTGCGCACTACCACCAATAAAATTACCCGAAATAATGTTATTATTAGATACAATGCCCGGAGCAAAACTTATTATGGTGTGTGAAGTGGTCGCAATCTGGGTATAATAAAAACTATTATTATCAATAATCCAATTACTACCATTACCTGTGCCAGTGACCCTTACACCATAGGTAGTAAAGTTATAAATACTATTACCGGCTATTATTATATTGTCGTTTTCTTTTCCAGCAGTGCCTGAGGAATAGATTGCATTAGCAGGAATCGTTGCGCCATTTCCAATACTGTCATTCTTAATTACAATATAATCATTCCCTGTAGTAGCTGTAGTAGAATCTGAGGTGCTAATCACAATTGTGCCACTTGAAGTTGAACTATTAACTCCCAGAATCACACAATTTATAATCGAATCATAAGTTGCATCATTGCGGAAACGAATTGTTTGTCCAGAAGTATGCGTATTAGACAAGATGAGATTTTTACTAATTCCGTCTATGGTAATATAATCAGCACCATTCAAATCAATTAAAGGGTTAGCAATATTGCCAGAAATAGTATAAACTGCTTTGGAAGAGCCATCGTGAACAATCCGAATTGGATAAGGTCCATACATATCATAACTAACTTGGTTTAGAACACAAGACTGAGTTTCGGATAGATTGCTGATAATTATACCGGTAAGCGGACCGGTAATGACCGAAAGATTGATTGAATCAAAGAATGCTTTAAGCGTCGTAAAATTGCCACCAGTGCCAATTGTTCTTGTTCCCGCCATGGTCGGAATTATCCAATAAAAATTTAATGAGGCAGGTGGTATTGAACCCGGTGGAGTTGCGCCTGAACCACCAATAGGATTGGTTGCGACATTATCATTAGTATCTTGGGCAGCAACATAATAGAAGATAGTATCGCCACCGGTTACACCACCTAATTTAGAATGGTCAAAAGTAAATACAAAGGTATCATTGGCTGATGTCGCTACTGAATCCTGATACCAACTTCCGCTGCGATTTTTCCTAAAGTACAGTCTGGGCATTCGGCCCGCATCAACTGCTAATCTTGTATTATCCGTGATTCTAACTTTTAAGATACGGTTGTCAAGGAGGTAAGTATTAGGTAAGGTGCTATATGTTATCGTTGGCGGAGTAAGGTCTAATGGCATAAAATTACCCGCATCAGCACCAATATCAACAGGAGTTAGAGAACTTCTGAGTTGTCCATCATAATCATCAGTAATGTATGGGATATTATAACCACTTGCTTCAATCGGAGTAGCAATAGTTGGTGAAATGTGTAGGTCAACTGACGCACTATTGCCAGTGGGGTCAATAAATTGCGGGTCAGACCAAAAACTATTAAAATCTAAAAGATTTTCATTTTTCCAACTACTAAACGAATAATCCGTTGAACCAACTTGCCCCATTACACCACCAGTGCCATTAGCCAGAAAAACATTATAATTACTAGCAAAAGTAGTCACACTATTAATTCCAATCGCATAATGTTTGCCACCGGTTGTTGCATTAGACCGAGCATTTACTAAGATATTATTGTAGAATGTATCGGTGCCGGTTGCAGTGCGACGAAAGGCATAAGTATTGGTAGCGGTCGTGCCAATATTGGAACCACCAATATAAATACTGTTAAAGAAAAACTTTTGGTTATTGGTGGTTCCTTTAGCAATACCGATAATCGTGTAAGCAGTTGTAATTGAATTACCTAATCCGTCGATTCCTAATCTTATCATATTATTTTGAAAAGTTGCGACACCAGCAGTAATATTAATTCCGGTAATTGTCGCTGAAGTACTGGTTGTTGAAAGCCCGATACTATGGATAAAATTGCGAGCAATTAAATTCGTTCCAGAAGCAACTCCATTGTAATTAATACCAATTACATTGACTACGGCGGTCGTAGCGGAATTAGTAAGTGAATGAATAACATTCTGAGAAATTACCTGCCCCGAAGAAGAAGAAGCGGTAAAATTAATGCCGATGACTGATGCCGACGAACCAGTTCCGGTATTTCTACTGGTCGTAGATAAGTTTCTAATCGTATTGCCAGTAATGGTTAATATGCCATACGGTGCATATATACCTTGAATCTGACCAGCAGCAGCGGTTCCGTCATAATTATTATTTAAGTTAGCAATTGTGTTATTGGTAATTTGTAGCGGATTTGCGCCACTTGTGTTCTGAATACCAATAACATATTGGGCGGTTGCAGATGTCGAAGAAGTTATCGCATTAATACTATTAGTAGTTAGGCGACTGCCAATTAAATTATTAGAAACAATTCTTGTGCTGCCAGAACCAGCTTGACTGACCGAAATACCAACAAAACTATGAGAAATTGATGTTGTAGTTCCTTGAACGGTTATTGACCCGATTTTGTTGTTGGAAATATTAATTGTACCATTAGAAGTGCTATGATTAATGCCATAAGTAATTGCACCTGAAGATCCGGCTTGAACCGTAATTGAACCAGTGCCGAGCGAATCTCCAATTATATTATCAATTATATCAACTGCACCGTTTAATGGAACAGCGATACCCCAGAAAATTCCCGTCGCAGCACCACTATTTGACCAACTGATATTTTTGATGATATTACCTTGAATTGTTGAATTAATCGTAGTCCCGACATTAAGATAGATGCCGTAAAATTTAACATTCTGATTACCGCTGACCGTCCAAGCACTGCCTCCGCATTGGGGTTCTCTTCCGCCAATAAAGTTATTACTGACAACAAAGTTATTACCTGATGTCGCATTAATTCGTATTGCACAATGGTCGGCAGCACCGGATGGTATTCGCTCAACTGTCTGATAAAAACTATTGCCCGTAATTGTCCAATCGCTGTTATTACTTTCTATTAATATACCATTTGAAGAAGCACTCGCAGACCAAAAGTTAAAGATATTGCAATTAGAAATTATATTTCCATTATTTTCTTTGTTCAACGTTCCAGACGCATAGATTGCATTCAGGATGAATGCTGAAGCATCACTACGATCTCGTATATCACAATCAGTTATAACATTATAATCGTTACCGGTTGAGTAACTCGTAGTACCAAAAACTATTGTTCCGCTGGTCGATTGAGTATTACAACCTTCAATAATACAACCGCGGATTGTATCATAACAAGCATCATTAGCAAATCTTATGGTTTGACCCGATGTATTGGTGTTGCGTAGGGTCAAATTTTTATTATCACCATCAAAGACAACATAATCAGCTCCACTTAAATCAATCAATGGCGCGGCAATGCTTCCTGAAATTGTTCGTGAACCTCCAAAAGGTTGGATTTTAATTTGCCAGGGACCACCTTCATAATTTAACGGATTAAGTGTTGCAGTGTTATTATCAGTAATATTGCTAATGATATTACCAACAACCGGACCACTGATGATTGATGAGGAGATATAATCAAAGAAAGTTCTCAAATTCGCAAAATCACCACCACTGCCAATAGTCCAAGTGCCACTAATTGGCGATGATGTGCCGATGACAAAATATCCCAACGATGAAATTGTGCTAGATAAAATGGTACCACCACTTACACTACCACCAATTGAATCATAAGCGCCAGTTTGAGTTGCAGATTTGCCAATTCGATGATAAGGCAAAAGTCCGCTCTCCTCTAATTTGATTGAGGTGTTATTAAAATTACTGGCACCAGCGACAATCTCAACATGCCAGTAGCGGTCAGTTCTGATTGAACTTAAACCAGTACCGGCTGAACCACCGGAATTGGCATCAAAAACTTCTGCGCGGATAGTTACAGTTCCTCCAGTGGTTGTTGTCGGATTAACTAATTGTAATTGTTTCAAAGCCGATTTTCCAATCGGAAATGTATAAGTACTACCACTACCTAAATTCGCCGGTAAAGTTCTGATTAAAGGACCTCTAACATAAGATGTTGTGCTTCCACCTGAAACTGCACCCGTAGAAGTGTTAGTAATAGTTAAAAGATTAGTTGATGATGTTGTAATAATTCCACTATTAAGTGTTAATGTCCCGCTTAAAGTTAGTGGTGCGGTAAGTATAATACCAGTACCACGATTGATAGTTAAATTATTAAGATTATTGGTAATTGACGGTAAATTTAGTTGTGCTCCCGAGCCGCCAATAGTCAAATTAGAAGAAGGACCACCGGAAATTGAACCAGCAGTTATAGAAAAATCGCCATTAAGAGTTAAGGTGTTGGCTCCGATTGAATAAACACCATTAGTCAAAGTTAAAATGCCCGTAATCGTAAAACTGGCACCCATTATAGCACCTTGTGTATCGTCTAATTCGAGATTATTATAAGTACCAGTTCCAGTAAGGGTATGTGGTGTTGACCCGCTACTTAGATAAATTTTGCCCGCTCCTGAATGAGTTCCGCTCATCGTAACATTACCTTTAACGGTAATTGTATTACCACCATCAGCCAAAGTACCGGCATTGACAGTTAGCGAACCATTTATGGTTAAATGACCATTCGCGGTTTTGGTTGATGAGTTATTAAGTGTTAAATTATGATAGACTGGGATTGAAGAAATGGTTTGAGCAGAAGTTGCACCATAAATAACTGTACTACCGGTCAAGATGTATGTTCCAAAAGTTGGAAATGTTGTTGCAGTTGCCGCGGTTCCAATTTGTAAAGTAGCATCAGATGCAACGGTTAATGTACCCGAAGATGACCCGGTAATTTGATAACTTGCATCGGACAGGGTTCCAGCTAATATGGTCAGATTGCCATTAATGGTTGTTGCTCCACCTAAGTTTGCAGTCTGTCCTGATTTATTTATGGTCAAATGATGATAAGTTGTGGCTTTAACCGTTTGTGTTCCGGTTGTGCTGATATAACTAACCGTATTAGGATTGGCACTTGCGGTTAAAGTGCCAGTAGTCAAAAGTGCACCGCCAACATTTAAAGTTGACCCTGCAGCATTAATCCAAGTTGAAGTTGACGCTCCTCCGTTGATGTTGCCGTTAACAGTAATTGTTCCATTATTAGTAACTGTGACACCGCTACTAATGGAAAGTGTTCCTGCAAATGTTAAAACCGCACTGGCTGGAATTGTCTTATTCGCTGAAATTGTAATCGTGCCAGTATGGGTAATTGAACCAGTCCCATCAATCGTTTTTTCAGCACCACTTAGAGTAATCGCTCCGCTTCCAGCTAAAGTGCCATTTACGGTCAGATTACCTGCGACGGTTAATGTATAAGTTGAAACACTAAATGTTCCACTGCTGATAGTTAGATCACTATTAATTGTTGCTGCCCCAGCTAATGTAACTGTACCCGCAGTATTGACAACAACTTTATTATAGGTTGTGTAACTTCCCATTGTTTGTGAACCGGAACCATTAAAAGTAATCGTACCGGATGAGTTGGTTATTAATGTTCCGCCACTACTAAGATGCCTTTTGATATTAATATTACCAGTGCCACCACTGGTAAAAATTAGTTGTGCCTGTGCCGCCGTGCCGGAAAAACCTATTGATTTCGTGACATTAATCGTGCCGTTTCTAACAATAAGTTTTGAATTGTAATTAGTAGATGTGCCACCGATAATGTTAATTGAATCAGCATTAAGGGTTCCATCTCCAACATCAATGGAATCAGCATTTGCCGAAGTTGGGGCATTCATTCTAATATTACGTAAAACCGTTAAGGTCTTGCCCGAGTTGATAACGATACCAGTTTTTCCACTTGACGGAGCAGCAATAACAATTGCTCCTGCCGAAGCATCATCATCAACTGTTATGATATGTCCGTTTAGAATATTAACCGAATCATCCGATGTCGGTATTGGACCAGACCCACTGCCCCAGGTGCTGAGCGAATTCCAGGCACCACTTTGATAACTATTAATCGTTGC
>CAZIMS010000017.1:0-11736 GCA_964540515.1 uncultured Pseudomonadota bacterium | reverse complement strand
TCCGTGAAGGTGGTAGAACTATAGGTGCCGGTGTTGTTACGGAAGTAATAGAGTAAAAAAATTAAGGTAGGTTATAAATTATGAATAGCCAGAAAATAAGGATTAAGCTTAGAGCCTTTGACCACAGACTTTTGGATCAGTCTGTTGCTGAGATAGTAGATACAGCAAAAAAAACTGGAGCAAAGGTTGTTGGACCAATACCTCTACCTACTAAAATTAGTAGATATACAGTTTTAAGATCTCCCCATGTGGACAAAAAATCGAGAGAGCAGTTTGAGACAAGGGTACATATGAGGTTAATGGATATATTGCACCCAACACAGCAGACAATTGATGCCTTAATGAAGCTTGAGCTGGCTGCTGGTGTTGATGTAGAAGTAAAACTAAGTTAAAGGAATAGTCTATGAAAGGCATAATAGGTAAAAAATTAGGAATGACACAGATATACAATGAGGCAGGAGAACTAATTCCTGTTACAGTTGTCGAGGCCGGACCTGCCTATGTTGTTCAAAAGAAAATAAAAGAGAAAGATGGATATAATGCCTTACAGTTAGGCTTTGAGATTAAGAAGTTAGAAAAAATCAATAAACCTTTACAGGGGCATTTTAAGAAGTCAGGAGACAAAGGTTTTTACTTCTTAAAAGAGGTAAAGGTTGATGAGATAGACAAGTTTGAGACTGGACAGGAGATTAAGGTTACAGATGTCTTTTCTGAAGGAGAGATAATAGATGTGACCGGTATTTCAAAGGGTAAGGGGTTTCAAGGTGTAATGAAACGTCATAATTTTAAAGGAGGTAGAGCAACACACGGCTCAATGTTTCATCGAGCACCCGGTTCTGCAGGGTCGAGCGCCTATCCTTCAAGGGTCTGGAAAGGAAAGAGGTATCCTGGTCATATGGGTAACTCTCAGGTTACAGTTCAGAACTTAAAAATTGAAAAAATATACCCCGAAAAAAACCTAATGCTAATAAAAGGTGCGATACCAGGCAGTGTTAACTCTTTTGTAGTTATAAAAAATGCTATAAAGAAGTGAGATTAAGGAGATAAAAATGGCGAAGGTGCCTTTGTATGATCAAAATAAGGAAGTAATAGGTGATATAGATCTTTCAGATGATATTTTCTGTACACCAGTAAAAGACTATCTAATCCATAATGCAGTTAAGATGTACTTGGCTAATAAAAGACAAGGTACGGCCTCTACCAAGACAAGAAGCGAGGTCTCTGGTGGTGGCAAAAAACCATGGAAGCAGAAAGGTACAGGTAGGGCAAGAGTTGGATCAATCAGATCTCCTCTCTGGAGAAAGGGTGCCATACTCTTTGGACCTAAGCCAAGAGACTATAGTTATAAGTTGCCTAAAAAGGTGCTAAAAGCAGCCATGAAATCCGCTTTAAGTTTGAAATTTGCTGAAAACAAGCTTTATGTTGTTGATAATATTAGTCTCCCCGAGATAAAGACTAAAAAGTTTAATGAGATTGTGAAAAGATTTGATTTTAATAAAGTCCTTTTCGTTTTACCTGAAAGGGACAAGAATATAGAGTTGTCGTCTAGAAATATCCCAAATGTTAAGGTTCTGAAATCTGATTATCTTAATGTTTATGAGATTATGAAATATGATAGTCTTATTGTTTTAAAAGACGCAGTTAAGAATATTGAAGGAGCACTTAGCCTATGAAAAACATTTATGATGTAATAAAAGCTCCAGTTATTACAGAGAAAGCAACGATACTAAGAGAAGATAATAAAGTAGTCTTAAGGGTTGATAAAGGCGCCACAAAAAAAGAGATTAAAGATGCTGTAGAGAAGCTCTTTAAGGTAAAGGTAGAGGCAGTGAGAACAGTAGTATTACCTGGAAAGTGGAAAAGAGTTGGAAGAAGCGTAGGTAAAACGAGCTCTTGGAAAAAGGCAATAGTTACCCTTAAGCAGGGTGAGAAGTTAGATTTTATCGAAAGTTGAGGTAAATAAAAATGGGTATTAAAACTTACAAACCAACATCACCTGGTATAAGATTTCGTACAACCCATACCTTTGAAGAGATTACAAAGGATAAACCTGAGAAGTCTCTTACAATAAATATTAAAAGGGCAAAGGGAAGAAATAATCAAGGTGTAGTTACTTCATGGCAGAGGGGCGGTGGTCATAAAAGGCTATATAGAATCATTGACTTTAAGAGAGACAAGGTGGGTATACCAGGTATCGTTGAGGCTATCGAGTATGATCCCAACAGAACAGCAAGAATAGCCCTCATTAAGTTTAAAGATGGTGAGAGAAGATACATAATAGCTCCAAATGGTTTAAAAGTTGGTGACGAGATAATGAATGGACCTGATGCAGAGATTAAGGCAGGTAACACATTACCATTAAAAAATATACCTGTTGGCACAATGGTTTATAATATTGAGTTTAAGTTAGGTAAGGGCGGCCAGATAGCAAGAAGTGCTGGTGCCTTTGCTCAAATTATGGGTAAAGAAGGTGATTATGCTCTTCTAAAGTTGCCATCTGGAGAGCTTAGAAAGATAAATATTAACTGTAGTGCTACTGTTGGCCAAGTAGGCAATTTAGAGCACGAAAATATAACCATTGGTAAGGCTGGAAGATCAAGATGGATGGGTAAGAGACCCCATGTTAGAGGTGTTGCTATGAACCCTATTGATCATCCCCTTGGAGGTGGTGAAGGAAAATCTTCAGGTGGAAGACATCCCTGCTCGCCTTGGGGACAGTTGAGTAAAGGTCTTAAAACAAGAAACAATAAGTTGACTGATAAAATGATTGTTAAGAGAAGAAAATAAGTGAGGATGTAAAATGGGAAGATCTAATAAAAAAGGCCCTTTTGTTGATGGACATTTAATGGAGAAGGTTGACAAGGCAATAAGTACGGGTGATAAAAAGGTTATCAAGACCTGGTCTAGAAGATCTACTATATTACCAGAATTTGTTGGACTAACTTTTGCGGTGCACAATGGAAAGAAGTTTATACCTGTATATGTTACGGAGAATATGGTTGGTCACAAGTTAGGTGAGTTTGCACCAACAAGGACTTTCCATAGCCATGCTGGTGATAAAAAGACAAAAGGCAAGTAGGGGGTACTATGGAAGTCAGAGCTAAAGGAAAATATTTAAAGATATCTCCTAAAAAGGCTAAGCTGATAGCTGATTTAATAAGAGGAAAAAATGTAAACGACGCAGTTGAGATATTAAGATATACTCCTAAAAATGGAGCGAGGCTTTTTTTAAAGGTTTTGAAGTCAGCCATTGCCAATGCCGAACAGAAAAAGATAATAGATTTAGATAATCTATTTGTAAAAGTAGCCGTTGCAGAGAAGTCATTTATGTTAAAGAGGGTTATGCCAAAGGCAATGGGTAGAGCAGACATATTTAGAAGAAAATATAGCCATCTTACGGTGGTGCTTGAAGAAAGATAAGGAGGTCTAAATTGGGGCAGAAAGTAAATCCCATAGGATTAAGATTAGGTATTAATAAAACTTGGACTTCAAGATGGTATAGTAAAAAGGACTATGCAACCTTTTTACATGAAGACCTAAAAATTAAAAAATATCTAAAGAAAAAACTCTATCATGCGGGTGTTTCACAAATAGATATTGAGAGGTCTCCAGAAAAAGTAAAAGTCATAATCCATACCGCTAAACCTGGCATTGTTATAGGTAAGAAGGGAGCTGACCTTGAAAATCTTAAGAAAGAGGTACAGAGGTTTACCAAAAGTGAGGTATTTCTTCAGGTAGAAGAGGTTAGGGCTCCAGAGTTAAATGCTGTATTAGTTGCAGAAAATGTGGCTATTCAATTGGAAAGAAGGGTAGCTTTTAGAAGGGCAATGAAGAAAGCAGTTACTTCAGCTATGAGATTAGGAGCAAAGGGGATAAAAATATCCTGTGGTGGCAGATTGGCTGGCGCTGAGATTGCAAGAACCGAGTGGTATAGAGAAGGAAGGGTGCCTCTTCAGACCTTGAGGGCTGATATAGATTATGGTACCGCTATAGCAAAAACAAAATATGGTGTTATAGGCATTAAAACTTGGATATTTAAAGGTGAGGTAGGGCAGTACGCCGATTTCAAAAAACTATAATTCTCTGAAGGAGATTTAGAATATGTTAGCCCCTAAAAAAGTTAAACATAGGAAACAGCAAAAAGGAAGACTGAGAGGTAAAGCGACAAGAGGGACTGAAGTTTCTTTTGGAAATTATGGGCTTCAAGCTCTTGAGGCAGGCTTTTTGACCACCCGACAGATAGAGGCAGCAAGAATTGTAATTTCTAGATTTATTAAGAAAACAGGTAAGATGTGGATAAGAATCTTCCCAGATAAGCCTATTACGGCTAAACCAGCCGAAACAAGAATGGGTAAAGGTAAAGGTTCACCTGTTGATTGGGTATGTCCTGTTAAACCTGGTAGGATACTCTATGAGATTGAAGGACTGTCATTAGAAGATGCTACAGAGGCTTTTAGATTAGCCGCTAATAAGTTGCCCATCAAGGCAAGATTAGTTAAGAGAGAGGAATAAAAGATGAAATTTCAAGAGATAAAAGACTTATCCATTAATGAGCTGAAAACAAAAATTTCCGAGATCAGAGAAGAGATTTTTAGACTTCGCTGGCAGAGAGAGAAGGGTCAGCTGGAAAATACAGCAAAAATTGGGAATCTGAGAAAAGATCTGGCACGTCTTTTGACTGCCTTTAATGAAAAAAATAAATAAGGAAGGGTAGTAATGGAGAAGAAGAGGCATATAAAATCTATGGTTGGTAGAGTAGTTAGTGATAAGATGGACAAAACCGTAGTTGTTCTTACCGAGAGAATGGCATTACATCCTGTATATCACAAATATGTTAAGATTAGGAAAAAATATAAGGCTCATGATGAGAAAAATGAATGTAAGGTTGGCGATAAGGTTTTAATAATTGAGACAAAGCCACTTAGCAAAGAGAAAAGATGGAAAGTTAAAGAGATTATAGAAAAGGCTCAAACATTAGAAGGATAAAAAAGGGGTACTTTTATGATACAGATGCAGACAAAATTAGAAGTAGCGGACAATTCTGGGGCAAAAAAAGTTATGTGTATTAAGGTTGTAGGAAGCACAAGGAGAAGATATGCCTCCGTGGGTGATCTTGTAATGGTATCAGTTAAAGAGGCTATTCCAGAAGGGAAAGTTAAGAAAGGTGATGTCGTAAAGGCTGTAATAGTTAGGACAAGCAAGGCGGTTAAACGTCCTGATGGGTCTTATATTAGGTTCGATGATAATGCTGCGGTCTTATTGAACAATCAGCTTGAGCCAATTGGTACTCGTATTTTTGGACCTGTTGCTCGTGAGTTGAGGGCAAAGAGATTTATGAAAATTATATCTCTTGCACCAGAAGTTTTATAGGAGATTTAGATATGAGCACATACTTAAAAAAAGATGATTTGGTTATAACTCTTGTCGGAAAAGACAAAGGTAAAACAGGTAAGATATTAAAAGTTTTGAGAGATAAAAACAAGGTGGTTGTTGAAAAGATTAATATAGTAAAAAGACATGTTAAACCAACGCAGATAAATCCTCAAGGCGGTATTATCGAGAAAGAGATGCCCCTTGATGTTTCTAATGTTTTATTATACTGCAAAAAGTGCCAGAAAGGTGTAAGGATTGGTAAGAAGGTACTGCAAGACGGTTCAAAGGCTCGTGTTTGTAAAAAATGTGGAGAAATTATATAAGAGGTGAAGCATGGCAAGACTCAGAGAGTTGTATGAGAAAGAGATTAAGAAAAAGCTTCTCGCGGAGCTGGGATATAAGAATGTAAATCAAGTTCCAAAACTAGAGAAGATTGTTATTAATGTTGGTCTTGGTGAGGCAACTCAGAATATCAAGCTAATTGATAAAAGTGTGGAGGAGATTAAGGCTATTACAGGTCAAAAGCCTGTTGTTACAAAGGCAAAGAAGGCCATCTCGAATTTCAAATTAAGAAAAGGACTGCCAATAGGGGTTATGGTAACTTTAAGAAGTAATAGAATGTATGAATTTCTCGAGAGATTTTTAACAGTAGCCCTTCCACGTGTTAGAGACTTCAAAGGCATCTCCTCTAAGTCCTTTGATGGCAGAGGTAACTATACGCTTGGTATAAAAGAGCAACTTATTTTTCCTGAGATAGATTATGATAAGGTTGAGAAGATTAAAGGTATGAACATAACTTTTACAACAACCGCAAAAAATGATGAGGAAGCAAAGGCATTGTTAAAAGCTTTCGGCTTTCCTTTTAGAGATTAAGGAGGCTTTTGTGGCAAAAATTAGTATGATGGTTAAGGCACAAAGAAAACCTAAATTTAAAGTGAGGATGTATAACAGATGTCCTTTGTGTGGCAGACCCCGTGCCTTTATTAGAGATTTCGATATGTGTAGGCTTTGTTTTAGGAAATTAGCTTCTCAGGGAGAGATCCCTGGTGTAGTAAAAGCAAGCTGGTAAGGAGATATATATGGATGTTATTGCAGATATGCTAACAATAATTAGGAATGGCTGTAGAGCTAAAAAAAGTGAGGTGTTAGTATCTCATTCTAAGCTTAAGGAGAACATCCTTGAAGTTATGAAAAAAGAAGGCTTTATACCATCATACGAGGTTGTAAGACAAGGTAATCATAATTATATTAAGATAATGCTGGCTTATGATAATAAGAAAAAACCCATAATAAATAATATAGTTAGGATAAGTAAGCCAGGCAGAAGAATTTATACTGAAAAAGATCAGATAACTCCTGTTAGGAGAGGATTAGGTATATCAATATTAAGCACTTCAAAGGGACTTATGACAGATAGAGAGGCTGCGGAGAATAACGTAGGTGGCGAAATAATTTGTAAAATATGGTAAGGAGTAATTAAATGTCTAGAATTGGCAGAAAACCAATAGTTCTTCCAAAAAACGTTAAGATATCAGTAAAAGAAAACATGTTATCAGTAGAAGGACCTAAAGGTATGCTTGAACATCCTTTAATGCCAAAAATATCAGTTGAGGTTACTGATAACAGTGTAATGCTAAAAAGAGAAGATGATGATAAAGAAACAAGAGCCTATCATGGTTTAATGAGGGCTAAGCTAGCAAATATGGTGAAAGGTGTAAGCGAAGGATTCACAATGGATCTGGAGCTCGTTGGTGTTGGTTACAGGGCTGAGGTACAGGGGAAAGACCTTAATTTTACCTTAGGATACACACATCCAATCAAGTTTAACTTGCCCAATGGTGTATCAGCAGCTGTTGATAAGCAGACCAAAATTTCTCTTTCTTCCATAGACAAAGAGCTTTTGGGACAGACCGCTGCGAACATATTAGCTCTTAGAAGAATTGATATTTATAAAGGCAAAGGTGTCAGAAAGGCAGGTCAGTTTATAAAACTAAAACCCGGTAAGACTGCAGGCAAGAAATAACCTAAGGAGTATTATATATGGTTGGCACAAAAAAGATAGAACCAAGGATTAAGAGAAAAAAAAGGATTAGAAAAAAGATTGCTGGCAATTCAGAGAGACCAAGACTTTGTGTCTATAGGAGCTTAAATCATATATACGCCCAGCTAATAGATGATGAGAGAGGTCATACAATCTGTTCAGCCTCTACAATGGAAAAGACCCTAACTACAGATTTAAAAAGCTTAAAATCTAAAGAGGCTGCTTTTGCTATAGGTAAGGCAATTGCCGAAAGGGCTCTTAAGTTAGGTGTGGAAAAGGTTGTCTTTGATAGAAATGGTTATCTATATCACGGTAGAGTAAAAGTATTAGCAGACGCTGCAAGAGAAGCAGGTCTTAAATTTTAAGGAGGTTAAATGATAGAAGATTTTGGAAAAACAGAACCTCAGTTAGTTGACAGACTAATTGCTATAAACAGAGTTGCTAAGGTTGTAAAAGGCGGTAGAAGGTTTAGGTTTAGTGCTCTTGTTGTTGTTGGTGATGGTCAGGGAACTATAGGATTGGGACTGGGCAAGGCGAGAGAAGTATCTGAGGCAATTAGAAAGGCTGTAGATAAAGCCAAAAGAGATCTAGTAAAAGTTCCTGTTGTCGATGGCACAATACCTCACGAGATTATAGGTGAGATGGGTTCAACGAAAGTGTTATTGATGCCAGCATCACCAGGTACAGGAGTTATAGCTGGTTCTACTGTAAGAGCTGTAGTTGAGTCTGCAGGGATACATAATGTTTTGACTAAAATAATTGGATCTTCCAACTACCACAATGTTGTTAAAGCAACCATTAATGCCCTTTTGAGTCTTACTAATCCTGAGGAAATAGCAAAGAAAAGAGGTATAGAACTCAAAGGTTACGAACTTTTTAAATCCTAAATATTAGAGGTGATGGAAGGATGAGTAATAAAATTGAGATAACATTAAAAAGAAGTTTAGCAGGATGTAGAGAAGATCAGAGAGCAACTGCTATTGGCTTAGGTTTGAAAAGACCCCATAGTAAGGTTGTGAAAGATGATACCCCTTCTATAAGAGGTATGATAGAAAAGATAAGACATCTTCTTTCTGTTAAAGAGATTTAGGAGGAGTGATGAAGCTAAATAACTTAAAACCTGCAGCAGGAGCTGTTAAAAAAAATAAAAGAGTAGGTAGAGGTCCTGGCTCAGGGCATGGGAAAACATCTTGTAGAGGTGGCAAAGGGCAAACGGCAAGAGCTGGAGCATCCATATCTCCAATATTTGAGGGTGGTCAGATGCCTCTCGTTAGAAGAATCCCCAAGAGAGGCTTTAAAAACGCCTTATTTAAAAAAGAGTATGCCATCTTAAACCTTGAGGCTTTCAATGTTTTTCCAGCCAATAGTGAAGTAACTCCAGAGATGCTATTAGAGAAAAAAATCATCAAAAAACTTAATGATGGTTTAAAGGTTCTCTCTGAAGGAGATCTAAAGGTGCCTCTAACAATTAAGGCTCACAAATTTAGTAAACAGGCTATAGAAAAGATAGAAAAAGCTGGTGGTAAGGCGGAGGTAATAGATTGATCAATAAAATGCAAAATGTACCCAAGGTTCCAGAGCTAAACAAAAGACTTTTATTTACAATCTTAATGTTGATAGTTTATAGAATTGGGGTTCATATACCTACGCCAGGAATAGATTCTGAGGCCCTGGCAGAGTTTTTCAATATGGCGAGAGGTACCGTATTTGGTTTTTTCAATATGTTTAGTGGTGGTGCCCTTGAGAGGTTTTCTGTCTTTGCCCTTGGTATAATGCCATATATATCTTCATCTATTATTATGCAACTTCTGACTGTTGTCTCTCCCACTTTGGCAAAACTTCAAAAAGAAGGAGATTTAGGGAAAAAAAAGATAAGCCAATATACACGTTATGGCACGATCATTATAAGTATAGTTCAGGGCTTAGGTATTGCCTATGGTCTTGAGCATACAACTGGCCCTTTGGGTCAGAGTGTAGTTATAAACCCTGGATGGGGTTTTAGAATTATTACAGCCCTTACCCTTACGGCAGGTACAGCCTTTATTATGTGGCTTGGTGAGCAGATTACAGAAAGAGGTATCGGTAATGGTATCTCTCTGATAATTTTTGCAGGTATAGTAGCAAGAATGCCTGCAGCTATTGGAAATACATTTAATTTAATTAAAACTGGGGAGCTTAATCTTTTTCTCTTAATTTTTATAGTTCTTTTAATGATTGTAGTAATCGGACTTATTATTTTCATAGAAACATCTCAGAGAAAGATACCTATACATTATCCACAAAGGGTAGTTGGTAATAAAGTTTATGGAAACCAAAGCACCCATCTACCATTAAAAGTTAACTCATCTGGCGTAATACCACCAATATTTGCTTCTTCAATACTTATGTTTCCTGCTACAGTGGCAAGTTTTGTGCCGCAAGAGGCATTAAGTAAAGCTCCCATACTTGATAGCCTATTAAGAAGTCTATCACCTGATAGCTTATTGTATAATATACTATTTGTTTCTCTTATAATCTTTTTTGCCTTTTTCTATACAGCAATAGTTTTTAATCCCGTCGATGTATCTGAAAATCTCAAAAAGTATGGTGGTTACATACCTGGTATTAGACCGGGGCCAAGGACAGCAGAATATATAGATAGAATTTTATCTCGTATAACCCTTGGCGGTGCTGTTTATGTTGCTATAATCTGTGTGCTTCCCAATATACTTGTTGGTAAGTTTAATGTTCCTTTCTATTTTGGAGGCACAGCTCTTTTAATAGTTGTAGGTGTTGCCCTTGATACCCTTGCACAAGTAGAAACTTTCTTGTTAGCAAGAAGTTATGAGGGTTTTACAAGAAAAGGAAGAATTAGAGGTAGAAGATAGGGAGGGGGAAGATATGAAACTAATTTTTTTAGGACCACCAGGTGCTGGAAAGGGCACTCAAGCAAAGATGTTGATTGAAAGATATGGTATTCCACAGATCTCGACAGGTGATATTTTAAGGGCTGCTGTAAAAGAAGGAACACCTCTTGGGAAAAAAGCAAAAGAGTATATGGATGCAGGTAAGCTTGTAACTGATGATATTGTTATAGGAATCATGGAAGACAGGTTAAAGCAGGATGATTGCAAAAAAGGGTTTATACTTGACGGTTTTCCAAGAACTGTGGCGCAGGCAGACGCTCTTGATAAGATGCTTCAAAATCTCAATATGCCTTTAGATAAGGTTTTAGCATTAATAGTACCAGATGAGGAGTTGCTTACGAGATTAACAGGAAGAAGAACATGTAAGTCCTGTGGGCAGATGTATCATATAGTCTTTGAACCCTCAAAGAAAGAAGGTATTTGTGATAAGTGTGGTGGTGAGCTTTATCAGAGACAAGATGATAATGAAGAGACTATTAAAAACAGATTATCCGTTTACCATTCACAAACTTCACCACTCTTAGATTTTTATTCAAAGAAATCAATATTAGTTGAGATAGACGGCAAAAAAACTCCTGATGAGATTTTTAACGATATAGTTAAAGTTTTAGAAGGTAAGTAATTGATTCATTTAAAGAATGACTTTGAGATAAAAAAGTTAAAAGAGATTGGCAAGATAGCGTATAAAATATTAGCAAATACAGTAAAGAATATTAAAGAAGGTATATCAACAAAAGATATAAACGATTTTGTCGAGTCAGAAGTTGATAGGTATAAGGTGAAGGCAGCCTTTAAAGGTTACAACGGTTATCCAGCGAGTATCTGTATATCTTTAAACGACGAGGTTGTACACGGTATACCTAAAAAAGATAAGATTTTGAAGAAAGGTGATATTGTTAGCCTCGATTTTGGTGCTCTTAAAGATGGCTTTTATTCTGACATAGCTGTTACTGTTGCTGTAGGAGAGGTTAGTGAAGAGGCAAAAAGACTCATTGATGTAACAAAAGAGTCCTTATATAAAGGGATTGAGAAGGCTGTGGTAGGAAATAGATTGTTCGATATTTCCTATGCTATACAGAAAGCAGTTGAAAGCAAAGGGTTTTCCATAGTGAAAGCCTTTGTTGGCCATGGGATAGGAAAAAATCTTCATGAAGAACCACAGGTGCCAAACTTTGGAAATCCTGGTTGTGGAGTAAAATTAAAAGAGGGCATGGTTTTGGCAATAGAGCCAATGGTTAATGCTGGCACATCAGATGTAAAGATAGATGATGATGGATGGACAGCGAGAACAATGGATGGCAAGTTATCAGCACATTTTGAGCATTGTATTGCTATTACAAAAAATGGTCCTCAAATTTTGACCCTAGACGAGGAGATAGATGGCTAAGGAAGATGCGATAGAGGTAGAGGGTAAGG
>CAZIMS010000016.1:13529-15538 GCA_964540515.1 uncultured Pseudomonadota bacterium | reverse complement strand
GAAGCACAGGCCTTCGCCGTAGCGCGCCACCAGCACTCCCGCCAGCGCCGGGCCTAGCAGCCGCGCTGCGTTGAAGGCGGCCGAGTTGAGCGCGATCGCGTTCAGCAAATCCTCCTTGGCCGCCAGGTGAATGAGCAGCGCCTGCCGCCCCGGCATGTCGAAGGCGTAAATGACGCCCAACAGGGTAGCCAGCGTCAAGATGTGCCACGGCTGGACCAAGCCCGTCAGCGTCAGTGCGGCGAGCGCGAAGGCTTGGCACATGGCGGCCGTTTGCGTCAGCAGCACGATGCGGTGCCGCGAGTAGCGATCCGCCGCCACGCCCCCCAGCGGGCCCAGCACGAAAACAGGAACCTGCAAACAGAACCACGTCGCGCCGAGCAGCCATTCCGAATGCGTAAGGCGGTACATGAGCCAGCTCTGCGCCACGCTCTGCATCCACGTGCCCACCAGCGAGACCACCTGCCCACTGAGAAAGAGCCGAAAGTTTCGGTGACGCAGGGCGCGGAAAACTTCGGGCCACACGCGCTCCCCGGCGGGAGCAGGTGGAGGTGCTGCCAGAGGGGTGATCGCTTCGGCCAATCTTCAGGATAGTGCACGAAGAAGCTGTAAGGCGCGCGGGAATGCGATAGAATCTAATTTCAAGTAGTTTCAGGCCGGCGGCTTTGCCGGCCATTCCCGGCGGGCGCATCGCGCCGCCGCCGGATGAGGGGAGAAGCCTTGACGGAGAGCAAGACTTACTCTGCCGCTTACGTCGGCAGCGGCACCTTCATCATCAGCAAGCCGAAGCGGAACCGGAAGAAACTTCGCCAGGCCCGCCTGAGGAATCCGCAGCGCGGCGCGCGCAAGTGACCTCGTGCCCTGGTCGGTCATCAGGGCACTCCGGGAAGGGTCGGGGAGGGGGCTCCGATGTCGCCGCCACTGGTTGGTTGCTGCGGCTGGCCGGAGGCACGGCTCCGCTACTTCGAGCACTTCCCCGTCGTGGAGGTGCAGGAGACCTTCTACCACCTCCCCTCCGTCGCCCTGGCCGGGAGATGGAGGAGCGCGGCGCCGGCCGGCTTTCGCTTCACCATCAAGGCCTGGCAATTGATCACGCACCCGCCGAACAGTCCGACTTACCGCCGCCTCAAGAAGCCGCTGCCCGAACATCTGCGCGACGCTTACGGTTGTTTCCGTGACACGCCGCAGGTGTGGGAAGCCTGGGAGCAAACGGCGGCGGTGGCGCGCGCCTTGCGGGTGGAAGCCGTCGTCTTCCAATGCCCGGCTTCCTTCTGTCCTTCGCCGGCCAACATCGCCAATCTCGAGGCTTTTTTTGCGCGACCGCGGCCGGAGGGTTGGCTGCTGGTCTGGGAGCCCCGGGGCAAGTGGCCGGCCGGCGTCATTCGTGCGATCTGCCGCAAATTCGATCTGGTCCACTGCGTGGATCCCTTCCAGGCCGAGCCCCTGCACGGGAGGGCCATCTACCTGCGGCTGCATGGGCGCGCCGGCTACAACTATCGCTACAGCGACGCCGAGCTTGAAGAGTTGGCCCTGAAACTGGAGCGGTGGCGCCAGGGTGAGATGCGACCTGCTTACGTCATGTTCAACAACGTCTACATGAAGGAGGACGCGCTCCGGTTTTCCCGCTTGGTGGCTTGAGCAGAGGCGCCCGCACCATGCTACGATGTGGGCAAAGGAGGGCAGAGCCATGTTCCGGGTTTTTGTCATCGCGTCGTCGATCGTTCTGCTGGCGGGCCTGGACGCCACGGCCGCGCCCGCGGTGAGGGGCGAGTACTTCGAGGTGCGTTCCAATCACGTGTATACCTGTGGCTGCCTCTACTCGGGCGAGCAGGTGACCAGCGGGAGAGAGGCCATCCTGGCCTGGGTGGTGCGCGAAGGCGCTTACGCCGGACAGGACCTGACCGGCGCGCGGGCCGTTGCCGTGTTGGCCGGTCCCAGCAGCCTGAGTCTCCAGGGCACCCCGCGGCGCAGCGCCATGTTCGTGGACGGCATTGCGGCGGGGGCCCAAGGGG
>CAZIMS010000016.1:0-13471 GCA_964540515.1 uncultured Pseudomonadota bacterium | reverse complement strand
ATTATGGCGACGTCCTCGGCGAGGTGATCAGCGTTCAGGCTGCACCCATTACGCTGGCGCGCGAGGGCGAGCGGATCACGATCGAAGTCGCCGGCCTCTCGCGCTTGGTGGTCCGCCCGGCGCGATTGCCCGAGGACGCGCACCAGGGCTCCTGGCTGTGGTACACACCGTTCATTCCCACGACCGATTCCACGCTTTGCACGACGGAGTTTACCAGCTTCAGTGGGAAGCATTTCGGGCGCCGCTGGTGGGAGATTGACGCGGGAATCACCGGGTACATCGCCTCGTTCCGCCTGCCCCGTTGATCCGCGTTTCGATCCCAGCGAACGCGGCAGGCCGGATCCGGCAATCGCGATGGATTGAAAGATCTGCCCGCCGGTGCTAAGATCGAAGGCTCGATGAAAAAACGGGCCCTTATCACCGGCATCACCGGGCAGGACGGCTCTTACCTAGCGGAATTGTTGCTCAAAAACGGCTACGAGGTGCACGGTATCGTGCGCCGCGTGGCGCTGGAGGACCCGCAGAATCGGCTCTCCCGCATTCTGCACCTGCTCGACGCGATCAGGTTGCATGCCGCGTCACTGGAAAGCTACGCCAGCCTCCACCAGGTAATCGAGCAGGTGGCGCCCGACGAATGTTACCACCTGGCCGCCCAGAGTTTTGTGAGTTATTCTTTTGACGACGAATTTTCCACCCTGCAAATCAACATCAACGGGACTCACTATCTGCTGGCGGCTTTGAAAAATTTGGCGCCACGATGCAGGTTCTATTTCGCCGGGTCGAGCGAAATGTTCGGGAACGTCCCCCAAGCGCCCCAAAACGAAGAGACCCCCTTCATGCCGCGTTCCCCTTACGGTATCAGCAAGGTCGCCGGCTTCCATCTGACTAGGAATTACCGGGAAGCCTACGGTATGCACGCCTCGAGCGGCATCCTCTTCAATCACGAATCGCCGCGACGCGGCTTCGAGTTCGTCACCCGCAAGATCACTTCCGGGGTTGCCCGCATCCTCGCCGGCAAGGCGCGCGAGTTGCGGCTCGGGAATCTGGAGGCGCGTCGGGACTGGGGCCATGCCCGCGAGTACGTGGAAGCCATGTGGCTCATGCTCCAGCACCCGGAGCCGGGAGATTACGTAGTGGCCACCGGCGAGACCCGCAGCGTTCGTGAGTTCTGCGAGCTGGCTTTCGGCTACGCCGGGCTGGATTACCGGGACTATGTGGTCAGCGACCCCCAACTCTATCGGCCGGCTGAGGTCAACCTGCTCCAGGGTGATGCCCGCAAGGCTCGGCGAGTCCTCGGCTGGGAACCCAAAACCCGCTTCGAGGACCTCGTGAGGGAAATGCTTGAGCACGATTGCCGCGCCCTCGGGGTAGGCGAGAGGCTGGCCCGATTGCGCTTTTCGTAATGATGCACTCTCGCACGTCAAAGCCGATCGAGGTAGACGGATGCTTGCACAACAGGTGTGGCCCACTTCCGAGTGTTTGCTCGACGTCGCCCGCAGGTTCCAATTCACCGACGGCGGGGCCCGCTGTCTGAGCCTGGCCGTCTGCAACAGCTCGGGCGAGCCGGCGCGCCGCTTCGAGCAGGGTGAGACGCTGCATCTCTACTACGAATTCGAGGCGCTGCGCGATCTGGGCGTTCCCGCCGGCGGCGGCGAGCTGGTGACGCCTGAGGGGGTCATCGTTCATGGCAAGGCCCTTTATCAGGACCCGCCGGTGGCCGAGCAGACTGTCCCTGCCGGCACGCGCCTGCGTTTCCACCAGACCGTGGCATTGCGGGTCGCTCCAGGACGTTATCGAATCAATGTGGGACTGGCGAGCGTGGATCCAACCTCGTTGCGCGAGCACCTCGGCGGGTCTCTCCCGTATCCCGAATTTGCCCGTCGCGTCAAGGACCACTGCCGCCTGACCGATGCCGCCGAGATCGAAGTCGCGCTGGGAGCGGAGGCCCGGCTCTCACACCACGGCTTGGCCGACTTGCCCGGTTCCCTGTCAGTCGAGATGAGAGACGGAGCGGCGTCCCCTGAACAGGAGGTCGAGACTCCGGCCGCCCCC
The DNA here is from genome assembly GCA_964540515.1 of uncultured Pseudomonadota bacterium. Taxonomy (GTDB): domain Bacteria; phylum CALINM01; class CALINM01; order CALINM01; family CALINM01; genus JAOAGA01. The sequence continues at coordinate 11,419 of CAZIMS010000016.1, read as the reverse complement.
GGCCCGACCGTCTTTCACGTCACCCACTGGAAGGCCGGGTCGCAGTGGATCTACGCCATCCTGCGGGACTGCTTTCCCGATCGGATCGTCGAGCCGCGCCTGGGAAACGTGCAGGTCCTGCATTATGCCCTCCAGCGCGGCTTCGTGTATCCTACCGTCTATCTCTCGAAGACCGAGTTCGACACGCTTGCGTTGCCGGCAGGTTCGAAATGGTTCGTCGTGATCCGCGATCTGCGCGACACGCTGGTGTCAGCCTACTTCAGTTTCAAGATCAGCCATCCCGTCCTGGGAAGCGACTTCGCCGCCTTGCGCCAGAAACTCTGGGACCTCGAGCAGGAGGACGGCTTCATTTATTTGATGGACTCCTTCCTGAGGGATTGTGCCGCCATTCAACTCAGTTGGCTGGAGGCGGGCGAACCGCTGTTCCGTTACGAAGACATCCTCGAGCGCGACGTGGAGTTGCTGACCGAGGTCTTGATCGAGCGGTGCGGACTGGACGTGAGCCCGCAGCGCTTGAGGGAGGCCGTTTTGGCCAACCGCTTCGAAGCGCAAACCGGCGGACGGCCACGGGGCGCCGAGGATGTCACGGCCCACCAGCGCAAGGCCATGGCAGGCGATTGGCGCAACCACTTCACCGACCGCATCAAGCGAGCTTTCAAGGCGCGTTACGGAGGATTGCTGGTCGCCACCGGCTACGAGAAAGATCTCGATTGGTAGGTGATGGGTCTGGAATATCAGGGACAGCCCGCTACGAAGTGCTGGTGCGGGAATACCGGCCTGGTGGCCTACTCGCCGGACTACCTGCGTTGCCCTGCCTGCGAAACCCTCGTGATTGCCAGGATGCCGGATCCGGATTGGCTGATTGCGCCGGGGGAACGCGGCTTTTACGGCAGGGAGTACTATGAGAAGCACCTGATCGAGCAGTTCGGATTGCCGAGTCTGCCCGAGCGCGCCCGCGCCGATCTGCCCGAGCGCTGCCTATACTGGCTCCGCACCCTCTTGCGTTACCGCATGCCTCCGGGTAAGGTCCTGGAGCTGGGAAGCGCGCATGGTGGCTTTGTCGCACTTCTGCGTTGGGCGGGCTTCGACGCCATCGGGCTTGAAGTGAGCCCTTGGTTGGTCGAATTTGCGCGTCGAACTTTCGACGTGCCCATGCTGCTCGGAGCAATCGAAGAGCAGGATCTCGAGCCGGCTTCCTTCGACGTCATCGCCGCGATGGATGTGGTCGAGCACCTCCCCGACCCGGTCCGAAGCTTGAAACGGTGCGCCGAGTTGCTCAAGCCGGACGGGCTGCTGCTCATCCAAACGCCCCGCTTTCCCGAAGGCAAGGCGCACACGCAATTAGTCGAAGAAAATGCTCCATTTCTCAGCATGATGCTGCCGCCGCAGCATCTGTTTTTGTTCAGCCGACGGTCGCTGACCAGATTGCTGGCCGAGTTGGGCCTGGGTTATGTGCAGTTCGAGCCAAATCTGTTCCCCTACGACATGTTTCTTTTGGCTGGTCGGCATCCTCTGGCGCGTTATCCGTGGGAGCATGTGACCCGCCGGTTGGAAAACGCTCCCCACGAACGCCTCATCCGGGGCCTGTTCGATCTCGACGATCAACTTCAAGATCTGCGCAAGCGTTACGCCGAGGCTGAGGCGGACCGCGCTGCCCGGTTGGAAGTCATTGAGCGGCAGGGCTCACAGTTGGGCGAACTGGAGCAGGCGCGGAGTCAGCTCCAGCAGCTCCTCCAACAAACGCAGCTGCGACAGGCCGCGACCGAGAGCGAGCGCGAAGCGCTGCGCCAGGCCCTCGAGCAGGTGCAGGCCGAGTTGCAAGCCTCACGGCAGGCCCAGGCGGAGCTCAACCGCCAAATGGCTGAGCTGCACCAGCGTCTGGGCGCCGCGGAAGCCGACCGCGCCGCACGCCTCGAGCTCATCCAACGTCAGGACCGGCAGCTGGGCGAACAGGAGAACGAACTCAACACCGTCCGTAGCGAACTCCAAAATGCGCATATCGAGCTCGATGCTGTTCACGCCCGCCTCAGCGACCTGGAAGCGAAACTCGCCGCAGCCCAAGCGGCTCAACGTTGGGCCCTCGAAGCGCGGCAGCAGCTTTGCCATGTGCTTCAACGCCTCAACCGGAGCTATGTATACCGCGCGATGCGCGCCGCTTCTCTCTGGAAATGGTTGGCCGACGGGATCGCTCTCGCTCAGGGCAGCAACTGCACGGAATCCTCCCCAAGGGTCAGCCAAGAAAGCGGTCGGTAGTCTCCGGACCCTTCGAACTTGTGAGGGACCCACCATGTGCTCGCTTCAATCCGCACGAGGTGCTCTCCGCCGGAGAGCTCCGTGCCAAGCTTGAAGCTACGGCAAAAGTGCCCATTAGTCGCCAGAGCGATCTCGCCCACCGGCTCTCCGTCCAGAAAAACTCGCAACACGAGAGGCGCCTCCATGTACTTGAGATGAGCGGCACCCTGCACGAGAACCGATCGCTCGCCACCACGCGCTCTTCGTTCCGCTTCAAAGCACGGTCCCACCCAGCCGTCGTCCCACGGCTTCGTGCGCTCCAAGAAGGCTCGCGTCTGAGGCTCTATGCCTCGCTGCCGGATCTGGACCCAACCAAACCGGCCTAACTTCCTGAGCAGGATTCGCGCGGCGGGCAACACGATCATATTCGCCGCGACATCAGGCGCCGCCAGCAGCCCCGGCAGACACCGCATCGCGCCTGCGAACTTGTTCCCCCTCTCCCAGCGCGAGACGCCCGCGGCGATCCATCTATGGGCCCTACCTCTCCGATTCAACCTATAACACAGCAGAGACCACCACAATCCCCAATACAGCAATCCCACTGGGGAGCCCCAGTACTGCCGACTAACCCGAATACACTCCTCCAGCCGCTCAAAATCGCATGACCGACACGTCTTCGAATTCTCATGAAGCCGATAAGCGGCCAACACCTGGTCAATCGCATGAAACTTGTACTTGCGCGCCATTCGACAAAACAGATCGTAATCTAGCACCAAACTCTCGCAAGCAGGCCCACATTCCCACCAGACCTGCGCGGTCCAAAACACCGCGGGCTGCGGTATCGTGTGTCCCTTCCAAACCTCCAGAACCCGTCGAAAGCTTTCGAACTGACTGGGGTGCTCTATCCCCGTGTAACGTCCGGTTTCGTCGATGAACCTGCAACGCCCCATGACCACGTGCCGCCCCTCCTCCGGCCGAATCTCCGCGGCGACACGTTCCAGCGCGCCCGGCAACAGCACGTCGTCGCTGTTCAAGAACGAGTAAATCGACCCGGTGGCCACTGCGAAGCCCTTGTTGATCGCGTCCGCCTGGCCTCGGTCTGGCTCCCGGATGACCCGCAAGTGCGGATAACGTGCAAGCACTTCGGGTGTTTCATCCGTGGACATACCGTCCACCACAATATGTTCCACGTCGGGATAATCTTGTCGCAATACACTCTCGATAGTCTCTGCTATGAAACGCCCTTGGTTGTATGAAGGAGTAACAATAGAGATGCGGGGCCAGACCGTCATGTTCCACCCTCCGGGTTTGGAATCCGGTACGTCCGGCGGTGAACGGCATACAGGACCGCCAGTGTCTCCAAAGCGAACCTTCGCCACGAAAAAATCCGCGCCCGAGCTAGGCCGCGCTTGCGCAGTTCGTCGCGCAAGTATTCCTCAGTCAGTACCCTCCGGATCGCATCTGCCAACCCTTCAGCGTCTAAGGCGGCCACAAAGAGCGCAGCATCCCCGGCTACCTCGGGCAAACTGGATGTGTCGCTGCACACGACAGGACAGCCGCTTGCCATCGCTTCCAAAACCGGCATGCCAAAGCCTTCGAACAAGGACGGGAAGACTAGGCAGGCGGCTTGCCTGTACAGGACGGGCATCTCGTCCCTAGGGCAATACCCCAAGAACAAGACCTGAGATTGGAGCCCTTCCTCATCTATCTGCTTGCACAGCGCACCGTGAGCCTCCCGGGCAGCCCCGGTGCACACCAGCGGGAGCGTGACGCCATACTTAGTTTTGAGTATCTTTAGCGCCGAAATCGCCGTCTTGTGATTTTTGTGCCACCAGGTGTGACCCGGGAAGAGCAGGAATCGGCCTGACTCCAGGTGATACCTCCGGAGCACTTCAGAATCCTCAGGACGAGGTTGCGGCTGAAAAATCGGTTCCGCCGCCAGCGGGATGGCGGTGATCTTTTCTGGCGAAACACCCAGCTTATTGATGATCGTCTTTCGACTGAAGTCGGAGATCGTGCAGATGTGATCCGCACGCCGCACCGCGGCCGCGAAAAGCCTTCGCCTTTCTTCTAAGGCGGCAGCGGAAAAGAACTGCGGATAGAACTCGTGTTGGATATCGGGGATCTGCACGACGTGGCGGAGCGGAAGCACGTCGGGGAAAATGTAGCCCGGGAACGAGTACACCAGATCCGCTTCTAGGCTCCTAAGGAAGCGAAGTCTTCTCACGGCGGTGGATTCCCAATGATCGAGCCGCAACGTCTTGTGCCACCACCTGCGCACCCCCCACAGCCACTTGTCCGTCAGGGCCGACAACGAGTCGGTCGACATCAAATGAAAATTAGGGCGTGATCGAACGTCAAAGTCGTACAGGCAGCGAGCCGGGACGAGCAACGTGTACCGGTTCCATCCGTCCAGCTGGATCAGCTCTCGCAAGAAGCAGCGGGCAAGATTCTCCACGCCACCCGCTAGTCCCGGCACCATCCAACGAAGGTCGAAACACACTCGCATGGGAGGGTTTGACCGTCCAACCCGTCTCAACCCTGCATCCAGTTCCTTGTGATACGCAGCCGCCACCTGCTGCCACGAATGGCGCCTTACAACGATGTGCCTGCCGGCTTTGCTGACACGGCTTCTCAGCTCCGGCTCTCGTAGGAGACGAATTATCGTGTCAGCCATGGTCTCTGCATCGTCGGCGAGGTAGATGTTCTTGCCATGCTCGCCCTCGAGGCCCTCCGCTCCAAGCCGTGTGGTCACGACACATTTGTTCATCGCCCAAGCCTCCAGGATCTTGTATCGCGCCCCCGAGGCAAATCGGAGCGGAACCACGACGACGCTGGCGGCGGCGAAATAGGGTCTTGTGTCAGGCACTGCGCCGGTCACCTTGACGCCGCTTAATTCGGCGAGGGATTGAACCTCCGGCGCAGGATTGCGACCCACCACCCAGAATTCCGCTCCTGGGACACTCCTGCGAATCCGGGGAAAGACTTCCCACGCGAAGAAGACGGCAGCGTCCACATTGGGCGGGTGGTTCATTAGCCCCGTAAAAAGGATCACATTGCCCTGCTCCGGCTCCTCCGCGGTCGGTGTGAAGTAGTCGACGTCCACCGGCAAAGGTAGGGCGATCACATGATCCACCCCATAGTGTTCCTTCACCCATGCCACATCATGTTCGGAAACCGCGACCAGCAAGTCGAACTTGCGACTGTACTCCTGCTCAAAGCGGTAATATCTCGCTGCTTCCCGCTTCCACCGATTTCGTATATGCCGCTGGGCGCAAGCGCGGCGTTCAAATAGTAGCGACCGGATGTCATGAACCACTAGGGCCACCGCAGGAAATTTCGGTACACAATCAACCGCTCTCGCCTGGCTGGTCTGTACGACTACCAGAAGATCCCATCGTCGTGATTCCAAGGCTTGTAACAGTGGATCCGCGAGATTTCGAAACTCCAGATCAGCCCAGGCGACCTCAACAGGCATACCTCGGAGGGCAGCTCGTGCCCTTATCGCTGCGTGCTGCCAACCCCAGTGGAGGCGTTCGGGCAAGCGCCTCCGTCCAGCTCTCAGGCCGCTAGCTTGCAGCGCCGGACTCTCCCAAAGGTATAGCTCGACCCCTCGTTCACGCAACCTCCGAGCGGCTTCCAGATCGCCGGCCGTGTGTGCCATGGACACTAGTCCGACCGCCGTCCCTCGTTCAGCTAGGCCAATGGTATTCAGGAACTCAATAGCAATCCCTCCCGGGAAGCGGGGCAGATCCTTGTTGATGATCAGTACGGAGCACAAGCCCAACTCCTCTGGTACGCCCACTTCGGGACGCCCCATGCTCGACTCATACGACGCCGCAGTGTCGTTTAGCCTTTCACGCCCGCTCCGTTCGGCTTCACACATCTGTAATGGCCCGCGGTGTGATTATAACCTCGCCGAAGCGGCCCCGCGGATCGGGCGCCCGATCTCTCCGCTCCCACTCCTCGAATCCACCCGTCCAGGCGTTTTCAAGATACCGGAAGCGACGGGCCCACGTTGTCGAGAACTGAGAAGTGGACCCCGATGTTTGGACAGTCCGGATCAGTGGGTTTGCGGCATGGAGAATGCAGAGAAGCCAGGCCGAGAACGCGAAAGACGTATTCGCCGAGTCTGAAGGCGAAGGTGGCGGTGGAGGCGATTCGGGGCGTGCGGACGGCCGCCGAGATCGCCAAGGCCTATGACGTGCACCCGAGTCTGGTGTGGCGGTGTGGAAGAAGCAGGCTCTGGAGCAGCTGCCGTCGATCTTCGCTGGCGCCGGGGCAGCGCAACCAGACTCCGACCCGGAGAAGGACGCGCTGTACCAGTAGATCGGGAAGCGGAAAGTAGAGCTGGACTTCTTAAAAAAAAGAATGGCCTGGCACGGTTGAGGACAAGCGGCGATTGGTCGATCCGCAGCATCCGCAATTGAGCATCGGGCGACAGTGCGAGCTGTTGGGGCTGGCGCGTTCCAGCTATTACTACCAGCCGCAGCCGGACAGCGAAGAGAATCTGGCGCTGTTGCGGCGGTTGGACGAGCTGTATCTCGAGCACCCATTCTTGGGGAGCCGGCGGTTGGCCCAGCTGTGCGGGGTGAACCGCAAGCGCGTCGTGCGGCTGATGCGGATCGCAGGCATCGAGGCGCTGTATCCCAAGCCGCGGCTCAGCCAGCCGGGCCCGGGCCAGGAGATCCATCCATACCTGCTGCGGGACCTGGTTATCGAGCGGCCGAATCAGGTCCGGTCGAGCGACATCACCTATGTGCCGATGCGGCGGGGCTTCCTCTATCTGGTGGCGGTGATGGACTGGTTCAGCCGGTACGTGCTGAGCTGGGCGCTGTCGGCGACGCTGGAGGCGGACTTCTGCCGGGAGGCGCTCGAAGCCGCTCTGGGGCTGGGCCGGCCGGATATCTTCAACAGCGATCAGGGGGCGCAGTTCACCGCAATGGAGTTCACCGCCACGCCGCGGCAGCACCAGATCCAGATCAGCATGGACGGCCGCGGCCGCTGGCTGGACAACGTCTCCATCGAGCGGCTGTGGCGCTCGGTGAAGTACGAGCTGATTTATCCGGGCGATTTCGCCGACGGGCGGCAACTGTGGACGGCTCTGGATGGCTACTTCCGTTCTACAACCACAGCCGGCCGCATCAGGCGCTGGCCTATCGGACGCCGGCCGAAGTGTTCGGCCTGTCGGCGGCGCTCATGGCTCAGGTCTGAGATTGGGGCTCCGCCCCAAAGCCCGGGATTTATCGCTTTCGGCCAGACTGGCTGGTTCGATGTTTGAGAATCAGCTGGACTGCCGTACACTGGAAGAGCCTCGCAGGAAGACAGGGCGACGCAGGGATGCGACCCGAGCGCCTCCTGAGGCCCGGACTGATGGGGCGGCCGCAATGCCGCCCTCCGAACCCGCCGCGACCCACTTAAGGATCGGGCAAAAACTGTCTAAACTTTGGGGGCCACCTCACTGCGACCTTGTCGTTCTATTGTTGTTCGATGTAGAATCGTGGGTTCGACACGAGAAGCTCCTGGCCCCAATCCTGGGCGTGCCGCGTAACGAATCCGGTGTTTGAAAAGCGTCCCATCCATGTAGAGAGTTCCCAAACAGGCGCCAAGATGTGGGTACCGTCTGCACGAACGTCCGTCAGCGACATCGGCGAAGGGACACCCTGTTCGGAGGGCAGTTGCCATGGCCGCAATCCTACCCTTAGTTTTCTTCGCGATCACGGCGTGGCGAGCATATCGCATCCACCCCGATGGTAAGGCTGCCGCCCTGTTGCGCGCCGCAGTGACTTGGGGAACGGCCTCGGTGATCATCGTCGAGCTGCTTAGCCTGGTTCGGGCTCTCAGTCCGCTGTGGATTGCCTTTGCCTGGTCCCTAGGCAGTCTTGGCTTCCTGTTCTCTACCCTCCGGACACGCTGGCAAGGCGGGTACCCCAGCCCCCATCGGCGCAGCCGCGCAGGGCTACTCACGACCGGATACCTCAGACCTTATCTGACGGGATTAACTGCCCTAGTCCTCAGCGTCGGTATTGCCGCAGTCCTCAGCCCACCTGGCCCCGTCGACGTACATCGCTATCACATGCCCCGAGTCCTTTTTTGGCTACAGAACCGCCAAGTCGCCCATTACCCGACAACAAACCACCAGCAACTTTTCCAGCCTCCTTGGGCGGAGCAGGCAGCGCTGCACCTTTACGCTCTCACGCCGGGCGATCGCTTCGTGAATCTGGTCCACTTTGCCTCGTACGTGGGCAGTGGCATCGCCGCTGTCTGCGTAACTGCTGAGCTAGGCGCTGGTAGGCTCGAGCAGCTCACGGCCGCAGCCTTCGCACTGACTTTACCGCAAGCGATCCTGACGGCCTCCGGAACGAAGAACGACCTCACCGTAGCCTTCTGGACGCTCGTTGCACTGTATTTTGCGCTTCGTTACGTCAGGACGAAGCGAGCAAACCATGCAGTCTATCTCGGCCTGGCGGGCGGCCTGGCTATCCTCACCAAGGCCACAGCGTACATATGGCTCCTGTGCGTCCCCGTTGTCGTCGGCTCCGTCTATTTCCGCCGTGGTTCGGGGCTCGGGTGGGGCCAACACGACGGGAGAAAAAATTGCGTGCTCAGTCCTTTGCGCGCTATCCCACTGGTCGTATTCATTGCTCTAAGCCTGTCGGTACCACATTACCTGCGCAACGAACGGACATTCGGCTCCCCCTTAGGTTGCGCCTCTGCCATGTGTGGAGATTTTTACAAGTTCGCCAACGATGGGTTCTCGCCGCGCCTCGTGATTGCAAACGTACTGCGAAATCTTACACTGCACGCCACTACACCAGTGCCAGAATTAAACCGCCTGGCCTACCACAGTGCTTCAAAACTTGTGAAAATCTTAGGCGTCGATCCTCAAGATCCTCGTATAACTTGGACTGAGACCAAGTTTTCTGAACCTGCGTTTCGCATGCATGAAGCCTTGGCGGGCAACCCCCTTCATTTGCTGATGGCGGTCGGCCTGGTGGGGACCCTCGTGGTACGACGAGACAGGGGTTCCGGGGCCGTCCTCGGCCTTTTCCTTGCAGCGGTGGTATCGTTCGTGGTCTTTTGCGGTGTGTTCCGGTGGCAGCCCTGGCATTCTCGGCTTCACGCACCTTTTTTTATGCTGCTAGCCTGCTTTGTCGGCTGCGCCGCCGAGCGTACGCTCGGACGCCGTGGGACGCTCGCTGTGGTCGTTCTGCTGCTGATGTGCTCGGTTCCTTACGCCGTCGGTAATGAAATTCGGCCACTGGTCACGAGCGGTGGGACGCTTTTTGGCGTTTCGCGGGATCAGCTTTATCCCCACGCAAAAGATGTGGAGCTCGTCACGCGCGCGCTGAAGAAAACGGAGTGCCGCCAGGTCGCGCTCGACGTGGGAAGTGCGTGCGAAATCTATCCGCTCCTGCACCGACTCAACATCGGCCTCGGCCCAATCAAGGCGGTCTACCTCGCCGGGGACGCGCGCTTCCACGGGTGGTACGCCCAGAGGCCCGTGAATGTGTGCGCCGTGATCTACACCGACCACACTGCGAGGGGCTACCGCGGAGGCAGATGGCATGAATTAGGTAAGCCTGTCATGTTCGAAAGTCTGGGGCTGGTCACGGGATTTACAGGTGCGTGGTCTCCGCAAGAGGGCTGGAGAATCGGCAATGAAGCGACTCCTGCGGCGCAGGCTGGGGGTACAACCACGAGCGGGCCCGTTCGGCTGCCCGCTTCGATGCGACCCGATAATCCGAGCGACCTCAATTTGCTCAAGGGGGTTTGGGCCGATGGGTGGGTCAGCGAGACCGGCATCCGCCTCGCCCTGCTCACGGGGGGCGCGGGGGTTATCAATGTCACAATTCTCGGCGAGGTGCCCGCTTGGGCGAACATTACACCGCAGGTCCTCACGCTGCGCTGCGGTGATGAGCCCCCGCGAACTGAAGAAATCCGCTTACCTGGTCAATTCAAAGTCTCCTCGGAGCTCCCGTGTGCCCCGGCGGCTGTTGTCGAACTCCTGGTGCAGCCTGCCAGAACCTTCCGTCCCCTTGACGCTGGCATCAATCAAGATCCGCGCCTGCTAGCATTCCTTCTACACAGCCTGACGGTCACCTCCCAATCTAAATAGGCAACCGAATCCCTCGCGCAGCCGGTAATGCGCGCCGCCCCCGAGACCATGGCCCTACCGCCTTTGAGCCAGTAGCAACCACCGAGCATAAATACCCGTACCAATGGCGTCCCAGCCCATCACGCGGTATATCTCGAACAAGAAAAGCTCGTCAAAGCTGCTCAATATGCGCTCCCGGAGGCTCCTCACAGAATAGAAGCGGCCGAACCTGTTTCCCCAGCCCGGAGCGACGTGAACCACGGCGCCCTCATCCACGGCCAATCGATCGGAGTAACACCCCGGGTCTGTCTGAATCGCTTCATAGTGGTTCAGGTAAAGCGGTACGATGACCACCCTGGATCCTCTTCGTAAAACCCTCCCGAGCTCTCCAAACAGTCGCATATCGGCCGTGCCCTCGAAGTGCTCGAGCGAACAGGTCAGTGCAGCTGCCGTAAAGAACCCATCGGGTACTGGCAAGGCACAGGCGTCGCCTCCGATCTTGTTTCCTCTGACACCCGGTGGGTAAATCAGATCCTGGGAGTACGAAGCGCATCCGACCTGCTCAGAAACGATTTCAGCGAGCGGCGAGGTCGCGGCGGCCACATCCACGAAAATATCCTCGACCGTCAGCTTAAGGAGGTGAATAGCCAAGTAGTGTTCAAGGGCTTTCTCTTCAAGGTTATTCGGAAAATACCAGGGCCACCTCTTGAGGTACTGGACGCCATTCAGGTAGCTTCGAAACGCGTTAACATCAATGACCAGAGTGCGGGTGGCGATCCCTGCGGCTTCTAGCTGCTCCGCGATGTGGTTTATCGTCGACTCCCTGATCGCCTCCACAGGCCCCAGCCTCAATGTGGGCATGAGGCAAGTACGTAATCCTCGGACCCTCTTCACTGCGATTTGCTCCGCGGCCATCGAGCATCGCCGGTTGACGGGCAGAGCTGGTTCTCCATCGCCCTACCCCGCAGGCAGGCTTCCCAGCCCGCCCATTATACGAGGCAAGTCCCTGAATGTCAACGGTGCTCTTCCGTCAGTGTTTCCTGACCAGGCACATGGTGACCCACCTCGATTGAGGGTGTTCAGCCCGAA
>CAZIMS010000015.1:18432-23688 GCA_964540515.1 uncultured Pseudomonadota bacterium | reverse complement strand
GTTGGTGGAACGGTAGCTCTTGAGATAGACTTTAGATGGGGTGATGCAGCCTATTTAGCAAGTGCAAGAAACAGAGGTGGTGCTTTAGGTGCAGATACAATAAATGTAGAGACCAAAAATGCCTTTATGTGGTTTAAGCCTATGGATAATCTTAGATTAACAGTAGGTTTGCAGGGCTTTACTGATGACTACAAAGGTATAATCTTAGGTGGTGCCGATATGGCTGGTATTAAAGCCGACTATACTATTAGCAAAGACAGTAGTTTAATGGTTGGCTGGTTCCTCTTTCAGGATCCAAGTGCAGCAACAGGTACCTCCGATGCCGTATGGTTTTTACCTATCTCATACTCCATGTCAATGGGAGACAACAAGCTTCGCCTTGCCTATTATAGGATACAAGATGGTGGTGCAGGCACAACCAACGCACCAAACAATTCATCTGTAAGAACCGCAACATCAAATGGTGCTCAGATTAACTATTTAGGCGCAAATTATGCAGGTAAAGCAGGTGACTTAAGCTACTCTGCCTTCTTACTCTATAATTTTGGTACAATTGATAAATATACAGCAACTAAGGACGGAGATATCTCAGCCTTTGCCTTCTGTGCCGATGCTTCTATGAAGTTAGGTGCTGGCAAAATTAAAGGCGCTCTATTATATACTTCAGGAGATAAATCTAATACTGATTACAACGGCATTGTAACAGGCAATCAGTATTCAGCCGGTGCAGACTTACCTCTTATGCAAAATGACCTATATCTTATCTTAAGAACAGCTGATGATATAACACACTCAACAGCATTTGTGCCTGATGTAAGGAATGACGACGGTTTAGGCGTTACAGTAGTTTATGTATCCTATGATCAGAACCTTTCTGACAAACTAAATGGTCAGATAACCTTAGGATATGGTAAAGCAAATGAAAAGAATAATTCAAACTTAACTCCAGCTATTACAGAGATAAATGCTCAGGTAGCCTATAGGCTTGATAAGGCCCTTACCATTAAGGCTGCTCTTGCCTATGGTATGTTGGATGATAAACAGGTTAGCGGAAAAGATGCTGACAACCTTTATAGAGGATTAGTAAAGTTTCAGTATGCTTTCTAAGATTTTAGTGTGAATAAAAAAAGCCCCGAAAAATTCGGGGCTTTTTTTTGCCAAATTGATATGAAAAACATCTCTATTTTTTGTCCTTTATAGGACCTGTAAAACTTGGTTAAGCTCTTTTTTAAGCTCCCCTATATCCTTTCTGGTATCAATTACAAAGTGACTTTTTTTTATCTTTTCTTTTAGTGGTATCTGATTTCTTAATCTTTCTAAAAACTCATGGTAGCTCATCTTATCTCTCTTCTCTACCCTTTCAAAGAGGGTCTCTTCATCAGCATAGGCAAGAATAATATAATCAAACATATCCTCCATAGAGGCTTCAAATAAGAGAGGGATATCAAAAAAAACTATCTTTTCCCCTAACTCATCAAGCTCTTTAGCTTTTTTGAGGCTTATCTTTTTTACTTCGGGATGTATTATATTCTCAAGGATTATTTTTTTTTCTTTATCTTTAAAGACTATCTCAGCAAGGGTCCTTCTATTAATCTCTTCATCTTCCTTTAGTATCTCCTTTCCAAAGGCTTCAACAATCTTATGATAGACCTCCTCCCCTTTATTAGTAAGCTTTCTACTTATCTCATCGGCGTCTATAACATTATAGCCCATCTCTTTAAATATCTTTGCGATTGTAGATTTGCCACTTCCTATTACGCCTGTTATTGCTACTTTTATCATCTTATACTTTGTAGCCCCTTCTTGTAACAAGCTTTCCTTTAACTATATCTGTATACTCATTGCCAATCACTATTAGGGTGGACATATCAAACTTAGCTATAGGCAGATCAAAGACCCTTCCAATTGCCCACTCCTCTCCTTCTCTACCACCCTTTTTTACATAGCCACCAAAGTAGGTTTCCCTCTCTTCGAGTATTATATCCCAATATTTTTCAAAGAGCTCACCTCTACTTTTACTTACGGGGTTGTAAATTACTATTACAAAACCACCTTCAAGGAGAGCTCTTAATCTCTTCTCAATAATCACCTCATCGGTAAGTAAGTTAGAAAAGCTAATGACACCAAAATCATTCATAAGAGGTGCACCTAAAAGGGCTGAACATATTGATAGGGCTGGCAAGCCAGGTATTATCTCAAAGTCTATATCAATATCTTTTTTGTCAAGAACCTCTAAAAAAAGCCCCGCCATACCATAAATACCTGCATCGCCTGAGCAGATTAGGCTTACAGTCTTACCTTCTAAGGCAAGCTCAATAGTTTTTGTGACCCTCTCTAACTCTTTTTTCATAGCCGTGTGGAGAAATACCTTATCGCTAAAAATCTTTTTTATCTCCTCAATGTAGCTTTTATAGCCTATTACTATCTCAGACCTCTCAATTGCAGAAATACCATCACAGGTCATGGTTGCCTTTGTTAAAGCACCACAACCAACTATAAACACCTTTCCTTTGCTACGCATAAAGTTATATTCCCTCCCTTTACCTTTGGTAGTAAAATCTCACCCTTCAAGCTTGCAAGATAGGCACAGGTCTCTGCAATATTCCCCACGGCATGATACTTAAGTACCTTCTTGCTTTCTTCAAATATTGTGACCTTTTTTAGATCTTCTTCTGTGAAGTAGTAGATCTTTGCCCCCAGCTTTTCTGATATATATGCTAACCCCTTCTCACCTTCTCTTTTATCAATTGTTGCTATCTTTGAGATAGACTCTAAAAAGTATCCTTTCCCATCAAAAACTTCTTTTATAAAGGCGTATAACTTCTCTCCCTCAAGTCCTTTATGAAAGCCTATCCCAAGAGAGAGCTTTTTTGTTATAAGATGTAAAGTATTATCATCAATTTTTCTATGTCCTATATAAATCTTTGGAAACTTTCTATTCTTAAAGTCCTCCATATCAGATATGATCTCAAAGGGCGCTCTTTCAAAAAAATCTCTATCCTCTCCCCCTTCTACAAAAACTGAGATTTTCTTGCCTTTAAGCATTGACATAACAAGTGCTTTATAATGTGTCTTATCTAAGATTAGATAACCCTTCTTTTTTGCATAAACATCAATAGCAGGATAGTTGTTTATGTCCGATGCGGTTGTTATAACAGGCGTTGCCTTTATCTTTTCTGCTAACTCTATAGCTACCTCATTAGCACCGCCTATATGTCCTGAGAGCAGGCTAATTACAAATTTTCCCTTCTCATCAACTACTACCACTGCTGGGTCCTTTGATTTATCTCTTAGATGGGGAGCTATCCCTCTTACTACTATCCCCACAGCCATAACTGCAATTACTACATCATAGTTATTAAATGCCTCAAAGAAGGCTTCTTTGTGACTTCCTGGTTCTAATTTTTTTATAAAAATATTATCTTTAATTCTTTTCTTAATTTTTTTTGCAAGTCTCTCTCCTGCTTGAGTTATATACATAACAACGATCTTTCTCATAAATATGAGATAGTATAACTTATCTTTAAAAACAAAGGAAAGACTATCATTCAGAAAAAAGCTTGCTCTCTTAATTTTTAGTCAAAAAGAAACTTTTCTTGAAAATTATAGCAATAAATAATAGAATTTTTATTATGTTTAATATTGGTTTACCAGAGCTTATATTGATAATTATAATCGCTATAGTCGTGGTGGGACCTGATCGCATACCAGAGGTTGCTAAAATGTTAGGTAAAACAATTGGCACAATTAAAAACGCCCTTGATGACGTAAAAGGCTCTATCGAAAAAGAGGTTTATAGCGAGATTGAAAAGCCCTTGAAAGATATTGACGCAGAGATTAAAGTGGAAGTAGAAAGGGCCTACCAAGAGGCTCAAAAGATTAAGGAAGAGGTTGAGAAACCTATAGAGACTACAAAGAGCTCTGAAGAAAACAAAAGTGACTATTCAATCTGAAGACAAAAAAATCCCCTTTAGAGAACACCTAATTGAGTTAAGACAAAGAATCATAAAAATTCTTATTGCCCTTTTTGTATGTTTTGTCATCTCCTTTAACTTTATAAAACCTATCCTAAGCTTTCTTACAGAGCCTTTAAAGGGCTTTGTTACAACAGGAAATCTGGTGTACTTAAAGTTAACGGATGGTTTTTTCCTCTTTTTTAAGGTCTCCCTTATAATTGCCCTTTTGTTAGCCTCTCCTATTATTATCTATCAGATTTTTATGTTTTTAGCACCTGGCCTCTTTGAGCATGAAAAAAGACTATTAAAAATTTTCATAACTATTGGTTTTTTAAGTTTTTTTACAGGCTTTTCCCTTTTATATAAACTTGTGCTACCTATCTTTCTTAACTTTTTTAGTAAGTTTGTCTTTGATTTTTATGAGGTCTACCCCAATATTAATGAGTATCTTGATTTTGTCTTAAAATTTAATCTCTATGCAGGGATACTTTTTACCATACCCTTCGCTATCTTTTTGATGATCCATTTTAAGATTATTAAACTAAGTCAGGTACTTGAGCTAAGAAAGCTCTTTATAATACTATCCTTTGTAATTTCTGCAATAATTACACCACCTGACTTGCTCTCACAAATATTGGTAGCTATTATTATTATAGCCCTTTTTGAGATAGGAATAGTGATTGCAAGAATTAGAGTAGCTTTGTTCGGTTAGTTTTAACTTAGGTTCTGTAGGCTGAGTTTATCTTTACATAATCTAAAGTAAGGTCACAAGTATAAAAGGTTGCAGATTCATTGCCACTATTAAGATCAACTAGTACAGTTATCTCCTCCCCTTTCATCTTTTCCTTTAGTTTTTCTTCGCTAAAACCCTTAACCTCTACACCATCTCTAACAACTGCCATACTTTCAATATCAATATTAATCTTCTTTTCAATAACATCTACGCCGCTTCTACCAATGGCAGCTATTATCCTACCCCAATTGGGGTCACAACCATAGAAAGCTGTTTTTACCAGTTGTGAGTTGGCAATAGTTTTTAATATTTTAAAGGCAGAGCTTTTGCTTTTTGCACCTTTAATGACAAACTTTATTATCTTTGTAGCGCCTTCCCCATCCTTAACAATCAACTTGGCAACATCAAGGCAGACTGATTTAAGATTTTCTAAAAATTCTTTATACCCACTATCATTTAGCTCAACTACCTCGTTTTCAGCAAGCCCACTTGCAAAGGCAAGGACCATATCATTTGTGCTTGTATCACCATCTACGCTTATAATATTAAAGCTATTATCTACAGCTT
>CAZIMS010000015.1:5334-18332 GCA_964540515.1 uncultured Pseudomonadota bacterium | reverse complement strand
TTTGTGCTTGTATCACCATCTACGCTTATAATATTAAAGCTATTATCTACAGCTTCTTTAAGGGCAGCGCTTAAAGCATCTTTTGATATATTAATATCTGTAAAGATAAATACAAGCATTGTTGCCATATTTGGAGCTATCATCCCAGCTCCCT
This sequence comes from uncultured Pseudomonadota bacterium, assembly GCA_964540515.1. Taxonomy (GTDB): domain Bacteria; phylum CALINM01; class CALINM01; order CALINM01; family CALINM01; genus JAOAGA01. The sequence goes on along the minus strand of CAZIMS010000015.1, from coordinate 18,178 downwards.
TTGCAATAACAAGCAGATTTACATCTTTACCTTTAATCTTAAAAGACCTTTTTCCCACTTTTTCGAAGGCATCGGTGGTCTGAATAGCCGATGAAAAGTCTTCATAATCATCTTTCTTAAGGCTATCCACAAGTTTACCAATGGCCCTTTTTATTGTCTCAAGGGGCATCTTAACGCCTATAACTCCTGTTGAGGCAAAGGCAACACTCTTGTTATCAACATTTATTCTGGAAGCCAAGGAGTTAACAACCTCTTTTATATCCTCCATACCATCTTTTACACAGGCATTTGCATTCCCACTTACAACTAAAAGAGCCCTAAGAGAAGAGGTTTTCACAACTTTTTTTGTATAGACAACTGAAGGAGATTTAACCTTATTTTTAGTATAAAGTCCTGCCGAGACTACCTCTTTCTCAAATAATACAAAGCCCAAATCTTTTTTGCCATTTTTTTTAACACCTGCACTAATGCCTGCAAATAAAAAACCCTTAGGTATCATTTTTCTGCTCCGCAGCATTTCTTGTACTTTTTGCCACTACCACAGGGACAAGGGTCATTTCTACCTACCTTCCCTTTTGCCTTAAGAGGCTCTCTCTTTGAATCCCCACCAAACTTTAAATTTTTAATCTTTTCTTCCTCTTCTTCAAGGTCTGGTATCTCATCCTGCTTTAATATTTTTACATTAAAAAGCTTAGTAACGGTGTCTTTTCTAAAATTCTCAAGCATCTCCATAAATAAATGATGGGCCTCTTTCTTATACTCAACGAGTGGATCCTTCTGGGCGTAACCTCTAAGGCCAATGCCTTCCTTTAAGTGATCTATAGCAAGGAGGTGGTCTTTCCAATGACTATCGAGAGAGGTTAAGAGAAAATATTTTTCTAATTCTCTCATTGTCTCTTCGCTATAGTCGGATTCTTTCTTTTGATAATAATCAAATATTATCTTTTCTAAGTGGTCATAAAGAGCATCTTCATCGGGAAAAAAATTTTCAACTTCCTCTGAAGTTATCCTGATATCGAAAATACTTCTTAAAATATCTACAAAACCCTTTATATTCCAATCTTTTTTATTGTCGGGAATAAGAATATCAAAGGTCCAGTTGAGGACCTCATAAATAATATCCTTAACAGAGCCTTTTATGTCTTCGTTCTGGAGAATTTTCCTTCTAAAGCTATATACAAATATCCTTTGCTGATTCATCACATCATCGTATTCAAGCAAATGCTTTCTAATCTCAAAGTTGTGTCCTTCAACGCGCATCTGAGCCTTCTCTATGGCCTTCGATACCATTGTATGCTCTATGGCCTCTCCATCCTCAATGCCTAACTTATCCATAACACCTGCAATTCTGTCAGAACCAAAGATCCTCATTAAATCATCCTCAAGGGATAGATAAAATCTTGAACTACCAGGATCTCCCTGTCTTCCTGCCCTACCTCTTAGCTGATTATCTATTCTTCTACTCTCATGTCTTTCCGTACCTATTATATGTAAACCACCTAAAGAGATGACCTTTTCTTTTTCTTCCTCACACTGTTTCTTTATATCGGCAAGAATTTTTTCATAATCGGGATGATTTGTATCATAACCAACCTTTGCCTTTGCTAATAGATTTGGATTTCCTCCAAGGATTATATCCACACCCCTTCCCGCCATATTTGTTGCTATGGTTACAGTCTTTAATCTTCCAGCCTGTGCGATTATCTCTGCTTCACGCTCGTGTTGTTTGGCGTTTAATACCTGATGAGGGATACCTTCTCTCTTTAATAGGCCAGAAACTTTCTCATTTTTCTCAATAGAGGTGGTACCCACAAGAACTGGCCTTCCCAACTGATATAACTTCTTAATCTCTTCTACAACTGCCTTATATTTTTCTTTCTCAGTTTTAAAAACTACATCAGGATAATCATTCCTAATCATCTTTTTGTTAGTTGGTATGACAACAACATCTAAGTTATATATTTTTTTAAACTCCGCAGCCTCTGTCTCAGCAGTACCTGTCATACCTGCCAGCTTTTTATACATCCTAAAATAATTCTGAAAGGTTATCGTTGCTAAAGTCTGATTTTCTCTCTCAATCTTAACCTTTTCCTTTGCCTCAATAGCCTGATGAAGACCTTCGCTCCATCTCCTACCTGGCATAAGCCTTCCTGTAAACTCATCTACTATAACAACTTCTCCATCTTTAACTACATAATCAACATCTCTTTTAAAAAGATGATGTGCCCTTAAAGCCTGATTTACATGATGAAGTATGTTCATATTAGAAGGGTCATAAAGATTGCTTATCTTTAAAAGGTTCTCAACCTTAGTTATACCTTCCTCAAGGAGCGTAATAGTTCTTGATTTTTCGTCTATGGTAAAGTCTGTGTCTCTTTTTAGATAGGGGATAATCTTGTCTATTATGTAGTATAAATCGGTACTATCTTCAGATGGTCCTGAGATAATTAAGGGAGTACGGGCCTCATCTATTAAGATACTATCTACCTCGTCAACAATGGCATAGTTAAACTCTCTTTGGACATAGTCATTAAGAGAGTACTTCATATTGTCTCTTAAATAATCAAAGCCAAACTCATTATTAGTGCCATAAGTAATATCGGCTAAATATGCTGTTTTTCTCTCATCATCATCAAGGCCATGAACAATACAACCAACAGTAAGTCCTAAAAATTTGTATATGGTACCCATCCATTCGCTATCTCTTTTGGCCAAGTAATCGTTTACCGTCACAATATGTACACCTTTACCTGTAAGGGCATTTAAATAGGCTGGAAGTGTAGCAACAAGTGTCTTACCTTCACCAGTCTTCATCTCAGCTATCTTGCCCTGATGAAGAACAATCCCACCTATCAACTGGCAATCAAAGTGTCTCATCCCTAACGTTCTTTTACTTGCTTCTCTTACAACTGCAAAGGCCTCGGGTAGAATAGAATCAAGAGACTCCCCTTTTTCTATTCTTTCCTTAAAATTGACAGTTTTCTTCTTAAGTTCCTCATCTGTTAAGGAAGATATTGTTGCTTCTAAACTATTAATCTCATCGATAATAGGATATATACTTTTAAGCTCCCTCTCGTTCTTAGTACCCATAATTTTTTTGAGTATATACTCTAACATAGAATCTCCTGATTATTTGTTAGGGAAACTGTTTTTTTTTGCTAAAAATAATTTAGCTGAAGAGATATTTGATAGGATTAACTGGAACACCATCAATTCTGACTTCATAATGGACGTGCGAACCAGTGCTTTTGCCTGAGCTTCCAACCGCACCAATAACACTACCTTTCTTAACTTTTTGACCTACAGCAACATAAGACCTCGATAAATGGGCATACCTTGTAACAATACCATACCCATGATCAATAACAACTACTTTGCCATAACCTGCATCATTTCCTGATTCTATAACAACTCCCTCAGCAGCAGCCCTAACCTGTGTGCCTGATGGGGCAGATATATCTATGCCTTCGTGGTACTCTGTTACTCCAGAGATAGGATCTTTTCTCCAGCCAAACTCTGAGGTAATTAACCCTCTCGTAGGCCATAAGGAAGGGGTTGCCATAAAGAGGGATCTCCTATCTTCAAGATATTCTACCAACTCGTTTAAGCTTTTTTCCCTTTGCTTAATCTCTTCTTCAATAACTGATGCCTTTGATTCAAGAACCTTTACCATATCTTCATCTGTTTTTGTTTTAGAAATACCACCTGCTGCAGGAGTACCTAATGTATTAACATCTAAGTTTACAAGCTCACGTATTTTTATATCTATATTCTGAAGTCTTGCCAACTGAGTCTCGATAAACTGAATCTTAGCATTGAGATTTTCAATCTCCACCTTTTGTTTTAAATTAATTTTCTCAACTTCCGATAGATAGGCTACCCTATTCTTAAGATTAAAATAGCTAAAAAACATAAAAAGAGAGGATAACCAAAATATGATCGAGACTATAGCAAATAGTTTGAACCAGTTAGAGGTGATATTAAACTTTTTTATGTTTGTAGAATCATGTGGTAGTATCATTAGGGTAAAAAACTTAGGGTTTTTCCAATCGTTTTTGTGGTTATTGTAGAAATCCCTAATTTTTGAGAAAAAAACACCTATTAGCAGTTTTAGCTTTTCCATAGTATTCAGATAATAACCAAAAAAAAGAATTATGTCAAACTTTTTTCTTGCCTTTTAATCTATATTTTAATAAATTGAAAAATACCCTAATTTTACATATCAAGACTTAGCAAGATTGTTGGCTAAAGTTTTAGATATTTCTGATTTCTATCTAAGTTTTTATTGGGAGGACTTGCAGAGATGGCATTGGTTGTTCAGAAGTTTGGTGGCACCTCAGTTGGAGACATTAATAAAATCGAGAATGTTGCAAGAAAGGCTATAGCAGAGTATGAAAAAGGCAACAAGGTGGTAGTTGTAGTGTCTGCTATGGCTGGTGAGACAAACAGACTTATAGCACTTGCCCATTCAATTACAGATCTACCTGATGAGAGGGAGCTTGATGTACTTATCTCAACAGGCGAACAGGTATCAATAGCCTTACTGGCAATAACCTTAAAAAAATTGGGATACAAGGCAAAATCTTATTTAGGCGATCAAGTTAAGATACTTACTGATAGTGCCTTCACTAAGGCACGAATTATTGAGGTGGAATCAAAAAATATACTTAAAGATTTAGATAAAGGATATATTGTAGTCGTTGCAGGTTTTCAAGGAGTTGATGGTGAAGGTAACATAACAACTTTGGGAAGAGGTGGCTCAGACACAACAGGTGTTGCTTTAGCTGCGGCTCTTAAGGCAGATGTCTGTGATATATATACTGATGTTGACGGTGTATATACTACAGACCCAAGAATTTACAATAAAGCAAGAAAATTAAAGAAGATATCCTACGATGAGATGCTAGAATTAGCAAGTTTAGGTTCAAAGGTATTGCAGATTAGGTCTGTTGAGCTTGCAAAAAAATATAAAGTTCCTGTCCATGTGAGGTCATCTTTTTCTGATGAACCTGGCACTATAGTATGTGAGGAGGATAAAGATATGGAAAAAGTCATAGTCTCTGGTGTCTCATACAATAAAGACGAAGCAAGAATAACTCTCGTTAAAGTACCTGACAGACCTGGTATTGCAGCTCAGGTTTTTGGCGAGATATCTAAAGGAAATATCGTAGTTGATATGATAATACAAAACTCAAGTATTGATGGGACAACAGATTTAACATTTACTGTACCAAAATCGGATCTTAAGAAGGCTCTATTACTTATAGAAAAGGTAGCAAAAGAACTGGGAGTTACAGAGGTTTTATGGGATGATAGTATAGCTAAAATATCAATAGTAGGATTGGGCATGAGGTCTCATTCTGGAGTTGCAGCTAAGATGTTTGAAGTACTTGGGAAAGCGGGTATAAATATTTTAATGATTAGCACCTCCGAGATTAAGATCTCCTGTGCTATTGATGAGAAATACACAGAGTTGGCAGTAAGAGTATTACATGATGCTTTTCAGCTAGACAAAGAATACCCTGTAGAGGAAAAATGAAAAAGAAAATTTTTATCTATGACACCACATTAAGAGACGGTTCTCAAGGTGAAGATGTATCCTTTACCTTAGAGGACAAACTAAGAATAGCACTCAAATTAGATGAGTTAGGGGTTGATTTTGTAGAAGGCGGATGGCCTGGATCAAACCCTAAAGATATGTATTTTTTTAAGGAGATAAAAAAGTATAACCTTAAAAATATAAAGATAACCGCCTTTGGAAGCACAGCAAAGCCCCACACCAAACCAGAAAAGGATGCCAATATTCAAACTCTATTAAAATCAGAGGCAAATTGGATCACCATCTTTGGAAAAACATGGGATTTTCACGTAAAAGAAGCCCTTAGAATAGGACTCGATGATAACTTAAAACTAATTGAAGATTCAATCAGTTATTTAAAAAAGATGGGGCGAAATGTAATATACGATGCAGAGCATTTTTTTGATGGCTTTAAGGCAAACCCAGAGTATGCCTTAAAGACAATTGAGGCAGCAATAAATGGAGGGGCAGAGCTTATCTGCCTTTGTGATACAAATGGTGGTACAGTACCAACTGTACTTACCTCTATAATAAAAAAGTTTAAAGAGCGTTTTAAAACCCCCTTTGGTATCCACTGCCATAATGACTGTGAGCTTGCTGTCGCAAACTCTATTACAGCTGTAGAAAATGGAGCCATCCAGGTACAGGGCACCTTTAATGGCTTTGGAGAGAGATGTGGTAATGCTAATTTAGTCTCAATTATCCCTATTATACAACTTAAACTTAATATATCAGTTCTCGAACAAGATAAGTTAAGAAAACTTAAGGAGACATCAAGATACATATATGAGATAGCCAACTTACCACCACCAAAAAATCAGCCCTTTGTGGGAGAAAGCGCCTTTGCCCATAAAGGTGGTGTCCACGTAAGTGCTATAACAAAAAATGCTTCCACCTATGAACATATTCCACCAGAGCTAATTGGTAATAGAAGAAGAATACTTATCTCTGACCTTTCAGGAAAGAGCAATATATTCTTTAAAGCTAAAGAGTTTAACATTGATCTTGACAGTAAAGACCCCATCACAATTGATATCCTAAACAGACTCAAAGAGCTGGAGTTACAGGGTTTTCAATTTGAAGGTGCAGAAGCTTCCTTTGAGCTGCTTATGATGGAAGCCATCGGACAGAGGCGAAAATACTTCGATCTTATGGGCTTTAGGGTTATCGACGAGAAGAGGAAAGAAGGAGAGATGCCCATAGCTGAGGCAACAGTAATGATAAAGGTTGGTGGTAATATAGAACACACGGCTGCAGTAGGCAATGGACCTGTTAATGCTTTAGATAACGCCTTAAGAAAGGCACTGGAGAGATTCTATCCTGAGCTAAAAGACGTAAAACTCCTTGACTATAAAGTAAGGGTACTTAGCTCGGATAAAGGTACAGCAGCAGGAGTAAGGGTCTTAATAGAATCAGGAGACAAAGACGATAAATGGGGAACCGTAGGGGTCTCCCAAAATATTATAGAAGCAAGCTATCAAGCCCTCGTTGACAGCATAGAGTACAAACTTTATAAAGAACACAAAAAAAGATTAGCAATAAAAGATTAGGGTTAGGTATTACTATTTTCTCTTAAGCCTTTACAACTTAAAGAGATTGTTATATCTTTTTCCCCCTATTTATACACTAAAACTTAGCCCAATTTGTTTCTATCTTTGATCTATTGACAAAAGTTTTTTCTTGACATTATACTGACTGGTCAGTACACTATAAATAATTCTTTCTGGAGGGCTCTATGTCAGAAAATATTGTTACCAAACAATCACTTATAAGAGCTGGAATTAAACTTTTTGCCTTAATCCCCTATGCGGAAGTCTCTGTTGACCAAATAGTTGCTGAGGCTGATATAAGTAAAGGCTCCTTTTATTATTATTTTAAGAGCAAAGAAGAGTTTTACAAATCATTATTAGACTGTGCCTTTAATGATTTCATGACTACTTACAAGAAAGAATCTGAGGGAAGGGTAGGAAAAGAACAGCTTCTATATTCTTTTGTTAGATCAGTCTTTCTTACTTTGGAAAAGGATAGAAATGTTTTTTTTCTTATTCAAAAGGAGTTGGTAAAAATTGATACGGGAGAAGAGAGCAAATTTTTAGATCATCAACAGACAATTTTTGCCCTTTTGAAAAATATCTTGGGTATAGATAAAGAAGAAATTATACCCTACATCATCACGGGTATCCTAAGAAGTTCTATATTATACCAGATTAAAAATAACAAAAGCTTAGAGGATGTATTAGATACGACATGGCTATACATAAAAAAAGTGGTGGAGTTTTAGTTATGAAAAAAATATTAACAATAATAGTTGTCCTTTTATCAACAAACTTAGCTATCGCTGAGGATTTTGGTTTAGCAAAGCTATTATCACATTATCAAAGAAACAATAAGACAATAAAATCATTGTCTAACCAATTAGAGGCAAAAAAATATCTCATTAACAAGGCCGAAAGTCTTAAGTACCCCTCATTAGACTTAGATATTAGTTATACCCTTCTTGACAGTGAGCCAAGAATTAAAACTATTACAGGCAATATGCCAGCCGGTGAGGATAAATACCTTAAGGGACAGCTTGTCTTATCTTATATTATTTATGACTTTGGGAAGAGAGACAGTATTATCAACAAAGCAGTTATAGACAAAGATATAACAAGCCTCTACTTAAAAAAAGAGATAAATGACCAAAGTTTGAATATTGCAAGGCTATTTTATCAACTGCTAAGTTTGGAGAAGACTAGAGAGATTTATGAAGAAGAGTTAAGATCATTAATGGAACATAAGAAAAAAATTGATGGTTTCTATGAGGAAGGGCTTATTACTAGAAATGAGGTATTACAGATAGAGGTAGAGATAAGCAACACAAAACAAAAAATTATTAAAACAAATAACGATATATTGAATTTTAGAGAAACATTATCTCTTCTTACTGGCTTAGAAGGCAATTATAATCTAAAAGATAACTTGGAGATAGATGAAAGGGATATCAATGAGGATATCAAGCCTGAAGACAGAGCTGAGGTTTTGATTGCCAAAAAGCTCTTATCTCTCAAAAATACCTCTTTAAAAGAGGTTGATAGTGATTATTTCCCAAAATTTTACGTTGGGACAGGTATTAACTATGAGGAGAATAGGTACCGAGTAAAAGATTATAATTATTTTCTTACAGCAGGAATAAAGCTTAACCTATATGCAGGCAACTCTACATTAAATGAGAGAATGTCTATCACAAAGGAGATAGAGGAACAAAAAGAAAAGTTGAGTTTAGCTAAAGATATTGTTAGAACAGAAGTAAAGCAGGCCATTAATGATATAAAGACCGCTGAAAATAGAAAAGAAGTGGCAAAAACTGCCATAACTCAGGCAGAAGAAAACTTAAAGATTCAAGAAGGAAAGTATCAAGAACATCTAATTCCTGCTACTGATCTTATTGATGCTACTCTTCTGCTTTCAAAGGCACAACTAAACTATACAATCGCTTTTTACGAATACAAAGTAGCTTACATAAAATTACTATGGGCTAAGGGGAAACTTGCTAATTTTAACGGAGGGGTAGAATGAGTGAAGAAAAACCAAAAAGTGAGAAAAAAAAGAAGATAATATTTATCTTGGTTTTTTTATTGGTCCTTTCAGGTGCCCTATTATCCTATTATCTTTATAAAAATAGTCTTAGCTATGTGAAAACTGACAACGCCTATGTAAAAGAAGATTTTACCCTCATCTCTTCGAAGATAGAAGGAACAGTAATAGCAGTACACTGTAAGGAAAATGATTATGTCAAGAAGGGCACCTTACTACTTGAGATAGACCCAAAAGACTATGATATTAAGGTAGAACAGGCAAGAATGGCTGTCTATGAAGCAAGAAATAGAATCTCCGAGTTAAAGACCAAAACTCAAGAGATAGATGCCTTAATAGAGATAAAAAGGGCAGAATTAGAAAAGACAGAAGCAGACCTAAATAGGGCAAGAAAGCTTTATGAAAAAAACCTGATACCAAGAGATAGCCTCGAAAAAGCTGAAACTCTCTATAAGGTTGCTAATGGTAGTCTTAACTCTGTTCTAAAGCAAAAAGAGACTATACTGGCAGGCATTGGAAAGAAGATAGAGGGCGAAGAGGCTTTAATAAAGAGAAATGAAAAGATTCTTCAAGAGGCAAAACAATTTCTTAGTTACTCAAAAATTTATGCGCCTCTAGATGGCTATATTGCAAGAAAAAATGTAGAAATAGGAAACGTAATTAGCAGAGGTCAACCATTAATGGCTTTAGTACCAATGAAGGATTTTTACATAGAAGCTAACTTTAAAGAGACAGAGGTCGGAAAGATCAAGGTTGGCGATAGAGCTGACATAAAAATTGATATCTATCCTGATCTAAAATTAAAGGGTATTGTAGAAAGTATATCACCTGGTACAGGTGTTGTTTTCTCTTTATTGCCACCAGAAAATGCTACAGGTAACTGGATAAAGGTTGTTCAGAGAATACCAGTTAGAATAAAAATTCTTGACCTACCTGCTGATAAAAAATTAAGACTTGGGCTTTCCTGTGAGGTAAAAGTTCATCTATGAGCTGGCTTAGATTAGCCTTCATCACTTTAGCTGCCATGTTAGGCACCTTTATGGAGGTGTTAGATACAACAATTGCAAATGTAGCTATACCTCATATAGCAGGAAATCTCTCTGTTAGTACTGATGAGTCAACATGGGTTATCACCTCTTACCTTGTAGCTAATGCTATTGTTCTCCCTATTACACCATGGTTAGCTGGGATAATTGGAAGAAAAAGGCTATTTATGCTCTGTGTTTTAACCTTTACGGTGAGCTCTTTTCTTTGTGGCATCGCACCAAACCTTGAAACATTAATTATTGCAAGAATACTCCAAGGTTTAGGAGGTGGTGGGCTACAGCCCATTGAACAGGCTATTCTCTTGGAGGCCTATCCTCCTGACAAAAGAGGACTTGCAATGGCATTTTATGGACTTGTAGTAGTTATAGCACCTGTATTAGGACCCATAGTAGGCGGATGGATTACCGATAATTATAGCTGGAGATGGTCTTTTTTTATTAATCTCCCTATTGGAGCATTGTCATTTATCTTGATTTACCTATTTATTGAAGACCCACCTTATCTAAAGAGGATTAAGACATCCTTTGATTTCATTGGACTTTTCCTATTGGCACTTTTCTTGGGGACATTGCAATTTATTCTTGATAAGGGTGAGAGAGAAGATTGGTTTCAGTCAGATTTGATTATATATTTTTCTATTATTTGTGTCATTGCAGGTTCATTCTTCTTTATCTGGGAGAAAAAAGAAAAAGAGCCTGTTGTTGATCTATCACTACTGAAAAACTGGAACTTCACCCTATCGATAATATTTATAACAGTTCTTGGCGTCGTGCTATATGGCAGCATAACTCTTGTGCCCATTATGTTACAAAACTTGGCTGGTTATGATGCCTTTACTGCTGGTCTCGTTTTAGGAACAGGTGGAATCGGTGGTTTTATTAGCATGTTTTTGACGGCAAGACTAATAACAAGATTTGAGGGTAAATATCTTATAATGGTTGGGGTTTTGTTAAACTTTATCTCTATGATTATGATGTCATCAATAAGTTTAGAAGCCAGTTTTATCCAATATTGTATCCCAAGGTTTATACAGGGACTCTCTTTGGGATTTCTCTTCATACCCATCTCTGTTGCCTCCGTTGCCTATCTTCCAAAGGAGAAGATCGGTAGTGCTACTGGTATTTATAACTTAATGAGAAATATTGGTGGTAGTATTGGTATCGCTATTGTTATGACTTTATTAAATAGAAGGGCACAGTTTCACCAGTCTATGCTTGTTGATAATCTTCATCAACTAAATAATAATCTTAACTATAGTATTGAAAAAATATCATTTTTTTTAAAACAAAAAATTATAAATATTCCTGGCTATGAAAAACTACTTTCCTATAAAATTTTAGGGTTAGAGGTTCAAAAACAGGCATATCTTAAAAGTTTTCTTGATAATTTTTATCTTTTCTCATTCTTAACCTTAATAATTGGTTTTGCCTTTCTTTTAAAGAAAACACCTAAAGGCAAAGATATTAGCATTCACTAAGTTTAAAATTATTGCTTCTTAATCGTAAAATTATCACTTAAGTATGGTTTATTCTCATCTATTACAATAAAAATCTTCTAAACCTCTACTGGGGTGTATCAAAAAGACAATATCAAAAATCTATAAAAAACAGTTGATTTTAAAATGATAAGTTATAAAATATAAATCAAAATTATGAAAAAATTTTCAGATATTAATAAAAACTTAAACCCTTCTGACATTGACATTGAGAAACACCTACATCATCTGACTTTTCTTCTAAACCAGCTAAATCTTCATTACGAAATAGTAAAACAATTTAATCATTTAATAGAAGTTGAAGAGTTCGTCGTTAAAGGTCTTAGATCAACAAGTAAGATTCTTGGTATTGATGGTATATATCTTTTTATAAAAGAGGGTGATACCTTCGAGGTCATATCAAGCAATGGTTCCAATAAAAAGATACATTTCAACAAGATTGATTATAATGTCAACATGCCTTTCTTTAAAGTCATTAAAACAAAAAATCCTGCTATCTTTGAGGCAGATAGAATAAAAAATCATTATGGTGGAGAGATACCACATAGGCCAACAAGAAAGATACTATCTCTCCCTCTGATTGGGCCTAAAAAAAAGATTATGGGGTTACTCAACTTTCATAGTAAAGACCTTAATGCCTTTTCGGAGACATCTATTCCTTTTTTCCAAGAGCTTAGCAAGGAAGTAGCTAAAACCTTTAATAGAGCAAGAAAGTTTTCCTTTTTGAAGGAGCTTTCTGTTATTGATGAACTTACGGGGCTCTATAATAGAAGATTTTTCTATGAAGTTCTTGAGAAGGAGTTTAAAAGGGCAAAAAGATATAGCTCCTCTTTCACTTTAGTAGTTGCTGACTTGGATAATTTTAAACAGATAAACGATAAATATGGACATATAAAGGGAGATGAGGTGCTTAAAGAGGTTGCTAAGACCATAAAAAATAGACTAAGAGTTAGTGACTACCCAATTAGATATGGTGGTGATGAGTTTGCACTAATTCTCTTACAAAGTGGTACTTCTGAGACAGAAAAGATTATGAACGACATAAATAATAAGTTAATGACATTAAATTTTAACATTAAAGAGAAGGTATCTCTTAGCTTTGGTATGTGTAAGTTTAGTGAGACCTACTCTAGTGTCAATGAGATGAT
>CAZIMS010000015.1:0-5234 GCA_964540515.1 uncultured Pseudomonadota bacterium | reverse complement strand
TCACTATGGGCAGAAGAGGAGAGGCAGATATACTATTTGTCCATTCAGAGGAAGAAGAAGAAAATTTTATTAAAGATGGCTTTGGTATATTGAGAAGACCTATTATGTATAATTTTTTTATCTTAGTAGGACCATCTGATGATCCAGCTAAAGTTAGAGATGCAAATAATATCTATAACGCCTTTAAGAAGATAGCAGAAAGAGGCTCTCTTTTTATCTCCAGAGGAGATAACTCAGGAACACACTTTAAAGAACTTAAAATCTGGAAGGATTTAAACATCAATCTAAACAAAAAGAGATGGTATCAAGAGACAGGATTAGGCATGGGAGAGACATTAAACATCGCAAACGATAAATTAGGTTATACCCTTACAGATATTGCTACTTATTTAACTTTAAAAAAACATCTAAATATTGTGCCTCTTTTTGACTCTGAAAAGGATAAAAACCTAAAAAATGAGTATAGTATTATATTAGTCAATCCAAAGAGATTTAGAGGGGTTAATTATGATGGAGCAAAAAAGCTCTTTGAGTTTCTTTTCTCAGAGAAGGTTAAAAAGATTATTAAAGACTATGGTTTCGATAAATATGGCAAGCCTCTTTTTATTCCCTATTAATCCTTTTAGAGCTTTACAGCCTGCCATAAAGGACTTAAAATAAAAGGCTAATGGATATTCTCTTATCTTCCATAAAAAAGGCCCTCTTGCTTTTATTTACATTTAATTCTGAAGTTTATGAAATAATATTTCTTACCTTAAGGGTTACTATAACCTCAACCTTAATAAGTAGCTTACTTGGTATTCTTTCAGCCTATTACATCTCTCTGAAAAAAATTAGATATAATAACTTTTTCCTAACCTCAATAAATACAGGTATGGCAATTCCTCCTGTATTAGCAGGATTGATAATAACAGTTGTTTTTTGGAGAAGTGGTATTTTTGGAGACTTTGATATTCTATACACACCTACGGCGATTGTAATTGCTCAGGTGTTAATTGCCTATCCTGTGGTTACAGCAATAAGTTTGTCTGCTATAAATAGTCTGCCAGAGAAGTTTTTAATTCAGATGATAGGGCTTGGAGCTAAAAAAAGACACCTCTTCTTTATAATAATAAAGGAGCTTAAAAATCAGATTCTTTGCGCTGTCATAGCAGGCTTTGGCGCCGTAATATCAGAAGTAGGTGCATCTATGATGGTTGGAGGAAATATAAAGGGATACACAAGGGTTCTGACGACCGCCACAGTCCTCGAGACAAACAGAGGAAACTTTGAGTTAGCCTTTGCCTATGGGTTTATTCTTCTTTTCATAACCTTTCTCATAAACTTTTTATTCACAAAGTTTCAGCAAAGAGGAAAGTAAATTGGATATACCTATTATCAACCTTAATGATCTTAAAATAACAATTAATAAAAAAGTTATACTCCAGATACCAAAACTTAAAGCAATTAAGGGTGAAAAGATATGCATTATTGGAGAAAATGGTGCGGGAAAAACTACTTTTATTCTTGCATTAGCAAATTTACTTAACTTTCAGGGGGGGTGCATCTCTTTTTATGACAAAAAAGTTGGAAAAGATATAAAAAGTTATGATTATTTAAAAAGAATAGCCATTGTATTTCAAGAACCTATGCTTCTAAATGATAGTGTCTTTAATAATGTTGCTATAGCATTAAAGTTTAGAAATTTACCAAAAGAGGAGATTAAGACACGTACTGACAGAGTGCTTTCAAAACTAAAGATTAAACATCTCACAGATAGAAAAGTTAATACCTTAAGCGGTGGTGAGTCTCAAAGGGTTAATCTTGCCAGGGCACTTGTTTTAGATCCTGAGATATTATTTTTAGATGAGCCTTTTTCTGCTATTGATAGGTCTTACAAAGATAATTTAATATCAGATTTGTCAGAAATAATAGAAGATAAAGGGATTACCCTTTTCATGACCACTCACGATAGATACGAAGCACTTAGGCTTTGTGAAAGGTTTATAGTTTTAGAAGGGGGAAAGATTATAGGTGATAGTAACCTTGAGGATTTCTTAAAATCTCCATGCAATGAGTATGCTGCCAACTTTATCGGTTATGAAACGATTATTAGTGGAGTAGTTGAAGATGCCGAAGATGGCACATACAAAGCAAAAGTTGGAGATAAATTGATTACAGGAATAGGAAACTTTGAGAGAGGTGATAAGGTTATTATATGTATAAACCCCGAGAATGTATCCCTATCAAAACACCCTCTGACAGAGGATTTAAGCATTAGAAATTGCTTTGAAGGTTTTGTAACTGAGGTTAATAATTTAGGATCCTACTACAGGGTTAAGGTAAATTGTGGTTTTGATATCCTTTCTTACATAACAAAAAAATCATTAGAAGAGCTAAAAATAAAGAAAGACTCAAAGGTTTATGTCCAGTTTAAGGCTCTTTCTATCCACACCTTTAAGAAATAAGTTTTAATTAAAAAGTTATCTCGCCTATACCTGTGCGGATGAGTTTTATGGCGATACCAGCAAGCAATAGTGAGAAAATCTTTCCTAAACCTCTCAGTCCATCGAGCCCGATTAACTTTTTTATCTTTTCAGATTGAACAAAGATAAACCATACAATTAAAAGATTTACTATTAATGAGAGTAAAACAAGTAAATAGCCATAATTACCCACTAAAATTAGCGAAGTTGTAAGAGTTGCCGGTCCAGTTATTAAAGGCGTACCTATAGGAACTACCCCAACGGAAGATGACAAAACTCCTTTATAATCTTGAATTTTTATAATATCAGATATAGCGATTATAAGTAGAAGTATCCCCCCAGCAATCTTAAAATCTGTTACAGTAATACCAAGGGTCTTGAAGATTATCTCGCCTAAAAAAATGAAAACAAGAGCAACTAAGAAGGCAGTAATGATGGAATGGAAGACAATTTTTTTTCTACTTTTTTCATCTAACTCAGCTGTCATTGACAGAAATATTGGAAGGAGGCCAACACCATCAATGGCAACAAAAAGAGGTATAAAAACAAGTAGGAAGTTATCAAACATATTAATACCTATGGAGGGCATTTACCACAAACGGAGGTGAATAAGCTTGTAGAAAGATATCGGTCTCCTCTGTCAGGTAATATTACTACAATAACCCCTTTATCTAATCTCTCTGCGAGTTTTAAAGAGATATACATAGCGGCACCACTTGACATTCCTGAAAAAATCCCCTCCTCCAGCGCAAGCCTTCTTGTAGTTTCAAAGGCTTCCTCATCAGTTACGTAATAATGCTCATCAAGGACATGGGGGTCATATATTTTCGGTACTATTGCTTCCTGCATGTTTTTAAGTCCCTGTATTCTATGGCCTTCTGTGGGCTCAACACCAACAATTCTAATGATACTATTAAACTCTTTTAGCTTTTTAGCCACACCCATGAGTGTACCAGTGGTTCCCATACCAGCCACAAAATGGGTAATCTCGCCATCAGTCTGAGATATTATCTCTGGGGCTGTTGTCTCATAGTGAGCAAGAATATTAGCAGGATTTTCAAACTGATTTGGCATAAAATATTTATTAGCCTCTTCCTCATATATCTTATGGGCGAGTCTTATTGCCCCATCGGTACCTTCATTTGAAGGGCTAAGAACAACTTCCGCCCCAAAGGCTTCTAAAATCATCCTCCTTTCCACACTAACACAGGCTGGCATCACTAGCTTTATCTTATATCCCTTAGCTGAGCAGATCATCGCAAGTCCAATTCCCGTATTGCCAGATGTAGGCTCTAAAACAATCTTATCTTTTGTTAGCAATCCCTTCCTTTCAGCATCTTCAATCATGTAGAGGGCAGGTCTATCCTTTACGGAACCTCCAGGATTGTTCCCCTCAAGTTTGGCATAAAGCTTAACCTTTGGGTTTTTGTTGAGCTTTGATATTAGTGAAATTGGGGTATTACCGATACAGGATATAATACTCATCAGCAATCACCCAAGCAGATACCAAGGTCCTTTGCTGTCGTAACTGTGTCTCCATCAAGGGGTACCCTTTTCATAATACTTAAAGCATCATCAAGAGGGACAGTGGTTACTTTTGGTGGATGCAAAGCAACCATATGACCAAATTTTCTTTCCTCAACTGCCCTTATAGCTGAAGCACCAAAACGAAGGGCAAGTAATCTATCAAAGGTTGTAGGTGAGCCACCCCTTTGAAGATGACCCAAAACAAGAGACCTTGTGTCTTTTCCAGTCCTTTTTGATATTTCCTTTGCTACATACTCAGCAACTCCGCCTAAAACGACATCTTGTCTTCCGCCTGTTGCCCCTTCTTTAACTATCTCAGTTCCACCAAATGGTACTGCTCCTTCCGCAGCAACAACAATGGCGTACTTTATCCCTTCAAGCTCTAAAGAGGTTATATGATCACAAACCTTATCAATATGAAATGGTATCTCTGGTATTAATATGACATGTGCATTTCCCGAAATACCACTATTCAAAGCAATCCAACCAGCCCTTCTTCCCATAACTTCAACAACAATAACCCTTTCGTGAGATCTTGCCGTTGAATGAAGCCTATCTATCGCTTCAGTGGCTATACTTACAGCAGTATCAAAGCCAAAGGTAATTATAGTACCACCTAAATCGTTATCAATAGTTTTTGGTACACCAATAACAGGTAACCCCTTCTTAAAAAAATCATTGGCAATCTTTAAACTGCCATCCCCACCTACAGCAATAAGACAATCAAACTTAAGTCTTTTGAAATTTTCCATTATCCTATCGGATATGTCTTTAATCTCTATCTCTCCATCAGCCTTTTTTATTGGCATAGCAAAGGGGTTTCCTCTATTTGTAGTACCCAATATGGTGCCACCGGTGCTTGATATATTTCTTACCTTCTCAGGCGTAAGTTTGCTTATCTCATCAGTATCAATTAAACCCTGATAGCCATTTTTTATACCAAAAACCTCCCATCCTCTATGATAAGCAGACATAGTAACAGCTTCAATAACCGCATTAAGACCTGGTGCATCCCCACCACCTGTATTTATAGCTATTCTTAATCCCTTTGGCATAGATTACCTCACTTTTTCTTTTAAAATAATTATTTCTAATAATTTAATAAAAGTCAAAAAGATTGTTATCCTCTGGCAATTAAAAGGCGATCAATTAATGAGCTTTGTCAACTACAAATAGAAATGTCCTATTTTGAAGAAGGTTTCTTTCTCCAAGGGCGATCTTTTGGAGGAATATATTTCTTCT
>CAZIMS010000014.1:0-23785 GCA_964540515.1 uncultured Pseudomonadota bacterium | reverse complement strand
GTTTACATGGGGCTTCTTCCTCTCAAATTTAGCCTTTGCCATATTACGCCTCCTATATTTATTTTTTTAGATATAAACAACAAAAAGCCCACGACCGGGATTGAACCGGTGACCTCGTCCTTACCAAGGACGTGCTCTGCCGACTGAGCTACGTGGGCAGAACACCTAAAAAAGCGGGAAACGGGATTTGAACCCGCGACCTCCAGCTTGGAAGGCTGAAGCTCTACCCCTGAGCTATTCCCGCACATAAAAAACGGTTAAAACAGCTCAAAATGCTTAAAACTGTTTTAACTATTCTTTAAAGTGGAGAGGGGAGGATTCGAACCTCCGAAGGCGTCCGCCGACAGATTTACAGTCTGTTCCCTTTGGCCACTCGGGAACCTCTCCAATATATCAAGCTGGCGATGGGATTTGAACCCGCAACCTGCTGATTACAAGTCAGCTGCTCTGCCGTTGAGCTACGCCAGCATTTTTGCAAAAAAAGACAAACTACCTTGCAAAGTTAGAATATATAATATATTTAAGAAATAAAAGTTTGTCAATACTTTTGTTTATCAAATTACATATTTTTACAATATTTCCCAGGGTCTTGGCAAGAAAAATTTTTCATAAAGGTATAACACATATCTATCTGTCATACCAGATATAAAACTTGCTATATCATCCTCTACCGATTTAATCTCTTTATATTCAGATACTTCTTTAAAAATAGCCAGATTTTCTTTAAAGAAGAAAAAGAGCTGTTCAAGAATTTTTTCTGCTTTGTGGAATTCTCTGTGAACAATATAAGCCTCATAAACATTTTCATACATAAAGTCTCTTAACATAACCACAATCTCTTCCATATCTTTAGAAAAGCGTATCTCATAAAAGTTTTTTCTAGCATAATCTATTATGTTTATAACCATTGAGTTAATTCTTGTGCTATGATTTTTTCCTAAAAACTTAATAACCTCTTTGGGAATTTTTGACTCCTTAACAACTTTTGCTCTTAAAGCATCGTCTAAATCATGACTAAGATAGGCAATAAGGTCTGAAATTCTTACAACCTCAGCCTCTTTGGTAAGGGGTGGATCATCCTTGTTTATTATAGGACCTTTACCCTTTGAATGTTTTAAGATACCATCTCTAACCTCAATAGTTAAGTTTAGTCCTTTGCCTTCTTTTTCAATCTCATCAACAACCTTTAAACTTTGTTCATTATGCCTAAAGCCTTTTTGTAAGAGTTTATTTAAAACACTCTCTCCTGCATGTCCGAAGGGTGTATGCCCCAAATCATGCCCCAAGGCTATAGCCTCTGTAAGGTCTTCATTTAATGCAAGTGCTCTTGATATAACCCTTGCTATTTGAGAAACCTCAAGGGTATGGGTAAGTCTTGTTCTATAATGATCGCCCTTTGGAGCCAAAAAAACCTGAGTTTTATACCTTAGCCTTCTGAAAGCTTTAGAATGAATAATCCTATCCCTATCTCTCTGAAAGTCAGTTCTTATAATACACTTATCATCCTTCTTAAGTCTTCCTTTTGATTTGCAAGCAAGGCAAGCATAGGGTGACAAAATTTTTCTTTCTCTTTCTTCTATCTCTTCTCTAATTTTAAGCATAATTTATCGAGATTATGTTAAATATTAGATTTTATTCCGTCAATATATATTTTAAGGTGTAAAAAAATAAACATTAAAAAATGTTTTTATGCTATATTGAATAGAGCAATTAAAAACTTTTAATTATTATTAGAAGGTAAGGTAGCTGAGAAATATCTTCCCTTTTATTTAACTTGGCTTTACTAATATTTTCGCTTTCTTTTAGACTGATTACATCATTAGTTTACAAGACTATTTTCTCTCACCACTTCCTTAGAGTTATTTAGCACTCTTTTTTCTCTATTGTATGCCTTTAGGCTTAAGAAATCTTTGTAAGTAAACCTTTCCGACTCCATTGGAAGTATCAAGTTATTGTGATAAAGAGGTTCAGAAAGGTCGTATTTAGAATATTTTTTGTCTTCCTCAAAGAACTTTGAGCCTGGGACAGGTGAGTATTCTGACAGGTATGGTGAAGCCCCTGTGTTGTATACATAGTCTATGGCATACTTTAGGTCCTCCCATTTCTGACCCCGAATGCCACATAAAAGATATACACCTATATTTTCTTGTATAAAACCTGCCTTATGTAAAAACTTTACTGCCCTTTTAAACTCCAAAAGACTTGTCTTATTACCATATCTTTTACTTATCTCGTCACTTACAAACTCAAGACTTAGCCTAAGTTTTTTGAACCCACTATTAAAAAGTAACTCTGCGCACCTTTCATCAATATATTTTACGTGTAAACCATTGGGTGTGTAGAAATTTACTTTAAGATTTTCTTTGATAATCTTTTCTAAAAGCAAATATATATGTTTTTCTTTATTAAATAACAGAGCATCATCAATAAAAGAAATTTTATCAACTTTAAAAAAATCCATATTTTCAAGAATGTAGTTATATGCTTTCTCTATATCAAAGGGATAATAATTAGGGAATATCTTTTTTGAAGAACAATAATCACATTTAAAGGGGCATCCTAAGGATGTCAAAAGGGGGATATAGTTTAGTTTTTTATAAAAACTTTTTAAGTCTGGAAACAGATTCACCAAACTTCTTTCTTTTAAAAACACAAACTCGCTTGTGTCTATTACCTTATCTGGTTTACAGATTCTCATTGCATGGTCAGGCATAAGCTTAGCATAGATACCACCTAAATATATTGGCACATCATAAAAGACCTCTCTTAATATTTTTATAGTGTCCCTAATACCAGGATACCAGTAGGTCATAATACTTGTAATCAAAATTACGTCTGGCTTTTCAATATCATTAAGCAGTTTTAAAAAAGTCTGTAATGGTAAGCCAAATCTGAAATATTTCCTGTTAAAATTTTTATAGGGCTCTTCTTTCTTTATCTCTTCTTTATAAAACTCTCCTGTACCATCTTTTTTCTTTTTTAATTTGATCCCATCAAGATAGTTATCAACGGAGATGATATCAATAAAATCAACGTAATGTCCTTCATCTTTTAAAGCAGTGGCAAGCATTAAAAGGCCGTAAGGCTTGGCGTACAAATCATAATAGGCAAAATCATATACATAGGGGTTTATGCAAAGGAATCTCATATTAGAAAAAACCAGAGAAGAGAGAGGCTATTTTTTCTTTAATTTTAACATTTAAAGGCCTACTTTCCCAATCTTCATAGGTTATCTCATTTGAATTTTTTAAGTCATTCTCTATAAAATTTTTTGCCTCTTGGCCAAATTTTTCACCTGTAACTACTATATTTAGCTCATAATTTTTTTCAAGACTTCTTCTGTGGAGGTTAGTAGAACCAATGGTTACCCATATGTCATCTATTAAGGCAATCTTAGAGTGGAGGATCATCTCTTTCCTTTCAAAGATCTTAACCCCTCTAAGTAGTAGATTTTTGAAATGCCGATAAGAGGCATATTTAACTATAGGCACATCTATCTCATCGGGAAGAATTATTTTTACATCTACTCCACGATTAACAGCATTATATATAATCTTTCTTATTTTTCTTGGGGGGATAAAGTAAGCATTTTCAATCCAGATATTTTTTTTTGCAGCCATCATGGCAAGACAATAGGCATTATAAATGGTTTTAAGTTTATTTTGTACGCTACTTTCTATTATCCAAACATTGCTATTGCCCTTAGGCTCAACCTTAACCTCATGAAAATTTACCGATTTACCTATTATTTTTGATACTATATCATAAAATCCTTTACGCAATATAGAAACAGCTGGTCCTTCTATCAATATTCCACCATCTCGCATCAGTTTTTCACTATCAAAATACTCTTTTCCTATGTTCCAACCACTAACTATGGCTTTATTTCCATCAAAGATGGCCAATTTTCTGTGGTCTCTTATATCCCATCTAAGGGGATTTGTCTTGATACTTATGGGGTTAAAACAGTAAACTTCAATATTCTCAAAGTTTTTCAAGCTCTCCAAAAACTCTCTACTGCCCAAGGAGCCTATAAAATCATAAACAATCTTTATCTTAACACCTTTCTTAGATTTTTCTATAATTTTTTCAGCTATTTTTTGACCATAAGTGTCATTACGAAATATATAATACTCAAGCTCAATGAACTTTTCAGATAACTCAATTAAATGTAGAAATAAATTAAATGCCTCTGGACCTGAAGGGATTAAGGAGACATCATTTCTATGTGAAATTTTTGGCTTTGATCTTTTTGAAAAAAGCTTTAAGAGCCTTTTACTTAAGACTAAATATTTTCTTTTTAACTTTTGCTTATATCTTCGATATTTCTTCTGCATCGAAAGAAATTAAATGGCATCTTCTCCTCTCTCTCCTGTTCTTATCCGAACTACCTCTTCCACAGGAGAAACAAATATCTTGCCATCACCAATCTTTCCAGTCTTTGCTGATTTTTCGATGGCTTCGATGATAGCTGGCACATTCTCATCTTTAGATATGATCTCTAATTTTACTTTTGGCAAGAAGTCTACAACATATTCAGCACCTCTATAAAGCTCTGTGTGTCCCTTTTGACGACCAAAGCCTTTTACTTCAGTAACTGTAATACCTTTTATACCAATCTCATTCAATGCATCCTTTACATCATCTAATTTGTAGGGCTTGATGATAGCCTCAATCTTTTTCATATAACCTCCTTAATAGGCGTATAAATTACCGTAGGGTCTTTTTGTTTTTGGCCATAACATAGTAAATTTTTCATTCACTATAGCATTATAGCTAATATTAAAATCTTTACAATATTCTTTTAAAATTTTCGATAAAATTTCATCTTTCTCAGCATCTATTTGTTCAAAACCACATTCTTTTCCGCATAAATAAGGATCAACATCCCCTCTCACATATATTCTTCCACCATGAATACCTGTTCCTAAAAAATCCCCACAAATAGGGGCTGTGGGTTTTCTAGTGAACATACCAAGAACAACAAGAATACCACCAGCCATGTACTCACCAAAAAAATCTCCTGCCTTACCACCAACTACAATTACTGGCACTCTATCTTTATATTCCTTCATATGTATGCCTATCCTGTATCCGGCATCTTCTTTAATAAAAAGCTTTCCACCCCTCATACCATAACCACAGACATCACCTGCTATACCATTAATAACTATTTTTCCATTTCCCATTGTATTTGCTATGCCATCTTGACCGTCACCAAAAACTCTTATACTTGGACCGTCCATAAAAGCCCCCAGATCTTGTCCAGGCACACCATATATATTCATCTCTACTTTCTCTCTTATACCATCAAGAATGTATCTTTGACCGTTTACATTCTTAAGTACAAACTTCCTTATACCTTGTGAGATTAGCTCTCTTATTTGTTTATTCAAATCTCTATAATAGATACCATTTGCATCAATCTCATAAACATTTGGGTTGCTCATTTTTTGCTCCTACTTTTAGCTGTTTTTTCAGTTTTATCAAGCTCTACAATTACTGGTTCACCAGCCTTTGGTGCCCATACACTATCAATTTTTGGATTCATCTCCCTTAAGGATGAGATCTCAGAAGCCATATAAACGGTATTTTCGTATGTCCCTACAACAAGCGGTCTTAACTTTACTCTATCGTTCATCCCTACTAGCCCATTATTATTAGCAAAAAGAATAGCAAAAGGACCATTTAATAAGGCACTTCCATAGACCATTCTTAAGGCTGTTAAAGCCAACCTTTCTTCATTATCCATTCTATCTATATGTTTCCAGAAGGGCGATGCAAGAGCCATACAGGCAATCTTTACTGGTAGATTATGCTTTCTCATCAATAAATCAAGTAGATAAGCAACAACCTCTGTATCAGTAAGAAGGGTACACTTATATCCAAACATCTCTAAATATCTTTTGTTTATACCATAAGATGATATCTCACCATTATGAACTATAGACCAATCAAGGAGTGTAAAAGGATGGGCACCGCCCCACCAACCAGGTGTGTTTGTAGGAAACCTATTGTGGGCTGTCCATATATAACCCTTATACTCGTCTAACTTAAAAAATTCTGCAATATCTTCTGGAAAACCAACTCCTTTAAAAGCCCCCATATTTTTTCCAGAAGAAAATACATAGGCACCATCTATTTTTTCATTAATATGCATCAATACTTTCACTATATAGTCATCATCGGCACCATCTTCTACACCAAATCTTTCATAGTCTTCATAATTTCCTCTTGGTTTTATAAAAAATCTTTTAAGTCTCGGTGAAGAAACTATTGCCTTTGTCTTTTTTGTAGGTATAGGCTCGCTATGTTTAACCATTACGGTTATGTTTAAAAAATCTTCTACGTTCTTCATAGCCAGATCATCATCACACATAAGATGAAGGGCATAATAATCTTTGAAATCAGGGTAAATTCCATAGGCAGCAAAACCACCGCCTAATCCATTACCTCTATCGTGTTGAATCGCAATACCTTTAATGATTATCTCACCTGAAACAAGTTTCCTGTCTTTGTTTATAAAGCCACAAAGACCGCAGTTTGAGATATCTTTTGGATCCTTATACCTATGTCTATTCACCATCTATCACCTCGCTGTCACTTTCTACATAATCTGGCGTATATTGTGGGCATACTTCTTCTATACAAGAAGCATCCTTTGTTTCCAAAAATCTTTTCCAAAACCTTTCCTGTCTTATATCATAGGGAAGATCAATAAAACCAAAATCACTCTTTAAGAGTTTATCTTTAATTGGGGCAACATCAACCTTATCTTTAATTAAGCCCACAAATATGCCTGCTCTATCAATATCACCAACAAAGATAAAACCAACAACCTTATTATCTTTTAGAGCTATTTTTCTGTACCTATATCTCTTTTCATCAACACTTGTTAAAAACTCATATCCCTCTGGATTTTGGGGTGTATGTATACCTGCAGAGATTGTAGAAACACCAAATAACTCTATCGAGTTCATAGCCAATCCACCATCGTAAACCCTTTCAATACCTAACATATTATATCCCGCAACCCTACCCTGCTTATAGGCATCTGGCCAGATGGGCAGTAGCATCTTTTGTTCATAAAAAAACTGTTTTGCTTCCGCCACATCGCCTGCAGCATAAATGCCCTTAACATTAGTTTCCATGTGGTCATCAACAAGAATACCTCTGTTCATTTCAATGCCAGCATTTTTAGCAAAGGGTGCATTTGGCACAACTCCAATAGCAACAACAACTATATCGCCCTCAATCTCTCTTCCACCTTTAAGCCTTATCCCTCTAACAGCGCCGTTACCATCATCGAGAATCTCTTCTGTAGAAGCTTCTGTATAAACGTCTATTCCAACATCTGACATCCTATTTTCTACCAAGCTTCCAGAAACCTTATCAAAGGCAAGAGATAAAATCCTATCCATTAATTCTACTATTGACACCTTAACACCCTGAGCATGTAACCCTTCTGCAGCCTTAAGCCCGATCAAACCACCACCAATCACAACGGCCTTCTTAATCTCTCTACTCACAGATAGTAGCTTCTTTGCATCATCAAGGGTGGTAAAGGTATATACATTTTTTAAATCTTTACCTTTGAAAGGTGGTATAAAGGGTACACCACCTGTGGATACAAGCAATTTTGTATATTTATATTCATTTCCAAGAGCAGATTTAATAACCCTTTTCTTTGGATTTATATCTATTATATCTTCATTTAAAAGGAGTTTTACATTGTTCTGTTTATAAAAATCTCCTCTTCTATAGGAGAGTAACTTCTCCTCTTTAGCCTTACCCTTTAAGAAGTCAGAGATAACAGGTCTTCCATAAGCTATATAAGGCTCCTTAGAAATCACTGTTATTGGTATTTCTTTATCAACTTTTCTTATCGCTTCTATAGCTCCTATTGCGGCAACGGAGTTACCAATTATTGTAATCATTTAACTTACTCCTAATTTTATTTGAAAACCAGTGCTCTATTTGGACAGGCTTGGACACAAGCCGGATTTATACCCCTGTCTTTGCACAAATCACATTTTGACGAGACCATTTTATTGTCTTTTCTAACTTTCTTTTTTAAAGCACCGTAGGGACAAGCCATTATACAGGACCAGCAACCTACACAAATATCTTCGTCAATATTAACTAAACCTGTTTCTTGGTCCTTTGTTATTGCACCACTTATGCAGGCTTCCAAACAATCAGGTTCCTCGCAGTGTCTACACATAAAGGAAAAACATTCTGGCTTTTTCTCTTCATACCATATACGGGATGGTTCTCTGGGAAACTCCTTTTTGTAAGCCTTGATGGTATCCTTACTTTCTGAATGTACAGTGATACAGGCAACCTCACACAACCTACAGCCCATACAAAACTCTTCTCTTGGATAAACTCTTTTCATAATACGATTCTCCTGATATAAAAAATTACTCTCCTGCAGGCAAGACGCCAAGTATCTCCATTTCTTTCTCTGTAAGACCGATAGCCCTCAATCTTAATCTATTACCTCTTAGAGACTCTAAGGCATTAATACCTAAGGCACCTAATATTTCCTGTATCTCATGGCCCCAACCTTTAACCAAATTAACCAGCTGTTCTGCAGCAATCTCAGGATTAATGCGTTTTGCTAAATATGGATCATTTGTTGCAATTCCCCAGGGACATTTACCCGTATAGCATCTCTGACAGACTGTACATCCAACAGCCTGTAAAGTAGCGGTACCTATATAAACTGCATCAGCTCCAAGCGCAATAGCCTTTAATACATCTGCGCTTCCCCTAATACCGCCTGATACGACAACGGAAACGGAGTTTCTAATACCTTCATCTCTTAATCTCTGATCTACAGCAGCCAAAGCAAGCTCAGCTGGAATTCCAACGTGGTCTCTAATAATAGTTGGTGATGCTCCTGTTCCACCTCTAAAACCGTCAAGGACAATAATATCCGCACCTGCTCTTGCCATACCACTTGCTATAGCAGCAGAGTTATGAACAGCAGCTATTTTTACGCTAACTGGCTTTGTATAGTCTGTAGCCTCTTTTAAGGCATATATAAGCTGTCTTAAATCTTCTATTGAATAAATATCGTGATGTGGTGCAGGTGATAAAGCATCTGATCCCTCAGGTATCATTCTCGTTTCAGAAATAGGTCTGGTAACCTTCTCACCAGGGAGATGTCCACCTATGCCTGGTTTTGCGCCCTGTCCTATTTTTATCTCTATGGCTGAACCAGCATTTAGATATTCTGCGTGAACACCAAACCTACCAGAGGCACACTGAACAATTGTCCAAGGACCGTACTCATAAAGGCTTTTATGGAGTCCACCCTCACCGGTATTATAAAGAATCCCTAACTCCTTTGCTGCCATTGCCATAGCCTTATGGACATTTAGATTAATAGCACCATAAGACATAGCACCAAACATAATGGGATACTCAATCTTAAGTTGAGGCGTAATTTTTGTTTTTAACTTTAACTTGCCGTCTTTTTCTTCAAACTCCAATTTGTCTGGCTTTGAACCCAAGTAAGTTCTAAGCTCCATTGGCTCTCTTAAAGGGTCTATGGAAGGATTTGTTACCTGACAGGCATCTATTAAAAGATGATCCCAAAAAATTTTGTATGGCTTATCGTTACCCATACCTGTAAGCAAAATTCCACCTGTCTCTCTTTGTTTGATTAATGCCATTCTATGAAAGTTAGTCCAAGACTCATTTGGTCTAAAGGTAGATTCATTAAGGGTTATCTTAAGCGCATCAGTAGGACACATATACTCACATCTTCTACAACCTATACATTTTGGGTGATCGGCGTTTAATATATTTTCTGAAGGGTCATAAGAATGCACCTCGTAAGAGCACTGTCTTTCACAAACCCTACATTGGATGCATCTATCCTTATCCCTTTTCACGTAAAACTCATAAAAAGCTTGACTAACTGGTCTGAAAAGCACAAACACCTCCACGAAAAAGTTGGTCTATACACATATGCAATGGATGTGCCAATATTTTTTTATTAAAGAGTTATGTTGTTTTTTTTCAATAATATAAACAACTTATGAGGATCGTTATTGTCTTTGAAAGACTACTTTAAAAATTTCTGAATTAAAAAAAGAGAGGCATGGCTTGCTTTACCTCTCCCTTATATTTTTTTGATTATTTTTTATGCAAAAAAGATTATTAAAGTGCCTATTTTTTGGATTCTTCTTTAGGGGATTGGATACCCTCTTTAGCTCTTAACTTTAATCTTTTTTCTCTTCTGTGTCTCCTCTGATTTAACTCTTTTCTTCTCGTACCTTTACCCATTTTTCCTCCATTTTAATATATAACTCTAGTTTTATTTAAAAGTCTAAGAATCTCTCCTGCTATCTCCTCTATTGATTTTTTAGTAACATCTACAGTAGGTATCTTCTTTTTTCTAAAAAACTCTATGGAGCTATTAACCTCTTCATAAACAACTCTAAGGTCTGCATATCTATTATTCAAGTCTTTACCCATATGCTTTAGTCGGACTTTTCTGATATCCGTTAGATAGACAGGGTCAATTGTTAACCCTACAACTTTGTTGTGAAACTTTGAAAAATCAATATCTATCGATATCTCTGGGATATAGGGGATATTTGCTACTTTCCAGTTTTCATGAGAGAGATAAATAGAAAGAGGTGTTTTTGATGTCCTCGAGACACCAATTATTATAATATCTGCTTCATTAATACTTTCGATATTGTTCCCGTCATCATGTTTAACGGTAAACTCAATGGCTTCTATCTTTTTGAAGTAAGTCTCGTTAATCCTGTGCTGAGCACCAGGTAACTCAACAGGTTTAATAGAAAAATATTGAGCAAACTTACTCATTACAGGACCCAAAAGGTCTATATAATTAATCTTGTTTTGCTCACATTCTCTTACTATGAGTTCCCTCATCCACTTTTGGGCTAAGGTATAGACAATAACCGCATTCTTATGTGAAGCCTTCTTGATAATATCCTTAATCTCTTCTGGTTGAGATACCTTAGAAAACTTTTTTATATCAAAGTGGGTTTTATTGAACTGTGCAATTACAGAAAGCACAAGCTTCTCTGCCGTCTCACCAGTTGCATCAGAAACTATAAAAATCTCATCTTTTCTCAAAAAGGCCTCCTAATTTGTTAAGAATATGGGCTGGTTTTATATCATTAACATTATCAGAAACTTTAATAATATCTAAGCCATCATAAGGTCTATAAGTGTCTACATCAGTAGGACCGAATAACATAAAACCTTTAGTACCAAGTAACCCTGCTAGATGTCCTATTCCACTATCACTTCCTAAAAAACTGGTGGCATATTGTAACAAAAAAACAATATCATTCAAAGAGAAATTATAAAAGAATTTTCTGTATTTTAAAAGCTTTATCAAATGTGTCTCTGCTTCTCCTAATAGATAAAATACCTCAAAACCACAGTGTCTTAACTCATCTTCTAATGCAAAAAAGTTTTCAAGCTTCCAAACCTTAGCCATTCCACCACTACCAGGGTGGAACAGAAAAAAATTCCTATCTTTTACCTGAGAAAACAATTCTTCCCGATAAAAAATAGGCAGTAAAATCTTTTCTTCAACAAACTCAATACCAACACATTCATAGGGATAACTATAAACCCATCCTTTCTGAGGGAGAGAAGGAAATATAAAATAATTTTCTCTAGTTTTTTCATTGTATTGAGAAAAGAGATAATATCTTTCAATCTTGTCGATACTCTCTTTTCCTCTTAGCAAATCAAAAACAAGCCTACTATCGGCATCTAAAAACTCTATGAAATCTATCCCCTTAAAAAGATCTCTGTAAAGGTAGTTTGCGGCAAAATATATCTTTTTATAGGTTTTCCTTAAGGTAAAAAGAAAGGGATAGAAAAAGATTGTATCACCTAAAGCACCTTTTCTATAAACAAAGACTCCGCTCTCCATTCTCCTCAAAAAAACTGTCTAACACAAAATAGCTCTTATGTCTCATATATGAAAGAAGTAGCTTTATCTTTTGACTTTTAATCAATTATTTTGTTTATGGGATACTCAATTATCCCTTCTGCCCCTACCTTTTTTAGCTTAGGTATGATGTCCCTTACTATCTTTTCATTTAGAACACTCTCTATTGAGACCCAGTTGGAGTTATAAAGATTTGAAACAGTGGGATAGTTCAAACTTGGAAGTATTTCAACAATCTCCTTTATTTTTTCTTTGGGGGCGTTCATCTTAAGACCAACCATGTTATCAGCCTTTAGAGCTCCTTGCAAAAGAGTAGCAATCTGTTCTATCTTTAGTTTCTTCCATTTATCTTTAAGAGCCCTTTTGTTAGCAATTAAGACGGGGTTAGAGGTCATAAGGGTCTCTACTATCCTTAATCCATTTGCCTTTATTGTTGAGCCTGTCTCCGTTACCTCTACAATGGCATCACAAAGCCCTTCAACCACCTTAGCCTCCGTTGCACCCCAAGAAAACTCAACCTTTACAGGAATATTCCTCTCTGCAAAATATTTTTTAGTAAACTTAACAAGCTCTGTTGCTATAGTTTTATTACGTAGATCTTCAATCTTCTTTACGGGCGAGTTCTCTGTAACCACCAACACCCATTTTGTTGGCCTTTTCGAAACCTTTGAGTAAACCAAGTCACAGATATAGGTAACATCAGAATCGTTTTCCATAACCCAATCTTTTCCAGCAATACCTGCATCTAAAGTACCTTTTTCCACATAGATACCCATTTCTTGAGATCTGATAAGGTTGCACTTAATCTCCTCATCATCAATAGATGGAAAATAATTTCTCTCAGAGGGAATTATTGTCCAGCCAGCCTTTTTAAAAAGCTCAATAGTTGCTTTTTCTAAGCTTCCCTTGGGAACACCAAATTTCAATACCTTGCTCATCACCTTACTCCTTAGATTCTCAATAAAGTCTTATAAAAAAACTAAAATAACGCTATTTCTTATACACTTCCTCTGGATTAAAGAGTGGGTTTGAGTGTTCTACCCACTCATCCCCTTCTCTTTTAATATAAAAACAACTTTTATTGCCTGTATGACATGCCGCTTCCCCATGTTGTTTAACCTTTATCAAAACAGAATCGGCATCACAATCAGTATATATCTCAACAACCTCTTGAATATGACCAGATTGCTCACCTTTCATCCAGTACTTATTTCTACTTCTGCTAAAAAACCACGTCTTTTTTGTCTCCATAGTTAAAGATAGTGCCTTCTCATCCATAAAAGCAAGCATTAAGACCTCATTAGTCTCTGCATCTTGAATTATGGCAGGGATAAGACCTCCCATCTTATCGAAATTAAGATTTATCATTTTTATCTCCTACATCTTGTTTATTACTTGAGAGAATTTGTCTGCAATTGTGACTAACTCCTTTCTTACTCTCTCGTCAGGAGTACCGATTGAAACAGAACCATAATGACCTGCTGTACAATATCCAACAACTACACAACCGTGAATAAGAAAAGCCTTTAATATATCAAGACAAACTGTCTCTCCTCCTCCACCAATCATTCCTGTAGAGCAAAAGGCACTTGCCACTTTGCCTTCTAATTTCTTAAAAAACTTTACTGAGTCATCAAAAAACTTTTTTACAGGATAGGCCATTGTACCAAAGTAGTTTGGTGAGCCAATAATATAACCATCGTAACTTGGTAGAGTGTCAATATCAACTTCTTCAACACTTTTAACGGTAACATCAAGATTTCTTTCTTTAAGCTCCTCTGCCATTATTTCTGCCATCTTTTTTGTGTTTCCACTCTTTGAATAATAAGCAACAAGCACCTTTTTCATAATGATACCTCCTAAAAAATTTATATCTCAAACTAAAGAATTAGGACTAAAAAGCATTGTTATCTACAAATAATAATGCTTACTTATAAAAACTCTTCATCTCCTCTAAACTCATAGGTTTGTAATCAAAGGCATGCCCTGCCGAACCAAAGGCGATAATTCTCTCTTCAATAACCTTTGTCATTGCCTCTCTCGCTGGCTTTAAATAATCTCTCGGGTCGAATTTGTCTGGCTCTTCGAAAAACACCTTTCTTATTGCCCCTGTAACGGCTATTCTACTATCAGTGTCAACATTTATCTTCCTCACACCATGTTTTATGGCTTCCTGTATAGATTCTATAGGGACACCTTTAGCATTTGGCATTTTACCACCATATTTATTGACTATCTCAACAAGTTCAGCAGGCACAGATGACGAACCATGCATAACTAAAGGCACCATAGGGCATCTTCTATTTATCTCTTTAACTATATCAATAGCAAGCTTTGGCTCTGCCTTAAACTTATAAGCACCGTGAGAAGTCCCAATGGCAACTGCCAAGGCATCAACTCCAGTCTCTTTAATAAACTCTTCAGCCTGATCTGGATCAGTAAGATGTATCTTTCCAGAACCGACGCCATCTTCAATGCCACCTAATGTGCCGAGCTCTCCCTCTACGGTTACACCAAACTTGTGAGCATACTCAACAACCTTTTTAGTAATTTCCACATTATATTCATAGGTGCTTGGAGTTTTTCCATCCTCCATAAGAGAGCCATCTATCATAACTGATGTAAAACCCAAGTCAATAGCCTGTTTTACAACCTCCAAACCATTTCCATGGTCCAAATGCATTGCAATGGGTATATCAGGATTTTCTTCATTTGCAGCAATAATAAGATACTTTAGATAGATAAGATTAGAATACTTAAGGGCTCCTCTACTCGCCTGTACTATCACTGGTGATTTAGTTCTTCTTGCTGCTTCCATAATTGCCTGTATCTGCTCCATATTATTTACGTTGAAAGCACCAACCCCATAATTACCTTTTGTTGCTTCATCAAGAATTTGTTTCATTGGAACAAGTGCCATAGACTCCCCCTTAATTTTTTATGTTAATAAAATTAGCAAATTCTTGGTAGTATCTCACCTAAGGGCATATCAAGGACTGTCCTTCCACCATATTGAGTTTTTAATACAACAAGAGGTTTATCAGATTTAATAATCTCTCCCACTACTTCTGATTCCCTTGCTATCTCAATATCCTTTAAAATGGCTAAGGCTTTGTCAACATCTTTGTTATCAACTACAACAATCATTCTGCCTTCACAGGCAAGACTATATATATCATAACCATATATCTCACATATTGCCACTACCTGCTTATTAACTGGAATATTTTCTTCCTCAATCTCGATATGCAAATTGCCTATATAGGAAAGCTCATTTAAGACTGCTGAGAAACCACCTCTTGTAATATCTCTAAGAAATTTGGGGCTCACTCCGCCTTTTACGAGGGCTTCAACTAATGGGTAAAGGGGGGCAACATCGGAATTAACAATACCTTGAAAATCAATAACACCTTTAGCCTTAAGAACTGATATAGTATGTTCACCTAAGGCTCCAGTAATAATAATTTTGTCGCCATTATTATATTCCTTAGAAGGCAGCGGATAATCAGTAAGTCTTTTTCCTATACCTGTTATGGCAATATGAATACCTTCCATTTTTCCTTTTTCTACAACCTTTGTATCACCACATATTAGTTTTACCTCAAACTTATCACTAAGTGCCTTAATATCATCAATAATTTTAATAAGCTTATAAAAATCATAGCCCTCTTCTATTACCAGCCCCATTGTCATATATAGCGGTTTTGCTGCCATAGAGGCTAAATCATTTATCATCCCACAAAAGGCTAACACACCAATATTTCCACCATCAAAAAACTCTGGATGGACAGTAAAATTATCAGTAGTTACAACCAAGTTATCAAAAACATTGGCACCATCTCCAAGGGTATCAAGAATTGGGTTAGAAAATCTTGATATAATCTCTTTCTTTACAAAATCAAAGCTTATCTTACCACCGCTACCCAAACTAAGGGATACCCTTTTTTCACTACTCATTATCAATAATCTCCTAACTTCTAATATTTAAACTCAGTGCGATCAAAAAGTTATAAATTAAAGATGAAAATATACTACAAATTTTTTAAGCTTGTCCCCATTTGTAATAGGCGAGACAGGCACCTTCATTAGACACCATACAAGGCCCAATTGGATTTAAGGGAGTACAGACCTTTCTAAATAGCGGACAATCAATAGGCTCAATCTTACCTATCAATACATCACCGCACCTACACCCACTTTCCTTAACAACCTCTTTAACCTCTGGTATGTTATATCTTTTTCTCGAACTAAAACTATCAAAATCTCTCTTTAAATCAAAGCCTCCACCTTCTATTAAACCTAACCCCCTCCAATAGGCATCTTTAATATCAAAGGTATCTTCTATTGCCTTAAGCATCTTTAAATTACCTTTCTCTGCAACTGCCCGAGGATATGCCGATTTAATAGTATTTTCTTTCTTTTCAATCATATCAAGAAGCTCGTTTATACCTGCAATGATATCTAAAGGGTCAAATCCCATAACCACTGCTGGAATGCCAAATTTTTCAATATCTCTAAAATAGTCATACCCTACTACTGCTGAGACATGACCTGGAAGAATTACGCCATCAGCATAAAGTGTTCCCAAACTTCCTAAAGCCTTTAAGATAGCCTTAGTATTTTTATGAAAGGATAAAAAACTTAGATTTTTAACATCCCTTTTCTGTGCAAACATAATACTGGCTGCAGTGCCAGGAATTGTGGTCTCAAAGCCAACAGCCAAAAATACCCATTCAATATCCTTTCTGTTCTCGGCTATTTTAATAGCATCAATAGCACTATAGACCACCTCAACCAGTCTGCCCTCTGCCCTATAATCTAACAAACTTTTACCTCTTAATGGCACCTTTAACAAGTCACCATAGGCTATTACACCTATGTTATAATTATCGAAGAGGTACTTAAGCTCAGATAAGTCTTCTTCTGACGTTACACAGACAGGACAACCTGGGCCTGCGATAAACTTTATATTTGGTAAAAAGGCACTTCTAAAACCAAAATGGAATATATTATGTGTATGGGTGCCACAAAACTCCATCAATCTTATATTATTGAAGTTTTTAGCTCTATTTTTAAGGGCACTGAGGGCTTTTCTAACCAGATCTTTATCTTTGAAAATTTCAAGATTCATTAATGGCTTCCTCACCATTAATAAGAAGAGATATCTCCTTTAAAATCTCCTCTGACTCTTCTAAATTAAGCCTTTTTATTGCCATACCTGAATGAACCAACAGGTAATCTCCCAACTCTACTTTATCCTCTAAAAAACCAATATAACAAGTCTTTGTAACACCATTAAGCTCTACAGTACAAAAATCATCAACAACATCAACTACTTTCATAGGTATAGCTAAACACATAAAACCTCCTGAAAGCAATATTTTACTTTAAAAGTTAGTCAATTTTAAAGGAAAAAGTTAAGGTTATTAAATACCTTGCAATCTAAGAGGGAGCTCAAGATTATTATCCTCAAGCAGTTTTTTGTCTCTCAAGATTGTATCAGTAGGTCCATCGGCGACTATTTGTCCATTTTTTATTACTATACAACGTTCGCAAACATCAAAAATCATATCGAGGTCGTGGGATGCAATAATCTTTGTATGTTTAAAACTCTTTAAAAGGTTTATAAGATCCCTTCTTGATTTTGGATCTAAATTTGAAGATGGTTCGTCCATAGCCAATATATCAGGATCCATGGCTATAACTGTAGCTATGGCAACAGCTCTTTTCTGTCCACCTGATAAATGGTGTGGCGGTTTATTAATAAGATCCAAACAATTCACAGTTTTTAAAGCAATCTGCACCTTTTCTTCCACTGTTTTATCATCTAACCCTAAATTGAGAAGCCCAAAGGCCACATCCTCATAAACAGTGGGCATAAATAGCTGATCATCAGGATTTTGAAAAACAACCCCCACCTTTTTTCTCACCTCTTGTCGGGTCTTTTTGTTAACTATTATATCTCCAATATTTATTCCTCCACTGGTGGGTAACAAATAACCATTAAGATGCATAAGCAAAGTAGTTTTTCCGGAACCATTTGCGCCCACAAGCCCAACGGACTCACCATGTGTTATTAACATACTAATACCATTCAATGCACAGGTCCCATCAGGATACTTAAATATAACATTCTCAAACTTGACGATATGATGACTCATCAGACAAACCTTATAAAAAATTTCCCTATCATCTGTACAGGGTTATAAAATTTAAGAAAATATAGCATACCCCCAACTACAAAAAGGAAAACTATATCAACAACTTTAATATTTCTTCTCTTTCTATAAGGCATAGAACCGTTAAAACCTCTCGACAACATAGCATAATAAATTCTCTCGGCTCTATTCAAACTTCTAATTAAAAGATTCCCAACCAATTTAACAAAAAAACGTATCTCAGTCCCCTTTTTTCCGAAACTCCTCATATCCCTTGCTCTAATCATCCTCATAGCCTCTTCAGACAAAACAAAAATATATCTATACAAAAAAAGAAGTTGGTTAACAAAAATCTCCGGCACCTTAAAATACCTCATAGCAAAACAAAGTCCCGCAAAAGATGTTGTAGCTACAAGGATAATAATACTGCTAACAGTAAGAGCAAACTTAATTAAGATGGAGAAAAAAGACAAAAATCCATAACTTATAGGTATCCCGTAAAGCTCAAAGGCGATATTTCTATCAAGAATAGGATTAAAAATAGCAACAAAAAAAATAAATGGAGATACTATCAAAATCCTTTTGGCTACATAACTTACAGGTATCTCTCCCAAAGTCATAAAAACAATCGAAAACAACAAAAAAGGAATAAGTGAAGAGATGGCATATTTAGGAAAGGACACAACTATTACAACATAAAGCAATGTGGCTAATAACTTCACCCTTGCATCTATATTGTGGATAAAGGTATCTTTGTAAGATAGTCTATCAAGATATCCTAAATTGAAAAACTCCTGGTCAAACTTCATCTTAAATATGTTATCAGATAGTTAAGGATTATCAAAATAAAAAGGCAGGGATAAAGCCCTGCCATCTATCAGGGAGTCCTCTTTTTTAACGACTTGATTAAATAGCCAAAACCAAAGGTTATAAAAAGTACAATAAATGAGCCTACAATACCAGAAAATGTTGTCCCAATATCAACATTAGGATATTTTTCATCCTTTGCTTCTTCTTTATGTCCATCACCTTCAGGCTTTTTGAAGCTATAATCAGGCAAAAAGGCTATTTTTTCTTGGATATTTCTGAGAAAATTGACAATTCTATTATCTTTTTCTGGTAACTCTGCTTTACCATGAGTCTTTTCTATTGACCATTCCAAACCATCAGGATTACTCGAAGCAAACCAGCTTAAAAAGCCACCTGTCACTAATGTCAAAACAAAGAATAACACTAATATCTTCTTTAAGGATATATTGTTCTTAGCTTGAGCAGTGCTAAAAGAGCCTTCAAGAATCTCTGGTCTTATTGATACAACATATTTAATAATACTTGCAGTAACAACTCCTTCAACAATACCAATAGCTAAGTGGATTGGTTGCATTAGAGTCAAGAAAGTATAAAAAGGCAACTCGCTAATACCAGAAAAGTAGGTCTGCAAGACTACGCTGAAAGAACCTAACTGCAAGCCAATAATTACAGATACAAGAGAAGCTAAAAAATGATTGCCAAACCTTTTTACAATAGGCTTATAAATTAAGGGATAGGCAATAAAGGAGGTATAAAACCCCAGATTCCATATATTACAACCTAAAGCTAAAAGTCCACCATCAGCAAAAAATAGCGCCTGTATAGTTAAGATAGATGCCATTACAATAAAACCAGCATAAGGACCGAGTAGGATTGAAAGCAACATCCCACCACCCAGATGTCCACTGGAGCCAGTGGCAGGTATAGTAAAATTTATCATCTGCGCAGCAAAGACAAAGGCGCCCAAAACTCCCATAAGCGGCACCATCTTCTCATCCATTTTTTCCTTTAACTTATTAGCACTATAGGCAATTCCACCTAAAGAGAGCGTCCAGAACCCAACCCCAACGGTAGTATTTATCAAAGCATCTGCCATGTGCATAAAAACCCCCTAAAATTTGAAAGTAAAACCTAAAAGATAAGTACTATCTGTTTCTTCCCTATTTAAACCAAATTTATAACCAGCATCAAAGCTGAAATTTTCTGAAAAATAGTAGATAAAACCTATTAAACCAAAAGCAGGGTCGTTATTTGATGAGGGGTCTGTATTAGTCTCAATTCCAACATCAGCAACCAACTTCAAATTATCTGTAGTCTCATACTCACCAGCCACTGAGAGATGATAAATATTCTTCTCTTCTTGAAACTTATTCTCATTTCTTATGTAACCTAAACTTAGATGGACATTTACAGGCTTAATCTCCTTTGTAGTTAATAAATAAACAGAATAACCTACCTTACCTGTACCAAGCCCTTTATCCTCGTCACCGGTTGGGAAAGAAATACCTGGTTTTAAAGCTAAGCTTAATCCGTCATTCTCATAAAATCTCCATTTAAGCTCGAATGAAACATCGCTAAAACCCCTCTCTTTATCTTTAATAGAGTTAACCTTATCCTCAATCCTTATTAACTGATAAGGAAAGGAAAAGATAACATCAAGATTATCTAAGGCACCATAAGTTAAAACAGGTGAAAACTCAAAGACCTTATCTTTAACACCATCTTCAGAATCATAAGCATATTCACCATTTAACTCTAACTGAAATCTCCCTCTTCCCTGTGTGCCAGTATCATCTGTTATAAGTGGATGAGCAGAATATCCATATTGGGTAAACATAAAAACAAAAAGTAGTACCATAAAGATCTTTCTCATTGAAACCTCCTAACAATATTAAGTGGGATTTTGTTGAGTGAACTTTTTTGCTTCGCAAAAAATAAAAAAAGCCACGAAGCTAACCAGATTTTCAAATCTGATATTTAGCCTTCGTGGCTTTAAGTTAAATTATAGAAGTATTATAAAACCTAAGTCAATAATTTTTTTACAGAAAAAAAGAAAATGCAGGCTAATATAAGTAAGAGTAGCTTTAAAAATTAAAAGAGCAAAAAGACAGTTGTAGAGGCATCATAATAGGACATTTCCATTTGTGGTTGACATGTGGTTGACATCGCTTGCAATTTTATTGAAATGTGCTAATATGTGATTAATTATGAAAATGACCGCCGGGTATATTAATTGTTATGCAGAAATAATTAGATCGCGAGAGGAATACATCTCTATTGGAGGAGATAAAAAATACTTTGAAGCACTTCGTAATCTTTATCACGTATATGTAAAGTTCAGAGAACTTGACGCTTTAGAAAACAGTATTGACAGCACTATTGAACGTATTGGACACCCACATGAGAATCTGGAAGCCAATCCCATAGAAGGAACTCGGAATATTCTTAAATTTAAAAAAAAGTGTGGTTGAAGAAAAAATGCGGCTAGTAATGAGCGTGGACAAAGAAGAATTGACAAATGGACGAGAATCTTTGTTGAAGGTTGTTCGCCATTTGCATGAGAAAGGAATTCTTATAATATCTGCATAACAACCACATGAACTCGGACTGGCAATTTTCGCTGCGCTCCATTGCCAGCCAGTTATGCGGAGCGTTGTGCCAATAGAATAACTGCATAAAAGAGAAAATTATGAATCCATATCATACCTGTCTCTACACGATAAGAAATAAATCTCAACTGGATGAAGCGGCTGAAAAAGGAACTCGGTTTGCCTTTACAATCAATATGTCGTGGACTGGAGCCAAAGCAGAATTTGAAAAGGCAAAATTAGAAGGAAAGGACTATATTGCTCTGTTTTCCAATGCGTTACAAACAGATCGGATTTATCACATTGGAATTATTGAATCAATCGAAGTATCAAAAGCGACAACAATCGAATTTGCACAAATTATTAAAGCTGAAAATAAAATCTTGAAATGTGAACTTGAAAAATTATCTGGGGGCAAAATAGCGAAAAATTTCATAAGACCTTACAGTCTATGCAAAACCCCGGATTTTGACTCATTCCCGAGACTCCAAGCCACATCTGACAAAGCCGCTGAAGAAAAACAGGAATATTATGCCGTCGAAGGTGTATTTGTCGAGCGCATATCAAAAAACTGGAAACGTGACAGAAAATTAATCAGGCTTAAAATTGATCAACAACTTAGAAAAACGGCAATTTAAACTGCGAGGTCTTTGGTTTTTCATTCGAGAATCTTTATGGCACTGCGGGCAAGGACTTTTGTGAAGTTCATCATATCAGAGTGCGTTCAGAAAGCAATGAAGGAGAAGTAACAACAACCCTTGATGATCTTGCGATATTGTGTTCCAATTGTCATCGTATTATCCATCAGAAGAAGCCTGCATACACTATGGAAGAAATAAAATCATTCATCAAAGTCAAAGAAAATGAAATCTTGTACAACAAATCAATCGATCCGACAGGGGATTAGCTGTCTTTTTTTCTCATTATTTATATTCCCCCTGCTGCTCATTGCAGGCGTTGAACGAAATAAAAAGAAAACGAGGATATGTTTAAATCCATGTTGTCAATAAAAAACATCATTATGATAATACCATAAAACATACTTATTACTGGCATAATAATTTGACCTCTCTCAATCTATATTTATTTT
This sequence comes from uncultured Pseudomonadota bacterium, assembly GCA_964540515.1. GTDB lineage: Bacteria > CALINM01 > CALINM01 > CALINM01 > CALINM01 > JAOAGA01. Next base: position 1,183 of record CAZIMS010000014.1, on the reverse strand, counting down.
GCCATAAATTATCTTACTTTCTTTGCCATAACATCTGAATTCACCGGCTTCCACGGCTTTTTGCACAGGTTCTGTGGAATGATGGATTAGCCATTTACTGTTTGATGGCTTGAAGAGTTCGTTTTTCTTTGGCTTCAATCAGTCGTTGAACAATGATGCAAATAGCCTTCGCTTGATCTTGATTGATGTCCACATTTTCGATAACCGAGCGTTTGAAGCGAATGCCATTGACAACCCCACTATGCTCAACAAAGCCCAGCGTGAGGGTTCTATTCAGAAAGTAATAGATCAATGCGATAACGACACCAACTGCAGAAGTCATCATAAAAGAGATAAAGGCACTTCCTATGGAACCACCTATAGCTGCCTCTGACCCCATAGCTAGACCGATGAACACGAATGCGGCAATGATCCAAGCTGTGGCCTTCCAAGGTTTGTGATAGCCGTAATAAGTGGAGCATACGCTCTGAAGTGGGATTATTTATACGGGTTTCTGTGCCGGCAAGAGAGGCCTTAGAAAATTCGATACGCTCAAGCCCCACAAGAATGGTGGTGGTGGGATCTATCCCCATTAGGGAAAGAACCCAAGCAATCAGACCTCCTTCGCGGCCAATGATTTTGACAAAATTATTTTTTTCGTCGATCGGCTTTGTATCTGCTTGCCAAGTTTTGATAACAAGTGCGCTCATTCGTGGCTCCTTGGTTGTGATGATAAGTGTAGATTGCTAACAATTAATATAACCGGCGGTTATTTTCATAATTAATCACATATTAGCACGTTTTAATAAAATTACAAGCGATGTCAACCCAAATGTCAACCACTGTCAACCACAAATAGAAATGTCCGCTTTTTACATATTTAAAAATGTCCTATTTTACAAGAAAATTTATTTCTTCAAGGGTGATCTTTTGTAAGAATATATTTCTTCTTTCGTTTGTAAGCTTTTTGTTTTTGTTATTGCTGTTTTTCTTTTGTGTTTCTTGATAGTATTTCCTTGTAATTCAGAGATACTCCCTTATGGGTTATAAGCATTGTGCCGTCCACTCTTTCTTTTACCACAACATTTTTTGTATTAGCCTGATTCAATACCTGATAAAGCTTTTTGTTATGGGCTACCGTAAAATCACTCCGCAATGCCCCTTTTGCCATCCTTCTTGTTTGCCGGGTGCTTACTCCTAACAG
>CAZIMS010000013.1:0-48011 GCA_964540515.1 uncultured Pseudomonadota bacterium | reverse complement strand
AATAGGCTGCATCACCCCATCTAAAGTCTATCTCAAGAGCTACCGTTCCACCAACATTGTCTCCTGATTTAAGATTAAAAAATAGTCTTGATCTTTGATCTACGAATGCAGTTGATTTTGAATCAGCAGAATAATTAATTGATCCGAATCCATAGTTATTCATCTCGGGATATACCCTGATCTGACCGTTTAGTGTTAATGTTGTCTGTGCAAAAGATACAGTCGCTACTAACAATACTGCCATTAATGCTAATACAATTTTCTTCATCTAATACCCTCCTTTTGATATTTTTTGTTAATACTAAAGAATAAAGCCGCACTTTTATTTACCTAACTATCACCTCCTCTTTTTTAAAATATTGTTTTACTACTGTTGATTTTATATCAACAAAAATAAAACCTGTCAAGCAAAATTTAATTTTTTTGTGTACTTTTTAAGTTTTAAAGTTATCTCAAGCTTACAATAATACTTTCTTTCTTGCCCTTTACAACGGAGATATATACTATGTTTTTTTCCTTGTCAGTTGCCATATCAGAGATGTAGCCATCAAAGCTCTCTGATTGTCTAAGCTCTTTAAAGCCAAGGTCATCACTATTTAACAATACTACAGTGCCTCTGTCAAATCTTTTTGACCTTAAAAATAGGCGACTTCCTTCATTTTTTATTGTTAATATGCTGTCTTTCTCGCCATCTTTTAGGATAAATACTCGTGATGGTAAAGAGGCAAAGTTGGTTAAATGATTAGTTCCCATCCCTCTAAAGATACCTAATATAGATCCACCATATTGAGTAGATAGGCCTTCTATTAACTTTCCCTCTTGATCTAATATCTTATAATAATCATACTCATCAATATAGAGATAACAGTCTTTACCTTTATACTTTATAGGTCTAATCTGGTAGATATTGAGGCCCTCTTTTCTAAAAAGGTTTAACCTCTTTTTCTTAAAAAGCTCTTTTTCATCAAAGGTAATCTCATAAATAGCGGTATCAAAGGGCTCGTTTAAACCTGGTTTTTGGGCTAAAATCATCACATCCCCTCTGTGATCTTCTATTCTGTTTATATATATACCCTCTTCATATATCTTTTCTAACCCCTTTGAGGTTAACTCATAAACTTGAGTTAAGGGGTCTTCGCTTTTAACTGCTGTAATATATATCTCCTCTTTTAAATTTTTGTTAAGATCTGCTGAATTAATTATTAAGATTTGGAAAGGTAGCTTTTTTTCAAACATTAAGGTTTTAAAATCCTCTTCATATATATAGAGAGTGTTTTCTGAGGCAGCTATAAGCTCTTTCTTACCATCTCCATTTATGTCAGCTGTTAAAAAGGAGTAAATTGGGTGCTTGAAGCTATCAAATCTTATTCTTTTAAAGTTTTTTTCTATCTCATAGGCTCTTATCTCTTCTTGCTCCTTTGCTGATATCTTACTTGCTATCTCTTCTATGGCAGAGATGAGCTTAGAGGTATCATCTTTTGATGAGTAATAGTTTTTTATGATACCTTCTTTTTCATAAAGCCTAACATCTAATGAGAAGGCATTACCTAACTTAGTAAAACTACCTGTTATTACTTTATCAAAGCCGCTACTTAAAAGGTCTTTTATATTATCACTATTTACGATCTCTTTGCTTTTAAAGGTTAAACGGGAAAAAAGCATATCTGGGATAGCATTTTTTAAATATTCAAGTTCCTTTTCAGCGTTTATTTTAAAGGGAGTTATGGCAACTTTTTCTTGAGCATGGCAGAGAGTTGTCAAAAGTGTAAATGTTAAGATAAAAAATGTAATCATTCCAATATTTTTAGTTTTAGCCATGTTTGGTGATCTCCTTTAAGTATTTTAACGTCCATATATTCCAAGTAATTCTTTAATAAAAAAGCGATGGCATATGTATTTACCCCATCTTCAGGATAAAGCAGTATCTTCATCTTATCTTTAATCAAGTTTTTATTAAGCTCTTCAAGAAGTTTTTTTTTATCTAATAAATGCTCCTCTTCAAAGAAAAGCTCTATATCAATAAACTTAGACCCTTTTATGATATAACTCTTTGTATTATCGCAATTGATAATTACTAAATTCTTTTGCTTAGGTAAGTTTTTATCAGCTTTTGCAAAGACAATATTTTCATTAAAATTCGGTTTAAAATCTGATGGCTTAAAGCTTTTTCCTACGGTCTGGGTGGGTAGCCCCTTTTCTTTCCACCCCTTTATACCACCTTTAAGGAAATAGATATTTTTTACACCAAGAGAGTCTATAAAAAAACTGATAAAGGCTGATTTTATCAGGGTATCTTTGTCCTCTATGGAAAAAATAATTTTGCTATTTTCATTTACTCCGATGATTCTTAAGAACGTAATAAGTTCAGAAAGGTCCTTAGATAGTAGTTTTTCTGTGAAATACTTTTGATCAAGATGTATGGAGCCTTTGATGCGTTCTTTTTTAAAATCCTCAAGAGGTCTCAAATCAAAGATAAGGGGGTCATATTTTAGAAGTTCTCTATCAGGCTCAATGATAAGGCCGTATGAAAGGCTTGAAAATATAAATATAATAAGTATCGTTAAGCTTATTTTTTTTATCATTACATTAAAATAATAACAAAAAGGTTTAAAAAGTGCATAATTTTTTATTATCAAAAGTTATTGACCTATTCCATTTTTTTTCGTAAAATTATACTCTTAATTTTTATAGGAGGAAGTTATATGTATGCTATTATAAAGACGGGGGGTAAGCAATATAAGGTTTTTCCCGGTGAGGTAATAAAGGTGGAGAAACTTTCGGGAGAGAAGGGTGATGTCATTAGTTTTAATGAAGTCCTCTTGGTTAAAAAAGATGATGATACTGTGGAGATAGGTAAGCCTGTTGTGGAAGGTGCTGTTGTTACTGGAAAGGTAGTAAGGCAGGGGAAAGGAAAAAAGGTCCTTGTTTTTAAGAAAAAAAGAAGGAAAAACTTCAGAAAGCTCTATGGCCATAGACAGTCCTTTACAGAGATAGTAATTGATGAGATAAAGGTAAGTTAAATATTTTAATCAGCGTTAAGGCACTTTAACTATAAAATAAAAATAAGTTTTTGGAGGTAATAGATGGCTCATAAAAAAGGGGTAGGAAGTAGTAGGAACGGTAGAGATAGCGAAGGCAAACGTTTGGGAGTTAAAAGGTTTGATGGTCAGTCAGTTAAAGCGGGTTCTATTATAGTTAGACAGAGGGGTACCAAAGTATTCCCTGGCAAAAACGTTGGTATGGGTAAGGACCACACCCTTTTTGCGCTTGTTGAAGGGGTTGTTAAGTTTGAGAATTTTGGTAAAGATAGAAAGAAGGTGAGTGTCTATCCCTCCAACTAACTATGTATGAGATTTGTCGATGAAGCTGAAATTTATGTGAAGGCAGGAGATGGTGGGAACGGTTGTGTCAGCTTCAGAAGAGAAAAGTTTATCCCTAAAGGCGGTCCTGATGGTGGTGATGGTGGAGATGGTGGGAATATCATATTTAAAGCTTCTAAAAATCTAAATACGCTTCTTGATTTCAGATATAAAAAAAAATATTTTGCATCAAACGGAAAGCCCGGTCAGAGCAACAACAAGCACGGCAGATCGGGCGATGACCTCCTTTTGCCAGTCCCTTTAGGTACAATTATTAAAGACGAAGTAAGTGGCGAAATTATAGCTGATCTTACGGAAGATAATCAGGAAGTAGTTGTTGCTAAGGGAGGAAAGGGCGGCAGAGGCAACTCCCATTTTGCAACACCTGTTAGACAAACTCCTCGTTTTGCCGAAAAGGGTAAAATAGGTGAGGAAAGGGTAATTAAACTGGAGCTTAAGTTGCTTGCCGATGTGGGGTTGATAGGTTTGCCTAACGCAGGTAAGTCAACATTACTATCTGTAATATCTTCAGCAAAACCAAAGATCGCCGATTATCCCTTTACTACATTGGTGCCTAACTTGGGAGTTGTTAAGTTTGGTGATTTTAAGAGCTTTGTTGTAGCCGATATCCCAGGGCTAATTGAAGGTGCCCATAGGGGTGAAGGGTTGGGACATAGTTTTTTGAAACATATAGAAAGAACAAGATTGCTTATACATCTTGTTGATCTATCTTACTTGGGACATAAGAGACCACTAAAGGCTTTTGAGATTATAAATAAGGAGCTTAAGCTTTTTAACGAAGAGCTCTCACAGAAACCACAGATTGTTGTGATAGGAAAGATTGACCTGACAGATGTTAGAAAAAAGGCCTCAAGGTACGAAAGACTTTTTATGAAAAAGGGCTTTCAAGTCTTTAAGATCTCCTCGGCTACCAGAGAGGGTATCGAAGATTTATTATTGTTTGTAAGTGAATTATTACAAAAAGAAGGATAAAGGACGGTTATGAGGAAGGAGCTCTTTAAAAAGGTTAGGAGAGTTGTTGTAAAGATAGGAAGTTCTATTATTACTGATGAGAAGTATGTGATAGATGACCATTTCTTGATGGGATTGGCAACACAGATAAAGGGGCTTGTAAGTAAAAAAGGTGTTGAGATTGTTATCGTTAGCTCTGGAGCAGTAGCTGCAGGAATGATGGTGTTAAAGATTAAGGAAAAACCTAAAAAACTTACGGAAAAACAGGCACTTGCAGCCTGTGGACAGGGATATCTTATACATAAGTATAGCGAGATTTTTTTGGATAAAGGTCTTTACGTTGCCCAGATATTGCTTACTTCCGATGATATATCTGATAGAAAGAGATATCTTAACGCAAAAAATACCTTTGAGGTCCTTCTTGAGAAGAAAATAATTCCTGTTGTTAATGAAAATGATACGATTGCTACAAGTGAGATTAAGCTGGGAGATAATGATAATCTCTCTGCAGAGGTTGCCTCATTGATAGAGGCAGATTTACTAATTATATTAAGCGATGTAGATGGTTTTTATGATAAAGATCCAACCCTTTATAAAGATGCTAAAGTGATAGATACTGTCGATAGCCCAGAGAAGTACTTAAAAAAGGCTACCTCTAAGTCAGGTAGTAAGGTAGGGACAGGTGGCATACTTACAAAGCTTCAGGCTGCAAGAAAGGCTACACTGGTTGGGATACCTGTTGTGCTTGCTAAGGGAAAGAAGGAGAATATTATTGTTGATATAATTAAAGGTAGCAATGTGGGTACTTTGTTTTTGCCTAAGACAGAAAAAATATCCCACAAAAAGTACTTTCTTGCCTTTAATATAAAACCAAAAGGTAAGGTCTATGTTGATGATGGAGCGAAAGATGCCATTGTCAAAAGAGGAAAAAGCTTATTGCCATCAGGTGTTTATAAGGTTTCGGGTAATTTTAAGATAGGCGATGTTGTGGAGATTATAACAAAGGACGGTATAGCAATAGCAAGAGGGTTGACTAATTATAGTCTAATAGAGGTAGATAAGATTAGGGGAAAGAAGAGTTCTGATATTGAAAAAATTTTGGGTTATAGATATGATGATGAGATAATACATAGAAATAATATGGTAATTTTGAGTGATGTAAATAGGCTGTAAGTTAAGATCAGTAGTTTTATAGATATATGCAAAATTAAAGGAGGCTATTAGTGAAAAAGGTCAAAGAAGGTGATCTTATTTTAGATATAGCCAAAAAGGCAAGGAAATCCTCATTAGAGTTGGCTAAGGCTGATACAAAAAAGAAAGACTTGGCTCTATCAATTATGGCAAGAATGCTTAGAGAAAAAAAGAAGGATATACTAAGGGCAAACGAGAAAGATATTAAATCTGCAACAGATCTGCCAAAGGCAATGGTTGATAGATTAACGCTAAATGAGAAAAGGATTGAAGAGATGGCACTTGCTATTGAAGAGGTGATATCTCTTAAAGACCCTGTAGGAGAGATTACGGGGATGTGGAAGAGACCTAATGGACTTTTGGTAGGTAAGATGAGGATTCCTCTAGGAGTAATAGGTATAATCTATGAAGCAAGACCAAATGTTACTACCGATGCTGCCTCTCTTTGTATCAAGTCTGGAAATGCTGTAATTTTAAGAGGTGGCAAAGAGGCTATGAATAGTAACCTTGAGATAGCCAAAATATTATCTAAAGCCCTTAAAGAGGCTAACCTTCCTGATGAAGCAGTACAACTTATCCCCATAAAGGAAAGGACTGCAATGCTTGAGATGCTTAAGCTTGAAGAGTATATTGATGTTATAATACCGAGAGGTGGTGAGGGTTTAATAAGATTTGTTGTGGAAAACTCAAAGGTTCCCGTTATTAAGCACTATAAGGGTGTGTGCCATATCTTTGTTGATGCCACAGCGGATATAGATATGGCTGAACGAATCTGTTTTAATGCAAAGGTGCAGAGACCAGGAGTTTGCAATGCTATGGAGACTATGCTTGTCCATAGAGATATTGCAAAAAAATTTCTGCCACTTATTGGTGATAGGTTAAGCAAGGCAGGTGTAGAGATAAGAGGTTGCCAAGAGACTCAAAAGATTCTTAAGTATGCAAAAAAGGCAGAAGAGAATGATTACGGCTACGAGTTTCTCGATCTAATTCTTGCTGTTAAGGTCGTAAATGGTATAGATGAAGCCATTGAACATATAAATAATTACGGTTCTTTGCATACAGAATCTATAGTTACTAATGACTATAACAATGCACAGAGATTTTTAAAGGAGGTTAACTCATCAACAGTACTTGTTAATGCCTCAACAAGATTTTCAGATGGTTTTCAGCTTGGTTTAGGAGCTGAGATAGGTATTAGTACTACTAAGCTTCATTCCTTTGGCCCTATGGGACTTAATGAGCTGACTACTACAAAGTTTGTAATCTACGGTAATGGTCAGATAAGAGAGTAGATATGAAGATAGGTATCTTCGGCGGAACCTTCAATCCAATTCACAATGGTCATATAAGGGTTGCCTGCGACGTAATGTCAAATATGCTTCTGGACGAGATCTGGTTTATCTGTGCGAGTCAGCCACCCCATAAAAGCTCTGTACTAAAAGATTTTCATAGAATGAATATGCTTAAACTAGCGCTAAAGGATTACCCCCTTTTTTATCCTTGCGATATCGAGATTAAAAACAAGTTTCGATACACCATCGATACTGTAAATTATCTAAACAGAGAGTATGGTAAAGAGTATAGTTTTTATTTTTTGGTTGGCTTTGATGCCTTTATAGAGATAAATACTTGGAAAGATTGGAAAAGCCTTTTTTCTGCTATCAACTTTGTAATATTCAATAGACATGGTGTTCAAAATAAAACCAAGGGAATACTTAGAAACTTTCTAGACATTGAGATAGAGGAAGTTAACCCAGGCTATTATGTTTATAAAGGTAAAGAGATTCACAATATCAATGTAAAAAGCATAAATATCTCTGGAAGTGAGATAAGAGAGCTAATTAGAAAAGGCTTTAATATATCTTCTTGTGTAGGGAGGGATGTTGCCAACTACATTAAAGAAAATAATCTCTACAGATAAGTTCCTTAGAAAGAAGATTATAAAACCCTATGCTAAGGTTTTAAATCAGATCTGGGAGAAAAAGGGTTTTGACGTTACAGCGATAGATGTTAGCAGAGTGAGTGATATAGCAGATTTTATAATAATATGCTCAGGTAGCTCAACAAAACACTGTCAAACGATAGCAGAGGAGCTTCAAAAAAACGCCAAGTACTATAAGTTTCCCATATCCATTGAGGGGTACTCAAAGGGTGATTGGATTCTTGTAGATATTGGTGATATAGTTGTTCATATATTTACAGAGGAAACAAGAGAGATCTATGACCTTGAAGGATTATGGTACGGTGTACCTTTTTATCATATCCAAGAGGTAGCCGAAAGTGATAAATGAGTCTACCGTAGAAAATTTTATTAGTGATGAGTGGTATGAAAAGATTGTTAGGTTTTTTCATGAAAAAAATATTATTCTCTCCTCTTTTAAAAAACCATATCTTAAAAGGCGCATATATATTAGATCTATAGCCTTAAATTTTAACAATATAGAAGGCTACTTTAATTATTTAAAGAACTCCAGCGAAGAATATAAGATCTTTGAGAAAATAATTACTATAAATGTTAGCTATTTTTTTAGAAACTGGGACACCTTCGCAGTAATAAAAGATAAGATCTTGCCTGAGATTTTTAAGAAAAAGGAGGCTAAGGGTGAGAAGTTCTTAAAAATATTAAGTATAGGTTGTGCCAGCGGAGAAGAGCCCTACTCATTGGCAATAATTTTAAAAGAGTATTTTCCCGAAGAGATAAAAGTTGTTAAGCCCTATCTTCTTGGAATAGATTTTGATAGCGACTCTATTAGCTACGGTAGGATTGGTATTTATGATGAGCAAAGATTAATTTATACACCTGACCTTTTACTAAATAAATATTTTGTTAAAATTGATACTAAGAGATATGAGTTAAAAGAAGAGATTAAAAGAATGGTGATTTTGACACAAGAGGACGTCTTCAAGAAAGACCTTAAAAGATATTGGGATATAGTTTTTTGTAGAAATATGTTAATTTATGTAGATATTAAAACACAAGAAACCTTGCTTAAAAATATATACACAGTTTGCCTTCCAGGCAGCTATCTCGTTTTAGGTAAGTCTGAAAGCCTTTGGGGTGGCTTAAGAAACCTTTTCTTTCCTGTCTATCCCAAAGAAAGAATCTATATTAAAAAGGAGTGTATATGAGAGTTAGTCTTAGTCAAAAGTATCTTCTTGGTAATATTCTTATTGTTTTTCTTGTGGTTTTTATACCTCTTATATTTCAAGTTTTTGATATAAACATTGAGAATGCGAGGTCATGGGCAGTCTTGATAGCTGTGGTTGTTGGTGTTCTTTTAGCAATAGTATTCTCAAGGAATTTTACCTCTGAGTTGAGGAAGCTGGTTAAGATTACTGAGAATATAAGTCAAGGTGACCTTTCAGAGTTACCTGCCGTTGAGAGAAAAGGTTTTGACGATGAGGTAGATGATCTAAATTTTTCTATTACCCAGATGACCAACTCTATTAGAGGTTTGTTGGAACATATTAAAAATGCCTCAGAAAAAATAGCTAATTTATCACAGGTTTTATCAATAACCGCTCAGGAGATAAGTAACTCCGCTACAGAAGTTGCCACTACAATGGAGACAGTATCTATCGGAGCGGAGAATCAAAGAGAGATGGTTGATAAGACATCAAAACATATAAAAGAGATGGCAAACTCACTAAATCAGATAAGTGCAGGAGCAAAGGAAGCCTATGACTTTTCATTAAAATCGGTAAAGGTTGCTGAAGATGGTATGAAGTTGATCTCTGAAGGTCTCGAAAAGCTTAAAAATGTTTTTGATAAGATGGAAAATAATGCAAATCTTGTTATCTCTTTCAGCGAAAAAACGGAACAGATCGGTAAGATTGTAGAAGTAATTACTACTATTGCTCAACAGACCAACTTACTTGCTCTTAACGCAACCATTGAGGCAGCAAGGGCAGGTGAGTATGGCAGAAGTTTTGCTGTGGTGGCAGAGGAAGTAAGAAAACTGGCAGAAAATACAAGAAGGTCTGCCGATCAGATTAAAAACTTAATTGAAAATATAGAAAAAGAAAACAAAAGGGTTGGTGTAAGCATAAATGAAGGGAAGGAACAGTTAGAAGAGGGTGAGAAAATTCTCGATTTAACAAGTAAATCTTTCCAGAACATTCTTATAATGATTAAAGATGTGGCAGCAAAGGTGGGAAAGATTAATATTACCGCTGAGAAGATAGATCAGGGCACCTATGAGATGGTAAAGGCTATAGATGAGATTGCTAAGGTAACTCAGGACAATGCATCGGCAACGGAAGAAGTATCAGCAGCTGCTCAGGAACAGACAGCAGCAATGGAAGAGATGGCTGCCTCAGCAAAAGATCTCTCTACACTCTCGGAGGAACTAAAAAATATTGTTGGAGAGTTTAAGTTTTAATGAAATTGCTTGTGTTTGAGATTAAAGATAAAAAAATCGGATTGCCTATAGACTTTCTCGAGAGGATTACAGAAAATGACAAGCCCATCTATCCTGTAATTTTATTGCCAAAATTTGTAAAAGGTATCACTAACTTTCAGGGTAGGGTTTTAACCGTTATTGATATAGCAGATTTTTGCGAGATTGATGATTACGATAGAAGGTCCTTTTTATTAATATCAAAGAACCTATCAAATATTGGCTATCTGGTGAAAAATGTTTTGGGTTTTAGAGAGGTTTTGCAAGATGCTTTAGAAGATGCCAGTAAGTTTGATTTTAATATCGGCAATGTAAGGTACATTAAGTATATTTTTAGAATGGAAGACAATAACCCCCTATACATTTTAGATATAGAAGAGATAGAAAAGTATATGAAAAATTCAAAAAATTGGGGAGTACATTATGAAATATAGAGTTTTAATATGTGATGATGCAGAGTTTATGAGAACCTTGCTAAAAGACACCTTAGAAAATTCTGATTTTGAGGTGGTAGGAGAGGCAGCTAACGGGAATGAGGCAGTAGAAAAATATAAAGAATTAAAACCTGATATTGTTACTATGGATATTGTAATGCCTGTAAAAAGCGGTATAGATGCCACTAAAGAGATTGTTGCTTATGATTCTAAGGCTAAAATTGTCATGTGCAGTGCCTTGGGGCAGGAGATACTTGTTATGGATGCTATAGAAGCAGGCGCTAAAGATTTCATAGTTAAGCCCTTTTCTGATGAAACTGTCCTTTCTGTTCTAAGGAAGGTGTTAGAAAGTGAATTTTAACTTAGATAAGTACCTAAATCTCTACCTTAATGAAGCTAAGGAGCATTTAGAAAAGGCTTCAAAAATATTAGAAAACACAGATGAGCCTTTCACAGAGGAGAAGATAAATAATCTTTTTAGAGAAGCCCATTCTCTAAAAGGTATGTCTGCAGCAATGGGCTATAATCATATATCCGATTTGGCCCATCAAATGGAAAATCTGATAGACAGGCTTAGAAAGGGGGAGCTCACCTTTTCTAAAGAGCTCCTATCAAATCTACTTGATTACAATGATAGATTATGGAAGTACGTACTTGAGATTGAAAACAAGAGAGGCAAGGTTGAATACTCTAATAAATCATCTGAGATAGGTGGGCAATATAGGATAAACATATTTTTTAAGGAAGGAGTACCATCTATTAATGCAAGAGCCTTTCTTATATACAAAAATATTGAAAGTTTTGGAACTATAATAAGTTCTGACCCAAGCCTTCAGGATATTAAGAAGGGAAATCTAAAAAATAATATGTTATTGCTTTTAGAACCAACAAAACCATTGGACTATCTGAATGAATACTTAAAAAGAGTTGTAGAGATAAAAAGTTTTAATGTAGAGAAGGTTGAGGATCCCAAGAAGGGAGAAAAGAAAGAGGTTATAGAACAAAAAGAGGAGTTTACAGAAGATAAGTCACAACTTCCTAAATTTGTTAAGGTAAATTTAGATTTTTTAGATTATTTTTTAAATATATCAGGAGAGCTACTTACTATTGAGTCAAGAATTAGGGAGGTTACAAAGGACCTCGATAATATAGAGATTCCTAATGCAATTAATCAGATGGAGATTCTTTTAAAAGATGTCCAAGAAAAGGTTATGAGGCTAAGACTGACTCCTCTTGATGTTATTTTCTCAAGAGTTCCTATGTGGGGGAGGGATTTATCAAAAAAACTGAATAAAAAGGTGAGTTTTAAGATTGAAGGGGAGAATATTGAGCTTGATAGAAGCATAGTTGAGTCTCTTACGGAGCCACTTCTTCATATTATCAGAAACTCCATAGATCATGGTATAGAGAGTCCTGATGAGAGAAGGGCAAAAGGCAAGGATGAGGAAGGAAAGATTCTAATATCAGCTTCAAAAGAGAGAGACAGGATTAAGGTATCAATTATTGATGATGGAAGAGGTATAGATCCTGATATAGTGCTTGAATCGGCGAGAAAGAGCGGAAAATTTTCTCAGGAGTATCTTAACTCTCTAAAATCAAGAAAAGACATACTATACTTGGTAAGCATACCAGGCATAAGCACTAAGAAAGAGGTTACCGAGATATCAGGAAGAGGTGTTGGACTTGATGTTGTTAAAGCTGTTGTGGAAAGCTTTGGTGGTACCTTTGAGATTGACTCTTCTTATGGAAAGGGTACTGAAATATCCCTATATCTTCCTACATCAGTATCTATTGTTAATGTTATGTTTTTTAAAATAGGAAGTTTCCTTTTCGGAACACCTGTAGATAAGATAATAAGGGTGGCAGAAATAAATAAAAATGAGATTAACAGTTTAAGTGATAGTGTTTATAATGTTTTGTTAGATTATGAGTATCTACCATTATATTTCTTAAGTGAGAAACTTAATATCAAAAACGACAGTTTATTATCAGATAAGTTTTCTACGATCATAATATCCATTAAAGGGACAAAAAGTGCAGTGGTAGTTGATGAGTTTTTAGGCCACAAAGAGGTATATTTAAGACCATTAAATCCACCTCTTTCTTTTGTACCAGGTTTTTATTCCTCCACTATTCTTGGAGATGGCAGACCGCTTTTAATACTTGATATACAGGCTTTCTACTAAAAAAAGCAAGGGTCTGTATTAGTGAATATTCATATGGGGAAGGTAAAAATAAATATGGAAAAGATTAATATCGATCATCTTAAGGAGATTTTTAATGTAGGAGCAGCAGGAGCAGCCAATGCCCTTGGAAAGATGATAAAAAAGAGGGTTTTTATTGATGTCCCAAAGGTTTCGATAGTTACACCTGATAAGGTTGTGGAACAACTGGGAAGCCCCGATAAACTTATAACAGCGGTACACTTTGATATAAGAGGGGAGTTTAAGGCTGGTATATTAATTATTTTTGATCACCAGGCAGTTTTAAAGTTGGCATCACTCACCTTAAAAAACTTTGATAAAGATATTAATAGTGAAAAGACAATCTCTTTTGTTAAAGAAGTCTCTAATATTATGAGCTCCTATTTTCTTAATAACTTCTCAAAGTTTTTAGGAAGAGTGCTTATACCAAGTGTTCCTTCTTATGCAATGGATATGTTAGGAGCAGTTTTGGAAGACCTAATCGTTACTTATAACAAAAAGGGAACAGAGATGTTTTTTTTAGAAACATTGATATTCAATGAAGAAGAGAAGATCTCCTTCGATTTTATTCTAATCCCCGAAGACGGGTATATTAAGAATGTTTTTAAATAGGACTTGATGGATAGGAATTTTCTGTATGTTCCCATGGGTAGTTGTTTAGTCTCAGAAAGTCCTAATATGTTATTATGTAAAGGACTTGGTTCCTGTATTGCCCTATGTATTTATGATATATCTAAAAGAGTAGGGTTGTTAGCTCATATACTTTTGCCTAAAGGTGATGATGTAAGTAAACCTTTTTATTTTGCAAACCTTGCTGTGCCAGCGGTTCTTTTTGAACTGGCAAAAAGGGGATGCAATAAAAATCTCATCTGGGCAAAGGTGGTGGGGGGGGCAAATGTATTTCTAAAGGAAGAAAACAGTCTAAACATCGGAACAAGAAATATTGACTCTATCATAGAACATCTTAAAAAATATAAAATTAAGATATTAAATACTGATACCGGGGGGAATAAGGGAAGAAACGTATATTTTGACTTACGAGATGGTTCAGTACGTGTTTTTACTTATGAAAAAGGAGAGTATGTAATATGACACAAAAGGAAATATTAAAGATACTTAAAAAACTTGAGAGTAAGGAAATTACAATAGACGAGGCCTATGAAGGGCTAAAGGATTTACCTTACTCCATGCTTGAAACAGTAAGATTTGACCATCATAGGAGCTTAAGAAGGGGGTTGCCAGAGGTGGTCTATGGAGAAGGTAAGGAGATTGAGGCGCTAATTTTATTGATAAAAAGATTTTTAGAGAAAAGGGAAAACTTGTTGATTACAAGACTCTCTCCTGAAAAAGCTGAAAAGATTAAAAGAGAGATTCCCTCTGTTTGTTATGATGAGATAAGTAAAACAATGAGTTTAATGGTTAAAAAAATAAAAAAGAGAAAAGGATTAGTCTTAATCTTATCGGCGGGCACATCAGACATCTCAGTTGCTAAGGAGACCTATATATGTTCTGAGTTTTTCGGTAATAAGACAGAGCTTATAATGGATATTGGTATTGCTGGTATTCATAGGGTTATCGATGTAAAAGATAAATTTAAAGAGGCTAATTGTATTATCGTAGTTGCAGGTATGGAAGGGGCACTGCCTTCTTTTATCGCTTCAATTACCGACAAACCGGTCATTGGAGTTCCTACAGATGTTGGTTATGGAGCTAATTTACAGGGGTTTACAGCTCTTTTTGGGATGCTTTGTAACTGTAGTGCTGGAGTCGCCGTTGTAAATATTAATAATGGCTTTGGTGCGGCCTATTTTGCAACGCTAATTAATAACCTTAAGGAGAAGGCTTGATACCTCTAAAAGATAATATACCAAGTAAAAAGATACCCTTCGTAAACTACATTTTGATATTTCTAAATGTTGTAGTCTTTGCTCTTGAATTAAAGGCAGGTCCAGCTCTTAATAGTATGATTGAGAAATATGCCTTTTATGCTAAAGACTTTTATTATCTTATAACAGGTGTAAATCAAAGCCTCGATCCCATAATTAGAATATTTACTTCCATGTTTATGCATGGGGGATTCTCTCACATAATCGGAAATATGCTTTATCTATATATATTTGGTGATAATGTTGAGGATAGATTGGGACACTTTGTATATTTACTATTATATTTAGTCTTTGGTGTCTTTGCCGTACTTATGCAGTTTTTCTTTGATCCCCTCTCTAATTTGCCTATGCTTGGTGCCAGTGGTGCCGTATCAGGTGTTATGGGTGCCTATTTTATATTTTATCCCCGTGCAAGGGTGATTACATTAGTTCCCATCTTTATTTTTATACAAATTATTGAAATACCAGCTCTTTTTTTTCTGTTTTTCTGGTTTTTTATGCAGTTTTTCTATGGTACATTATCTATCTATACAGGCGCAATGGGAGTTGCCTGGTGGGCACATATAGGAGGTTTCTTAGCAGGTTTTATTGTTGCTGTAATACATAGGATTTTATTTAGAGGTTATAGATGAGATGTCTATTTGTTGAACCAGTTTTTGGCTTGTCGGGAGATATGCTTCTTTCTGCTTTGATAGATTTAGGGGCAGACAAGTCAGTAATAGAAAGGGAGATAGAAAAATTAATAGGTGTAAAAATTTTAATTGAGGTATTAGATCAAAAATCTAAGGGCTTTACAGGTAAGGGGATAAAAATTTTTTTTGAAGAAAAAGGAAGTAGAGACTTAGCTCAAGTAAAGAGGATAATTGATGTTTCAGGATTATCAGATTTTGTTAAAGAAAAGTCTCTTCTGTGTTTTGAGACTCTTGCTGAGGTTGAAGGCAAGATACATGGGGTCCCTAAGGAAAAGGTCCATTTCCATGAGCTTAGTGGTATTGACACTATTGCTGATATTGTCGGATTTTTCTTGGCAGTTGAGATGCTTAAGATAGAAAAGATCTATGTATCAAAAATCCCATTAGGCAATGGAAATATTCTCACCTCTCATGGCATAATACCAAATCCTGCATGGGCTACCTTAGAGCTATTAAAGGGTTTTTCACTTTACTTTTTGGATATTGACAAAGAAAATGTCACACCTACTTCTGCCGTATTATTAAAATGTTCTGCTGAAAATAATGATCTTAAAGGCTTTAGATTGGAAAGAGTTGGCTATGGTGTAGGTAAATATAAGTTTAAAAATTATCCTAATATAGTTAGGCTTTCACTTGGCATCTTAGATGATGAGGTTCTCCAAGACGAGGTTATAGCCATTGTATTTAATGTAGATGATATCACTGCTGAGCAGCTAGGATTTTTTGCTGAGAAAGCAATTAAGGAAGGTGCCTTAGATGTATTCTTTACTCCTATCTTTATGAAAAAAGGAAGACCTGCCTACGAGGTAACTCTTTTGGTTTTTCCCTTTAACTTCAAGAAAATTTTAGATATTATATTTTTGGAAACCACCACTTTGGGTGTTAGATATGGAAGGGTTAACAGGTTTCTGTTGGAAAGAGAAAACAGAAAAGTTAAAACTACTTTTGGTGATGTTACACTTAAGGAGAGTAGATATGGTAATCTCAGAAGGTTTAAGATAGAGTATGAAGACCTAAGAAAGATAGCTCTCAGAAAGGGCTTATCTTTTCAGGAGGTTAGAGAGTTAATTACTAAAGAGTTAGAAAAAAATAAATGATATGAAAACGAAATTAAGATCTTTTTTAGTTAAGACATTAACCATACTATTTATCATAAATCTCTCAGTTACAACTTTTTTTTGCCTTCTCTTTAAACAAAAAAAGGATAAAGCCTACCATACAAGAGAGTTAACCAGTGCATTGGAGTTTTACTTTTCAAGCGAAGTCAGATTTAATAATGAGAAAATCAATAATATCATATTAAATTTTAGCGATTTTCATGATCTAGGACTTATAAAAAAATATTCCGGTGCAGATTTTGTAAAAATAGTTAATGAAAAACTTACTGTTCAAAAAAATTATTCTGATATAACTGGTTACTCTTTACTAAATTATGATTATATTGGTTCCTTAATAGCTGAAGCAAAATCACCAGTAAGTACCTTTATCTATCTCCCCTTAGATTTTTTAAATAAGGGATTGTTGAATTTATCAGTAAAAAGGGATGAGTTAACTTATTTGCACATAATCCCCTTTGTCCATAGGGGAGAAAAAAGATTTTTAATTATAGGCTATCTAATCTCGGAAGAAAGAAAAAGTTTATTCTCTCAAGGTCTTTTGATTGCAGATACTCTCTCTTTGGTTAACAAAAACGGAGAGATTATTAATTTACATGGACAAGTCTTACCAGAGAAGATTTTTTCCAATAAGAATGTTAATAATATTGATATTTTAAAATTAGACCAGCAAAAGTTTTTAGTCGTCTCAAAATCAATAAATGACATAAGGGGAGCTAAGGTATCAAGCTTAATTGTCTTAAAAAAGTTGCCGTCCTTACTTGATTATACCAAAGATGTCCTACCATGGTCTTTTATGTATAGTATTTTGATAGTTTCTTTATTCGGACTATTTATTACTATGCATTATAAAAAGGCTAATATGTTTTTGACTGATTTAGAAAATACTTTCAAAAACTTCGTAAAGGGAGAGTTTAAGGTTCAAAGAAGCTTTGATAGATTAAAAGAGTTTTCAAAATTTTATAATATATTAGAAGAAGGTGTAAATCTTATATCGGCAAGATTTAAGGCATTAACAGAAGAGATATCCCTAAAGACTAAAGAGGTTATAGAGATTAATAAGGCCTTGGTTATCTTAAGCAAGAGCAAGGATATAGAGAGTCTTATAAGAAGATCAGAAGTATTTTTAAGAGAGGATCTGGGTCTAAAAACTATTGATATTGAAAGATGTGACGAAGCCCTAAAAAAGTGTGATAAATGCAGGCTTAAAAAAATAAGAGGGGTGGTTAATGATAAAGAATATGGTTTTTGTGTAGAGTTAGATGAAAAACATAAAGATTTTATAAATGATTTTCTGGATATTTTTCAAGAGCTCTTTGCTAACAATCTCTCACGTATAGGACACTCTCTAAGAATTAATGAGACAAATCTTGAGTATGTTCAGCTTTCAGAGATATTAATGTCTCTTATGGCCAAGAAAAACGCAAACGAGATCTTTAATCTAATACTTGAAAAAGCAAAGGAAATATGTAAGGCCGACGCATCATACATAGGTGTATATGACAGGGCAACAGATTTTATAGCACTTAAATTTTTTATAAATATAATGACCGATGAGTTTAAAAACTTAAGATTTAAAAAAGATCAAGGTTTGGGTGGCCTTGTCTTAAGAGAAAAAAGAGGTATTTTTGTAAAAAATTATTTCACTGATCATAGAATAGATGCCCCCTTTAAAGATATTGTAAGAAAGGAAGGGGTAATATCCACGATAGCAGTTCCAATTTTTTATCAAGAAGATGTTTTTGGGATTCTCTATGTTGGGTATAGAACTGTGAAAAATGATATTACTTTTGAGCTCTCATTTTTACAAAAATTGGCAAGTGCGGCAGCCATTGCTATTGAGAGAGAAAATTATATTACAGAGTTAAAAAATAAAGAGTTAGAGTTGAGGAAAGCCTACGATGAGATTGTGGAGAGAAGAAAAGAGATAAATGAGCTCTTAAAAGGTTACAAAGAGGCTAACTTAGAGTTAGAAAGAAGTAATAGAGGCTTAATGGAACAGTATGAGATTGTAAAAAAATCCTATGAAGAGCTAAACAATTTAAATAAAGCTAAGGATTTGTTTTTAGGTATACTATCTCATGAGCTTAAGACCCCGATTACTATAATTAAAGGTTATCTCGAAACATTGTTAACAAAAGATTTTAGTTTGAGCGAGAGTGTTAGAAAGACCCTTACTACCACTCTGAAATCTGTTAATAATCTTTCTGAAAAGGTCGATGATTTGCTCGATTATATGAGGTTGGAAACGAAGAAACTAAAATTAGCAACTAAAGAATTATCTTTAAAGGAACTTTTATCTGAGATAATAGAGGAGCTTACACCATTCCTTGAAGAGAGGAAACAAAAAATTAATTTAAAAAATGAGGATATAAGCATTAAAGGAGATCCAAAATGGCTTAAAAAGGCTTTTATGGCAATAGTCAACAACAGTATAAAATTTTCTCCTGACAATAAGAAAATTTTTATAGATTTTGATGTAGTCGATAGAGAGAAGCTTGTTATCCCCAATTATGTGACCGAAAAGCTACCATGGGCAACTAAATACTTGGTGATAGCTGTAAAAGATGAAGGAATAGGCATACCAGAAGAAGAGATAAATAAAATCTTTGATACTTTTTATGAATTAGGCGATATAAAAACGCACTCAACAGGTAAATATAAGTTTATGTCTAAAGGTATAGGGTTAGGGCTATCTTTTACAAAAAAAATAATCTCTCTTCATAACGGTGTTGTATATGCTGAATCTCCAGGTTTTGATGTTGAAAAATGTCCTGGTACAACAATTAAGGTTATCTTGCCCTTTGATGGGGTTATGGAAACTAAAGAAGAGAAGAAAGATGTAATAGTAATCATTGATAGTGATTATGAGTTCTCAAGATTTTTAGAGCTATTCTTATCTCAGAAATATAGTGTTTATCTTTTCGATGATGGTGGTGTAGGATATCTTAAAGTTTTGGAGATAAAACCCCAACTTGTTATGATAAATGTATCTTTAAAGAATTATGATGGTTATGAAGTATGTAGTATTATTAAAGAAGACAAGAACATAAAGGATGTACCAGTAATACTTTACGGAACAGGTCCTGAGAGCTTCGACGAGGTTAGGGCACAAAGGGTTAAGGCTAATATGATCTTTTATCCGATTTTTGATACTGAGAATCTCTTGAGAATTGTAGATTATTATTTAAAAAATAGTTCAAAAAAGTAAAAAAGAGGCACATTTGGTATTTATGTTTTTTTCTATGTTTACTATGTTATATCGAAGGATAGATGGCAGATAATCTATTAGAAATAATCAAAAAAAGGTTTAATAGACCCTTTCATTATAAAGAGTTGTCTAAAATTCTAAAACTCAAAGGTAAGGATAAGATTAAACTTTTAAACTCATTAATGAATCTCGTTAGTAGCAATAAATTAATTAAACTAAGGGGAGATTATTTTGCTATAAAAGGGACAGTTAGGGAGATCTTATGTAGAGTTTCTTGTCATAGAGATGGTTATGGTTTTGCAATTCCTCTTGAAGAAAAAGAAGAAGACATATTCTTGCCACCCTCTCAACTTAGAGATATTTATGATGGAGATATAGTGTGGGTAAGAAAAAGACAAAGTAGAGATAGAAAGTACGAAGGAGAGATTTTAAGAATAGAAAAAAGGAGTGTGACCAAAATAGTTGGTAGAGTTGAGAAATTCAAAGGTTTTTTAATTGTTAACCCTACAGATAAGAGATTTTTTTGGCCCCTTGTGATTAAAAACAAAGATAAGAAAGATTTTAAAGTTGGTGATTATGTCATAGCAGAGATTTTAAAGTATCCAGAAAGAGGGCTTGGAGAAGGTTTAGTTGATGAGGTGATTACAGGAGATAATTATGAACTTGAGGTAAAAAATATTTTAGTAAAGCTTAATATCAGTGAGAAATACCCAGAGATTGCAGAAAAAGATGCTTTCACAATAATAAAAAAGGGGTTAGATGATAAAAAATTTCAGAGAAAAGATTTAAGGGAGCTTAACTTTGTTACGATTGATGGGGAGCGGGCGAAGGATTTTGATGATGCCGTTTATTTAAAGAAAGAAAAAAGCGGCTTTAGACTTTATGTAGCTATTGCAGATGTAAGTAGTTATGTAAAAAAGGGTACTCACCTTGATAAAGAGGCATTGTTTAGAGGAAATAGTTATTACTTCCCCGATAGGGCTATACCAATGCTTCCTCATATGCTTTCTGATAACTACTGTAGTTTGAGACCCAATGAGGATAAACTAACTGTTGTTGTTGAGATTTTTTATGACAATAATGGTATCAAAAGGAGCCATGAGTTTTATCTATCCCTTATAAAGAGCAAACATCGACTTACCTATGAGGCTGTTGATGAGGTATTGAAAGGTAATTGTAGGATAGATAAAAAGACCGACGAGATGCTTTCTAAGATGGGTGAGCTTACAAACATCTTATGGAAGGAAAGAGAGAAGAGGGGAAGTATTGATTTTGACCTACCTGAACCAGAAATTATTATTGGTTTAAATGGAAAGATAGAAGACATTGTCAAAACAAAAAGGCTATTTTCCCATAGGCTAATAGAAGAGTTTATGATTTCTGCTAATAGAGCTGTTGCTGAGTGGTTTATAGAAAGGGAGATACCAACAATATTTCGTGTTCATGAACCACCTTCTGAAGAGAAAACTATTAATTTGGCAAGTTTTCTTAAACATTTAGGATATTCATTTGCAGCCCAGAAACCTTCAGCAAAAATATTCAGAGATATATTGAATAATTTTTATAACAGTCCCTATGAAAAACTCGTCAATACTATAGTCTTAAGGTCTATGATGCAAGCAAAATACAGCCCCGTGCCTTTAGGTCATTTTGGGCTTGCCATAGATGCTTATTTACATTTTACATCCCCCATTAGAAGGTATTCAGACCTTGTTGTTCACAGGGATTTAAAAAACTTTTACTTCTTAGGTAAGAAGATAAAAAAAGATGAAGAAAGAGTTGAAGAATTATATAAGATTTGTAATGAACTAAACAAAAGGGAAAGAGAAGCCTTTGATGCCGAGAGAGAGATCTATGATTTTTCCTGTGTAAACTTTATGAAGGATTTTCTTGGAGATGATTTTAACGGGATTATCTCAAATATTACAAAAAATGGTATATTTGTTGAGCTTCTTGACTACTTCATAGAAGGCTTTATCCCCCTTGAAGAGCTTAGGGATGATTATTATATTTTCGATGAAGAAAGATTGAGTTTAGTTGGAAAAAGAAGAAAAAAGATTTTTCATATAGGAAAAGAAGTAAATATTAAGCTTGTTAAAGCTGATATTTTTGCAAAAAAATTATTTTTTGCTTTAATATAAATGTTGCTATGAGATTTTATAATATCTTTCTTACTTATAAAAATATCAAGAGGTTGAGGGAGATCTTAGCTGTTTTCTTAAAATATGGTTTCTCTCAACTCATAGAAAACACAGAGTTAAAAAAATTTTTACCTTTCTATAAGAGATACTGGAGAAAAAAGACCTCAAGGTATATAGAAGGTGGGCCTGAGGTTCAGTTAAGGAAGGCTTTCGAAGAATTAGGACCCACATTCATTAAATTTGGACAGATGCTTTCTCGAAGAAGAGATTTAATACCAGAAAGTTTTGTTTCAGAGCTTTCTAAGCTTGAAGATAATGTAACACCTATATCCTTCGAAGAAATCATAGCACCAATAAAAGATGAAAAGTTTATTGATATTGTCAAAGATACAAACAGAAGACCTTTGGCATCAGCCTCAATAGCCCAAGTTTATAAGGCAAAACATAATGGTCGAGAGATAGTTATTAAGATAAAAAGACCCTCTGTTGATGAGTTATTAAAGAGTGACTTGATGCTCCTTGCTTTTCTTGGAAATTTTGTCTATAGACACTTTGATGATATTAAGCATATAAATCTTCCTCTTTTAATAGAAGAGTTTACGAGAATTGTCTATAAAGAGCTTGATTTTAGAAACGAGCTTGCCAATATGGTTAAGATGAAGATATTATTCAAAGATATAGATTTTATTATAATTCCTGATGCTATAGCAGAGCTTACGAAAGAAAACTATATAGCTATGGAGATGGTGGAGGCAATAAAAATCACAGAGAAAGAAAAGATTTTTTCCCTACCCTTTGATATGAGGGTTCTTTTGGTTAAGAGTTTTAAAGTCTTTATAGAAAAGGTTATTGATCAGGGTATATATCATGGTGATTTGCATCCAGGAAATATCGCAGTAACGGCAGAAGGCAAGATTGTTCTCTATGATTTCGGGAACATAGGTTTTATAAGTACTAAAGTTAGAAAAGTAATTAAAAAACTCTTCATTGCCATAATTGATAAGGATTACGAGAATTTTGTAAAGGTATTGTTAGAATCGGGGATAATTAGAGATGATGTTGACTTTTCAAAAGTTGAGAGAGATTTAATGGATGCCTTTGAGAGGAGGCTTGAGCTTTCAATAGGAGCCTTTGACTTATCAGGTTTGATAAAAGATGTAGTAGAGATATCAAGACAACATTCTGTAAATCTGCCAGCAGACTTGGTAGTTTTTTTTAGAACCTTAATACTCCTTGAAACTATAGGTAAGGATTATATTGAAGATTTTTCGCTTAGTAATCTAATCTTTGATATCGTAAAGGGTATAGATAAAAAAAAGGAGTTCTTAAAAGATTACCTTGATGAAGCCAATGAGATTAAAAATATTATTAAATCTGTTCCCTACAGGGTTGATAAAATTTTAAGAAAAATGGCTAATGATACCTTTACTATAGATTTTGTTCATAAAAATTTGGAGCCCCTAATCGAAGAAACTAAAAAGAGTAGTACCAGAATATCAATAAGTCTTGTTATATCTGCACTAATTGTTGGTTCATCAATTGTCTTTTTCTCAGACAAAGGTCCCCATATCTTTGGATATCCTCTGTTAGGGGTGGTGGGCTTTATATCCTCAATGTTTTTAGGAATTTATCTGCTCATCTCCATTCTCAGGGGTGGGCGAGTTTGATTTCTTCTTGTTGTAAATTTTTTTAGTTACAACAACAAATACTAATATTAAGGAAAGAATTATTAGGACAACTTTATCGATCCTCTTAATAAGATCAATTAGTATTTCTATCTTATCACCAAAATAAAAGCCTAAAATTACAAAGATTGGTGCAGAAAGTAAGGCAGCAAGAGAGTCTATTATAAAGAATGTTCTAAACCTTACTTTTAAAGTAGCACAGCTAAAAAACACAGCTGTTCTAAGACCGGGCAGAAATCTCGCAAAGAACAAGGTCTTCTTCCCATGATCTATAGTAAATTTTTTAGCTTTTCTTAGCCGTTCTTTTGTGAATACCTTTGAAAAAAATCTATTTTTAACTATTTGAAGTCCATATTTGCTTCCCATATAAAAAATTATAGAGTCTCCTATCATTATACCTAAATATCCTAAGATAAGGGCTGTATAAATATTGCCATAGCCGTTAAAGACAAGATAACCAAGAGATATAAGCAATATATCTTCCGGTAAAGGAAGCCCAAGTCCGCAAAAGATTAAGATTATAAAGGGTATAAAAAGTATTATGGACTCATAGTTTGAAAAGGTATTTATAAAATTTAGCAGAAACTGGCTCATCTATTTTGACTGTTCCCAGAGTTTTTCAATAGATTCTCTATCAACGTCGAAAAAATTTTTTCCCTCCCTTTCTAAGGTATCTTCAATGAACCTAAGTCGATTTAAAAATTTTAAGCAGGTTTTACGCAAACTTTCTTCAGGGTGGATATTTAAGAATAAAGAAAGATTTACTATTGCTAACAAAAGGTCTCCAATCTCTTCTCTTATCTCTTCCTTTTCTGACTTTTCTATAGCATTTAACAACTCGCTTTTTTCTTCTTCAACCTTGTTTAGAACTGTCTTAATGTCGTCAAACCCAAAGCCCACCTTTTCTGCCCTTTTGGATATCAAATATGCCAGTACTAAAGAGGGAGAAGATAATGGAATATCACTAAAAAGCCCCTTTTTTTCTTTTTTTCGTTTCTCTTTAAACCATCTTTCCTGAGCTCTTTCTAAGCTATACTCACTTGCCTCTCCAAAGACGTGAGGATGCCTTGATATCAACTTTTTGTTCAGACTTTTTAGGATTTCTTCAATGGTTGTCCCACCCAACTCTTTAAGTATAGTTGCCATAAGAAGAATATTTAAAAACAAATCTCCTAACTCTTCAGAGATATCCTCAAGATTGTTTCTGTCTATAGCATCGAAAAGCTCGTAAACCTCTTCTATGATATATTTTTTATAACTTTCAAGCGTCTGAGCTCTGTCCCAGGGGCAACCCTTCTCAGATCTTAAAAACTCAACAGTATTAATAACTTCTTGAAAAACTTTCATATAAAAATTATTGACTTAAAAATCATTTTTCAGTTATAATGTAAATTATAGTTAAATCCTTCTTTTGCCCGGTGTGGTTTTTTCCCTCCTAACCAGCCGGGTTTTTTTATCTCCTTATGCTTTAAGATAGAGCATTAAGATTAATTATACTAACTTATAGGGAAAGAAAAATCAAAAAAATATATCTTCTACTTTTCACTTTCCTATTCACTAATAGAGAGCTTATAATAAAAAATGTTATGGGTAAGACAAAGATTGAGTTTATTTGCCAGTCCTGTGGATATAGAAGTCCTAAATGGATCGGTAGATGTCCAGACTGTGATAACTGGAATAGTTTTGTTGCCGAAGAGTTTAAAAGAGATACTAAAAAAAGAGATACCTTAGCAACCGAAGAAAGAGTAATCTCAATAACAGACATTGCCATCGAGAATATACAAAGGATAGCTACTGGATTAGGTGAGTTCGATAGAGTACTTGGCGGAGGAATAGTGCCTGCCTCTTTAACCCTTATTGGTGGAGAGCCAGGTATAGGCAAATCCACTCTCCTTACGCAAGTTTCTAATAATGTTTCCGACAATTCAAAAAAAGTTCTTTATGTAACTGCTGAAGAATCCTTAGGACAGCTTAAGTTGAGAGCCGAAAGATTAGGATTATTATCAAATAATTTTTATATAATGGCTGAAAACTGTCTCGATATTATTTTTGAAGAGATCAAGGGACTAAATCCGGATCTTATAATTATTGATTCTATCCAGACAGTCTATCTTGAAGATATACCCTCTGCCCCTGGTAGTGTCTCTCAGGTGAGAGAATCTGCCTCAAAGATAATGGAATTTGCTAAAAAAAGAGGGATAACCTTTTTCATCGTTGGCCATGTAACCAAAGAAGGAAGTATCGCAGGTCCAAGGGTATTGGAACATCTGGTAGATACTGTAATATACTTTGAAGGTGAGAAGGGACATAATTTTAGGATACTTAGGGCTGTTAAAAACAGATTTGGTTCAACCAATGAGATTGGAATCTTTGAGATGACTGATAATGGTCTAAAAGACGTGACGAACCTTTCTGACTTTTTTATATCTAATAGAGTCAAAAATGAACCAGGAAGTGCAATGTTTGTAACTATCGAGGGGACTAGACCAATAGCAGTAGAGATACAGGCCTTAGTTGCGCAGACAAACTTTGGTGTACCAAGAAGGATGGCTATGGGGGTAGATAACCAGAGATTGAACCTTTTGGTTGCTGTTTTGGAGAAAAAATTGGAAATACCACTTTTTAATTATGATGTTTACGTAAATGTGGCGGGTGGGTTAAAAATTACGGAAACAGCGTCTGATCTCGCTATAGCTATGGCAATAATTTCAAGCTTTAAAAATGTCTCTCTAAGGAGTGATGAGATTTTTATAGGAGAGATAGGGCTTTTAGGAGAGATAAGGTCTGTTAGCAGCTTAGAGGCAAGACTTAAAGAGGCTCAAAATCTTAATTTCAAAAGGGCTTTTATCCCAGAAAGTGGCTATAAAAAATTATTTTTAGAAGAGATAATCGATATATCTAAACTTGAGACTGCTATTAGTATGTGTTTTTTTTAAAACTATCTTTAAATATAAACTTATAAAAGCATTATGGATATTGGGTTGAAGAAATTTTTAGGTGTAGATATAAAAAATAAGATTGCTGATCACATAAAGGTTTTGTTACTTTTAACCTTATTTTTTTTGAACTTTTCTGGGATGAAGGTGATACTTAAAGATGGAAATCTCATTGAGGTATCTAATTATAGAATATATGATGGTTTTACACGTATAGAGCTACGAAGAGAAAGGTTAGATATACCAAATCATCTCATTGACATAAGATCTACTCTAAAGCTACTGGAGATAGAGACAAAAGGATTTTCTATTGTCAAATCATATTCTTCTTTGCTTTATTATGATAAGGATCAAGATAACTTTTATTTTCAAATAGAGAACAAGAAAGAGGAAAACATAAAAACAGTTCCCAAAATAAAATTGGAAACCCGTAAAGAGCTTAATCCCTTTTTTATGGAGCTACCTGACCAGAAGACAAAAGATGAAGATTTTCTAGACAAGTTAAAGAAAAAGGGGATTTTTCTGAAACTTAATATACCAGTAAAGCATTAAATATACATACAGGCTGGATTTTCTTCTAAAACACAAGCAAAAATATCTACAAGCTGAGGGTCAAACTGAGTGCCAGCACATCTTTTTATCTCTTCTAATGCTGTTTCCTTTGATAAAGCCTTCCTGTAAGGTCTGTCAGAAGTCATAGCATCAAAGGCGTCGCAGATAGCAATAATCCTTGACTCTAAAGAGATTTCAACCCCTTTTTTGCCCAGTGGATAACCCTTTCCATCATATCTCTCATGGTGTTCAGCAATTATTGATTTTACTTCATCTAAAAAGCTTATTGGGTCAAGTATCTGAGAGCCTACAAGAGGGTGTTCTTTGACTACTTCAAACTCCTCTATGGTTAGGAACCCTGTTTTGTTTAATATGTTAAGATCTGTACCTATCTTGCCAATATCATGGAGTATCGAGGCATGTTGTAGAATCTCTAACCTTTTGGGAGATAGATTTAACCTTTTTCCAATCTCCAAGGCATAACAAGTTACTCTTTCTGAATGTCCTCTTGTGTATTTATCCTTTGCCTCAATGGCGTTTACTAAGGCCCTGATAGTATCAAAATAGCTTTTCTGAAGATCCGTGTAAAGTTTTGCGTTTTCCAGTGAGACAGCAGTTTGACCTGCTAAAGTATTTAATAGCTCTAACTCATCCTCAGTAAATTCTGAACCATCAATCTTATTATTTACGTTTAAAACGCCTACAACCTCTCCTTTTATTATTACAGGGCTTGAAATGAGTGATCTTGTTTCGTATTTGTCTTTACTTATTTTTTTGAATCTCTCATCAGTCTCAATATTTTTTACTATTAAAGGTTTTGCTTCTCTTGCAACCCAGCCTGCTATAGAGTCTCCTACTTTAACTAATGTATTTTTAACGATATTTTCATCCATACCAATAGCATATTTTATGTATAGAGCATCTTTCGTATCATTCATTAACATTAAAGAACCAGTTTTTGCCTTCATAATCTGAGCAGATTTTTCAACAATCATCTTAATTACATCATCAGGATTTAAAACAGTAGTAAGACATCTGCTAATTCGATATAAAATTTTTAACCTATCAACGGCCTTTTCTAAATGAAAATTTTTCTCTTCTATATCTTTTACCATCATTTCTATCTGATTGTTGGCATTTTCTAACTCAGATACTCGTGCCTTAAGCTGGGCATTTAATGCCTCCAGCTCTGCTTTGTATCTAAGTTTTTCTTGCATCTTTGCGATTTCATGTTCCTTCTTTAGGTCATTTTCATGTAACTCTCTTAACTTGTTAACCATAAAATTAAAAGTTTTTGCAAGAATACCTATCTCATTTCCTGATGGTACCTTAACCTCAACATTAAGGTTGCCCCTGCTTGCATCAATCATTGCCTTCATCAGGTCTTTTATAGGACAAGTGATAAAAAGTGTAACTACTAAAAAAGTGAGAATTATTAAAACTCCAAAAGTTAGCAGAGATGATAAAATCATCTTTTCTAAGTTCCTTTTTAATAGACCGTTTATGCTATCCTTTGAAAGTTCAATAAACAATGCACCAAGAACCTTTTTGCCATTGGAGTGATGTGTTATACAGGTAGGGCCGTTAAACAAAAGATTTACAACCCTAAAGGAATCCTTACTTTCGACGATTGCGAACTTCTCTCTTTTTGGGGTTGTACCATTATGACAGGATATACAAATCTCATCATCAATAGGAATTGAAAGGCCCTTTTTACCTTTTTCGCTGGATATTAAGATCTTTCCTGATTTATCTAATAAATATATTTTCTTTAAATCATTTTGGTCTTTGATAACATCATTTATAACACTTTCTACAATAGTAAAATCATTTTTTTCCATCCCATAGTAAAGAGATTTTTCAAGGGAGGTACTTAGTTTAGTAGCGATCTCCTTCTCATGTTTTATGAGCTCTCTTTTTTGATAATTTATTAAGTAGAAAAAAGATGCCAAAATTATTGTGCCAATTACTATACTTATTTTATAAAGGACCTCAAACCAGAGCCTTTTATGAAAAGGAATATGCATATTCTTGAAATTTTAGTGGTTTTTAATTAAATGGTCAATAATTTTAATTATTAAAAAATCATCAATATTGATATAAATTGCCTTGTTAAACTATAAGATTTTTGTTAGCTTATAGATTATAATTTTCCTTAGGTTGATTAGACTCTTTGCTTACTATTTATTCTTTCATTTATCAGGCAATTTATGTATAATTTTTTCTTAAAAACAAGGAGGTGTTATAAAAACCTATGCTTGAGAAAGTTAAGCAAAAGCTCATTAACGGTGAGAGAATTATTTTTGTAGCCTTAGGTGACTCAATAACAGAAGGCTATGGTGTATCTGAGGGATGGCCTGAAAAGCTTGTTAAGGAATTAAAAAAAAAATATTCTTCTGCCAATATAGAATTACTAAACAAAGGAAGAGCTGGTGATACCGTTGAAGATGGCCTGTTTAGATTAGATAGTGATGTAATTGATAATAATCCAGACCTTGTTTCAATAAATTTTGGTATTAACGATGCTATGACAGCAGTACCTCTTTCCACCTTCGAGAGAAATCTAAATGAGATGATTACACAAATAAATGATAAGACTAAGGCAGAAATGCTATTAATAACCTCTGAGATATTAGAAGATGAAGAAGCAGATAAGATAGTTAGAAAGTATTTTGATAAGATTCAGAAGGTTAGTAGAGAGCAAAAGGTAGCCTTTGTTGATATTCATAGGCACTGGCATCAAAAGATAAGGGAAGGGGTTGAGTTAACCTCCTTATTAATTCCAGGGCTTGATCACCCCAATGAGGAAGGTTATAAATTGTTTTCTAAAATTATTTTAGATACGTTGTTTTAGCGGAGGGGCAAGATGTCAGCTAAGGAGATAAGAGTTGGTATAGTTGGAGTTGGTAACTGTGCAAGCTCTTTAGTGCAGGGAGTATATTATTACAGTAACCTTAAAGAAGATGATCCAGACTCTTCTCTAGGTCTAATGCATAGAAACATAGGAGGCTATGAGCCATCTCATATCAAATTTGTTTCTGCCTTTGATGTTGATGAAAGAAAGGTGGGGAAAAGGCTTAGTGATGCCATATTTGCTGCTCCTAACTGTACCAAAACAATACATAAGGATATACCAGACCTTGATGTAATCGTAGAAATGGGAGAGGTATTAGATGGGGTTGCAGATCATATGAAAAACTATCCCGAAGATAGAAGGTTCATAGTTGCAGATAGACCGTCCAGCGATATCGTAAAAATATTAAAGGAAACAAAAACAGAAATTTTGATCAACTATCTACCTGTAGGGTCTCAAAAGGCTGTGGAGTTTTATGCCAACGCCTGTCTTGAAGCAGGAGTAGCCTTTATAAACTGTGTGCCTGTCTTTATTGCTTCAGATAAAGATTGGGAAAAAAAATTTAGGGAGAGAAATATCCCTATTATTGGTGATGATATAAAAAGTCAGATTGGAGCGACAATAATTCACAGAGTATTGACCAAGTTGTTTAATGATAGAGGTGTTAAGATAGACAATACCTATCAGATTAATGTGGGCGGGAATACGGATTTTTTAAATATGTTAGAAAGGTCTCGTTTAAAAACAAAGAAAATCTCAAAAACAGAGGCTGTGCAATCACAATTAGAAATACCATTAGATAACGACAAGATACACATAGGTCCTTCCGATTATGTTCCTTTCCTAAACGATAATAAGATATGTTTTATAAGGATGGAGGGGAGGGGGTTTGGTAATGTTAAAATGGAGCTAGAGTTAAGATTATCCGTTGAAGATTCACCAAATAGTGCAGGTGTTGTAATTGATGCTATAAGGTGTTGTAAGCTTGCTTTAGATAGAAAAATAGGAGGAGTCCTAAAGGCGCCCTCTGCCTATTTCATGAAACATCCCATTGAACAATATACCGATGATGTAGCCAAAGCAAGGGTAGAGTTATTTATAAAAGGAGAGATTGAGAGATAATGATCTCAAACTTGTTAGGAAATAAACTTGATAGACCCTTGGGATTGATAATAAAAAAACTTCCATTTTCACCAAGCGTCTATACTTTTGTAGGTTTTTTTTTCGCCTCTATCGCAACAATTTTTATTGTTAATGGATCGAAAATAGCAATTTTCTTCATTCTACTATCAGGCCTCATGGACATTTTAGATGGAGTTTCTGCAAGAATTAAAGGTAAAGCTTCAGATTTTGGTGCATTTTTAGACTCTGTAATTGATAGATTTGCCGATAGTTTTTTCTTTATTGGGTTATCAATATTTTTTTTATTAAAAGAAGATGGAGAAGGTTTAATTGTTACTATAATAACAATGGTTTTGTCATTTATAATAAGTTATATAAGGGCAAGGGCTGAAGGTATTGGAAGGACTTGCAAAGTAGGTATTATAGAAAGACCTGAGAGAATAATTTTAATCTCCATAGGGTTATTTTCAGGGATGATAAAAGAATCGATGATCTTGTTAGGATTGCTTTCTTTTATAACAGTTATTCAAAGGATTTTTTACGTTTACTCGCAAAAATAAATGACCTATAAATTTATAGCTGACGTAATGCTTGGCAGACTTGCCAAATGGATTAGAATTCTTGGTTTTGATACGCTCTACAGACCAGACTTTACCGATAATGAGATAATCTTTATTGCAGCTAACCAAAAAAGAATAGTTCTTACTTGTGATAGAGATTTACAAAAAAGTTTAGGCGAAAATAAGTCTATCTTAATAAAAAGCTGTTATATTTACGAACAGATATTACAGGTTATTAAGGAGCTACGTCTCACAATAGATAAAGACCTTTTGTTCTCAAGATGTAATATTTGTAATTCAGAAATAAAGGAGGTTTCTAAAGAGGCAGCTGTGGAGAAAGTACCA
Organism: uncultured Pseudomonadota bacterium; assembly: GCA_964540515.1. Classification (GTDB taxonomy): domain Bacteria; phylum CALINM01; class CALINM01; order CALINM01; family CALINM01; genus JAOAGA01. The sequence goes on along the minus strand of CAZIMS010000013.1, from coordinate 16,352 downwards.
CCTTATATTTTTGATAAATATTCAACCTTTAGATATTGTTCAGGTTGCCAAAAATATTACTGGAAAGGTACGCATCAAGAAAAAATCCTAAAAAAGATTGAAGCAATCATTGAGAAAAAAAGCCCGGAATGACCGGGCTTTTTTATAAAGTTATTTCTTCTTAGGTGCTGTTGCTGGTGCAGGAGCTGTAGCTGGTGCTGGCTTTGGAGATTCAGCAGGTGATGCCTGTGCAGGATGACAGAAACCACAGAATTTCCCCAAGTTTTTTCCCCCATTGGTGTCAATAACGAGATATTTGTAGTTTGGGTTTGATGGATGTGGATCATGACAGCTTACACAAACGAAGGATCCTTTTCTTAAGTAATCAGCAGGTACTTTTGCCTTTTTAGGAGCAACACCTACTGGATGAGTTTTGTGGATCTCAATTGGCATAATTCCTGTGTTTTTATTGTGGCACCCTAAACAGAAGGCATCTACACCTTTTAGAGCCTCACCTGTTGTATATTTTTCTGTTGTGTTGTAGACAGCAGGCAAGCTCTCTCCTTTTGCTTGGTGGATGCTATGGCACTCCACACAGTTCTCGTCATGAGGTCCATAAGCAAAGGTTAAGTTTGCAACAAAAAGAACGAACATAATAGAAAAGGAAATAAATAAAACTTTTTTCATCTTTTTTCACCTCCTTATTTTTTTATTTTTAAAAAGGTTAAATATTATTAAATATCTTGTCAAGAGTTTTTATTTTTTGTGTCAACCACAAATAGAAATGTCCGCCTTTTACACATTTAGAAATGTCCTATTTTAGAATAAAGTTTATTTCTCCAAGGGTGGTCTTTTGGAGGAATATATTTCTTCTTTCCTTTGCAAGTTTTTTGTTTTTCTTCCGGCTGTTTTTCTTTTATGTTCCTTGATAGTATTTCCCTAATCAGTGTATAACTTTTGCCTTTTTCAATTCCCTTATGCCCATATATTATGTCCGTTCGCTGCATTAACCCCCCTTTTTTTACAAAAAGAGGACATTTTACCGTTTTTATTTTAGGACATTTCTATTTGTGGCATTTAGGACATTATCTTTTGTGGAGTACAAAAAATTTTTGAGTAGTAAAAATAATCCGTGTTAGTTAATTCTTGATAAAAATAGGATATTTCTAATTGTTGTTGACTGAAGGTAAAAAAAATATTGACTTTAAGTTAAATTTATGGTTTTTAATTATGTTAAAATTAACTAAAAAATTAGGGGGGGTTTATGGCAGCGAAAATAATTAGTGGAACAGAGATCGCAGCACAGATCAGAGAAGAAATTAAAGTAGAAGTAAAGGCACTCCAAGAAAAACATGGGATTACGCCAGGGCTTGTGACAATTCTTGTGGGAAAAAATCCTGCATCGGTAAGTTATGTTACTGCAAAGCAAAAAACTGCAAAAGAGTTAGGGTACTATTCAGTACAAGATGATCAGCCTGATGATATTTCAGAAGCAGCCTTACTAAGTCTTATAGACAAGTATAACAAAGACCCAAAAATTCACGGTATTCTTATCCAGTTACCTTTGCCTAAACATGTAAATGAGAACAAAGTTCTCTACGCAATAAATCCCGATAAGGACGTTGATGCATTTCATCCAGTTAATGTGGGACGTTTGGTTATAGGAGAGGCTAGATTTTATCCTTGTACTCCCTATGGAATTCAGCAGATGCTGGTAAGAAGTGGCGTTAAGGTTGATGGTGCCGAGGTTGTAGTTGTTGGAAGAAGCAATATTGTCGGGAAACCCATCGCAAATATGCTGCTTCAGAAGGCACCAGGTGCCAATGCCACAGTAACAATATGTCATACAGGTTCAAGAGATATCGCATTTCATACAAAAAGAGCCGATATACTTATTGTAGCTGCAGGCAAACCAAAAGCGATTACTGCGGATATGGTGAAGGAAGGAGCTGTTGTAATTGATGTTGGAGTGAATAGAATAGGAACCACCCCCGAAGGAAAGGCAAAGCTATGCGGAGATGTTGATTTTGATGCCATAAAGGAAAAGGCAAGCTTAATCACACCTGTTCCTGGTGGAGTAGGGCCAATGACAATAACGATGCTTATGCTCAATACACTGAAAGCAGCTAAATTAACAGTCGAGTAAGAACCTGATTTTTTAATATAAAAAAAGGAGCGGATATAACTGCTCCTTTTTTATGTGTTTTGTCAATCCAAAACCACCATATTTAGTTACTTTCTATTTAAGTTGCTTTTCATTGTCCCTATCGTCAATTGTCTAATATCAGATGTAAATAAAACTCATTGGTTTAGCTACATAACAAATTATGAATAATTTTTTGTAGCTATTTATTTGTTTAATGTTGTATTTTATTAATATTCATAGATATGTGCCTTTAAAATGAATAGCCCTGATTTTGCTTTTCCTCACATACTTGTAATATCTGCCTCAGCAGGAACGGGAAAAACTCACGAACTTTCTAAAAGGATAGCAAGATATCTTTTGGCAGAAAGTAATGAGGTACCTTTTAATAATCTTAGAAATATACTTGCTATTACTTTTACAGTAAATGCTTCTAAAGAGATGAAAAAAAGGGTGCTTAAGTGGCTTAAAGGACTTTGTCTTAATAAAGATGATTTTTTTTGTTTGCTTGAGATTAATGATAGGAAAGTATCAAAAAAAGCTGAGCTTTTAGTTAATGAAATCCTTTCGAATTATAAAGACTTCCAAATTAAAACGATAGATAGTTTCTTAACGTCAATTTTTAAAGCTTCTGCTATATCTTTTGGGTTTTCAGCAACTTTTGAGGTCCTTTTAAATAATAGAGAGTACTTAGAAAAGGCATTTAATTTGTATCTTGATGAGATTAAGGATAAGCATAATGAGTTATTTCAGGTTATCGAGCTTATAAACAACAATGAGGACACCTTTAGCTTTACCCCCTATGAAAAGATTTTCAATTATGTAAAGAATCTCTATGTAAAGGAAAGGCATTTTCCTTTAGGTTTTACAAATACAGATAAAAGTCAAGAGTGGTCTATATGTAAAAAAAATATTCAAGAGTTAGCAAAAGAGATAAAGGAATATATTGATAATAATGGATTGGCAGAGTTTTTAAATCAAAATGGTCTTCTAAAAATGATTTCCGATATCGAGAATAATAACTTTGAGGTTTTTTTTACAAGAGGGGAAAAAACTGAGCCTGTTAAAGCAAAATATAAGAATTTAAATGGTGCATGGGTTAAAAAAATAGATGAGTATTGGGAACTTTTAAAATCGAAAAGACAGGAGGCTTTAAATATCTATTCTGTAAACTATTTTTACCCTTATATAAAAGTGTTGAGATCTTTTGGAGAAAAAATTGATTACATCAAAAGAAGCGAAGAAATTATATTCATTGAAGATATCCCACACATTATTCTACAAAACTTAAATGAAAATAATATCCCTGAAATTTATATGTATCTGGGAGGGAAGTTGTATCACTATTTTATAGATGAGTTTCAAGATACCTCACCAATACAATGGGAAAACTTGAAGATTCTCATAGAAAACTCTCTTGCTAGTTCTGGGAGTCTCTATGTAGTTGGGGATACCAAGCAGGCAATATATGGTTTTAGAGATACGGATTATAGAATTATGAAAGGTTTGTGTAAAGATAATGGAACTTTCCTTAGTGTATCACACCGTGAAAGCAGGGTGTTGCAGAAAAATTATAGATCTGGAGAGTATATACTTACTTATGTGAAGGAAGTATTTGATAAAGCCAAAAATAACAGTGATTATAATGATTACGGAGATAGCGGACTTTTTGATGACTGGAAGGTTGATGTTTTAAAAACAGAGACTGGCTATGTTAAAGCAAAGATAGTTTTTAATAACATAGATGATGAAGATATTAAAGAGAAAAAAGAGTTGTTTGACATTATAAAAGACTGTAAAGATAGGGGTTATAAAGAGAGTGATATAACAATTCTTGCAAACAAGAATAAAAACATTGTTGAGATATCCTCCTGGTTAAATCAGAAAAACATACCCTTTATCTCTTATAGTAGTTTAGATATTAGAGAAAGGAAAGTAGTAAAAGAGATAATTCATCTTCTCAGATTTTTAGATAATCCTAAGGATAATTTATCCCTCTCCATATTTCTTTTAGGGGAAATTTTTGAAAAACTTGCAGACAGGAGTTCGATAGAGAAGTTTATCCTTGAAAAAAGAGATATAAAGTTTCTTTACAAAGAGTTTCAAAAAGAATGCAGTGAGTTGTGGAATAAATATTTTAACAAACCTTTTAAGTATGTTGGATATCTGCCTTTATACGAGCTTTTAATCTCCTTGATAAACATATTAAAGATTGAGGAAAATTTTAAACTAGAAGGTGGTGCCATAGCGAAGCTTCTTGAGATAGTTAAGGATCTTGAAGGAAAGGGAAAGAACTCGCTAAAAGAGTTTTTAGATTTTTTTGAGAGCAAAGAAGAACATGACTATGAGTCCTCCCAGATTTTTGAGATACCAATCCCAGAAAATTATAATGGAATTAAACTAATGACAGTTCATAAAGCAAAGGGTCTGTCAGCAAAAGTAGTGATTTATGTTGTCTACGAACAAAAAAGTATTTCTGATAGCCTAAAGATTTATGAAGACAAAAAGGGTATCACCATTATGAAAATTAATAGCAAATATGTTGGGTTAGAAGATAAATATGCTGTAATAAAGAAAAGGCAGATGATTAATGATCTAAATAGCTTTTATGTGGGGCTTACAAGAGCAGAAGATGAACTGTACGTAATTGGTGTGAGTAGAGTTAAAAGCGAAGAGACAGATAAAAGGGTGAGTTTTCCAGTAGATTTAATTATTACTGGGGAGTGGGGAAAAAAGACTAAACACAGAATTATAGATAAAAAGAGTGATGAAGGTATCAATATTTCTTTAAATTTATCAGGAAAATTCTATATTGAGGAGACTTTTAATTCAACTCTCAATTTAGATGAGATTAAGCGTGGCGAGTATATACATGCTATTCTCTCGGAGATATACACTTTAGATGATTTGACCCAACTTAAAGAGATTGCACAGAAATATCATATTAATTTTCCAGAATGTGATGTAGAAAAAGAAACTAAAATAATAGAAGACTTTTTAAATACCAATGAGGTAAAACCATTCTTTCAAGTTGACAGAAAAAGTGTTTTGTTAGAAAAGAGTTTTTCAGACCTTGATGGGGTTATTAGAGTAGATCGGATAATTTTTAAAGAAGAAGAGATATTAATTGTTGATTTTAAAACTGGTGAGATAGATGAGAGTTACAATGAACAGCTAATACGCTATGGTGAAACGTTAAGAGCTATTTATAAAAAGAGGGTAATTTGTTGCTTACTTTATATTGATCTTAAAAAGGTTGTAAAAATCTATGAATGTTCATAGTGTAAGAGAAGGGGATGATATTTTTGATGCTGTAATAAAGCATCTTATTAGGGAAGAAATAGATTTTTCAAAAAATATTGTTATCTTTCCTGGTAAAAGACCATCTTATTTTCTCATTGATAGGATTAGAAAAGATGTAAAAAACCCTTTTATATCACCAATCATTTTATCTATTGATGAGTTTATCGATTATTGCTATGAGAAGGAGCTGGGCTGCTTTGATAGAAAAATAGACCCTCTTTCTGGTTGTAAAATAATAAAAGACCTATTAGAAGAAGAAAAAAACAGTGATTTTGCTATAGATAATATAAATTATTTTATTCCACTGGGGCTAAAAATTTTCTCAACTTTAGAAGAGATGCTTGTTGAGTCTGTTAGTAAAGAGGCATTAAAAAAAGAAGATTTTTGGTTAGAAATTGTAAAAGAATACTCAAAGGGAGAAGAAGAGAAAAAATTACAAGATCTTGTCTATAAAAACTCTCAAAGACTTTCTAAGATATACAGCAGTTTTTATGAAAAAATTGAGAAAAATAAGCTTTCTACTCGCTCTTTAAGATATAAGAAGGTTTCTGAAAGTGACATAACTCTAAAACAATTCGAAAGGGTGATTTTTGTAGGCTTCTTTGCCTTAACGGAGTGTGAAAGAAAAATCTTTGAAAAGTTTAAAAACAATGATAAAGCAATCTTTCTTTTTCAAGGTGAGTCGGCAGAAAATTATGCATTGAAGAAGATATATAAGCCTGCAGCTTTTGATATTAGTAAGATTGAGCTATACGAGTGTCCTGATAGTCACTCTGAGGTTTTTCATGTTGCAAGTTTATTAGAAAATAATTTAAAAGAAAAAAGGGGAGAAGAAACCTTCTTAATTATCCTTCCTACAGCCGAACCATTAATACCATTAATTAATAGCTTAAATCTTAATCTTAATGAAGACTATAATGTGTCTATAGGATATCCTCTTGTTAGAACGCCCCTCTTCTCTTTTATCAAGCATCTTTCATCCCTTTATAAAACAATGAAATATGGGAAGATATATGTACCAGACTATTTGAATTTTCTCTTTCACCCCTATACAAAAAATATAATCTATAAAAGCTCTGCTGAGAATTCGAGGGTTATCTTTCATACCTTAGAAGAGATCTTAATGAGAGAAGTATACATCCTTTATAAAGATTTGAAAGAACTCGAAAATGAAGACATTTGTAAAACTATTCAAGATATAATTGGGGGAGACCTAAATACTTTGGATATAAAAACTTTTTTGGAGTTTGTTAACCAAAATACCATTAATAAGTTTCTTGAAGTTAAAAATATAAGAGATTTTGCAGAGAAACTGAAAGATTTAATTAAATTTGTATATGAAAAAACCACCGCGAAAAATCATATCCTCTTTTTCCCCTATTGCGAAGCTATGTATAATGCCTTAACAGATCTTAAGCATTCTCTACTTGCTACGGAGAAGTTTGAAAAGATTTCTGACTACTTTGATTTTTTCGAGAAGTTTATAAGCCTCTATAGCGTCCCCTTTAAGGGGACACCAATAAAGGATATTCAAGTATTGGGATTTTTAGAATCCCGTAACTTGAAGTTTGACAACGTCTATATTTTGGATGTAAATGAAGGGATTATCCCTAACTCAGAGAGAGAGGATGAGTTGCTTCCTTTTGATGTTAGAAAAAGATTAGGGGTTCCTACTTATATAGAAAAAGATATACTTTTTGAGTATTATTTGGGCAATATCATTGCCGGTGCTAAAAAGGTATCAATGTTTTATTTAGAGAACGGCAATAGAGAGAAAAGCAGGTTTGTAGAAAAAATAATCTGGGAGAAGCAAAAAGAACAGAGAGATTTAGACAAGAGCTTTGTTAGGCCTATCTACTATTCAGTGAACCTATCTTCCTATAAACCACAGGAAATAAAAAAGACCGATAGTATAAAAAAATATCTTAAAGAGATTACTTTTTCAGCTACAAAGATTGATATCTACCTAAACTGTCCTCTCAAGTTTTATTATAGGTACGTTATACTTCCTGACGAAACAGAAGAGATCAAAGAAGAGTTAGGTGGGGTTGATGTAGGCAATATAATTCATGAGATTTTAAAGATTTATTTTGATGACAGGAAGATTGACTATGAGGAAGGTAAGCTCAAAAATGTAATAGATAAGGTTCTATCAGAAAAATTTGGTCGAGATATAAATGGTAAAATATTGATTCTTAAATATCAGATACAAAAAAAATTAGGAGAGTTAATAAAAGATTATAAGAAAATTGTTAATGCCCAAAATATTGAGATATTAGATCTGGAGTTAGAAAAAAATACAGAAACTTACATAGAAGATATTGGCAATATTAAATTAAAAGGGATGATTGATAGAGTTGAGATAAGGGATGATAAGGTATTTATAGTTGATTACAAAAAAGCCTCAAATGAAAATTATTATAAAACAAGGTGGAACATCTTTGATTTTGACAAGAGGGAGGAGTGGAAAAAAAGTTTAAAAAGCATTCAACTGATGTTTTATATTTTCTTATTAAACAAGATTGATTATGGTCATAATCCAGTAAATGCCAGTTACCTTCTTTTGGAAAAAAAAGATCTTTCAAAACTTGAAATTAAACTTTTTAAAGATGTGGAAGAAGAGAAAAATAATTTTAAATTTATAGACGCCATTATAACAAAACTTATCTCGGAGATAATTAGCAAAAATGAGTTTAGCCCTACAGACAACCTCGAGGATTGTAAAAATTGTCCTTTCTTAGACACCTGTTGGAGATAATTAATGATTAAAAAATGGCGCGCCCGAGAGGATTCGAACCTCTGACCCACAGATTAGAAGTCTGTTGCTCTGTCCTACTGAGCTACGGGCGCATTAAAAAAATAAAAAGATTGATTTAAAAGTCGGGGCGAGAGGATTTGAACCTCCGACTCCCTGCTCCCAAGGCAGGTGCGCTACCAAGCTGCGCTACGCCCCGAAATATAATCACTTATTTTTAACATAATTGTTAAGTATAAGCAACATTTTTTTATAAATGTCTCTGTAGCGCTTTTTGTTTTCTTTTAGCGTTATTATTTTTAAAAGTTTTTCACTTGCCCTTTGCAATATAAGTTAAAAAAACCTTGATTTTTTTAAAAAAGATTAATAGACTAATAGTTCAGAGTGGGTGAAAAACCCACTTTTTTATTTATGAGGTTTTTATGGACGAAAAGGCAATAATTTCCAAGCTCGAAGAGGTTATTCAGCCAGTAGTTGAGAAGCTTGGATTAGATCTTTACGATATAGAGTATAAAAGAGATAGAAGTGGCTGGGTTGTAAGAGTTTTTATAAGCAGCAAGGATGGCGTCACCTTAAATGATTGTGTAAGGGTGTCAAAACAGCTTAACCTATTGTTAGATGTAGAGGATATTATATCCCATTCTTACAACTTAGAAGTTTCTTCACCAGGCTTAACTAGGACTCTAAAGAAGTTGGGACATTACGAAAAGTCTATCGGAGAAACTGCTAAGGTTAAGCTAAAAGAACCTTTTAAAAATATGAAAACATTTACGGCTATCATAAAGTCTGTTGAGGGAGATAAAATTTTTTTTGAGATTGGCAAAGAGATTGTAGAGATTAGCTTTGATAATATAGAAAAGGCAAAACTTGAAATAGATTAAGGGAGGTTAGAAAAAAATGATTTTCGAGTTAAATCGTGTTGTCGAGGGACTTTCTAAAGAGAAGGGACTTCCCAAAGAGGTTGTCTGGTCTCTTTTAATTAAATCTGTGGAACAGGTTGCTAAAAAGAGGATGGGAGAGAATAAGGAGATAGAGGTAGTATATGATGAGGATACAGACAAGCTAATAATACAGGAAATTAAATTAGTTGTTAGTGAGGTTAAAGATCCTGATAGAGAAATATCATTAAAAGAGGCAAGAAAGATTGATCCTGATTTTAACATTGGCGAAGAAATAGTTTATGAAAAAACTCCCCTCGATTTAGGTCGTATCGGTGCCCATCAAGTTAAGCAGATACTTATACAGAAGCTTAAAGAAGAGGAAAAAAATAGTATATTTAATGAATATATCTCACGAAAAGGCGAGATTGTAAGTGGTATCGTAAGAAGAGCAGAAAAGAAAACACTTATAATAGATTTAGGTAAAAGCGAAGCATATTTACCCTTTCAGGAACTAATACCAGGTGAGATGTTTACGCCTGGCGATAGAGTTAAAGCCTGCCTTATGGATGTTGTGAAAGATAATAAGGGAACAAAGATTATTTTATCAAGGACCTCAACTAAATTTTTAGAAAAATTGTTAGAAAGTCAGGTCCCAGAGATATATGATGGTTCCATTACTATAATGGGAATTGCAAGAGATCCAGGAAATAAAGCTAAAGTGTCTATAAAATGTAAGGACCAAAATATAGACCCCATAGGATCTTGTATCGGTTATAAAGGCTCAAGGATACAAAACATTGTTCAAGAATTAAGAAATGAAAAAATTGATTTAGTTCTTTGGGATGAAGATGTTGTCAAGTATATATGCAATGCCCTTGCACCAGCTGAGGTTACAAGACTTGTTGTAGATGAAAATGAAAAATCAGCCGAAATCATTGTTCCAGATAATCAGCTTGCGATAGCTGTAGGTAAGAAAGGCTCAAATATAAAGCTTGCTTCCAAACTAATTGGTTGGAAGCTATCTGTAAAAAGTGAATCTAAAGCTACAAGGACATCAAAGGATATCCAGGCTGAGCTTGATCAATATTATCTGGATGAGAATCTATTGAATTATGATGAGGAAAAATAACATTTTATAGGAGTAAATGGTAATGGCTAAAGGTAAGTTAAAAATTTCTGATTTAATGCTAAGGTTGAACATAGATAAGTCAGAAAAAGAGGCTGTTTTTTCTATACTTAAAGAGCTTGGTATTGATGCTAAAGTTCTCACAAAACTTATCGATGAGGATTTGCAAGAAAAGTTTGAGGAAAAGTGGCATCAAAAAAAGATGGTAGGAAAAACCTTTGAAAAAAGTGATGTTAAAGAAAAAGTTTTAGATGTAGGGGTTAAGAGAAGGATTAGAAAAGATATACCTAAAGAACCGGAACCAGAAGTTAAAGAGATAGAAGAAAAAAAGGAAGAAGTAACGGTTGAAAAGGTTCAGGAAGAAATAATTAAAGAAGAAAAAAAACCAGAGAAGATAGAGGAAAAAATTAGAGAAGAGAAAGTAGAGCCTGAGAAAATAATAGAGAAAAAAGAGGTTGTTTTATCTAAAGAAGAGAAGGAGAAGATAGAAAAGGAGTTAGAACAAAAGGTTATAGAAACACCACAAGAAGTAAAGGTTGAAAAACCTGCGGAGTTTCATAAAGTAGAAAGACCTGTCTATCAGGAGAAAAAGCCCTTTCAAAAAACTAAGCCACCCTTTAAAAGAGATAAATTTGATAAACAGACAAAAGGTAAGGAAACTACTATAGCTCCAGGTAAGAAAGAGATTATAATGACACCGAAAGAGGTAAAACCGGCAGAAGTACCTCTTGAGAAATCTACAGACAAGAGAAAGGTGTTTGATAAAAAGAAAGAAGTTTTAAAGAAAGATCAGCTTCTTGAACTAAAAGAGCGAGAAGACAAACTGCTATTGCAAAAGAAAAAGAAGCAAGAAGAGGCTGAGGTACAAAAACCTGCTCAGAAAAAGCCACTGAAAATAGCAGAGGCAATAACGGTAGGTGAGTTGGCAAAAAAAATGGGTGTTAAAGCGGCCCTCGTAATAAAGACCCTTTTTGATTTAGGGATGATGGTTACAATAAATAATGTTATAGATGTTGAAACAGCAAGCATTGTTGCCAGTGAGTTTGGCTATGAGATAGAGAAGGTTGGTATAGGAATTGAAGATCTACTTGTTGAGAATCAAGAAGATCTGGCGGAAGAGAAAAAAGAAAAACGTCCCCCAGTTGTAACCATTATGGGGCATGTTGATCACGGTAAGACATCACTACTTGATGCTATAAGGCAAACCAACGTAGTAGATAAAGAAGCAGGTGGTATTACGCAGCATATAGGTGCCTATCAAGTTGAGGTGTCGAGAGGTTTAGTTACCTTTCTTGATACACCAGGACACGAGGCATTTACTGCCATGAGAGCAAGAGGTGCTAAGGCAACTGATATTGTTATATTAGTTGTTGCGGCTGATGAAGGACCCATGCCTCAAACGATAGAAGCATTAAATCATGCAAAAGCTGCAAATGTTCCAATATTAGTAGCAATAAACAAAATCGACAAGCCTGGAGCTAATCCTGAAAGGGTAAAGAATATGCTTGCAGAGAAAGGATTGATTCCAGAGGAGTGGGGTGGAAGTACTGTTTATGCAGAAGTATCTGCAAAGAAAAGGATTGGTATAGAAGAGCTCCTTGATTTGATATTGATCCAGGCAGAGGTAATGGAACTTAAGGCTAACCCTAACAGATTAGCAAAGGGAGTTATTGTAGAGTCTAAGCTTGATAAAGGCAGAGGTCCCGTAGCTACAGTTCTTATACAGGAAGGAACTCTTAAAATTGGGGACCCCTTTATTGTAGGCACCTTGTATGGTAAAGTAAGATCGTTGTTCAATGATAAGGGCAAAAAAATTGATAAGGCAGGTCCTGCAACACCAGTGGAGGTTTTGGGATTACCAGGCGTGCCAGAGGCCGGTGATGAGTTTATAGTAGTATCTGATGAAAGAAAAGCCCGACAGATAGCAACATTAAGGGAGCAAAAACAAAAAGAGCTCGAAATGGTGAAAAAGGCTAAGGTCTCTCTGGAAGATATTTATGAAAAGATACAACAAGGGGAGATGCAGGAGCTTAACATTGTTCTTAAAGCTGATGTTCAGGGCTCAGTTGAGGCTATAGCTGAGGCATTAAATAAAATATCAGCGAGTAATGTAAAGGTTAACATAATTCACTCAGGTGTTGGATCTATAAATGAGTCTGATGTAATGCTTGCAGAAGCCTCCAAAGCTATAATTATTGGCTTTAATGTAAAGGTAGACCAAAAGGCAAGCATGATTGCTGAAAAAAATAACGTAGATATTAAAATTTATAATATAATCTATGAACTTATTGATAATATTAAGCTTGCCTTAGAAGGGTTATTAAAGCCGGTATCAAAGGAAGTTCTTGTTGGCAAAGCAGAAGTTAGACAGACCTTTTCCATATCAAGGATTGGAACAATTGCAGGTTGCTTTGTTTTAGAAGGTAAGATTAATAGAAACAATAATGTTAAGGTAGTAAGAGATAAGAATATTATCTTTGAAGGTAAGCTATCCTCCCTTAAAAGATTTAAAGATGATGTTAAAGAAGTTCTGCAAGGTTTTGAGTGTGGCGTTTCTGTCGAGGGTTTTAATGATATTAAGGTTGGGGATACTCTAGAGTTTTATGAAATCCAACAGATAGCTGTTAAGTTGGAAGAAATTAAAAGTTAATGTTTATTGGGATAATAAAGATAGAGATTTTTATATCCTACGCCCAGTCTTTAAAAGAAAAAAGGCAGGTTATAAAAAAGATTGTTGATAATGTTAGAAATAAGTTTTCAGTATCTGTGGCTGAGGTTGATAAAGGGGATTTGTGGCAAAGGAGCACCATAGGGATCTCTTTAGTCTCAGGTGATAAAAGGTTTTTGGAGAGTTTATTAGATAAAATTGTATATTATATAGAAACAAACTTTGATTGCACGATTATTGAGACAGACAAGGAGATAATAAGTTGGTAGAAGGAAGAAGAAAAAAAAGGCTCGAATCTCTTTTGATGAGAATTATCGCAGAGCTTCTTGCTAAAGAAGTACAAGACCCCAGATTAATAGGTGTTTCAATTACTAATGTTTCTCTTACAGAAGACTTTTCTGAGGCGAAAGTTTTTTTCTATATACATAAAGGGCAGGATTTAGCTAAAGTAAAGAAGGGTTTTGAGAGTGCCAAGGGTTTTTTGAGAGGAGAGTTAGGTCATTTAGCAAACTTGAGAAGGACGCCAGATTTAAAGTTTATTTATGACGATACGCTTGATTTGTTTGATAAGATAAAAAGTTAAGGAAAATTTTTGAAAAGAAAAGAGATTAAAGACATAAGAAACATAATTGATAAATGTAGTTCCTTTATAGTGGCTTCTCATATAGACCCAGAAGGCGATGCTATTGGGTCATCTCTTGCCTTATATTTTGCTCTAACTAATCTTGGTAAAAAGGTATGTGTTTACAATGAATCTCCTTTACCTAAGATACTTAAATTCCTTCCTGGTTCAGATATAATTGTTAGAGATATCTATTCTCCCGATGAGTATGACTGTATATTTATTGTTGACTGCGGGGATATTGAGAGAGTTGGGAAACTAAGTAAGAGACTGGAGAAACTTAGGATAATCAATATAGACCATCATTCAACCAATACTTCCTTTGGTCACATAAACATAGTTGACAGGCAGGCAGCTGCTACTGGAGAGGTAATGTTTAATGTTCTTGAAGAGTTAGCCATACCAATTACTAAAGAGATAGCAATTAATCTATACACAGCAATACTTGTAGATACAGGTTCTTTTAGATATTCGTCTACTTCATCAGAAAGCTTTTTAATCTGTAGTAAATTGATGGAATATGGTGTTGAACCCTGGGAAGTATCAAAAAATATTTACGAAAGTTTTCCCTTTGAAAGGATGAAATTATTAGCCTTAGTCTTAGACACCCTCGAGGTTTTTATGAACGGGAGGGTTGCCTTTATGTATGTTACAAAGGAGATGCTTAAGAGGTCTGGTGCATCAGAAGACCTTACAGAAGGTTTTGTAAATTTTGGTAGGGCTGTAGAAGGTGTTGAGATTTCAGTCTTCTGTAAAGAAGTAGATGTAGATGCATATAAGTTAAGCCTTAGATCTAAGGGGCTTATAGATGTTGCCCAAATTGCTTTAAAATTGGGTGGTGGTGGACATAAAAATGCTGCAGGCTGTAAGGTTAGAGGTTCTTTTTCCGATGTGAAAGAAAAGGTTATGGCTGCCCTAAAAGATTACGAAGAACAGATTTTATTAACAAAGTAAAAAGGCCTCTTACAATCTATAGAGATGAACGGGATTCTTCTTATTAACAAACCAGAAAATATTACATCTTCCGAGACAATTGAAAAGATAAAAAAGAAGTTCAATATAAAGAAGGTCGGTCATTCTGGCACCTTAGATAAATTTGCTAGCGGTTTACTTATAGTTGGTATAAACGAAGGGACAAAATTATTAAACTATATTATTGATAGAGATAAAATTTATGATACGGTTTTTGAACTTGGAAAAACAACCGATACTTTAGATATCACTGGAAGTTTTGAGGAGATATCAAAGATTGAACCATCAATAGAAGATATAGAGATAATTTTGCAGCAATTTATCGGTGAACAGCTTCAGACACCGCCTAAATATTCGGCTATAAAAATTTGTGGAAAACGTTCTTCTGATTTGGTAAGAGAGGGTAAAGACATTGAGTTAACTCCAAGATTAATTAATATCAAAAGAATAGATATTAAAGCTTACCAATATCCATACCTCAATATAGTAGTTGAATGTAGTAAGGGTACATACATAAGATCTTTAGCAAGAGATATTGGTGTAAAGCTTGGGACAGGGGCTTATGTAAAAAAACTTATTAGGACTGCTATTCTACCTTATAATATTGAATCGGCTATAGATTTAGATAAGATACTATCTCTTGAAACGATTAATAAAGCTATTATAAGTTTATCAGAGTTTATAAAATTTATGCCACTAATATTTATTGATGAGAAAGAAAAAAGCTTACTTGAGAAGGGCAGATCTATTCCTGCGAATATATTAGCAACTGAAAAAAACTTTGCAGCCTTGTATAGAGGTAAACTCTTCGCTATACTTAAATTAGGCATAGAAAACAAAAGACTTTGCTTTAAACCAGAAAGGCTAATTTATGATAACTAATTGTAATAGGAGTAAAAAAGAATTGTTTAAAAAAACTGTTGACAAGGAAATAAAAAAAGTGTTTAATATACTTCTCATTTGAAATGAATTGTTCTTTGAAAATAATCAAAAGAAATAGTGATCTTAATGAACAAAGATTAACCTGATTTGAAAAATAAAAAAACAGTTGACAAGAAAAATAGGTTAGATATAATAATAAATCTGTTTTTGAAAAGCTCTTTGAAAGCTAAATAGTGGAAAGACATAACAGCCTACAAGTTACAAATTAAAAAGTTACAGGTTTAAACTGAAGAGTTTGATCCTGGCTCAGAGCGAACGCTGGCGGCGTGCTTAACACATGCAAGTCGAACGCCAAAGAGGGGCAACCCTTGAGTAGCGTGGCGCACGGGTGAGTAACGCGTGGGTAATCTCCCTTCAGGAGAGGGATAACCCCGGGAAACTGGGGATAATACCTCGTAAGACCACGTCTGCTAAGGCAGATGAGGTAAAAGGTGGCCTCTGCTTGCAAGCTATCGCCTGAAGATGAGCCCGCGTCCCATCAGCTTGTTGGTAGGGTAACGGCCTACCAAGGCTAAGACGGGTAGCTGGTCTGAGAGGACGACCAGCCACACTGGAACTGGAACACGGTCCAGACTCCTACGGGAGGCAGCAGTGGGGAATTTTGCGCAATGGGCGAAAGCCTGACGCAGCGACGCCGCGTGGAGG
Organism: uncultured Pseudomonadota bacterium; assembly: GCA_964540515.1. GTDB lineage: Bacteria > CALINM01 > CALINM01 > CALINM01 > CALINM01 > JAOAGA01. The sequence continues at coordinate 316 of CAZIMS010000013.1, read as the reverse complement.
ATGAAGGCCTTCGGGTCGTAAACTCCTTTAATGAGGGAAGAATGGCTTTGTGGTTAATACCCATAGAGCGTGACGGTACCTCAGGAATAAGCACCGGCTAACTCCGTGCCAGCAGCCGCGGTAATACGGAGGGTGCGAGCGTTGCTCGGAATCACTGGGCGTAAAGCGCGAGTAGGCGGTAAACTAAGTCAGATGTGAAAGCCCACAGCTCAACTGTGGAAGTGCATCTGAAACTGGCTTACTAGAGTGTGGAAGAGGGAAGCGGAATTCCCGGTGTAGCGGTGAAATGCGTAGATATCGGGAGGAACACCAGTGG
>CAZIMS010000012.1:47367-51003 GCA_964540515.1 uncultured Pseudomonadota bacterium | reverse complement strand
AAGGTATAGTCAGAGAGCGTCCCATAATCAATTATATCTTCTCTCAAGGTTCGTAAAAAATTCATGTATGGTAATAATTCTTCGTATGGGTTTTTTATTAATGTATTGAGATTATTCAATGCCTTTTGTTCAAGGCTTTGCTCGCCTGTAGGCACAGGGCGATGCTCTTTGAATTTCATCGCCTTTTCATACCAATCCCAAAAATCTCTGCTTAGAGAGAGTTTTTCTTCGTCTTTGTCGCAGGCGACTTTATCAAATACCTCCTCAAATGTAGGCTGATATAACTGATTGTCTTTTTCAGCATCATATCTTAAGGCATGAATATAAAGCCTTCCCTTTTTGAAAAAGACCAAAAGCTCATTCTCATCGGATTTTTTGGCGACTTTAATGCGAGTTGGATAATTCTTTAGGTCTTCAATGAGTTTTGGGTATTGTTTTTTGATCTCCAGATACTTTGTCAGGGCTTTCGTGTAAAAGCCTTCCTGCTCCAGATTATCAGGATTTTGCTGGATTCTCTCATATAGCCCTGACGCTGTAGGCTCTTCATCAATGTCAAATATCTTTGCATCTTCGCCGAGCGTGTTATGTATTAAAAACATCTTATTGCTTGCAATCTCCCGTGATTTCACCAGCTCAGCGCCTCTTTCCGTTGGGAAGAAATTGACAATGTAAAGCTCATCAAAGACCTTTTTGCTGATACGGTTTATCCGTCCTACTCTCTGGATTACACGAACAGGATTCCAAGGTATATCGTAATTTATAACCATTCCTGCACGGTTTAGGTTAAAACCCTCTGAGATTCTATCGGATGCAAGGAGGATGTCATATTTATCCTCCTGCTCTCTATAAGAGGCGTCAAAGTTTCTATTTATATCAGCTATCACAGAATTTGAGAGGGCTCCATAAACTGCCAATACCCTTCCTTTGAAACTATCTTCAAGAATGGGCCTAAGATATTTGACAGTATCAAGATATTCTGAAAAGATAACAATTTTTCTTTTGGGTTCGCCATTTTTAGGTCTTTCCTCCAAAACCTTTCTTGTGTTTTTCAGCAGGCACTCAACCTTTGGGTCTTCATTTACTAAACTAAGAGAGGATAGCTCATTTAAGATATTTTCAAAGAGGTTAAGATCAGCTTTGATGTCAGCAAGAAAGTCGTCTTTGCATTTCATTTTTTGTAAATCATAAATCTTATGATTTTTAGGATAATTTCCATTTCTTATTTTTTCAGAATAATCTTTGAGGTTTTCTTCAATCTCATCTAAATCTAAGTCATATATTTTTTCTAATAATGATCTGTCAAGTATGTGTTTATTGGTCTTGCTGATGAACTCTAACACCCGTTGGGTAATGGCTTTAAAATTCCTTATGCTCTGCTCAAAAGAGCCAAAGGAGCTCTCAAACCGCTTAACTAGCAAGCGGCGCATAAAATCATATAAGTTGCGCTGTTGTTGATATTGAAAGCTTTCTTCATCTGTAAGTTTTTCATCAATGATTTTTTTACGATCTATCTCATATTCAAAGGGGCGATAAATTGCGCCCTTGAACTGTCCGCCCTCTTCGGGATCTCCAAAATAATCACGGATAACCCTGTCATAAAATTCTGACTGCTCTTTGGTCAATTCAAAAAACCATTCTTTGGGGTCTTGAACTTTAGAGAGACTTTTGACCTCATCTTTATAAAAGGGGTTATTCTGCAAATCTAACCTATTTCTTCTGATTGTAACAGGCTCAATGACGTCTCTAATCTGTTTTGCAAGATAGTGAGATCTTTGTCTTAATTTATTCAGGTTTATAGTTTCTTCACCAAAAAGTACTTTATAATAAGATAACGCCCTGTTCTGCTTATATCTATTGGAAGATAGCCAATATTTTTTAATATAGGCGAGTCGGTCAAAGGTTCCTTTAAATGTTCTGAATTTGTCCACAAGGTTGTTTTCAAGAGTTATAGACGATTTTTTAGGTATGATAAAGAGTTTGAGCAGAGACAAAATGTCTCCTGGTCTGTTATTAAAGGGTGTTGCGGTAAGCAGAATTACAATTTTATTGCGGCAGATATTTTTCAGATATTCGTAATCCTTTGTATCCTGATTTCTGAAGCGATGGGCCTCGTCAATTATTATTACCTCTATATCTTTTGTCCTGTTCACGAAATCGGCGATATTCTCTAAATCACCGAGAGACCTGACCTCCCAATCATATAGCCGAAATTCTTCAGTATATTTAAGCCAGCCTGACTCTTTATTTCTATCTCCTATAAGCCCTGGTGGGCATATTATAAGTCCACGTTTATTAAGTTCCCTTGCAATTGCACAGGCAACAACTGTCTTTCCAAGACCGACAACATCGGCTATGATTACCCCGTTGTTTTTCTCTATGATTGCAAGCGCTTGTTTTACCGCGTCAAGCTGATATTGATAAGGAGTATAGCCATTTTCTTCAAGTAGGCTAATTAGTGACTGCCTAACCTCTTTTTGCTCAAATGATTCAAGGTAGGTTTTCAGGACTAAAACAAAAGCCTCAAAGGGAGGAACATCCTTGACAAGTGTCTCTTTCTCAATTATTTCTATCAATCGCTGTTTTATAGTGTCATCTTCTGTTATCTTTACAGCATCGCTCCATAAGGCATCAAAATATCCCTCTGCATCTTCAAATCCATAGTCGCTTATTTCAACATTAAATTCGTTCTGAGTTGTAATGCCTGTTTTTGTAAGATTGCTGCTTCCTGTAATAAACAGATTTTTTCTGCCTACCTGTCCTTGCTCTAATTTGAATAAATAGAGTTTTGCATGGTTTGGTTGGTAAGTCTTACGGATTAGCAGTCTGTCATCTTTAATAAGCTTGATAAAAAACTTTACCTGCTCATAAAATTCTTGAGTGTCAAATTCTTCAGAATTAAGGGACTTTTTAACAGATTGGAGAAATTTATAACTTTTTTCTTCATCGGATATCTTACTGTCCCTATCTGCAACCTCAATGAGTTCAAAATTTATCTTGTCAACATTTAATCCTACTAAGACCTTAATTTTTACATCAGGATTTTCCTTTAGCCCTTTATAAAGCTCCTTTATTCCTGAAAAATAGAAAAATCCAACAAGAAACTTTAGTTCTTCGCTATGTCTGATTAGGGTTATTAGCCGATCTTTGAGGTTTTTTGTGTCTGTGTTTGTAATGAAGTTATTCAATTTTAAACCTTTAATAGTATTGAAAGAATTATAACAAAAAACCTTATAGTGTCAATAATTACGTATAATAGAGAAAAATACTGATATAAATTCTATATATGTTTTTGATTTAAAGAAGTTTTGTTTAACATAGGGTTAGGGCAAGGTAAATCGGGTTTTCTATATCGGATTCTCTATTTCAAGTTTATTAGTTTGTCGAAGTTATCATTTTCAAGAAAAAACTCCTGTTTTTACGCACACTTGACCCCAACGTCATTTTGTTTTGGAGATTTGCTCAACAAACAGAAAGGATTTTTACTTCGGCATAACTCCAAGCATCATCTTCGCATTGCCAATTAGACCCACGGTTGGAGGAATATTTGTGAAGATATTGGAATTTAACAGGCCCTATGTTTACACAACATTGTTGACATACCCTTTTTGCCAGCTTTTTCTCTTAACCTATGGCACT
>CAZIMS010000012.1:6588-47267 GCA_964540515.1 uncultured Pseudomonadota bacterium | reverse complement strand
CACAACATTGTTGACATACCCTTTTTGCCAGCTTTTTCTCTTAACCTATGGCACTCTTGAAAATACTATTTAGCTGTTTTAACTATCCCTATGTATCGTTTGGTAAATTAGTTTTGATAAAAGAGGATATCTAAAATGTATTAGTAATGTTTTTAGATATCCTGTCTGCCGAAGGTTCTTTTTATTCTTTTAATTTTAAGATAACCATTGGTCCATCTGGTACTATAGCCCAAGCTGCATCATAACCAAATTTTTCAAGTAATTTGCTGACTCCCGATTCTATAGAATCCACAGGGGTAAAATGGTATTTCTTTAGCGTTTCCCTGTCGATACCTGTAGAGTAAATCCAAACAGGGTTTTTTAACATTATCTGATATGTTTCTTGCGCACACCACTGGTCTGGAATAAAAAATTCTTTTTCTTTTAATCTTTTTAAGAATTTTTCCGGATGGTCAACGAGTTGGAGAACTTCCTTATATTCATTACTGCCAAGACCCTCAAGACATTCTGTTGCTATAAGTATAACAGCTCCATTTTTCATTACAGATGAAACACCTGCCATACCTTTAACGCTTTGGTAAAGATTACAGTCAAGGGGCGCACCTGAGTTAGTAGTTACTACAAAATCCAATAAACTATCGACCTCTTTTACACAGAAATTTGATAAAAATTTACACCCTTCTAAATGGGCAACAACAGGATCACCTGCAAAAATACCAGTAATCTCTTTTCTTGTGTTAAGTGTAACATTAAGGATAAAATCCGCTCCTGCTTTTTTCATAATTTCTAAACCTGATTCATGAAAGGGGTTACCCTCCAAGATCCCGTATTTAGTCTTTGGATGTGCTATCATTTCTGGGCCATGCATATATTCAAGAGTTTTTATGGATGAGATGCCTGGTAATATAGATTTTCTCCCTCCTGAGTATCCAGCCCACATATGGGGTTCTATAAAACCAGTGAGAATCTTAACATCAGCTTTGAGGTAATGTTTATTTACATAGACAGGCAAACCATTTCCAATATTACCAACAAATTCCATATCTTCATCATTTTTAGAAAAATGGTTTAAAATTTTATAGTTTTTGGCTATCTCTTCTCCTACTAATCTAATCAGTTCATCTCCTTCGTTAGGCCTGTGGATACCTGTTGCAATTAAAATTGTTATGTTTTTTCTCTCTATGCCACTATCTTCAATTATTTTTAAAAGGGGAGGTAAAATAATTTTATTAGGCACTGGTCGTGTTATATCGCTAATTACGATAACTGCATCTTTTCTCCCTTTAACAATATTTTTAAAAGATGGAGAAGCTATGGGATTATTTAAGGCTTCATATATTTTTTCATTTACATTTTTTATAACTGGTGCTTCTTCAGGGTATATTATCCCTTTGAAGTTCGGAGTTTGGGGAAGATTAACTTTCAATCCCTTGTTGCCGTATTTTAATGATACCTCCATAAAGGCCTCCCTAATTTTAAAAAAGGTATAGTCTTAAATATTAATTACAGAGACTTTACTAACAATATACATCATTTGAGTTACTTCTTGCTACTTTCCTTGAAGTGACAGACCTTATTCTTCTGGAAATATCTTGCCAGGATTTAATAAACCCTTGTGATCAAAAGCCTGCTTTATTCTCTTCATCAGTGATATTTCTGACTTAGACATCTGCATCGTCAAATATTCCTTTGCAGTTAGTCCTATACCATGTTCACCTGTAAGTGTACCATCCATATCGATAACTCTTTTATATATCTCTTCAAGGGCCTCATGTGCTTGATTTATCTCGGTAAAATTAGTTTTTCTATACAAAATTGTAACGTGGAGATTACCATCTCCTGCGTGTCCGTAAGTGGCGATTTTAATTTTTTTCCCTTCACCTATCTCTTTTATGGCTTTTACTAAGAAAGGCAGTTTGTAACGTGGAACAGCAACGTCAGCCTCGAGATGATCCTTACCTAAAGCTTTCAATGATGGAAGGGATTCTCGCCTTATTATCCAAAGTTTTTCTGCCTCTTTGTCATCTGAAGCAAGTCTTGATTCAATGACTCCTTTTAGATTTTCCGATAGTTTAAGAATACTTTCTGCTTCTGCTAACACTGTATTTTCATAACTACCATCTACTTCTATTAAAACTAATGCTGCAGCCTCTCTTCTAAGATTAGTTGTAAGATAATCAGCCACGGTGTTTATTGTAGTATTATCCATCAGTTCAATTGCACAGGGTATAATCCCATTTTTAAAAACATTAACAATAAATTCTGCAGCTTCTTCCAAATTATCTAGATAAAAAATCAATGTTTTTCTGTATTTTGGCATCGGTAAGAGCTTAAAAATTATTTTTGTTACTATGGCAAGTGTGCCTTCAGAGCCAACTAATAACGATGTCAAATCATATCCAGCCACATTTTTTAGAGTTCTTCCACCCACTTTTATTATATCACCATTTGGTAGAACAGCCTCTATCCCCAGTACATAATCTCTCGTAACACCATACTTTACTGCTCGAGTATATCCAGCATTTTCCGCTACATTTCCTCCGATGGTGCTTTCAATGGTGCTTGACGGGTCGGGTGGGAAAAATAAGTTGTATTTCTTGAGTTCTTTCTGAAGATCGCTTGAAATGACACCTGGTTCAACAACAACCTGCATATTTTTTTCATCAATCTCAATAATTTTTTTCATTTTTAAAAGAGAAAGGACTATACCACCTTTTATAGGAAGAGCTCCACCCGAAAGCCCAGTCCTACCACCCTGTGGGGTAACTGGAATATCATGTTCATAAGCTAATTTCATTATTTTAGATACTTCTTCAGTATTCGATGGAAGCAAGACTATATCAGGCATATATTTTAATTCTGTAGCATCATAACAGTAATGAGAACGACCTTCATCGTCTTGTACAATTTGTTCAGGACTCAAAAACTTTTTTATTTCATCGATAAAACCATTTATACCCATTCATAACCTCCCGAATTAATTGATGTATAATAAATCTGTTGCAACTTGTCAAAGTTATTTTAAAATTTTGTTAGGTAACCATGTTATTATTTCAGGGAAAATGATACACAAAACAACGGCAAGAATCTGGATAAAGATAAAAGGGATGACTCCCTTGTAAATGTGCTTAGTTGTCATACCTTCAAGATTTATGCCTTTTAGATAGAAAAGGGCATAACCGAAAGGTGGAGTTAAAAAAGAAGACTGAAGATTTACGCAAAAAAGTAGTGCAATCCAAAGAGGGTCAAAGCCAAGTTGTTCAGCTATGGGGGTAAAAATTGGGACGCATAAAAGTAAAATTCCCAACCAGTCAACAAAACAGCCCAAGAGAATTAGAATAAGGTTCATTAAACCAAGGATAACCCATTTATTGCTACTCACATTAAGTAATAGGTTAGTAAATACATCACCTCCACCCAGTGCCATAAAAACAGAAGTAAATGCGTTGGCTCCAATAAAAAGCACCATAACCATGCTTGTTACTTTAACTGTAGCAAGGCTCGATTGATACAATGATTTTAAATCTAATTTTTTATGAAAAATGGCCAAAACCATGGCACCTAAACAACCAAGACCTGCAGCCTCTGTAGGAGTTGCTATTCCGAAAGCTATACTTCCAAGAACTGCCAGAATAAGAAATAGTGGTGGTATGGTTGACTTAAAGACCATATTAAATTTCTGTCCGAAGGTATGAGTCCTATCTTCTTTGGGTATGGGGGGGCCGTAAGCTGGCTTAATTTTGCACAATAAGGCTGTGTATACAATATATAGCCCGGAAAGTAAAAAACCTGGCATAAAGGCACCAAGAAAAAGTTTTCCCACTGATTCCCCTATAATACCTGCATAAATAACAAGCATAATGGATGGTGGAATAAGTATTCCCAATGTTCCACCTGCTGTAATAACTCCTGCTACAAGCTCTTTTTTATATCCCTTTTTTAACATTGTCGGGCCAGCAAGGAGTCCCATGGCAACAACAGATGCACCTACAATACCTGTAGTTGCAGCAAATATTGTGGCAACAATTATGGTGGCTATAGCAAGCCCACCTTTGACAGACCCCATAACTATATACATACTTTCAAACAGATCTTCTGCAATTCCTGTTTTATCAAGTAACTGTGCCATAAAAACAAAAAGAGGAACTGCTACAAGAACATAATTAGTCATTAAACCGTATGTTCTGTTGGCTATCATATGAAGAGAACCTGGCCCCCAACCTATTACTCCAAAGATCACAGCAAGGCCACCTAAGGTAAAAGCAAGGGGATGCCCCAAGGTTACGGAAAAAAGGAGAGTGATAAACATTAGTATAGATAGCATTTCTTGACTCATTTATTCCTCCTTGCTTTTTAGCATATAAAGTATTTTTATGAACTCAGAAATCCCTTGAATAAGCAAAAGAAGGAAGCCAATGGGCATTAGCGTCTTAAAATGGTATAAAGGCTGGTTCCATGGAGACTGGCTTCTTTCAAGATTTATCCATGATTGCAGAGCAAATTTTGATGAAACGTAAATGAAAACACTAACGAATAGGAAAAAAAATATTATATATGTGACCAAACCTATAATGGCCTGTATCCTTTTAGGTAGAGATGACGTAATCACATCAATTGATACATGGCTGTGGTGTTTAAGGGCATACCCTCCCCCGAGAAGGAAAATTGATGCATATAACATATAACTCAACTCAAATCCCCATGTCGTTGGAGTATCAAAAATCTTCCTGCTAAAAATTTCGTATAGAACGACAAAAAGTAACAATACACTTGATATAGAAGTAATACGCCCAGCGTATTCATTTATTTTGTCTAATTTTTCTGTTATATTATTCAAAATACACCTCCATTTAGATATGAAAAAAAAATAGGGAGAGAGGGTGACATCTCCCTATTTTTCTATATCTTGATAGTGCTTATTCTGTATGTTGTCCTTTTATATAGTTCTCATAGGGCCATGCAGCAACACCCATTCTTAGTTCTTTCCAGTCTGACATATCTTTTATGAAAGCTTCTTGTGAATCTAATACTTTTTTAAGATTGGGATGCTTTGATTTTAACTCGTCAAGGTAGGTTTTAACAAGTTTTCTCATTTCAATTAGAGATTCGCTGGTTGATTTATTAAATGTTACTCCTTTAGCTTTGTATTTCTCTATCGCTCTTGCATTTTCTCTTTCTGAACGTGCCATATCCCACATCTGTGTTGCATAGGCAGCAATCTCTAATGCTTTCTTTAAATGATCAGGCAGTGAATCGTAGGCTTTTTTATTGACTAGTGTCATAAGTTGTACAGATGTCTGATGCCAACCAGGAACGATGACATTCTTAGCTATTTCTTGAAAACCAAGTGGGAAGGTAATATAGGGAGTACTAAACTCTGCAGCGTCTATAACTCCTCTTTCTAATGCCAAATAGATTTCACCACCAGGTAATGGACTTACTGCAACACCACTCTTTGCTAAGATATCTGCAAGCCATCCAACAGTTCTAACCTTTTTGCCCTTTAATTGTCTCATATCAGTTATAGGTGCTTTAGTAAAGAACCCCATTTCTTGACCAGAATTTCCCGCTGGAAAGGGAACTATGCCAAATTTACCATATAATTCTTTTGCCAGATCCCATCCATTATCTGCAAAAAGCCATATAGAATATTCAAGATTGTTCATTCCAAAAGGAACAGAACCAAAAGCAACAAAGGCCTCATCCTTTCCCTTCCAATAACCAGGCCATTCATGTCCCATTTCTACAACGCCATTTCTCACTGCATCAAAAACCTCGAAAGCTGGGACAATTGCACCGTCTGGGAATACCTTAATTTTCAATTCGCCTTGAGTAATTGTTTCTACTGTTTTTGCAAAAAATTCAGCTGTTTTAAACCAGGGGATACCAGTTGACCATGTTGTAGCCATTTTCCAGTTGTAAACCTTTTTTTTCTCGTCTGCAAAACTTTTGCTGGTAAAAAAACACATCAATAACAACGCTACAAACAACATATTAATTTTCTTCATAATTACCTCCCTTTTTGTTTTTTGGTCTAACCTTTATACCAATATTACATTTTAAAATTTTTGTTGTCAAACACTTTTTTAAAAGAAATTTTACCATTGATTTTGTAATATTTTAGCTATTAAATGGTTTTTTAAAAATATAAATTTATATTGGTATGACCATTATATGTTAATTTAAAATCAGACCATTGACTTTGTTTTATGAATTTAATATTATTTCTTTTGTGTTTAGACCAATAAAGCCTAAGCGTGTTGCCGATGAGATTGTTGAACAAGTAGAGGGGCTTATCCGAAGCGGAGATCTTAAGCCAGGGGATAAACTTCCTTCTGAAAGGGAGTTGGCAGAATCATTTCAAGTAAGTAGGGCATCCTTAAGAGAAGCAATAAATCGACTTGAATCTAAAGGTCTTATTGTAAGTATCCAAGGAGAAGGAACCTTTGTAAGAGCCATTACTGAGAAAACGTTTGAAAATCCTTTAAATGACCTTCTTTCAAAAGACCCAAACCTTCTTTGGGAATTGATGGAGGTGAGAAAAATTCTTGAAACTTGGTGTGTTTTAAGATCTGTCGATATGGCTACCGATGATGATCTGAAAGCTTTAAACGATTCATTCTCTCAAATGGAGAAGGACTATTTATCAAACTCCACAGGAGAAAAGGCCGATGCTATGTTTCATCTTGCCATTATTGCATCTGCACATAATACAATTCTTTATCACATTATGACTTCTATTTTTAACTTATTAACAGGAGCTATTAAAATTACTCGAGAATATGTTATTACAGAAGGAGGATTGAGTAGGGAAGAACTACTTAATCAGCATCGAAAAATCAGAGATGCTATAATAAAAAGAGAAAGAGAGGTAGCAAAGAAGGCCTTAGAAGAACATCTTATTTTTATAAATGATAACTTCAAAAAGTTTCTTGCTGAAAACAGAGAAAAATAAAAGCTTAACCTATCAATAATTATGAAAGATAAGTCCAAATTTAAAAATTAAGACTTATTACTATATAATAATTACAGATCAACTTTTTCACTAAATTAGAATCGCATAGCATCAGGAACACTAAAAAAAAAATGTTATTATATAAAAAAAACTTGACTTAGAATTAGTAAATCCTTATAATCCTTAAATAGCTGAACAAGGAGTTCAGCATAAGTCAACAAAAATTTTTTAGAAATATAAAGCCATGAAGGCTATGCGTCGGAAGGCGCTACTTCATGGCTTTTTTATTTTCTGGATCTGGCTACGAAGGCCTCCCATTCTTCTCCTCGAAAGGGGAATAGAACCTTGACTTGGGAGGAACAATGGAAAGAAAAATCAATCAAAGGTCAACAAAAATATCATTCTGGGATGATTATGCTAAATGGTATAAGTATTTTCTTGAACACAATGACTTTCATCGAGAGAGTATAAAAACACTTTTTAAGATGGTAGAGCCTGGCTGGAAGGTGTTGGATATAGGGGCCGGTGATGGGGTTTTATCATTTCCTTTGTACTCTGTAAGTTGTGATGTAGTTATGGTGGAACCATCTTTAGGTATGAGAGAGCTAATTTATGAGAAGGCATATAAAAATGATATATGTTGGGTTAACGTTGATAATAGGCCTTTGGAGGATATCCCAAATTTTGAATTAGCTGGTTACGATCTAATAATAGCATCACATAGCTTACATTTAACGTCTATGGGGTTTAAATCAGCCCTTGAGAAGGTATTTAATACTGGTGCAAAAAATATATTTGTTGTGACTGAGATTGGAAGAGGAAATCTTGGTATAAGATGGCGATACAAAGACTACCAAATGTTCTTTAGTAGAACCTTTAAGATAGATAGCTCCTTTGCTTACCATAGCGTCGAAGAGTTAAAAGAACACTGGCATTGTCTTTCCGGTAGGAAGCTCAACCAGTTAGAAATTAGTGAGATTTTATCAAAGGTTGTTGTTGAAGGAAATCATATATGGTTAAAGGAAAAAGCACTTATTGGTATGTATTGGTGGAAGAGGTATGAAGGCTCTGAACAATAATTATGGGATTATCATATCTTTGATTATACATATATTTATTTTGGCTATACCAGTTTCAATTACTCTGTCGAGAAATTTAAAAGAGGTAGATCTTTTTTTCATTGATGAGAGAGTTATTGAGCCTGATATTAAAAAGATCTTAAAGGAGCCTCAAAAAAAAGATAACTCAATATCTCTTGAGAAGGAACAGTCAGTATCAGAAGTTTTCGAGCCTATGGTAAAAAATGTAGAAGATGTACCAAACAAAATAAATGAGGTAATTGAGCCGGTTGTTGAGTCTCGTAATGAGAATAGCGACATATCAATCCAACCTGCGCCTGTACCGTCAATGCCTGTAAGTATTGAGTCTCCTCAGCCAGCAGTTAAGGCGAAGACCTTTGAAGATGTAGAATTTGGCTCTGTATCAGGACCTAATTTTAACCACAGGGAGATGCCTGTATATCCAACTATGGCGAGGCGGCTCGGGAAGGAAGGGAGGGTACTATTAAGATTGACTATTGATGAAAAAGGAAGACTATTAAATGTAGAAGTTATAGAAGATGGTGGTTTTGGATTTACTGAGGCAGCCATTGAAGCAGTTAAAAAATCAACATTTTTTCCTGCTTTTAAGGATGGAAAACCTGTAATCTCAAGGGCATTATTACCAATAAGGTTTGCTCTTAGGAGGGCTGAGTGATAGATCTTTTTTTAAAAGGTGGTTTTCTTATGTATCCGATAGCTCTGTGTTCTGTTATAGGCTCATCTATACTGATTAACAAAACTATAGAGTATCGTTTTTTGTTAAAGAGCTTAGATTTTTCCTCTGATGAAATATTAAAAACCAAGCCCAAAATAATGATGCCTCTGCTAAAGGCAATTGCTGATGGTTGCGATGAGAGAGAGCTTTCAGTAATTGGTACAAAAGAGCTAAGGAATATTGAAAAGGGCTTAAGCTGGCTTGGTTTAATTACAACAATTACACCACTTTTAGGACTTACAGGCACAGTAACGGGAATGATAAAGGCCTTTATGGTAATAGCTGAAAGCTCTTATGTCAATCCTTCTATGCTTGCAGCGGGTATCTGGGAGGCATTGATTACCACTGCGGCAGGGTTACTTGTAGCAATACCAATTCACATAGGACATCATTACCTCGAGAAAAAGGCCGATGAGATTGCCTTTATAATGAAGGAGATAACAACAAGCCTTTATTTAAAGAGTAGAGAAAGGTGTTATGAATGAGAAAAACTTAGATTTTGAAAGGAGAAGACATAATCATACCCACATGAATATTGCACCTTTAGTGGATGTAGTATTTCTTCTTCTTTTGTTTTTTATGCTTTCATCGCACTTAACAAGAGAGCCTGTGATAAAAATCAAGCTGCCTGAGTCAAAGACATCAGAGGTTTATGGGAATGCGGTTAAAACTATTTATATCTCAAAGGACGGTAGTATATTTTTTATGAACAGAAAGGTTGATCTTGCCTTGCTATCTGTCGAGATTAAGTCATCTTTAAATAATAACGACGATTTTATACAAATAAAGGCCGATAAAGAAGCTGATGTGGGGATACTTATAGGCGTCATTGATGAGGTTAGGCTTTTAGGAATAAGAAACTACAGTATAGCAACTGAGAGGAGGTGAGGTAAGAAATATAAAAGAATAATAAAAGAGGCAGGGAGACCCAAATTGCGAGTGAGGACTCTTCCCTGCCCCACGGGATATGGTGTGTAAACCAAGGCCCCCGTACTTTAATTTTATCAAAAAAGGGGGTGAAAAAAAAGAGAAGGAGGATTTTAGCATGATAAAGTTACTCATTATACTTATGACTATATTTTTTTTAAGTCCTATTGTTTACTCAGCTGATAAGACAAAACATCTTACTATGGAAGAGATAGTTGTTACTGAAGAGGTTTTAGTTGATAGTTCTTTAATAGTATTGGGCACAAAGACTATTGAGAAGGGAAAGAACTTAAGTATACCTGATGTTTTAAAATATGAAGCAGAGATAGATATAAGTAGGAGAGCGTTGGTTGGAGACACAGGTGACATTTTATCAATAAGAGGTCTTTCAGGTAATAGGATTATGCTAAATATAGATGGAAGGTCTATAAATGCAGCTGGTGTACAGGGTGGATATTTTATAGATTGGAGCACTATTCCTCTTGATAACATTGAGAAAATAGAGATCATGAAAGGTGGAAGCTCTGTAAAGTATGGTAACAATGCAGGTGGTGGGGTCATAAATGTTATAACTAAAAAGCCCACAGAAAAACCAACATTTTCATTCTACGGTAATTATGGTTTTGGTGAAGATTATTATGATGTGCAGAACTATAGGTTGACCCATACTTACAAGATTGGACCTTTTGGTTACTCAATAGGGGGTAGTTATCAGAGGGCTGACGAGTTTCTTTGGAATAATGATTACGAAGCAAAAAACCTTTCTACCAAATTATATTTTGATATGCCTTTAAAAGGTGAGATGACTTTTGGGGTACAATATACACTTGTTGAGAGAGGCTTTGCCATAAATAATAGATTATCAACTAACCCTAATAACTCTAATTTTTATAAACCGAGAAATTATGATTATCCTTTATCTTTTGGAGAGACCTTTTCTCCCTATCGTGGTAATGTTACAGAACCAGGGCCAGGTGCTATGTGGGAAAAGACTAAGTATCTTCTGGATTTTTCTTATAAACAACCTATTGGTAGCTCTGTGTTAGAACTTAAGGCTTACAAAAATTTTGAAGACAGAGATGAGAAAAACTACTCAGCAAGCTGGCTTAATAGTACTTACCCTGATGGCAAGCTTGTATTAGACAGAACTGTTAAATCAGATAGGTCCTATGGTGGAAGTATCGAGTTTACAATGCCTATGAAAGATCATGAGGTTATTGGAGGTGTTGAGAGAAAGGTTATTAAGACTGGTGGTCAGGATGTTCGTTATGTTGATAATAGCTATGGAGTAACAGGTGGGCCTATCGCACCAAGTAGTGGTATTGCAAGCTATATGTGGGGTTTTTACCTTACGGATAACTGGAGCTTAACTGATAGGTTACTACTAACTCCTGGTATTCGCTACGATACCTACAAAGCTCCGCAGACAGGACTGGCAAGGGAATTGGAGATAAAAGAAGAGGGTTTAAGTATGTCTCTTGCTGGTACTTTTAATATAACAAAAAGTGATATCATTACCTTAGCAATCTACAAAAAATATATCACCCCTTCTGCCCCTGATGCATGGTGGTGGTATGAAGGTTTTATAGGTGGGCTTTATACTACAACTCTAAAACTTGAGAGTAATAATGCCTTAGAACTTACATATAAGCATAATTTTTCAGATAGAGATTATATAAGGCTTGCCCTTTATCGCTATTATATTGATGATTTCATACGTAGATTTACAATTCCCACAGGGAGAGGCTGTTACAACATAGATAGGGTAATCTTAACAGGTGCAACATTTGATGGTGCCTTTGAAGCTACAAAAGGACTTACTTTAATTGGAAACATTACTTATCAAAGCAGCAAGAAAGAAGGCGACATTTATGATCCTGCAAAGTTGACTGATGAGCTTGACTACACACCTCAATGGAAGTTCAATCTTGGGGCAGACATAAAGCTTCCCTTTAATTCATTGTTAAGCCTAAGAAGTAAGTATGTTGGGGAAAGGATAACCGTCTATTCCTATCGCCTATTAGGCCAGACACGATATAAATTAATTGAGCTTGGTTCATTTATTACCGCTGATGCAGAGCTTAAAATCCCCTTTGCTAAAAATGCAGAATTAGGCTTATATGCTGAAAATCTCTTTGACAAAAAATATGAAGAGAGGTTTGGTTATCCTATGGCGGGAAGAATCATTGGTGCAGCTGTTAAGTTAACCTTTTAATAAAGAAGTTATAAGTAATCTCTTGGCAAAGAATAACTTTAGGAAACAAGTAAATATTGGCTTTTTTAAAGGAGAATCTTATGGGATTAGCAAATGAGATAGTTAATCAGAAAAAAAAGAGTATAGATTTTTGGGATAAAAAGGCAAAAAAATATCCACTACCTTTTGATGAGAGAGCCTTTAGGAATACTCAAAATATTCTCAACTTATTAAAAGAAAGAGGTATAGATTTTTCTAACAAAAAAGTTCTTGATATAGGCTGTGGTACTGGAATTTTTACATTACCACTGGCAAAGATTGCCCTGTTTGTTGTAGGGCTCGACTTTTCTCCTGAGATGCTTTCGAGACTTAAGGCAGAAGCTGAGAGATTTGACATCAAAAACGTATATATAATTCATTCAAACTGGAAGGATTTTGATCCCTATCAATATAACCTCGTAAAATCCTTTGACATTGCTTTTTCTTCTATGAGCATGGCCATCAAAGAAGAGGAGGATATCCTTAAAATGGAGATGCTTTCAAGGGAGCACTGTATATATATAGGTTGGGGAAGATGGAAAAGAAATGCCCTAAATGAAGAGATTTTTGCAAAACATGAGATGCCCTTTAGACCACCGAAAGGAGCAGAGGCACTTTATGAAATGCTGTTAAGTATGGAAAGATGCCCATCAATAGATTTTGTAAATACGTCGTGGCAATGGGAAGGAACGATTGATGAGGCTATTTCTGATATCGCAATGCACATAGATATACAGGGAGGTGTTCCTGATACAGAAATTATTAGGGATGTGGTATCTAAAAATTCCCATAATGGTAGGATAGTACACACTACGGAAGCAGAGCAGGGAGTGATAGTATGGCAGGTTCCTTAAAAGGCATAGTTTTATTAATTTTTATATCACTTTGCCTTGTAATTTACAATGTTTCTGAGGCAAAGGATAAAATAACAATAAAAGATATGGCAGGGAGAGAGGTTACTATACCTAAGAAGGTTCAGAGGATTGTGGCCTTAAGTAGTACTTTGAGATTTGTCGTATATCTCAAAGAGACTGATAAAATTGTCGGTATGGAGGCATCTGAGAAGAAAGAGGTTAATAACCCCAGCCGACCTTATCTTTCGGCATTAAGAAAAAAGATTGATATAATACCAACAGTTGGAGAGGGAGGGTCAGGTAGATTACCTGACTTTGAAAAACTTATTTCTGTGGCTCCTGATATTATCTTTACCACAAATATTGACTCTGAACAGGCTGACATTATCCAGCAGAGAGTTAACATTCCTGTAGTCGTCCTTGATTATGGCGGGATAGGGATTTTAGATATTAACTCGGTATATAATACCCTCTCTTTACTTGGTAAGATACTCAATGCAGAGAAAAGAGAGAAAGAATTAAAGGACTACATTAACAAGACCCTTCAGGATCTGAAAAAAAGGACTGAAAATATTACTGAAAAACAAAAACCCACTGTATATGTAGGTGCTGTAAGTTATAGGGGGGCTCACGGAATTACAAGTACTCAGGGATCTTATCCCCCCCTTGAATGGGTAAATGCCCTAAATGTTGCAAAATTGCTAAATAAGGAGGGTCCTATCTTTATTGATAAAGAGCAGCTACTACTGTGGAATCCTGATGTTATTTTCATTGATAATGGAGGGTTAAGTCTTGTATCTGAAGATTATAAAAAGAATGGTTCCTTTTATAAAAAACTTAAGGCAGTAAAAAACAATAGAGTCTATAGCATACTTCAGTATAACAATTACTTTACTAATCTTGAGTTAGCCATTGCTAATAGTTATTTTATAGGTAAGGTTATTTATCCTGATAGGTTTTACGATATAGACCCTCCTAAAAAGTCAGAGGAGATAATAAAATTCTTTGTGGGACTTCCTATTTATAGTGAGATAAAATCACAAACTAAGGGCTATGGAATAATAACCTTTAGGGAGGAGACCATTGATATTAAATAACAGAAACAATAACCTTTCTTATGCTGTTTTAAGTAGAAAAAGAGTCATAATAACTTTGGGACTCCTAATTGCCATATCTGGAGCAGTAGCTTACTCTATTAAGATGGGCTCTTACTCTATCTCACCATCAGATATGATCCTTTCATTATTAGGGAGATATGAAGGAGATACCCTCCACCATGTAATCTGGAATATAAGACTTCCAAGAATTATAGGCGCAGTTGTTGCGGGTGCGTCCCTTGGGCTTTCGGGGTTGATAATGCAAAATGTCCTTAAAAATCCTTTAGCATCACCCTTTACACTGGGGGTAACACAGGGTGCAGCCTTTGGTGCAGCCTTTGCGATAATAATATTGGGAGCAGGCAAGGTTCACAGTACTGGAAATGTGGGGGTTACCATCACATCTCAACATCTAGTAGTTCTCTCAGCTTTCTGCGGAGCTTTGATAACAGTCCTACTAATTCTTCTTATTTCTAGTATTAAAAACATGGGATCTGAGTCCATAGTTCTTGCAGGAGTAGCGGTGAGTGCGCTGTGGGGCTCTGCCACTATGTTTATTCAGTATTTTGCAAGTGATGTACATGTGTCAGCGACAGTTTTTTGGACCTTTGGGGATATGGGAAAGGCTGGCTGGTTGCAGAACGGTATAATCTTTGTGGTCTTAGTCCTATCCTTCTTATTCTTTCTATATAATAGCTGGAATTACAACGCCCTTCTTTGGGGTGATGAGTCAGCAAAAAGTCTTGGGGTTAATGTAAAGGTCTTAAAGGTTGCCTCAATGGTTATATCATCTTTCTTGGTAGCGGTGGTGACTGCCTTTTTAGGGATTATTGGTTTTATAGGTCTTATAGCACCGCATATTGTAAGGTTTATGGTAGGAAGCGATTATCGTTTTCTCATCCCCTGCACTGCTTTATTCGGAGGCCTACTACTCCTTTTTTCCGATACTATGGCAAGAACTATTATGTCACCTATAGTCCTACCAGTAGGAATTATTACATCCTTTGCTGGAGCACCTATGTTTATATATCTGCTTTTAAGAGGTAGAAGTTTGTGATAATTGTTGATGGAATTAGCTTTAAGTACAAGGAGAGGGAAGTCTTGAGAGACATTAATTTCAAGATAGAAAAGGGTACTATTGTCTCATTACTTGGAGTAAACGGTTCAGGTAAGACTACCCTCCTTAGAACTTTAAATAGAATACTAAAACCCCACAGGGGAACTGTTTTTGTAGATGGTTTAGATACGAGGCGAATGAAGGATAATCAGCTTGCCTCTACCTTTGGTTATATGCCTCAGAAATCTAATGGAGTATTCTGTACAGTATATGAAGCTGTCTTACTTGGAAGGAAACCTCATATAAGTTGGAATGTAACAGAAAAGGACGAAGAAAAGATAAGGTCTATCTTAAAAATAATTGGGTTAGAAGATTTTTCACATAGAAATACAAAAGAGTTAAGTGGTGGGGAGCTTCAAAAGGTCATAATTGCAAGGGCTTTAGCTCAAGAGCCTGCAGTCCTTTTGTTAGATGAGCCTATTAATCATCTTGATATCAGGAATCAGATAGAGGTTATGAATCTTATAAGTGCCATAACCAAAAGACTAAAAATCATAACAATAACAGTCATGCATGACCTAAACACGGCCTTAAGGTTTTCTGATAAGTTTATACTTTTAAAAGATGGGCAGATTTATGCCTTTGGAGAGAGAGACGTTCTTAACGCTGACACAATAAAAGAAGTTTTTGGTATAAATATGTCTGTAGAAAATATAAAAGGTATACCTATAGTTATGCCTAATTTCAGTAACTAATTACGGCTTAAGATTAATCCTTGTGATGATTTCATTTAATTTTGTTAAAAAGCTTTTTTACTTTTAATTAAGTAATGGAGTCTTAAGGTGAGCTTAAAGCCACACAACTAATTATCATTTTTTCTATTTATCTGGCTGTAATCTGCCTATCAGAATAAAAAACAGATTTTTCTTGACATAAACTTATTGAAATTGTTATCCTTCTATATCTTAAGGTGACTTTGTTACCTTAATAATTAATTTAGAGGCACGTAGCTCAGGGGGAGAGCACTACCTTGACATGGTAGGGGTCGGCGGTTCGAGACCGCCCGTGCCTATTTTTGTTTTTTATGGAAATAATTGCTGCGAAAATTAACGGTGAGCTTGTAGATTTAAGTTTGGCAGAGGGAAATTTTGAGCCTGTCTCTACAGATGATAAGATGGCTCTCGATATCCTAAGGCATAGCTGTGCCCACGTTATGGCAGAGGCTGTAAAGGAACTTTTTCCTAATACCCTCGTAGCTATTGGACCAGCTACAGAAACAGGTTTTTACTATGACTTTGATAGAGAGGAACCATTTACAGATAAGGACCTCATCTTAATAGAAAAGAAAATGGATGAGATCATATCCAAGAAAGAGCCCTTTATTAGAAATGAGATGTCTATTGATGAGGCTATTGATTTTTTTTCAAGAAACGGAGAGGTCTATAAGATTGAGATTATTAATGAGTTGAGAGAAAAAGGAGAGAGTAAGGTTTCTCTATATAAACAAGGTAGTTTTACCGATCTCTGTAGAGGACCTCATATCCCTCATACAGGTTTAATAAAGGCCTTTAAGCTTTTAAGTGTTGCTGGCGCCTATTGGAGAGGCGATGAAAAAAATAAGATGCTCCAGCGAATTTATGGTACAGCCTTTTTTAAAAAGGAAGATCTTGAAAGCTTCTTGAAGTTTTTAGAAGAGGCAAAAGAAAGGGATCATAGGAAAATAGGTAAAGAGCTCGACTTATTTAGTATAAGTGATGAGGTAGGTCCTGGGCTTGTTATATATCATCCAAATGGCTCAATACTTAGATACCTTCTTGAAGATTTTGAGAGGAGAGAACATCTAAGACGTGGATATAAGATGGTTTATGGACCTCACATAATGAGACTGGAGCTTTGGAAGAAATCAGGTCATTATGATAACTATATAGAGAATATGTATTTTACTGAGGTTGAAGGGCAGGTTTTTGGTATTAAGCCGATGAACTGTCTGGCTCATATTGCTGTTTATAAATCTAAGGTTAGAAGTTATAGAGACCTTCCTTTAAGATATTTCGAGCTTGGTACAGTTCATAGACACGAAAGGTCAGGAGTGTTGCATGGTCTCTTGAGAGTTAGAAGTTTTACTCAAGATGATGCCCATATATTTTGCAGACCTGATCAGGTAAAGGACGAGATAAAAAATGTTATTAAGTTTGTTGATGATGTAATGGAGATGTTTGGTTTTTCATATGATATTGAACTATCAACGAAACCAGAGAAATTTATTGGAAACGACGAGATATGGGATATGGCTACCACTGCCCTAAAAAGCTGTTTAGATGAGTTAGGAAGACCCTATGAGATTAATGAGGGCGATGGTGCCTTCTATGGACCCAAGATAGATATAAAACTAAAGGATGCCCTCGATAGAAAGTGGCAGTGTGCAACTATTCAATGTGATTTTAACCTGCCCGAGAGGTTTGATCTAACCTTTGTGGGACAGGATAATCAGAGACACAGGCCAGTTATGTTACACAGGGTTATACTTGGTTCCATTGAGAGATTTATTAGTATTCTAATTGAACACTATAAAGGCGCCTTTCCTTTGTGGATCGCACCTGTTCAGGTATTAGTATTAAATATCTCCGATAGTCAGCTTGATTATGCCAAAGAGGTTGTAGAAAAATTAAGGATGAATGATATTAGAGTGGAGGAAGACTTTAGGAACGAGAAGTTGGGTTACAAAATACGTGAAGCCCAGCTAAGAAAGATACCATTTGTTATAATTATTGGTGATAAGGAGAAAGAAAAGGGCACCCTGTCCGTTAGAACGAGAGAAAAAGAAGAAAGAAAAGATGTTAAAATAGAAGATTTTATTTTAGAAATAAAAGAAAAGACAGAGAAAAGGAGGTAGTGTATAGAAAAGGAATATCGCATTAATGAGAAGATAAGAGTCCCTAAGGTTAGGGTGGTCGATGAAGAGGGCAAACAGCTTGGCATTCTTGATACAAGTCAAGCAATAGCAATAGCAAAAGAAAGGGGTTATGACCTTGTTGAGATTGCACCTAATGCTGACCCTCCCGTTTGTAAGATTATTGATTATGGAAAGCTAAGGTATCAGATAAGTAAAAAATCTCAAGAGGCAAAGAAGAAGCAGACAGTTATACAGGTAAAAGAGATTAAGCTTAGGCCAAAGACAGATATTCATGATATTGAGGTGAAGGTTAATCACATAAAAAGATTTATTGAAGATAAAAATAAGGTTAAGATTAGCGTGGTTTTTAGAGGTAGAGAGCTTGCCCATAAGGAGTTTGGGATAAAGGTGATGGATGAGGTTATGACAAGGATTTCTGACTTTGCTAAGATTGATGGTGAGCCAAAGTTTGATGGTAAGAGTTATGTGGTAATAGTATCTGCAAAAAAGTAATAAAAGTAAGGAGGATTTATGCCAAAGATAAAGACACATAAAGGTGCTAGTAAGAGATTTAAGATAACTGCTTCAGGTAAGGTAAAATATAAAAAGGCAAATCTGAGACATATCCTTACCTCCAAAAACTCAAAGAGAAAGAGGCAGCTTGGTAAGGCAGGTGTTTTAAACACAACACAGGCAAATATAATTAAAGAAGTAATACATATATAATGGAGGATAGTAGTTATGCCTAGAGCTAAAGGTGGATTTAAAACCAGAAGAAGACATAAAAAATATTTGAAGCTCGCTAAAGGTTATTGGGGAGCTAGACACAGACTTTACAAGATAGCAAGGGTAGCTGTAGAAAGAGGGCTTGCCTTTGCCTTTCATGGTAGAAAGTTAAGAAAGAGAGAGTTTAGAAGTCTCTGGATCGCAAGGATAAATGCTTTTGCAAGAACATTGGGTCTATCCTATAGCAAGTTGATTAATAAACTTAATCAAAACAATATTGCTATTGACAGAAAGATGCTTGCTGAGCTTGCTGTAACTGACCCAAAAGCCTTTGAGAGCATTGTTAAATCAGTATGTTAAACTGGGAAAGTATTGAAGAGATAAAGAAAGCTGCATTAAAAGAGCTTGAAGAGATCAACTCCGAAAGAGAGTGGGTTGAATTAAAGGCTAAGTATATAGGTAAGAAAGGTAGTTTACAGGATATTTTAAAAGTACTACCTACTGTTTCACCTGAAGAAAGAAAGGTTTTAGGGGCTAGAGTAAATGAGGTTAAAGATTTGTTGGATAACCTCTTTGCGGAGAAGCTTCAAAAGATAAAGATTGAGCTTAAAAAACAAAAGATATTAGAGAAAAAGGTTGATATTACCCTACCGAGTAAGAGATATTTAAAAACTGGTAGGGTTCATCCTCTAAATAAGGTTACTTCAGAGATTCTTGATATTTTTACCAGTTTAGGCTTTGAGATAGAGGAAGGTCCAGAGATAGAGCAAGATTACTACAATTTTGAAGCCCTAAACATTCCGAAGGAACACCCCGCCCGAGATATGCAGGACACTTTCTACATTGACGAGGCTCTACTTTTAAGAACACACACTTCACCAGTTCAGATAAGAGTTATGGAGAAGAGGCAGCCACCTCTTATGGTCGTATGTCCAGGAAAGGTTTACAGAAGGGATTCTGATGTGACTCATAGCCCTATGTTCCATCAGATTGAAGGTTTTATGGTTGATAAAGAGGTTAGCTTTTCCCATCTTAAGGGGATATTAACGGAGTTTTTGCAATCTTTTTTCGGTAAAGAAAAAAATGTTAGATTTAGACCAAGCTACTTTCCTTTTACTGAACCAAGCGCTGAGGTTGATATAGAGTGTGTCGTCTGTGAGGGAAAGGGCTGTAGGGTTTGTAAGGGTAGTGGTTGGCTTGAAGTTTTAGGCTGTGGGATGATTCACCCCTACCTTTTTACTGTTGTTGGTTATGATAAGAGTCTATACTCTGGCTTTGCCTTTGGGTTGGGTGTAGAAAGATTAACAATGCTTAAATATGCCATAGATGATATAAGACTTTTTTACGAGGGTAACATAAGTTTTCTGGAGCAGTTATAATGCAGGTTCTATTGGGTTGGCTAAGAGACTATATTGATATTCGAGAAAGCGTAAAAGATATAGCCCATAAATTAACAATGTCGGGCTTTGAAGTTGAAGAGATTGTTGATTTAAAGGAGCTATTTAAAAATTGTAAAGTTGGCTATGTAAATAAGGTTGAGGACCATCCAAAGGCTAATAACCTAAAAATTTGTGAAGTTTCTTTAGGTAACGAAACTGTAAAGGTTGTCTGTGGTGCTCCCAATGTTTCAAATGGCCAGAAGGTGGTGATTGCCTTACCTGGTGCGGAATTACCATCTGGTAAGATAGAGAAGGCGATTATTAGGGATATTGAATCTGTTGGAATGTTATGTTCTGAGAAAGATCTCGGTTTCACGGCAAGCTCAAAGGGTATTATAGTTCTCAAGGAAGATATTGAGGTTGGCAAAAATATATGGGAAGAGGCTTATAAAGATTTAGATGATTATGTTTTAACTATTAATATTACTCCCAATAGAGGTGATTGTCTCTCTCATTTAGGTATCGCAAGGGAGTTGTCAGCTCTTACAGGAAAACCACTAAAAAAGAAGGAAGAGACTTTTAAGTTAGTAGACAAGGCAGAGTTTATAGACATTGAGATCAAATCACCTGAGCTTTGCCCAAGATACACGGCAATGCTTATCAAGGATGTAACTATAAAAGATTCTCCAGATAGCTTAAAAATAAGACTTTTTGCCTGTGGGATGAGGTCTATCAATAATATTGTTGATATTACAAATTTTGTTATGCTTGATAGAGGACAGCCTTTACATGCCTTTGACTATGATCTTATTAAAAACAAGAAAATTATTGTGAGAAAGGCAGAAAAAGATGAAGTTATAACAACCCTTGACGGTAAGGAAAGGGTCCTTAGTGAAAGTGATTTAGTAATTGCCGATACAGAAGGTGCAATAGCCATAGCTGGTGTAATGGGGGGTTTAGATTCTGAGGTTACAGATAAGACCAAAAACATACTTCTTGAAAGTGCCTATTTTAACCCCACTTCCATTAGAAAAACAGCCAAAAAATTATTATTACAATCAGAAGCCTCCTATCGTTTTGAGAGAGGCATTGATATACTTGGTGTGCCTATATCAGCCCTATGCTCTGCTATGATGATGAAGGAGCTTGCCTGTGGCAACTTTGAATCTATAATATTAGATGCCTATCCAAAACCATTTAGAAAAGAGACTATTAAGTTTATCCCAGATAGATGTGCTATTTATTTAGGCAACAAAGAAATTATAAATAAGGCTGAAGAAAGACTCCAATCATTAGGCTTTTCTGTTCAAAAGAAGAGATTTGAGTGGGATGTGACCATCCCATCCCATAGAGCTGATGTAACCATAGAAGAAGACCTTTACGAAGAAATAGCAAGGTTGGGATATTATGAAGAGATATCGCCTCTATTACCTACAATAAAAACTAAAAGTAGAAAAATAGGGGATAGGGATTTTCTAAATGCTTTAAGGTGTAAGATAGTTGATTTTGGTGGTTTTGAGGTAATTAATTATAGCTTTGTTACCTTAAAGGAGATTAAAAAGACTTTTTCCTATGAGTATTTTAAAGATAGGCTTATTTATATAAAAAATCCCCTCACTGATGAAGAGACGGTAATGAGGCCTAACTCTGTTGTAAGTATGCTAAATGTAGTAGAGCTTAATCACAAAAGAAGTAATTATGACCTTTTTCTCTATGAGATAGGTAAAACATATTATTTAAACAATAATATAGACAAAAAGATTGAGGAAAAAAAGGTAGTCTCTTTTGCCTTCTCTGGGAATTTATGGGATAAAACTTGGTATTCAAAGGAAGAAAGTTATGATTTCTTTAATATTAAAGGCATCATAGAGGGTGTAGTAGAGGCAACTGTTAATATCCCTGTAATGGTGACCCCCATCTCAGAAGAAAAATACCCCTTTTTAAATCCTGCTGTTTCAGGAGAGATTATTATAGATGGTGTTGTAGCTGGTTTTTTGGGGCTTATTCATCCTGATGTTATAGAAAGCTATGAGATAAAAAGAGATGTCTATATAGCTGAGATTGATTATGATTTCTTGAAAAATCTATATTTTAAGAAACGCACCTACTATTATGGTTTTTCCAGATACCCATCTATTAACAGAGATATTACAGTAATAGTTGATGAAGATATGGCTGTATCAGAGTTAATGAAGGTTATCTTTACCTCAGGGGCTGATTTTTTAGAAAAAGTTAAGTTAGTTGACCTTTTTAAAGGGGATAGGATTGGCTTAGGCAAAAAGAGTCTTACCTTCAAGCTAATCTTTCAGTCTATGGAGAGGACACTCAATGATGAGGAGATTAACGAAGAGACAAAAAAGATAGGAGATAACCTTTTAAAGAGACTAAAGGTAGAGTTCCCAAAATAATTTATAGAGGAGAGGTGTTATATGACAAAGCAAGATTTAATAAAATATATGATGACAGAGCTTGGTTACTCGAGAAGAGATTCAATGGCTCTAATTGATAAGACCTTTCAGATAATTAAGAACTCTCTTTTAAAGGGGGAGAGTGTTAGGATTACTAATTTTGGTAATTTTGTAGTTAGAGAAAAAGGAGAGAGGATTGGAAGAAACCCAAAGACAAAAGAGGAATATGTAATTAAGAAAAGAATAACTATAGTTTTTAAACCATCAACAAACCTAAGAAAAGAGCTTAAAAAATAATCATGGAAGAGAAAAGATACTTTAAAATTGGAGAGGTCTGCAAGATAGCGGATATAAAACCTCATGTTTTAAGGTATTGGGAGAAAGAGATTAAAGATATAAGGCCAGAGAGGTCTTTAAAAAACCAAAGGTTATACAGTAAGGGCTCTCTGGAAAAGATTATAAAGATAAAAAGCCTCTTAGACAATGGCTATAGGCTTGAAGTGATAAAAAAGAGTTTGTCCAGTAAGAGATTAGAAGAAGATAAGCTTATCCTCTTTTTAGAGGAAATTAAAAGAAATTTGCAAAGGATAAGAAATTTGTTAGAATAATACATATTCGGGATGTAGCGCAGCTTGGTAGCGCACACGCTTGGGGTGCGTGTGGTCGTGGGTTCAAATCCCGCCATCCCGACCATTAAAAAATCTATTCATTTATTAATAATTATAATTTTCTCCAAAAGACAAGAGAAGGAGGATAATTAGTATGCCAACTTATGAGTATTTATGCGAAGACTGTGGCTATCAGTTTGAAAAGGAACAAAGGATTACTGAAAATCCCATAAATGATTGTCCAGAATGTAGAGGAACTGTAAAAAGACTCATATCTAATGGCAACTTCATTCTCAAAGGTGGCGGCTGGTATATGACAGATTATTCAAAGCCACAAAATTCAACCACAAAACCTGCCTGTGGAGAGAATCAAGCCTGCGCTAACTGTCCTTCTGCAAAATGATATGGAAGAGCTACTACTCGTAATAATAGCTCTTCTCTCTTTATTTCTTTTTTTTAAGTTTCTTAAATTTCTTGGAAAAGTGATCTTTTTAATACTTTTGTTGTCAATGGGTTTCTTTTACTGGTATAAAACAAACCCTGCTAATTTCTTTGAATTTATTCATACCTTAAAAAAACTATGGAAATAAAAAAAAGTTTACTATATCCAGCAAGTTTAAGCTTCATATTTTTTTGTCTATATCTGTTTTTTTCACCACCAGGCATTGTTTTTGGTGATTCACCTGAGCTAATACTGGCATCTTACTCTCTTGGTATAACCCACCCACCAGGTTATCCACTTTATTCATTGCTTACAAAGGCCTTTCATTATATAGTGCCTTTTCTTTCCTATGCAAAGGCCTGTAATACCTTCTCTGCTTTTATCTCTTCAATCTCACTATTCATATTTTTCAAGACCTTGGAGAGAGCTAATGTATCTACTCTAATTTGCACTCTATCTACCTTAACCCTTGCTTTTTCAGAGGTCTATTTTAAGCAGTCTCAAATCTCAGAGGTCTATAGCCTCAATAACTTTTTTTTCGTAACCCTTTTGTTTTTAATAACTTCTTATTATTTTAATCCCCAGAAAAGAAAAATTTTTTTAGCTTTCTTTTTAATAGGACTTGGGCTTGCTAATCATCACACCTTGCTTTCCTTTTTAGTAGTTGGAATCTTATTTTTCTTTCTATTGGTTGAAAAAAATATAAAGACTTTTTTGATAGCCCTGCTCTTTCTTATACTTGGTCTTACTACCTACCTTTATCTACCTGTAAGGTCAATGTCAAATCCAGTTCTCGATTGGGGAGACCCTGAGAGTATTGGAAACTTTTTGGAGGTAATCTTAAGAAAGCAGTTTGGCTTTGGAGGCGGAGAACGGTCTTTTGAAAAATTTTTAAATCAGCTATTAAGTTATGGAATATTTTTATGGGAGCAGCTCTTCATTCTAATTATTCTAAGTATTTTAGGTATTTATCTGCTCTTTCGCCAAGAAAAGAAGTTATTATTACCAATCTTTTTGATTTTCTTGATAAATGGTTTACTAACCCCTATAGTCTTAAACTCTACAGAGGAAGACTTTTTCTTAGTCAAGGAGTTTTTGACGCCATCTCTTATTATGGCCATCTTTTTTATAGCCTACGGGGCAGGTAACTTTAATCCTAAAAGATGGTTTGTGTACCTTTATCTTTCCTTATTTATTTTTTCCCTTGGCTACAAATTCTATTTAGATGTTGATAGTCTTGACAAGAGAAAAGATATTTACTCCTATAGATTAGCTAAGGATAGCTTAGAATTTTTGCCTCAAGGTGCCTTCATTATTGGTGAATCAGACTATACCCTCTTTCCTCTTTGGTATCTTCAGTATGTAGAAGGTGTAAGGAAAGATGTTACAGTATTGGATGCAGACTTTCTTATGCTTCCTTGGTATCAAAGGCAAAACATAACACGTATCCCTATCTTAAAGGAGCTTATTCCAGATATCTCAAGCCATGCCTCATCTCGTAAAGGTAGTTTTCTTGATGAATCTGTTTTAGAAGGTTTTAAGCTTGACCAATCTGAGCTGTTAGCAAGGAACATAAAAGAAAAACTTAACAAAGAGGTATTTTTCACCTATGATTTTTATGAGATGTCAAGATTTTATAAACCTCAAGTTTTGAAAAACCTCTATAACTATGGGGTAGTCTATCATCTTACCTTTGATAAAAAATTTAACTATGATTACAGCAAATTAGATGTTAGCCACTTGTTGGGAAGCATCAATTTAAACAAAGAAGAGCTTATATTTCTAACCCCTTACATACCCGCCCTTATAGAAAAAGCACAGCTGCACTATAAAAGTTTTGAGACAACAAAGGCCATTGAGTATCTAAACAATGCCTTTTATATTGCTCCAAGACCAGAGATAGCAATATATTTAGCCTATGTCTTAGCAGATGAAGGAAAAGAACTAAAAAGGTCAGAAATACTTTTAAGATATGCCCAAAGGGGGACTAATGTATTTTTACCAAGACAAAATCTTATATTAGGTTTGATTGCCCTAAGACAAAATAGATTAAATGATGCCTATACCTTTCTTCTTCAAGAGGAAAAGATAAATCCTGATAGCTGCGATGCAAAAATATTCTTATTGGAGCTTTTTTTGAAAAAAGGAGAGAGGGATAAGGCAGAGCTGTATTTTAAAGAAGTTGAGAGTAAATGTGGCGATTATTACAAAGAGAGAGTTAGCAGGATTTTTAAGAAACCTTAAAGGGTTTTTTGCAAAATAAGTTTTTTTGTGATATATAATCTTATATGGATAGAGTTGTTCATTATTTTGAAAGACCTGGAAAAGAAAATACCCAAAAATGTTTGGAGATAGCCTATTTTTTAGTTATTGAAGGTTTCAAAGATATCATAATAGCTACAACAACAGGTGAAAGCGCCCTTAAATTGGCAAACCATTTAAAAGAGAGAGAGGTAAATAACATTAATCTAATAGCTATAACCCATAGTTATGGATACAAGGAGCCAAATACCTTTGAGCTATTAAAAGAGAATAGAGAAAAGCTTTTGAAATGGGGGGTCAAAATCCATACAGCCACTATTCCAACTAGCTCCATTGAGTCGTCCCTCGCCTCACAGTTTTATGGTGTATATCCTACCATACTTGTTGCTCAAACACTTAGAAGATTAGGTCAGGGTGTAAAGGTTTGTTGTGATATAGTTATGAGTGCCTGCGATGCTGGTTTGATTGAAGAGGGTAAGGAGGTTGTTGCTATCGCAGGAACTGGGTATGGGGCTGATACTGTCTGTATAATTAAATCGGCAGTCTCAAGAAGATTTTTAAATCTCAAGGTTTTAGAGATATTAGCCAAACCAAGGGAGTAGCTCCTTTGTCTTTGCCATCAAGGGGAGGGGGTAAATGTTTAAAATAAACTATAGTGGTGTAATGTCATCGGTTATAGGTGATGATAATGGTCTGACTGATAGAGAGGTTAAGTATTTTGGTGAGAACTTCGATGACATTTATAGTGAATTTATATCTGAAAGGGTTAACTATGGTTTTGTTAGGGTTTTAGATGATAAGGATATTATTGAGGAGAGTAAAAATTTCTATGAGAGAAATAAAGATTTTAAATATATTGTGATACTTGGGATTGGTGGCTCTGCTTTAGGATTTCAATCTATATTAAATTTATATAATTTTTCCAAGAGAGAGCGGGAGTTTTTTGTTCTTGATAATGTTGACCCTGTCAATATTAGTTATGTTTTTAAAAAAATAGATCTGGGAAAGACATTGTTTTTTGTAATAAGCAAGTCAGGAGAGACCGTAGAGACGCTCTCACAGTTTTTGTATGCCTATGAACTGGTTAAAAATAATAAACTGGATGTTAAAAGGCATTTTGTAATAATTACAGACCCAGAAAAGGGTTTTCTAAGAGAAATTTCAAAAAAAGAAGGTATACCAACCTTTGATGTCCCAAAGGATCTTGGTGGTAGATTTTCTGTTTTATCCTATGTAGGGCTACTTCCTGCAATGTTTATTGATGAAAATATCTCCGAGCTCATTGAAGGTACAAAGATTATAGAGAGGAACTTTATAGAAACCTGCCTTTTTGCTAATATCTTATATCTACTAAACTTAAGAAGAGGCAAAAGCAATGTTGTAATGTTTCATTATGGCGACAGGTTAGAAAGGTTTTGCCAATGGTTTTCTCAACTTTGGGCAGAAAGTTTAGGTAAAAAGATTGGGAACAATGGTGAGATAATAAGAACTGGTCAGACACCGATAGTAGCAAGAGGAGTAACAGATCAACACTCTCAACTTCAGCTATATCTGGAAGGGCCGAGAGATAAAGTAGTCATAATGATAAAATCAAAAGAAAAGACAGATTTGCATATCCCTAATGTCTTTGGCGAGTTCGATAGTGTTGGCTATTTATGTAGTAAGAGCTTTGACGACCTTTTTAACGCAGAGTTTTATGGCACCTATGGTGCTCTTGTTAAAGAAGCGATACCTACCATAGCCATAGAGTTAGAAGAGTTAACACTACGATCCTTAGGTGCCTTGTTTTATTTCTTTGAACTTGCCACTGCCTACTCTGGCAAACTTTACAATATTAACCCCTTTGATCAGCCAGGTGTCGAGATAGGCAAAAGGATTGCCTTTTCAATACTTGGCAAGAAAGGTTTTGATGAAAAATTTGCTACGAAAGATTGGTTTTTGAATAAATATGAGCGTACCGTCTATTAAAACCATCAACCTAAACAAATATTATGGTAACTTTCATGCCTGTAAAGATATAAATCTTACTATCAATAGAGGAGATGTCTTTGCCTTTATTGGTCCTAACGGTGCTGGAAAGACTACTACAATAAAAATGATTACAGGCATTATAGTTCCTTCTTCAGGGGAGATATATATAAATGGGATTAATATAAAAGACAATGACATATCAGCAAAGAGGGGCATTGGTTTTGTGCCAGATAGACCTTTTTTATATGAAAAGCTTACAGGTTATGAGTTCCTTCATTTTGTAAAAGAGGTCTTTGATGTGGAAGATGGCTTTTTCAAAGAAAAGGTAGAGGAGCTTTCTGATATCTTCGAGCTGAAAAACTGGCTTGATGAGCTTATAGAAAATTACTCTCACGGGATGAAGCAAAAGCTTTTACTTATATCTGCCTTTTCTCACAATCCTGACATCTATATTATGGATGAGCCTCTTGTTGGGCTTGACCCAAGATCGGCAAAAAATCTTAAAAACTTAGTAAGAGAGTATTCAAAAAAAGGCAAAACCTTTTTTATATCTACCCATATTTTAAGTTTGGTAGAAGAGATATCCACTGATGTAGCCGTAATCAAAGAAGGAAAGATTATACTTAGTGGTAAGCTCGAAGATATAAGTAAAAACTATAAAAACTCGCAGATCGAAGACTATTTCTTAGAACTACTAGATAGGGAAGAGTGATATAAATGGTTTAGATTTAGCAGGTTTAATTGTCTTAAACTTAAATTATTCAATATATATAAGTGCCTCGTCAGGCATTACATTATCATCTTTTGATACATAAATCTCCTTTACTATACCATCTTTAGGAGAGTGTATCTCGTTTTCCATTTTCATTGCCTCAACTATTAAGATAGGTTGACCCATCTTCACTTCTTCACCCACAGAAACAAGTATATCACTAATCTTACCAGGAATTGGTGTTGTAACATCACCATCCCTTTCAGCCTTTGGTCTTTTTCTTGATAGCTCCATTGCAACGCCTGCAGTGGGTATAACCAACTCTTCCACTACTTCTTCATACTCCTTAACCTCTATCATTACTTCTTCAAGCCTACCATCTATCTCCAGAAAAAGAGGCCTTACATCACCCTGATTATGGCCAACCCCTATGACCCTTACGTCATACTCATTCCCGTGGAGGGTTAACTTATAATGCTTTGGTGCCAATCTTATATAAGTAACTTTGCTATCTTTCTTCACAACCTTACTCCCCTGTTTTATAATTTTTAAATGACACCTTCTCTTACAGCTATTGATGCGGCAATTGCGGTAACATAATCCATCGGGTCAACATAATCTTTATAATCAAGAAGATGAGGTTTTTTATCAATAAACCAGGTATCTATCTTTCCATTAATAAAATCTGGATCAGAAACGATCTTTTTGTAGAAGGGGATTGTTGTCTTAATTCCTCTGATTATATACTCATCTAAGGATCTTCTAAGTCTTGATACAGTCTCATCCCAGCTGCTGCCATAGACTATTAGCTTAACAATCATTGAGTCATAATATGGTGGAATTGTATATCCCTGATATACAGCCCCGTCTAACCTTACGCCAATACCGCCAGGTGAGTTATACTGAGTTATCCTTCCAAAATCAGGCATAAAATTATTTTTAGGGTCTTCTGCGCAGATTCTTACCTCTATAGCATACCCTCTAAGTTGAACTTGTTCTTGTTTTATCTCAAGAGGATTACCTTCAGCAATTCTTATCATAGCCTTAATAAGATCTACACCAGTAACAACCTCCGTGACAGGATGCTCAACCTGTATTCGGGTGTTCATCTCCATAAAATAGTAATTACCCTTTTTATCAAGCAAAAACTCTACTGTTCCAGCACTAGTATAGTTAACAGCCTTTGCTAACTCAACAGCAGCTTTACCCATCTCAGCTCTCTTACTCTCATCAAGTATTAAAGAAGGGGCTATCTCCACAAGCTTCTGATGGCGCCTCTGGATAGAGCAGTCTCTTTCTCCTAAATGTATAACATTCCCAAAACTATCAGCTAAAACTTGAAACTCAATATGGTGGGGCTCTTCCAGATATTTTTCTATAAAAATATCAGCTTTTCCAAAGGCCTTCTTTGACTCTGACATACAGATATTAACATATCTTCTGAGCTCCTTTTCGTTATAGGACACTCTCATTCCTCTACCACCACCACCAAAGGCAGCCTTAATAATTACAGGATAACCAATTGAGTTTGCATAACTTACTGCTTCTTCTTCATCTTTAATTGGCTCCTCTGTGCCAGGTAGGAGTGGCAAACCAATCTTTTTAGCTAAGTTCCTTGCCTCAACCTTATTTCCCATCAAAGCTATGGCATCGCTTTTTGGGCCTATGAAAATTATGCCTTTATCTTCGCAATATTTTGCAAAATCAGGATTTTCTGAGAGAAAACCATAGCCAGGATGTATTGCATCAGCCTTTATCTCTTTTGCAAGGTCAACTATTCGATGATAGTTAAGATACCCTTCCAGAGGGCCTGGACCTAAAAGATATGCCTTATCAGCCTTTCTAACATGAAGGGCATTTCTATCTACCTCAGAATAGATGGCAACAGAGGTAATATTAAGCTCTTTACAGGCTCTAATAATCCTTGTTGCGATCTCACCTCTATTGGCGATAAGTATTTTATTTATCTTTCTTTCCATAGGCGCAAAAATTATATAAAAATAGCTCCTCTTTGTAAAGAGTTTTTTTCTCAGCTAAATATCTATGGCAAAACTTTTAACCATTCGTATCAATATTTTCGAAGTTTTTTTATCTTTTAAAAACAATAGGTTACAAAAAAATGAAAAAATGTGATGACCAACACTTGACAAGTCATTAAAAAAAGAGTTTAGTTATGGTAGGTAAAACTATTAGGGTTTAAGATGTTAATAATTTTTGTGCGTAAGTTAAAGATTAAATTGTAAAAGTTTAAGGAGGATTATATGAAAAAGTATTTTGTATTTATATGGTTTGCCTTCCTAATAATTTTGTATTCCTGCGGGGGAGGCGGCGGTGGAGGAGGTACTACAGGAGGTGTTACAAGCTCAAGTGTAACTATAGGCGGTACCGCAGTTGGTACAGTAGGACTAAGTTCTCTTGTTGGTGCATCGAAGGCAGATTTCTCAAAATCTGCTGACGGTTATGATCGAGTTGGTGCTGCTAAGGTAGTTATTGAGAGCTATCATCATGGAAGGTTAGACAAAAAGTATGAGACAGCTACCGATCCAGCTTTAGGTACTTTTTCTTTACCTATTGAGCTTTGGTCTGACGGTGGATATATTATTGTCTATATTATGAAAAATGGCTTGGTAACCTATTCAAAAACTTTTAACTATTCAAAACCAGAAGATTTAAAGGGGTTAAACTTAAAGGCTGAGATTGCTCCCTATCTTGCAAAGGCAGTTACTTTTAACAACATATCAGCTACAGACTTTTTTAAGTCTGCCGAAGAAGATACTTTGAGTATAGCTATTGTTCAGAACTCAAAAGGGGTTAAGAAACTTGCAACAAATAATGAGATTAAGGTTGCTAAGGCCAGTGGTAGTGTAGTTAGATGGCAGATGGATTTGTCAAAGAGTATGCTTAAGGCTGCTTCAAGCGATATTGGAGATAGTATTGTTGTTAAGGCTCAAAACTATAACCCTACTAATGAAGAGGATATGAAGTCTTTCCCAACAGAGGCTGACACTGCAGGAAACAAGCTTGTCTCAACAGCCTTTGACTACATAGATATTAAAACAGCGACGGGAAAGTCATTTTGTGTAACAAAAGATGGTAAATATGGGACATTGGATGCTTCGGGCAATTGCACTGTTTCTTCGGCTTCAGCAGCAAAACAATCAGAGTTAGTTAGAAAGACAGCAGTAGCAAAATTTAACGTTAAAAGACAGATAGATGATTGTGAGATAGCAAAGAGAGACGAAGATACGACAAAACCAGGTAAGCAGGTTGGTTTTTATGTTTCATTGAATGGTAAGTGGTATAAGATTGGCAATGCAACCCTTTACAAAAGTTCTGCCTTTCAAAATTTAAATTGGGGTGAATTTGAAGATACGCTTTATTTTTCAGACTCAGATACCTGTCAACCTAATGACAGACCCTATGCAGTTTTTACAGAGGATGATTTAAAGAAGGCAAGTAAAGATTTGGGATTTGACTTATCTTGGTACAACTTTGATTATGTTGCCATGGGAGATCTTAGAACTTTTTGCATAGAAGGCGAGTTTAAAAAGGCTAAAAAGAATGAAAAAAGCCCACTACCTAACCTATATCTTTATCTGAATGATTTAAGAAATAATAATGCTACTGTGACTGGTTTTAGATCAACCAATGGTTATACAGATGAAAATGGTAAATTTAAGATAGAAGGTGTAACTTCTACCGTTGATAGCGATTATGAAATTGTGCTTAGTTATACCGACCCATTTACCTTCAAATGGATAGAAAAAAAGAAAAAACTAAAGGCAAGGGGCGCTAGTGGTTGTTATCAAGTTGATATAGAGGAGGTAACAGATCCCTTTGAATGCACCGTAACAGGTAGAGCAAAAAAATCTGATGGTTCTATCTATGCAAACAAGTATCTCTATGCCTATGTAAAGGATAAATGGTTTGGTTATCAGTCTACTTATACTGATAGTAATGGTTTATATACATTACCTGTAATTTGTGGGGAAAACTATGTTTTAACTGATGGTGTTGATAGCTTTGATTTTAAAGTTAATGGAACAATATCTCCTCCTGAAACAGATGATACGGGCAAACAGGTTGTTTTAAACCCACAATTTCCTAATCATCCGCCTTATGCTTATGCCTATGCTAATAAATATAGTATAAAAACAGGGGAGACAGTACAGTTATATGGCTATGCTTGGGATCCTGATGGTGATTCTCTTTCCTATAGTTGGTCAGGTTCAGGAACTTTTAGTAGTACCTCTACCCAAAATCCTACTTGGACAGCCCCTACCAGTGATGGCACCTACGGTCTAACTCTAAGAGTTACAGATAGCGGTGGTTTAAGTAGCGATACAACAGTTACTATTGAGGTTTCTACAGTCAACAGACCTCCACGAATAACTTATCTCTATGTTCCTACTTCAGTGGTAGAAGGAAATGATATCTATTTGTATGCCTCTGCCTACGACCCTGACGGTGATACCCTAACTTACAGCTGGTCAGTTTCACCTTCCGCTGGTAACTTTAACAGCACATCTACCCAAAATCCAATTTGGACAGCTCCATCAGTTAGCTCTCAAAGTACCTATAATATAACTTTATCTGTAAGTGATGGAACTAATGTAACATCACAAAATAGACCCATTTTGGTTTATCCTGATACTCCCCCTGTGATAGTGTCTAATAGCATACCTACTAATGTAACACCAGGCTCTTCAAATGCCATATCTGCCTATGCCTATGACCCGGAGGGTAAAGCTGTTACATATAGCTGGACAATTAGTGGTGGAACTCCAGCAAGCTCAATCTCAAGCTATTTTAGCTGGACTGCTCCATCACAAGAAGGTGATGTAACTATTGATCTAACTGTATCAGATGGTAGCAAGAGTGCCTCACTTGGTCAAAAAATAATAAAAGTTAAGAGACAAAACACTGCGCCCTCGATAAGTACATTTACTGTTCCTTCAACAGGTGTTATAAATGAGCCAATAACAATATCTGCTACTGCAACGGATGCGGAAAATGATACACTGACCTTTAGTTTTTATGTTGATGGCAATCTTATCGACGAAAAAACCCCCACCACTATTGCAACAAAGGCTGCTACTGCATCAACCACGTGGAGGCCACGTATTAGAAAATCATACACTATAATGGTTGTTGTTTCAGATGGTGCCCTAACTGCAAGAAGAAGCCAAACCTTTACAGTAACAAATACTTCCCCTATGATTACTAATGTTAGCGTGCCATCAACCGCTACAGCTGGAACAGCAGTAACATTTAGTGCCACAGCAGAAGATGCCGATGGTGACCCTTTAACCTATACCTGGTTTGCAGGGACAACACAGATTGGGACAGGAGGGGCATCCTTAAACTGGACGCCTACAGCAGGAGGGACTTACTCTATAACTGTAAGGGTATCTGATGGAACTGCTACAGTAACAAGTTCACCAAGATCAATTAATGTTAATACAAGACCTGTCGTTTCAGATATAACTGTTAGTCCATCATCGCCCCAAACTGGTCAAACAGTTACATTAACTGCGGTAGCAACCGATGCCGATGGCGATACACTTACCTATGAATGGTATATCCAGAATGTTAAGCAGTCAGGGACAGGTGCTTCAATTACATGGACTCCATCTTCTGCTGGAACTTATACTGTTGAGGTTAGGGTATCCGATGGAAAGGTAGCAACACCAGTTTCCTTCACAAAAACTATTGATGTTACAGGAGCAGTTACTAACCAACCACCATCAACACCTACTATTTCAGTAACAGCGGGGGCAGGTCAATATACCCTTTCTGCAACAGCTACTGACCCTGATAATGGTCCTTATCCTCTCAAATATACATGGTATATAGACGGCAGCCTTTTAGGGACAGGTCATACTATTGTGTGGCCAGTAAGCACTACAGGCACATACTCTGTGAGAGTTGTTGTAAGTGATGGTGCCGCAACAGTTGAAAGGACACAGTCTGTAACCGTTACCATAACTACCAATATAATCATTAATTAAGAAGGGGGGTGTTTTATGGAAAATGCTTTTAATAGACAATCAAATAAAATTAAAGGAGGCAACAAAATGAGTAAACGGCTACATATTTATGGAATGTTATTGTTAGCCACGCTGTTTTTTATAACAGGCTGTGGTGGAAGTGGTGAGAAAACACTTTCGGTAGAGGAAAAGACAGCAAAGGTAAGTCTCTCATTTCAGTTTCCCGATGAAGAGGCTGAAAAATCAGTAATCTCAAATGCAACGACTCATATTCTTATTAATGCCTGGCAGTGGAAGAAAAGAAAAGATGGTACAATCTATCAGATAAACTTTGAGAGAAAACTTATAGACAAAGCTACTACAAGTACAACACTTGATCTGTTTCCAGCTTACACAAATATCTGTGCTACCCAGTGGCAAGGTGACCCAAATCAGATTCTAACAAGCAGAAAGTTAGAGACGATCTGTAGTTTTGGTATCTTACAGCCAGGTACTAACAATGTTACCCTAAGAATGATTAGAGGTAACTGGACGCTGAGCTCTCCCTTTGCCTTTAATAACACCACAAGCTTAATATCCTTCTCCCTCTATAGAAAGGGATACCCACTGTATGAGTATGAGACTCAGCAAGGTTTAAATGATATTACTTATAATGATTTCTTTGGAAGAGGTATGGCAAAGTTTAATTATGGCAGTGAATATAATGTTGCCCTAAAGGCAACCAAAACCTATTATGGCTCAAATGGCTACTACAACCCCCCTTACATGTTTGATCAACCCTCTCTAAGCATTGGTTATTATTCAAACTTCTTTAATACAGGAGATGCGGCCCCTGCTATTTTTATAGGAAAGGATGAAACAAAACAACCATTGATACCCAAAGGTTATGTCTTGTTTGGCCTTCCTAAAAAAACTGACTCAGATGGCTGGTTTGGACAAAAAAAAGAGTTTATAGAGCCTATCGATTATGATTATAATACGCACAATTTAGCTTTGGTAGAAAGAGCTGTAGAAATAAGAATTGATAAATGGGGTGGTACAAGCTACAATAATAACCAAACTGCTGCTATATTAGACCCCTGTGTTCCTAATACAGTTTCAGCTAATACTATGACCCTCTGTGCAGCTAAGGAAGATAGTATAGAACTTCCTGTTACATCTTTTAATCAGTATTCAGGCTTACCAAATAGCTATAAGGTGACCTTTAGGGGTATCGTTAGCGGTGCAAATATCTGTTATGATCAAGGTTCTCAGCCAATACTTGATCCCTCGGGTAATGTAGTTGGTTGTTATGACTTTTATGCAAGTATAAACTATAATCCCACTGCAGCAACCCAATGTCTTTCTGGTACATGGAATTCTACTAACAATAGATGTGAGTTAACCTTTCAAGAGGCTTGTTCTCAGATTGGTGGAACATGGGACGGAAGTGGTTGTAGCTTGAATAATGGTAGCTACTATTATGGATCAAGTATTTGTTATAGTACACCTGCCGGTCCTAATATGTGGAATCAACCTCTTTCATCTTCATCAGCTTGTTATAACGGTGGTATTCGAGGGACAATCCAATGCTACAATGGCGGAACCTATCAAAATTTTAGATGTGAAAAAGACCTTCAGACTTCCTGCTATGGCGGCTCTACACCAGATCCAGGCGTTGTTTATAATCCTACCACAAAAACTTGCTCATTTACTGAGGTTAACTATATTGGAGCTATAAACTTTACACCACTTACAGCCACAGGAGTTGGTAAGTTTGAATCAGAGGTAAATTTTGGCGCTTCAAAGGTGACAGAAAAAACAGCAAAGTTTAAACTTAATATACCAAAGAAGTAGATAGTTAATTGAGTTGGTTTTTAAAGGGGGGTTCCTAAAGGGAATCCCCTTTTTTTAGGAGGTTTTAAAGTGTTTAAAAGGACTTTTTTATTTTTATTAATGTTTGTTTCTTTTTCTTTTGCCCAAACGGCTACTCAGCAGGAAAAGAGTGAGGCAAGGGAAGTTACAATAAAAAAGGCCTTTGGAAAAGTAAAGATGGAGCTTTTTTGTGGGGTAGTAAGACCCTATGAAGTAAAAGTTCCAAACCCTCTTATTATAATGTTGGAGAATAAAAAGGGTTATGCCTCAAAGATTAGTTATATGAAGCTTAACGTTTCTTCTGGAGAGAAAAGACTTTTTATCGAGGCAGAGAGGGGATTTGCTAATAAAGACTACTCAAAGCTTGAGTTAAGAGGCTTGAAAAAGATTGAAAACAAAGGGTTTTCCTTTCCTGACCAGGCCCATACAGTTATTGTGAGGTTTGAAAAAAATAAGGTCTCTATAGATAGGGTGAATTAAGCCTCCGTGTGCCTATTATAAATAAGATAACCATTAAAAGACATATAAAAAGAGGACAAAACATATTTAGCCTCTTTGCCAGAGACCAGTTGTAAATATTTGACTCAATTATATTGTAAAGTATTAGCAAAAAGCTTGTTTTTATTAAGGTCACAACCCTTTTTTTGTCATCAATAAAAGGAGGGATCTTTATAACTATTGCAAGATAAAGTAAGAGGGGTATAAAAATATGTAAGATTCGCTTTGATATGCTGTGGGAATACCTTTTTGTGTCAATGCTGTATATGCTTACAGCCTTATCTAACTCCCTCATCTCAAGAATAGTTAGTACCTTTGGTTTATAGGCCAAGTTTATCACTGCCGTGGATAGATTCATCTCAACTGTTCCAGTGAAATCTTTTATCTCACCATTAGATGTAAAAATTTTGCCATCTTTAATTTCCAAAAAATTACCCTTTTTTAAACCCTCCTTGGCAACTAATACCTCCTCAACTTTATCTTCCCTATCTAATATGACTCTCACCAAATTGTTAAATGTTTTTGCCTCTTTTTGTAGAGATTCAATAAATATTAGCTCATTATCTTTTTTTAGAGCTATCTCTTGTAGCTCAATTTCCTCTATGGGTTTTTCTTTACCTATAAGGATTAAGCTCTTTCTTAGTGTATAGGGAGCGATGAAGCCTTCGTTAATAAAGGACAAGAGAGAGGTCAATAAGATAAATAAGGAAAGCATCATTATAATCTTCTTGTCTGTGATTCTTGCTGTATTAAGGGCGATGATCTCAAACTGGTAAGAGAGCCTACAGTAGCTGAAAATGCTTGATAATACTATAGAGTAGGGGAAGATATAGGAAATATAGTGGGGTATTCTATATAGTATAAAAAGTAGCTTCCCCTTAGACAATAGAGCAAGCTCATCTATAAACTGGATTATATCAAAGATAAAAACTATTATTGTTAGAGATGATAGGACTATGAGAAGGCTTACTATGTATTCCTTAAGTAAAAATTTTGTGAGGTTTTTCATCTAAAAGACCCTGGCAAATCTTTTTTTAAATAGTAAAAAACAACTCATAAGCTCTATTAAGGTTAGTAGAAAAAAGGAGTAAAGGGGGTTTATGCTACCATTTTTTGAGTAGTGATAAACTGTATAAAATATAGAATAGTGGAGAATTACGATGGTAAGACAGAAGAGAATTGTACTTACATAATTATCTTTTCTATTAGAGGTTGCTAAAGAAAAGACTACAAATAGTAAGATAATTGGGGCAAAATTGGAAAAAAATCTCTCTCCTAACTCAGTTGCTTCTTTGTATGCATCTTTATAAATCTTTGTTATATAAAATAGTGAAAAAGAGGGAATTATTTTGGGAGATATTTCTGACTCTGATTTAATCTTATTTTTAAAGGGGTTGAAAAAGAGGGTAGAAAAATCATAGGAGGTAAAATCCTCTCCCCTAATGGTTAACATCCGCCCTTCATTAAAAAGACATTTAAGCTCCCCTCCATATAGACTTATGCTATTGAGCTCCTTTGCCGTGAGTATAGTGATATTAGAGGGGTAAGAGTTTTTTAAATAGACAATATTTTTTAGGTTATTTGTTTTTTCTTTGGCGTATAGGAATGTATTGGTAGATATCTTTTTTATCTCTCCTGCTTCTAAATTCTTTATTAGGTCAAAGCTACTAATGTCTAAAAGCTTAGAGATCTTTCTTGCCGAGGCAGGCTTTACAAATAGGCTGTTTAAAAAACCTAAAAGTGATATTATCAATGCTACTTTCAAAAATAAGTTGAAGACTCTTCTGTGGGAGATTTGCGAGGTAAAAACACCTAAAAGCTCTCCTGATAGCCTTAATTTAATCAATAGAATTACTAAGGAAAAGAAAAAAGACATAGAAAGGATTATTGGCAAGATTAGGGGTATTAGATTGATAAAGATTATAAAAGTAGTCTTAAAGTCAATATAAATTTGGTCTATCTCTCCTAAAGTTGTTAATCGATAGGCAGACCCTAAGAAGATTAAGGTAAGTACTATTGGTATGAAGAGCTCTAAAAACTCAGAGATTAAGTAATAATCTAATTTCCTCACAAGGATATAGTATACAAAAAAAAATAAATAGTAAACTTTTTGATGTAGGTTATTGTCTTTGATAATTTCTTAATGGTATGATAAAAAACATTGATGAAAAGGCTCATACTTTTTATAACCCTAGTCTTTTTGTTTCTATCAGGTTTTTCGGACAATGGTTTTGATAGAAAGATCAAGAAATATAAAGAAGGGGAGTTATTGGTTAAGTTTAAGAAAGATGTTAGTTTCTCAAAGGCATCCTATATTCACAGAGAAGCCAAAGGGAAGGTTAAAAAAAGTTTTCAAGAACTAAACATCCATCATATAAAGTTACCTGATGATATTACTGTGGAAGAAGCCATAAGTTTTTATAAGAATAATCCAGAAGTTGAGTACGCCGAGCCCAATTATATCTTCCGAAAAGCAAAAACTCCCAATGATACCTTTTTTAATCAACAATGGCATCATCAAAAAATTAAATCAGAAGAAGCGTGGGATAACACAACTGGTAAAGGCAATATAGTTATAGCAGTTTTGGATACGGGCATTGATTATAATCATCCTGATTTGAAAGATAATATGTGGAAAGATAGTAATGGCTTTTATGGATATGACTTTGCCTATAATGATAATGACCCAATGGATGATGATATAGAGGGTAAGGGTTCACACGGGACTCATGTGGCAGGGGTAATAGGAGCTGTTGGAGATAATAATTTGGGTGTTACAGGTA
Organism: uncultured Pseudomonadota bacterium; assembly: GCA_964540515.1. Classification (GTDB taxonomy): domain Bacteria; phylum CALINM01; class CALINM01; order CALINM01; family CALINM01; genus JAOAGA01. The sequence continues at coordinate 7,803 of CAZIMS010000012.1, read as the reverse complement.
TTAACTGGTCAGTAAAGTTAATGGCGATAAAAGTACTTGATAATAAAGGCAGTGGATATGTCTCCGATATAATAGAGGGAATTGAATATGCAATCAGTAAGGGTGCTAAGGTTATAAATCTAAGTTTAGAGGCACCAGAAGGTACTTCAAATATATCATCTCTTAGGGATGCCATATTAAATGCTAAAAATTATAATGTTTTAGTTGTGTCCGCTGCAGGAAATAACCGCTCCAATCTAAATAATATTAATATTTACCCCGCTTCATTTAAACTGGAAAATCTCATCTCAGTTGCAGCAGTTGATCAATATGATTCTTTAGGAAGTTATTCTAACTACGGTACAAATGTTGTTCATTTGGCTGCTTCTGGTAGTAATATATACAGCACTCAAAGTTATAAAGCGCCTGGATTTACAATCTACTCATCAGCCTATTTTTACGAGACTGGCACCTCTATGGCTGCACCAATGGTTTCTGGGGTTGCAGGGCTTCTATTAAGTAATTATTCTTCTATATCATACAAGGGGATAAAGGAAAGAATTTTATTATCTGTCGACAAAATTGATGGTTTACCTGTATTTTCTGGCGGCAGACTAAATGCTAACAAAGCATTAACTATCTCCTTAAACTCACTCCCACCTTTAAAACCAGAAAACTTCTCACTTAAGGAACCGCTTGTTGCAAATCAGCCCATTAACCTTAAATGGTTTGATTTGTCTTCAACAGAGTGGGGATATAAGCTCCAGAGAAATCTAAGAAATGGGGGATTTGAGAATTTAGCCATTTTAAGTAGCGATACCACCGAGTATAGGGACAACATATCTCTACAAGAAGGGGATAGGGTATCATATAAGTTATTTGCCTATAACGGTAATGGAGAATCAGAGGCCCTTGAGCTAAATCTTCAGTTACCCTTAAATAAGCCCACTAACTTAACTACAACTATGGTTGAAAATGGCATTAAACTTACTTGGGAAGATAATACTATAAACGAAGATGGCTATGAGATTTGGAGACAGGATGGTTTAAATAGCTTTAAGAAACTGACTACTGTCGGTAAGGATGTTACTATCTTTATAGACAATAATCTTACATCTGCCTCATTTTACTACTATAAAGTACGGGCTTTTAATAATCTGGGGATCTATTCTGATTTTTCTAACGAATCTTTCATTAAGGTAGAGCAAAAAAGCTCCTCAACTGTGAAGTATTGTT
>CAZIMS010000012.1:0-6488 GCA_964540515.1 uncultured Pseudomonadota bacterium | reverse complement strand
AACGAATCTTTCATTAAGGTAGAGCAAAAAAGCTCCTCAACTGTGAAGTATTGTTTTATAGCCACGGCTACTTATGGTACCCCCTATCATCCCCATATTGATGTCTTAAGGAACTTTAGGGATAAGTACTTGCTTAACAATAGCTTAGGCAGAAAGTTTGTGAGTAGCTATTATAAACATTCACCGGCTATTGCAGATATCATAAGAGGAAGCATAATCTTTAGAGCTTTTTGCCTTATACTTATTGTACCAATTGTTTATCTTATAAAGTTTCCCTTTACGTTGATAATCTTAGTCTCGGCTATTCTTTTATTATCGAAAAGAAACTTTTTAAGAAAAAAGTTATTGGGAAGTTAGTTTATGAATGGGTGGTATAGGATTTGAACCTATGACCCCCGGCTTGTAAGGCCGATGCTCTCCCGCTGAGCTAACCACCCTAATAAAAAAGAGAGGATTATTATCCCCCCTTTTTTAAATTTTGTCAAGAAAGAATTATCAATTAAACAGCTTTTTTGAGTGCTTTACCAGGTCTAAATTTTGGGGCCTTGGAAGCTTTAATCTTAATCTCTTGACCTGTTCTTGGGTTTCTTCCCTTTCTGGCTGCTCTTTTTACTACCTCAAAAGTGCCAAAGCCAACGAGAGATACCTTATCACCTTTCTTAAGTGCTTCCTTAACAGCTTCCATAAATCCATTAAGAGCCTTTTCTGCTGCTGCCTTTGAAATATCAGCCTTGCCTGCAATTGCTGCTACTAATTCTGCTTTTGTCATTGTTACCCTCCTTTTTGTAAAGTTAGTCTATATATAGCAAGGCTTTACAATATTGTCAAGGATTTTTTAATGTTTTTTTCAAATTTTTCAATACTTTGAAAGGGTGCGTTTAATCTTTTTTCAAAAAATCATTAAATATCAGAAACTTATGCAGTTTCGAGAGTTTCTTCATATAAGATTATTGGTTGTTCATTTTTTGTTATTACTTCTTCACTTATTATGCATTCTTTGATGTTTTTCTGGCTAGGTATCTCATACATTATGTCAAGCATGGCATTTTCCATTATTGCCCTTAAACCCCTTGCGCCTGTACCTCTCTTAATAGCCTCTTTTGCGATAGCTCTTAGTGCGCCATCGGTAAACTTCAGATTGACTCCTTCAAAATCAAAGAGGGCTTTGTATTGTTTGATGATAGAGTTTTTCGGTTCTGTTAATATCCTAATCATTGCTTCTTCGTTGAGCTCTTCAAAGGTGGCGACAACAGGTATTCTACCTACAAACTCTGGTATTAGTCCAAACTTAAGTAAGTCCTGAGGTTGAACTTCTTCAAGTATCTTGCCAATGGGTCTTTCTTCCTTTGACTTAACCTCAGCGGTAAATCCTAAGGATTTAGACCCGATTCTCTTTTCAATTATTTTTTCAAGTCCCACAAAGGCACCACCACAGATAAATAGTATATCGGTAGTATCTACCTTTATATATTCTTGTTGAGGATGTTTTCTTCCACCTTTTGGTGGAACGTTAGCTATTGTACCTTCTAATATTTTTAAAAGGGCCTGTTGAACACCTTCTCCAGAAACATCTCTTGTAATAGATGGGTTTTCACCCTTTCTTGCTATTTTATCAATTTCATCTATATAGACTATCCCTTTCTGTGCCCTGGCTATATCAAAATCTGCCGCTTGCAGTAAGTAAAGTATAATATTTTCTACATCCTCACCAACATAACCAGCTTCTGTAAGGGTGGTTGCATCGGCAATGACAAAGGGTACGTTAAGTATCTTGGCAAGGGTCTGAGCTATAAGAGTTTTTCCCGTTCCTGTTGGACCTATAAGGAGTATATTACTTTTTTGCAACTCCACATCCAACTTCTTTCCTGAAGCCTTTGATAGTATCCTTTTGTAATGGTTACTTACTGCTACAGAGAGTACCTTTTTTGCCCTATCTTGTCCTACTATATACTCATCAAGAATCTTTTTTATCTCCGATGGTTTGGGGACATAAAGATCTTCCTTTAAACTGAATCTTTCTCTCTCATCTTGTTCCTTTAGTATCTGATTACAGAGATCAACGCACTCGTTGCAGATAAAAATATTAGGTCCTGCAATGAGCTGCTTTACTTCTGATTGCCTCTTACCACAAAAAGAACATCTAAGATCATCTTTACTCACTAATAAACTCCTTTTTATGTTACTTTCTCTCTGATATTACCTCATCTATTATACCATAATCTTTAGCCTGTTGTGCATTCATATAAAAATCTCTATCTGAGTCAATCTGTATCCTCTCTAAGGACTGATTCGTGTGTTTAACAAGTATTTGATGTAGTATGTCTTTAAGTCTTAAAATCTCTTTTGCTTGAATGGCTATATCACTGGCCTGTCCCTGAGCACCACCTAAGGGTTGATGTATTAATATCCTTGAATGGGGGAGGGAGTATCTCTTGCCTTTTTCACCTCCTGCCAATAAGATAGCTGCCATACTTGCTGCCTGACCTACGCATATAGTAGAAACCTTAGGCTTGATATATTGCATTGTGTCATATATAGCAAGCCCAGCAGTTACATAACCACCTGGTGAGTTTATATAAAGAAATATATCATTTTCTGGGTCCTCGGACTCTAAAAAAAGCATCTGTGCTATAACTAAGTTTGCTACCTCATCATCTATAGCGGTCCCCAAAAAAATAATCCTATCTTTTAAAAGGCGTGAGTATATATCGTAAGCCCTTTCTCCACGAGCTGTTTGTTCTATAACAATAGGTGCATAGGGCATTTATTCCTCCACAATCTTATTATTTTCAAGCAAAAAGTTATATATCCTGTTTTCTAATTCAGAAAGATATAAACTTCTTCTGCCTTCTGGAGTACTAAAGAATTCAATAACCTTATCTTTACTATAAGATTTTTCAGCCCTCTCTTGGGCAATCTTATTTATCTCTTCTTCGGTAACATCAATCCCTTCCTGTTTTTTTATTGCCTTTATTATGTATTGTCTTATTAAAAAATGTTCAGCCTGCTCTTTGTAGCTCTCAAAAATTTTATCCCATTCTAAATTCATACTTTTAACATCAAGTCCTGATTGTTCAAGGTTTTTCACAAAATTTTGTAACATATCTAAGGCAACCTCGTTTTTAAGCCCTTCAGGTATCTCAAAGGGGTTTTCCTCATAAATCTTTGAATAGAGTAGTTTTTTAAATTTTTCTTCCTGGTCCTTTTTCTTACCTTCTATTATGTTTTGGGAGATCTCTTCTTTTAATGAGTTAAAATTTTCTTTACCTACCTTAACTGCCAAGCTTTCATCGTCAGGATAGGCCTTCTTTTTTAAGCCAGTTACTTTTATCTTTAGATTAACTGACTTGCCTCTTAAGCTTTCCTGTTCCACTTCATTAGAATAGACAAAGGAAAACTCCTTTTCTTCATCTTTTTTAAGGCCTAAAATGGCAGATTTTATATCCTTAATTATAGAATCTGAAGATAGATCAATTTGTTGATTAACTAAAGTGCCCAAGTCTTTTCCTTCAAGATGGTATTTTAAGACGTCAAAGTTTACAATATTATCCTCTTTAGCTAACTCATCTTCGGGTAGATCTTCATAGATTACATGTTTATTTCTTAAATCTTCTATTCTTTTTAATATCTCTTCTTCTGTTGCAATGATTTTGTCCTTCTTAAGCTCGAGATTTTTATAACTTTTTAACTCAACAGAGGGATGAATCTCAATTAGGGCTTCATAGAGAAAGCCATTATTCTCAAAGTCTTCTTTTTCAATAATTGGTCTTGTAGCGATCTCAAGGTTATTTTCTTCCATAATCTTCGATAGGGTCGCTTTTATTATCCTCTCGGCATATCTTGATTGAGCCTCATTAGTATAAAGCTTTTCTATTAAATGAAAAGGCGCTTTGCCTTGTCTAAAACCTTTTAATTTTGCTGTTTTTGCGATCTCTTTGAGCTCTTTTTTTATTTCTGGCTCTACCTCTTCTTTTTCAAACTTAACGATAATCCTTTTTTTTACCGAGCTTAAATCAACTATCTCTACGTTCACTTGTCCTCCTATCTTATGCTTTTGTGATTTAACATTTTCTGGATTTTATAATTAATTTTTATCATAAAAAAATGTAATGCGAGGAAGGGGAGTCGAACCCCTACGGTGTTACCCACTGGGTTCTAAGCCCAGCGCGTCTGCCAGTTCCGCCATCCTCGCTATAATCTGTTTATTATAGGCTATTTTTTTGAAAATTAAAATAAATTTTATTTAAGAGGTCCCTTTTGTCTAATTATGTCTTAATTATTGAATCTTTCTATTAGTTCCCCTTTTTCGTTAAACTTTCCAGCTAAAACAAAGGGGTCATGGTAGAAGGTTAGCCATGCCTTGTTTTCTAAAGCATAATTTTCCCAAAACTCTTTTTGCCTTATTGATTCTAATGGAAAGTTATCATAAGCCATTACCCAAAGAGGATTATAATGGGAATGCATAGGTAGTAGATCACCTAAATGTATCGCCATATGTCCTTCTGACTCTATAATAACGATTTGATGTCCCCTATTGTGTCCACCAGTGTGGATAGTCTTAATACCTTTAATAATCTCATACTCACCGTCAATGGGCATGAGATTTTCTGTATCTTTTAATGTTTTATAGTTTATCTCCCAAAAGGTGTTGATAGAACGTCTATTGGGATTTAATACATCCTGCCATTCCAGAGATTGAATTAGGTATCTTGCCTTTGGAAAAGTTAGTTCTAACTCTTTGGAGTCTCTAAACATTACAGCTCCACCACTATGGTCAAAATCAAAATGAGTTATGATTACATAGTCAATATCTGTTCTTTCTAATCCTATCTCTTTTAACTCCTTTGGAATATTCCATTCTTCTTTTAAACGAAATATCTGTTTTTGTTTATCAGTAAGCTTGTTTCCAAGACCTGTCTCTATTAAGATGTTTACTCCATTAGTTTTAACAAGGATAGGATAGCAAACCATTGGTATATAATTATTCTCATCGGAGGGATATTTTTTAGACCAAAGTGTCTTGGGAACAACCCCAAACATAGCACCACCATCAAGCTCAAAGGCACCACCATTAAGCCAGAATAGCTCAAACTTGCCAATCTTTAATGGCCCTCTCATATGGGTCTCCTTAAGATAAGTTTTAAATATAAAGTCTATCCAATTAACTTAGGAGCGTCAAGTTTAATGATATACCAGATTTTGTCGATAGGAAGGTTGTTTTTGAGCGACATCAAGCACGCTTTTTTCCTTTAGCTATTAGCGAATTGAGCGTCAACAAACTTCGCTGTTTGAACCCTAAGGGTGAGTTCGAAGTTTGTAATATAATGAGCTTAGAGCTGTGAAAAAAACTTGCGGAGCGAAAAAATGACCTTTTTGTATATCGGCAAATTTGGGAGTATACTATGTAATGTCGTTATAGTTAATAGACAATATCCCGTGACAGTAATAACAAAAAGGGTATTATGGATGTATTGACTAATTTTTTTGGTTAAGTGATAATCTTTTCAAGGTTAATCTATGGCTAAGGAGATATTTAATAAAAATATTAATATTTTTACCGTCTCAGAGATTCTGTCAATCGTTAAAGATGTCTTGGAAGAGGCATTTCCTTCTATATGGGTAAAAGGAGAGATCTCAAATCTTAAAAATTATGGCAATCACCTTTTTTTTACTCTTAAAGATGAGAAGGCACAGTTAAGGGTTGTTTTGTTTAGAGGATTTTACAATAATCTCAAGTTTAATCCAAAAGATGGGATGACTGTTATAGTTAGAGGCACATTGAGTTTATATACTGCAAGAGGTGATTTTCAGCTTATGGCAAGCTATATGGAGCCTTTAGGTGTTGGGCTTCTTAAGCTTGCCTATGAAGAGTTAAAGGAGAAACTGTCTAAAAAGGGTTATTTTGACGAGAATAGAAAGAAAAAACTACCTTTCCTTCCTCAAAGGATAGCCATAATAACCTCTCCTAAGGGGGCGGTTATTAAAGATATCCTAAATATCCTAAAGAGAAGGTATTATAACCTGCACATAATAGTGGTACCTGTTAAGGTACAGGGAGAAGGAGCTAAAGAAGAGATTGCTTCGGCTATTGATCTTATGAACGAAAGATTTCTTGATAGGGTTGATGTAATAATACTTGCAAGGGGTGGAGGGACTTTAGAAGATTTGTGGGCCTTTAACGAGGAGTTGGTTGCCGATGCTATTTACAGATCAAAGATACCTATTATATCTGCCATAGGCCATGAGACAGATTTTACTATAGCCGATTTTGTGGCAGACTTGAGGGCACCTACACCTTCTGCAGCAGCTGAGCTTGTAGTGCAAAAAAAAGAGGATATAGGAAATATAATAGCAATGCACTATGGAAAGCTAAAATACTTAACAAAAAAACACCTATCTCATTTAAAGAAAAAGGTTATAGCAGAAGAGAGGGCCTTAAGGTCTCCTATTATTAATATTAAGATGAGGATTGTAAGAGCCTATGAGAT
>CAZIMS010000011.1:0-71037 GCA_964540515.1 uncultured Pseudomonadota bacterium | reverse complement strand
TAAAGTTAGAATTATGGTTTCTAATATTACCTTTTTTCTTGAAGCCAGAAACTACTCATTCTGGTATAGTGAGTAGGTAATGGTAATTTTGTCGTAAATATTAGTAGATAAAAGCTTATTGATAAGCAAATCTTTTAAGTTTTTATCGTTTATCCTTCCCAAACCTAAGTAAGAGAATCTTCTTACCTCTGCCAATCTATCTTTAATGCCTTCTTCGTATATTGATTTATCATCTATTCCGAGCTTATAAAGGGCATAGTAACTTTGTGTTTTCTCCCCGTCCTCACTTGATCTTAAGAAGGTTTTTAAAACATCAAGATTGATTTTTGATTCTAACTCGGCTAAGGCTCTTATTATCCTATCTTTTGGATTATTTGTGTTTGCTTTTAAGGCTGAGAGTAAGACAGCGTCAAAATCTTTTATCTTTAGCTCTCCAGCAATCAAATAGATGAAACTAAGGGAGTCCTCATCCTTCCTCAAAAGATAGAAGTTATAGACATCCTTAATCTTTCCTTTTTCCAAGAACTCTGTTACTGTAAGAGCCGATACAGAGACCTTCTTGTTAGTAGAGTTGGTAAATTTTTTTAAACTTGCAATAACATTTTTATCTCCAATCTTTCCAAGGGCTATAATCGCCTCAGGTAGGAAGGTCTCATCTTTAGGATTATTTATGTAATTCAACAGGGCTGTCTTTGACTTTTCCCCCTTAATCTCTCCCAAAGCCCAAAGGCTATTGAAAACAACGCCGGGGTTTTTATGATTTATAAGCTCAATAACTCTGTCTTCAGCCTCTTTTATTTTTAATCTGCCAACAGCCCATAATGCTCCGACCTTTACGGTATCATCTCTGTCCATTAAGGCAGCAACTACATTTTTTCTAAACTCTGGCTCAAGCTTGTTTATCTCGGCAAGATTAATGAAGGAGGTAAATTTATAGGGAGCTATAAAAGAAGTCTGGGATGAGATTATTAACTCTTTAAGGATCTCTTTATCAATTTTCTTTGTCAGGGCATAGTATTTTTGAAGCTCCTCGTAAGCCAGATCAGTATTGCCAGAGCGGGCATGGATCTTAATTTTAAGAAATCTATACCTTTTGTTTGAGGGTTCTTCTTTTATCTTCTCGTTTATCAAGGATAGAGCATTTTCGTAGTCCTTAGCCCTAATTAGTTCGTTTACTCTTTTTTCGATATCTTTAGTCTTGCCACAGGCAAGGCATAATAGGAGAAATAAAAACATCGTGTAACGAGAAAGGATCTTTATTTTCAAAATAGTACCCCCAATTTTTTCCATAGAACTTAAGTTTAGCTTAAACATTATTTACAAGAAGGGATAAAAGTACATAAAGGCTCTTCAGCTAAGTAATTTCCACCAGTTGCTTCATAGGCACGGGCTCTACAACCTCCACAAACTTTTCTGTATTCGCAAAGGCCACACTTACCATGATAATGGTCTAAATCACGCATTTGTAAGAATAGAGGAGAAGTTTCCCAGATTGTCTTAAAATCCTGTTCCTTTATGTTTCCAGCAGGCACTTCCAGATACCCACATATCTGTACCACTCCTACGTGAGAGATGAAGGCAAAACCCTGACCACCAAGACAGCCCTTTGTCATTGCATCGAGACCATAAGTTTTGAAATCTACAGATTTCCCCTTTTCTTTTGCCTTTTGCCTAATGATTCTATAATAATGGGGGGCACAAGTGGGTTTAAACTGTAAGGGAACTTTATCTCTCATATCTTCAAACCATTCAAGGACCTTCTCATATTCTGTAGCAGTAAGTGCCTCACTGGCCAGCTCCTTACCTCTTCCAGTTGGTACTAAAAGAAAGGGGTGATAGGCAACAGCACCTAACTCAATAGCCAAATTAAGTATTTTGGGTAGTTCCTGAAGGTTTCTCTTTGTAATGGTTGTATTTATCTGAAATTCAATCTTATTTTTCTTGAGTATCTCTATACCTCTTAGGGCACCTTCAAAGGCACCCTCTACTTTTCTAAAGTCATCATGGGATTCTTTGGTTGAACCATCGATGCTTATGGAAACCCTTTGTATACCCACTTCTTTCATCTTTTTTGCTATCTCTTCTGTAATAAGCAAACCGTTTACAGCCATAACCATCCTTAAGCCTAAGTTAGTACCATGTTGGGCAATCTCAAAGATGTCTTTCCTTAAGAGTGGTTCACCACCAGTAAGAATAATAATTGGATTTGAGAAAGAAGCTATATTATCAAGAAGTTTTTTACACTCCTCTGTATTGAGCTCTCCTTCATAGGGGCCGTATTGGGCTGCAGCTCTGCAGTGGACACAGTTTAGGTTGCAACTACGTGTAATCTCCCATGCTATTAAGTGAGGCAGATACTTCTTTTCTGAACCTTCTGGATGACCATGTCTTTTTCCCATATGATGCATTGTTAACTCCTTTAGGTCTATTTAAAAAGTGGAAACCTATTTTTTTCTTAGTAATTTTGCCGCTTCCTTTGCATGATAGGTGATTATGAGATCTGCTCCTGCCCTTTTTATTGAGAGGAGTATCTCCATCATAACCCGTTGCTCGTCAATCCAGCCCATCTTGCCAGCAGCTTTTACCATTGAGTACTCACCAGAGACGTTGTAAGCAACAATAGGGAAGGGGAACTCTTCAGAAACAGCAGATATGACATCTAAATAAGAGAGGGCGGGCTTTACCATTATCATATCTGCACCTTCATCTATATCTAAGCTTGCTTCTCTAATCGCTTCTCGTACATTTGCAGGGTCCATCTGATAGCTTTTTCTATCGCCAAATTGTGGTGTTGACTCTGCAGCATCTCTAAAGGGTCCATAAAAGGCGGAGGCATATTTAACAGAGTATGACATAATGGGTATATGATTATACCCCTTTTCATCAAGAAGCTCTCTAATTGCTAATACTCTACCGTCCATCATATCAGATGGTGCTACAATATCAGCTCCTGCCCTTACGTGGGACAGAGCCTCTTCTGCTAAAATTTCCAGAGTAGCGTCATTATCTACCTCTCCTTTTTTAGTAAGGATGCCACAATGTCCATGGGATGTGTACTCACATAGACAAACATCAGTTATAACCACTAAATCAGGGTAAGCCTTTTTTATCTTTCTAACAGCTTGCTGTACTTCGCCATTATCATCAAGGGCGAAAGAGCCTTCCGGATCTTTTTTCTCAGGTATTCCAAAAAGTATAACTGCAGGTATCTCTAATTTTACTACTTCATCTACCTCTTCCAGTATCCTATCAACAGAATATCTATATATGCCTGGCATTGATTTAATCTCTTCCTTTTTGTTTTTGCCGTAAACTACAAAGAGTGGGTAAATAAAATCGTTAACACTAAGAATAGTCTCCCTAACCATACTTCTTATCTTTTCTGTTTTTCTGAGTCTTCTGAGCCTTAAGTCGGGAAATTGCATAAATACCCCCTTAACTATCTTTTAGCTTATTCTATAATAACAAATAAAGAGTTTGCTTAGCAAATATAAAAAGGAAGATATAATTAAGTTAAGGTCTAAAGTGAGCTATATGTTATAAGGTCAAAATTGATGTTTTCTATAAAGACATAATATACTATAGGAAATATCAATTTGACTTTAATTTTTGAGAATTAGGAAAATTATTAGATTAAGGGGGGTTTATGAAAAGATTTTTGTTAATATTTTTCGTGTGCTTTTTTACCCTAATCTCTTTTGCTTTTGCAGAGGAGTACAATTTTATTAAGGCAGAGGAGCTAAAAAAAATAATTGAATCAGGCAAGAGGGTACATTTAATAGATGTGCAAAAAGAGTCTGATTTTGAGAGAAAACATATAAAAAACTCTATAAAGACAGATGCCTATCCTGTTAAAAGTGAGGAAGATAAAAAAAAGCTTGAGAGTGTTATTGAGAAAGTTAAAAAAGATAACCTCGATATTATAATCATCTGCCAAAGAGGCAGTGTTACTGGTAAAAATACCTATGATTATATGATAAGTAGAGGTATAGAAGAAAGAAGATTATTTATCTTAGAGGGAGGCATAACGGGCTTTCCCTATGACAACCTCTGTAATATAAAATAATGGTCCTTTCGGTTATAATCCCAACCTTTAACGAAGAGGTTAATATCAAGAAGTGCATTGAGGCAGTGAAAAAAATAAAACCTGATGAGATTATTGTAGTTGATGGTGGAAGTAGTGATAGGACAGTTGATGTAGCCTCTTGCGAAGGTGTTAGGGTTATAAAAGGCATAAAGGGCAGAGGAAAACAGATAAAGACTGGTATAGATATAGCTTTAGGGGATGTGATACTTATCTTACATGCCGATACCTTGTTGCCTTCCAATGTATCAAAGGAAGATTTTTCTCTTACAGGTAAATATTGTGCAGGTTTTTTTAAATTAAGGTATGACAGCTTGCTATTGTTAGTAAAGTTGGTAGAATTTTTTGCTAATCTAAGGTCTTATATTCACTCATTACCTTATGGTGATCAGGCAATTTTTGTAAAAAAAGATGCTCTTGAGAAGATAGGAGGGATAAGAGATTATCCTTTTCTTGAGGATGTGGACCTTGTTTTAAGGTTAAGAAGGTATGGAAGATTTAAAAGAGTGGAAAAGTATGTAACTGTATCGGCAAGGAAGCTCTTAAAGGGTGGTTTTTTTTATCCAATATTACACAGCCTTAAAAATGTTTTTATAGTTTTATTATTTTTCTTGGGAGTTTCTCCTGAGAGCCTTAAAAATTTTTATCAATAGGAGGCTTTAATGGATCAGGAAAGAATGGTTTATGAGAGATATCAAAGGGCATCGCAGCAAAAAGAAGAGGCCCTATGTTGTCCTACCACCTATAATGCAAAATATTTGCATATAATTCCAGAAGAGATAATAGAGAGGGACTATGGTTGTGGCGATCCATCAAGATATGTCTTAGAGGGAGAGACTGTTCTTGATTTAGGCTCAGGTGCGGGAAAACTTGTCTATATTATTGCTCAAGTAGTTGGCCAAAGAGGTAGGGTTATAGGTGTAGATATGAATAAGGATATGCTTTCTCTTGCAAGAAAGTATGAAGATACAGTGGCAGAAAGATTAGGTTACAAAAATTTTGTCTTTAAAAGAGGTAGGATTCAAAATTTAAGGCTTGATTTAGAGAAGTTAGATAATATCTTGCAAGAAAAACCTATCAGCAATCTTGAAGATTATATAGATCTTGAGTTTAAGATTAAAGAGCTTGAAAAGGATTTCCCCCTTGTAGCAAATGAAAGTATAGATGTGGTTGTCTCTAATTGTGTTTTAAATTTAGTTAGAGATGAAGAAAAAAAAGAGCTTTTTAAAGAACTTTTTAGGGTTTTGAAAAGAGATGGTAGAGCCGTAATTAGTGATATAGTATCGGACAAAGATGTGCCTTCATCGATGAAGGAAGACCCAGAACTTTGGTCAGGATGTATTTCAGGGGCTATGAAGGAGAATGATTTTATTGATGCCTTTAAAATTGCAGGTTTTAAGGAAGTTGAGATAATAAAAAAAGATGATAAGCCATGGCGAGTAATAGATGGTATTAATTTTTATTCCCTAACTGTCTCTGCCTACAAAGGTGAGAAAAAGATTAATTATAATGCATGTTGTGGCTTTGAGCAGATTATAGTAAGCTTCAATGAGAGATTAAAAACATTAGGCGAGTCGTTGGTGAGAGAGAAGATAGACTATGTCCAGATAAATGTGGGTGGTCTATGTAATCAATCTTGTAACCATTGTCATCACTCTGCAGGGCCTGATGATAATAGGGTAATGTCAAAAGATGTTATTGATAAAATAATTGACCTTGCAAGAACCTCAGATATAAATGTTTATGATATAACGGGTGGTGCTCCAGAACTTAATCCTTATATAGATTATCTAATTGGCTCTCTAAAAGATCTGAAGAAGAGAATTATCTTTAGGACAAACTTGACAGCTCTCTATGACAGAAGAGATATAATCTCTTTATTTAAGGATGGTGATATATCTATTTATGCATCGTTGCCTTCTTTAAACGAAAAAGATTTAGAAAAGCAGAGGGGTTTTGGCGTTTTCGATAAATCTATTGAGATATTGAGAGAACTAAATAGCCTTGGTTTTGGCGTTAACAGAGAGTTAAATATTGTCTATAACCCAACTAATTTCGATCTGCCAGCGGATAATCTTTTGGAAATCTATAAGAATACCTTAAAAAATAAGTATGGCGTTCTTTTTAACAATATTATTCCTTTAACGAATGTGCCAATTGGTAATTTTAAGAACTTACTTGAGTCAGAGGGTTTTTATGATAGCTATATGAGGACTTTGATGGGAAATTTTAACTCTCAAAATCTAAAGAGCCTAATGTGTAGGACCTTGATAAGTATAGGCTATGATGGTTCTATATATGATTGTGATTTTAATAACGCCTTAGGAATAAAGGTGGGAAATATAAGTGATCTGAGAGGATTTGAGGATTTAGTAGGAAAAGCTATTAAAATAGCTGACCACTGCTATGCCTGTTGCGCTAAGAAAGGTTCTTCTTGTTTTGGGAGTTTGTGTAAGTGAGCATACTTAACTGCACACTCTGTGGTAACTGTCTTATTTGTCCCTATCTTAAAAAGTATGGCTATCCTAAGGAGCTCTTCTTTAAAAGGGATAGCTCTGTCTTTATATGTAGCAATTGTGGTTTATGTAGCTGGGTTTGTCCCTATTTAGCAAGGCCTGCAGAAACATTATACTCTCTCAAAGAAGATTTAATAAAAGAAGGTAGATTGGAAGGAGAGACCCTTAAAGCGATAAAAAGCTCAAGAGAATTTGTAAAATCTATGAGTGCCTTTCCCTTTTCCCATATCGATTTTAAGGAGGTACTCTTTTTCCCCGGCTGTGCCTTAGTCTCTATGGGAGTAGATATAGTATATAAGCTAAAAAAATTGATTGAAGAGAGATTAAAAATTAAGGTGGGCCTATTACTACATTGCTGTGGCGATCCGCTCTACCAAAATGGTGATTTATTATTTCTTGATTCTTTTTTGAGAAATTTTAAAGAGAAATTAGAAAATTGTGGTGTCGATAAGATAATCTTTGGATGTGCTAATTGTAAAAAAATCTTTGAAAAATATCTACAGGGGATTGACAAGATTCATTTAGTTGAGCTATTTGGAGAGGATGATCTGAAAAAAGTCGGCAATCCTTTAGTAATACATCATCCCTGTCCAAATTTTCTTGACCAAAAGGTTAGAGATAGGATAAATAAAATTTTTCATAAATATACAGAAAAAATTTTTCAAGAGCCCTCTTGCTGTGGACTTGGTGGTAGTGCTAATAAATTAGATCAAGAAGTTTCAAAAAATTTTTTAGAAAGAGTGAAAAAAGGTGCTGAAGAAAAAGAGATAGTAACATCCTGTATGGGATGTAAGAATCGTTTTTTAAAAAATGGTATTTCTGGTAAGCATATTATTGAGTATTTAACAGGTCAATTTATTGATAAGCCCCTAAGTGATACCCAAAAGTGGATTAATAGGTTAAAGATTTCACTGATTAGCAAGCTTAATTTAACTAAGATTTTTTTGTTACTCCTTATAATTATTGGTGTCTTTTATGTCTATAGTTTGAAAAAAGAAGGTTTGCTTAATATCGAAGGGGTTTTTAACTATGTTAAATCCTACAAGTACCTATCTCCTATTATATACATATTAATCTACTCCATAGGACCATCTATATTTTTCCCAAGCCTTATTCTTACTTTAATAGCCGGCATGATCTGGGGACCCTTCTGGGGGGTTATATTTGCTATTTCCGGTGCTACAATTGGTTGTTCAGTACCATTTTTTTTATCTCGCTATCTATTCTATAACCTTGTAAAAAGGACCTTTGGTGTTAAAAGATGGGAAAAATTATCAAATCTTGTAAAAGATAGAGGCTGGAAGATTGTTGCCTTTACAAGAATAGTGCCTCTCTTTCCTTTTCCTGTCTTAAACTATCTTTATGGTATAACGCCAATCCCTTTCTTACATTATGTAGTTGCATCTTTTGTCTTTATGTTGCCTGCCTGTATTGCCTATGTATATCTTGGAAGCTCTCTTTTTGACTTAATAGCTAAGGGAGAGATACTGGGCTTTGCGATTGCCATAATCCTAATCTCTCTAATTATGTTTATCCCCTATCTTATAAAAAGGCTTACTCAGAAAAATTAATCTCACTTAAAATCGAGAAAATTTTTATTTTTTTGACATTTTTATATGCGCTGTTAAACTTTAAAGAGGGAGGGTAGGCTATGAAGATAAGAAAAATATTTTTTTTAATGTTAGTTTTAGTTATTCTACAGTCTCGGGCATTTTCACAGATAAGCCATCTACCTATCACAGATTTTGAACTAAACGAGACCATCTGGAGGTATGAGAAATCAGATGTCGGTGGAGTAGCAAATATTAAACTTAAGTCTGGTGGAAGAATTGAAGGGTATCGTAGTTATAATGAAGCTAAGTGGGGTATAGAAGATAAGGAACTTGTCTTCTATAATGAGGCAAATCAGCCCTCTGCAAGATTTAGTATCTTTGAAAAAAAAGATGGAAAATGGATTATATCAGGGTATTTTTTAGACAATAATGTCTCTATATTTCTAAAGGAGACTACAGGAAGTTTAGGTGTATTAAAACCAATAGCTAAGCCAAAAGAACCAGTTTCTCAACCGACTGCCAATATACCTGCTGGAGTTTATGCAAGAACCATTAAAAATATTTTTTATGAGAATGAGCCTATAATTGTTGAATATTTTAATCTTCCTGGTTTTAAACAGGATTGGATAACTGTTGTCTCTAAAGGGGCTAACGATAGTTCCTACGATGAGTGGTTTTATACTAATGGTGCCAGAAATGGAACTTACACTTTTAAGGGCCTACCTGCTGGAAACTATGAAGTAAGAGTATATTTTAACTGGCCTGATGGTGGATATGTGGTTATGTCAAGGTACCCCTTTGTAGTGGTTAAGTAAGCAAAAAATATATTTAATTTTCTTGCCCCTCTCTTTTTTGACTATTTTTTAGTCTTTGTGGTCATCCTTTGTAAAAAAATGCCATTATATTTTGCATTTTTGATTAAAAAATAAACAAATTGTTTGGCACTTAATTTGCAAATACCAAGAAAACTATAAAAACTGAGGTGGCTTTGATGAAAAGAAAAATTTTTTGCTTACTTATACCTTTCCTATTAGTTACTAAAGTCTTTGCAAATGAGGGAGAGATTAATACAGGCGATACTGCTTGGATGCTTATCTCAACAGCCTTAGTTATGTTAATGACGCCAGGTTTAGCACTTTTTTATGGTGGGATGGTTAGAAAAAAGAATGTTCTTGGAACAATGATGCATAGCTTAGTGGCTATAGGTGTTGTAACAACAATCTGGTTTTTGTTTGGATATAGTCTCGCCTTTGGTACCGATATATTTAACTTTATAGGTGGTCTTGATTATATATTTTTAAGAGATGTAACAACCTTACCTCATAAAGATTATTGTCCAACAATTCCTCACCAGCTTTTTATGGCTTTTCAGCTTATGTTTGCCATAATAACGCCTGCTCTTATCTCTGGTGCTCTTGCTGAGAGAGTTAAGTTTACCTCATATATTGTTTTTCTTGTACTCTGGGTAATTATAGTTTATCTTCCAATTGCCCACTGGGTATGGGGAGTAGGTGGATGGATTAGAAACTTGGGTGCCCTTGATTTTGCAGGTGGTCTTGTTGTACATATAATCTCTGGCTTTTCAGCCCTTGCTGGCTCTATGGTTCTAGGCAAGAGAAAGGGATATCTTAAAGAGCCAATGCCACCTCATAATCTTACTATGACGCTTCTTGGAACAGCGATTTTGTGGTTTGGTTGGTTTGGTTTTAATGGTGGCAGTGCCATTGGTTCTAGTGGGCTCTCTGTTGCGGCCTTTGTAAATACCCATATCTCTTCCGCTGTGGGGTCTATATCTTGGTTATTTTCAGAGTGGCTACATAGAAAAAAACCTACCCTATTAGGTTTAGCCTCTGGTGCAGTAGCAGGTCTTGTGGCCATAACTCCTGCAGCAGGATTTGTAACACCCTTTTCCTCATTTATTATTGGACTTGTTACTGGACCTATTTGCTACATGGCAGTTAGCTTAAAGGCAAGGTTAGGATATGATGATGCTCTTGATGCTGTGGGTGTACATGGTGTTGGTGGAACCGTGGGTGCATTGGCAACAGGCCTTTTTGCAACTAAAGCTGTTAATCCAGCTGGTAGTGATGGTTTGTTTTATGGCAACCCTGCTTTGTTAGGTGTTCAGGCTATAAGTGTTGTTGTTGCTATCTTGTACTCCTTTGTTATAAGCTACATTCTCTTTAAGATTATTGATGCTACTATGGGACTTAGAGTTTCTAATGAAGAAGAGATTGAAGGACTTGATATAAGTCAGCATGGTGAGAATGGCTATGGTTGGTAACTAAATTAAAGTGCCGATAATATTGATATGGTCTTATAAGCCAACTTTTTATTTAGTTTAATAACATTTTTCATAAACTCTTCTACAAAATTGGTGGTGCTGGTATCAGTCACCACCTTTAACACAAAAACGTCTTTATAATTTTTTATGCAGGTCTTAACTACTCCAGCGGCTTCCCAGTCTGCTATCTCTATTCCCATTTTATGGAGAAGAGCCTTTTTCTCTTTACTGTCTGCATTGCTATCTGCAGAGCCAAGAAGGGCAGTTTTAACACCAAAAGCCTCAATGATATCTATAAATTTGTTATTTATGGTATAGATAGGTGTACCTAACTTAATACTATTAAAATCGTACTCCATAAAAGCATAGGGACATATTATCTCGCCAATCTCTATGTTGGGGCAGACTCCCCCACAGGAGCCAGTATTAACTATTAGATCAACATCAAATCTATCAATTAAAAACTGACTACAGGCTGATGCATAGGCCTTGCCTAATCCTGAGATAGCCAGGTATATCTTTTTATTTCCCATCTGGGACTCATATACTGGGTAAGGCTTTTCTAATAGCTTCTCAAAAGAGATAAGCTCAAAAAGCCCCTTACTTTCCCTTTTAAGTGCTATGAGGATGCCTATTTTTTCCATCTTTAACGATATCATCCATAATCTTTTTTAGTTTCTTACTTGTCATCTTTAAGCCAAAAACATCCATCCATAGGTCCTCATTTTCCATACAAAGATAGACAAAGACATTAGAAGTTCTTTCTCTTATCATTGAAAGTATCTTTTTATATATCTCCACCCGAGTTTTTCTGAAATATCTTTTTTTTCCATCGAGTCCAACAATAAACTCATCTTTAAATATCTTTGTTTTAGGGTAGTTTTTTTCAGCTATATCTTTTAAATTGGGTATAAATCTAAGCGTACCCAAGCTTATCCAGAAAATATTTTTATCTTCAATCTTATCAAATAGCAAATCTATCGTTTCTTTGTAGCCCTTCTCCCAACCTTCGTAGCGAATAATAGGATCAAAATGAAAGGAGAGGGGATAGCCCATCTCACTTATCCTTTTTGCTGTCTCAATCCTGCTTTTGATGGTTGCAGTTTTTCCTTCCTCCCGTTCGGTAATAAGAGGGCTATTTAGAGAGAAAGAGAAGATGATGTTTTTCAGAGGGTATTGATTTATAATGCTTGGTATCTCATCAGATTTTGTCTTCAACTCTAAGTATAGCTTCTCATTTTTGGCAAAAAAGTCAAGTAGCTTCTTTAGATAAAAGTTTGTGATAGGTAGAAAAAGACTATCTGAAAACTCTCCTGTTCCTATTCTAAAGATTGCTTTATCCTTAATGCCATTTAGCTCATCAATCAGTTTTTCTATGTTAGCATAGACAATTATATTTTTATTTTTGAAATATGCTTGCAATATGCAGTAGCTACATTCAAAGGGGCAGTTCTCCACTGGTGAAAGCACATAGTAGCCACAGCAAATATAAGAAGGTGTACCAGGACAGGGCTCTAAAAACTTCCCCTTTTTTATCTTAAAAATTATATTTCTTTTATTATCTAAGCTTACCTGGCTTTCTAAAGTTATTATGGAATATGGCAGTCTCTCATCCTCAAGATAGTCTTTACAGAAAGGTAGAGCACTTTCTTCAACATAGATTTTATATTCTAAATCTGGTCTATTAACTCTTTCCATAGCTCTTCTTTTTGCTCAATCTGCTTATTTATTGCTTCAATTCTGTCTTTTAACTCTTTTAGATTCTTAAAGGTAATCTCAATTTTTAAATCCTTTGTCTCAAAGAAAGGGGTTTCTTTTAGAACTACCTTTTTAGGTAGTGATAACCTTTTCTTAATTTCATTGAATTTTTGGAGTTGATTATAATATTTAGGATATAGCTCAGCCCTTATGAGCCTTATAAGCTCCTCTTTATTCTTGTTTTTAGTGATATCTATAGTATTTTCTTTATTCTTTAGATAGTTAAATAGTTCTTTCTGCTCAGAAAAGGTGAGCCTAAAGGTGTTTATAATCTCTAAAAAGTGATTATAATTTTTTAGCTCTTCTATCAAAAGAGCAACTTCTGGAAAAAGAAGTCCCTTTTCAATACTTTCAATTACTTCTTCCTTATAAGACAGAATAGGAAGATATCTCTCATATTTTTTAAACTGAGAAGACAAGAGATTAACATTTAATGATTTTGATATGTTAAGTATGCGAAGGACCTCAATTAAGTTAATATTATTTTCTCCTTTTAGAGATATAAAAAAATTTATGAGTCCAGCAAGATCTTCTGAGACGAGAGCTTTTATCTTTTTTTTATCGATATGTTGATTAAAGACTCTATTTAAAGGGAAGTATTTTCCATCTTTGTGATATAAGAGAGGTATCTCTAAGTTTTTATTGATTATTATAAAGTCATAGCAGAAGAGCTGAGGATTAAAATCAACAAGTCTTATTTGCATATCTTTCCATTATCTCCTTATATCTTTCTGCCTCTTCATATTTTCCTCTTTTCAAGAGCCCCTTCAAGTAGATTGAGGTTTTATAAATCAGCTCTTTTATCAAGAGCTCCTTTTGGTAGTTGTTTAACTGGTTATTATTTAAAAGATTAAGCATGCTTTCTATTCTTAGTTTATCAAGGTGAGTTATCTTAGCTGATTGATGCTCCCAGTTGCCTGCCCTTTTTATTATAAGCTTTTTGGGTAAAAGATAAACAGGATATTTCACTGAGAGTCTTAGCCATAAATCATAATCTTCACAGGCTAAAAAGGCCTCATCAAAGCCATTAAACTCAAAGAATATCTCCCTTTTTATTACCACTGAGGAAGGAGAAACTGTACAAAGTTTAAGTGATTTCTCAAATATATCACCTGATGGCTTTTTGTGTTTGTCCATAGGGTTTACTCTCTTTCCATTTCTGATCCAGATCTCATCTGTTTGAGAAACAGGACATCTCATCTTTTCCATAAAGGCTAACTGATATTTTAATTTATTTTTTAGCCATAGGTCATCGGAGTCAAGAAAGGCTAAGTAACGTCCCTTTGCTATCTCGGCACCTCTATTTCTTGCATAGGCGGGGCCATAGTTTTTTTCAAGAGCTATATAAATTATTTTGTAACTCCTATAAATTTTTATAAGTTTTTTAATATTTACTTCTGTATCGTCAGTTGAACCATCATTTATAATAATCAACTCAAAGTTTTTAAAGGTCTGGTTTATTACAGATAGAGATGATTCAACTATGAATTTTTCCCTATTATAGGTAGGAATAATAACCGATACCTCAACCAAGCTTTCTCCTTTTTTTAAGGTCTAAAATGATAGCTAAATTTTATCAAATCTTACTTGATATCTTTATAAAAAAAATTGTAAACTTTTTTGCAATGAAATATCTGGTAACAGGTGGTACGGGTTTTATTGGAAGTAATATTGTAGAGATGCTTCTTAAAGAAGGCAAAGAGGTAGTCTGTCTTATAAGAAAGGAAGGAGATTTAAGGTGGCTTAGGGATTATATAAAGTATGTTGAGATAAGGTATGGAGATTTTCTATACCCTGAGACATTAAAAGAGAGTTTCAAGGATATAGATGTAATACTTCATACGGCAGGCGTTTTAAATACTTATAACTGGCATAACTATTATCTTATAAACTTTTTAGGCACAAAAAATATTGTAAAGGCTTGCAGTGAGAGTAGCAAAATTAAGAGGTTTATCTTTTTTTCAAATCTCAATGCTGCAGGACCTTCTCTAAGTAAAAATTTTAGAGATGAAGAAGATATACCAAAGCCTGTATCACACTTTGGTCGCAGTAAGCTATTGGGAGAAGAGGAGGTATTTAAGGCTAAAGAATATTTTAATGTGTTAATTTTGAGGACAACTCTTTTGTATGGCCAAAGAGATTTAAATTTATTAAACCTTTTTAAAGCTGTTAAGATGGGTTTTTTTGTTGTCTTTGGCGATGACGATAAGATTATAAATCTCTGCCACATTGATGACCTTACGGCAGCAGTATCTTTAACACTTAGAAAGGACCTGCCTAGCGGTGAGATTATAAACATAGGTGGAGAAAACTATCCCATTTATGAGATTAAGGATAGTTTTTCTAAGGTTCTTAAAAAGAGTCTTAGAACCATAAGGCTTGGAAAGGGTATATTGATACCACTTTCATATATGGCAGAGCTTACAGGCCGTTTGTTTCATAAGCCCTTAGTCTTAAATATCGACAGGGTAAAAGATCTATCACAAAATAACTGGGGCGTCTGTATAGATAAGGCAAGAAAGATGCTTGGTTATAATCCTTCTGTTAGCTTGGTTGACGGTTTACAACGGACCTATGAATGGTATGTACAAAAAGGTTATCTATAATTTTTATCGCCTTTTACTCTGCAATAGCAAATCAAGGATAAAGCCTGCAACCTCTTGTGGGTTATTAAGGCTTAAGTTTTTTACACCCTCTAAAGGTGTATCAGTTGCAACGGCTAACACTCCTTTAATATCTTTATAGAGAGGCTTTTTACCTAAATCCTTTCTATAGACCTCAATCTTTTCAATATCATCTTTTTTAAAGCCCTCAACAATAATTAGTTGACAATCATCAAAATATTTTTCTACATAATTTTTAATTGGAAGAGATGACCCTCTTTTTATTAGGGCTATCTTTTCTTCCGATACAATCATTGATGTAGTTGCGCCTGAATGAAAATGCCTGTATGAATCTTTACCTTCTATGTCTATCTCAAAATTATGGTGACTGTGCTTTATTGTCCCTATCTTAAGGCCCTTGCTTGAGATTATATCTATTATTTTTTCAATAATAGTTGTTTTGCCTGCCCCCGAATGTCCAATAAAAGATATAATCATTCTAGACCCTGCAATATTATCTTTCTTGATAGTTCTTTTCTATCCATTTTTTATACTCTCCAGATTTTACAGATTTAACCCATTCTTGATTTTTTAGATACCAGTCAACCGTTAAAGATAACCCCTCTTCAAAGCTAACTGATTGTTGCCAATTAAGCTCTTTTTTTATCTTGTCACAATTAATAGCGTATCTTCTATCATGACCAGGTCTGTCTTTAACAAAAGTTATTAATTTTTTGTAATAATCCTTGTCTAAGCCTATTTTTAAGGCAACAACCTCGCAGAGATTATTTACAAGGTCAATATTTGTCCATTCATTCTCCCCGCCAATATTATAGGTCTCACCAATCTTACCATCTGTGATAATCTTCCAGACAGCAGAACAATGGTCTTCTACATATAACCAGTCTCTAATATTTTTACCATCCCCATAGACAGGTAAGGGTTTCTCTTCAAGCATATTAAGGATCATAAGTGGTATGAGTTTTTCTGGAAACTGGTAAGGACCGTAATTGTTTGAACAGTTTGATATGGTGATAGGCAAACCATAGGTATGATAATAGGCTCTAACAAAATGGTCTGAAGAGGCCTTTGATGCAGAGTAGGGGCTTCTTGGATCGTAAGCTGTGGTCTCGTAAAAATAACCACTATCTCCTAAACTACCATAAACCTCATCGGTACTTATATGGTGGAATCTTTTGTCTTTTATTTTTTCTTTCCATAATTGTTTTGCAGTCTCAATAAGGACAAAGGTTCCAAATACATTTGTTCTAACAAAAGCTTCTGGACCATAGATAGACCTATCGACATGACTTTCTGCCGCAAAGTGGATTACCGTATCTATCTCATAGTTCTTAAAAATTTCATGCACTTTTTTTTCATCACAGATATCACCGTGCTCAAAAAAATAATGTTTATTTCCATATTTTTTATCAATATCTGCAAGGTTCATTAGATTACCTGCATAGGTTAGCAAATCAAGATTTACTATAATCCCTCTAAAATTAATCTTTTCAAAAAGATAGATTATAAAGTTAGAGCCAATAAAACCTGCTCCACCAGTAACAAGTATTCTTTTTTCTTCAAAAGCCATTATTTATTCTCCTTTGTAAACATTTAGTTCAATTAAATATCTTTTTAAAGCATCTTTCCAGTGAGGCAGCCTTTTAAATCCCATCTTATCTAAATTTTCTTTTGACAACCTTGAGTTTAGAGGTCTCTTAGCTTTTGTGGGATACTCATCAGTCTTTATGGGACTTACTACTACATCTTTGCCAGTCATTTTAAAAATTTCCTTTGCAAAGTCATACCAACTACAATAGCCCTCATTAACACCATGATAGATGCCAAACTTATCAGTTTGAATCATGTCTGTTATTAATACAGCCAGATCTTTAGAGTAGGTGGGTGCGCCAATCTGGTCGTTTACAACTTTTATCTCATCTCTTGTTTCTGCCAATTTTAACATAGTTTTTACAAAATTATTTCCATTAATACCGTAGAGCCAAGAGGTCCTTACTATAAAAAAGTTTTTAAGATATAATATAATATACTTTTCCCCCTCTGCCTTTGTGAAGCCATAGTAGTTGATTGGAGCAGGCTCTTCATCCTCTTGATGGGGTTTATCTCCCTTACCATCAAAAACATAGTCAGTACTAATATATAGAAAGGTTATATTTTTTTCTTTGCATATCTCCACTAAATGTTTTGTGCCTTCAACGTTTACTTGATAACATCTATCCCTATCTTCTTCTGCCTTGTCAACGGCGGTGTAGGCTCCGCAATGAATAATTATTTGAGGATCACATTCCATTATGTACTGTTGAGTCATTTTTTTGTCTGTAATATCAAAATCATCTATATCAACGGCAACATTATCAATACTTAACTCTTTAAGCCTTTTCGCTACATCATAACCAAGCTGACCTCTATAACCAGTAACAAGAACTTTTCTACTCATAGCTTTCCTCTACTTTTTCTAAACTTTTATTTTACAATATTTATTTATGGGATACATATTTTTTATCTCACTTAAGCTCTATGATAGAACCTTCTAAAATGTCTTTCTCTGTTATATTAAGATTAATCTTATTACCATCAACTTCAAGACTAACAAAATCGGCCTTAACATCGTATGGCGCATCTATACTATATGGTACTGTAAAGGACCAACCACCCTCTACAGGCTCTCCAAGGTTTATGTAATAAAAGCTGTTGAAGGGTGTTTTGACAAGTATCTTTAACATTGCTTTACCTTTACCTATATAAATCACTTTTGCTGATTTTACTCTCTCAAAAATTTTTATATTATTTTTCTTTGAAGAAGATTCATAGACAAGCCTTAAGTGCTTCGGTGAGTTTGTGAAGGGTGGTGTAAGGCCATAAAAATGATAAAGGTTGAAGATAAAAAGTGTAGAAACCGTTGGGTTTAATGTCCTGTCATCCTTTAAAAAGGGGTTTTTTTCTTTACTTAACACAGACCAGTCGGTAACTATGTTTTCCTCTGGATTCTCGAGAAGTAGAAACCTACTTTTGTTTTTGTCTAATATTGATAAAACCTCTTCTTCTTTTTTAGAAAAGAGGGCTTTTATAAACTCTCTCTCTCCATTTTTCAAAGCTACATTAATAAAATTGTGTGCAACGGCAGGTCTCTTGGCTACTTCTATTATATGATGTCCCAGATGCCAACTGGCAAGGATGCCATAGGGAGTCTCTCCATTCTTAAATCTTTCTTTTTCTGGTGTACTATCTCTTAGAAAAAATAGAGAGTTTCTTAAATCCTCACCTATAAATCTCTCTGAGCTTGTTTTAACATCTTTAAAAAAAGTTATGACAGAAAGGATTATAAAAAGAAAAATAAAGAGTTTTTGTCTTTTTTCCATAACCTCTTTGAAGTTTATTGAGATAATCAAGGCATATCCCATCATCATAAAGTATCCAAACCTAAGTTGAAAGAGGGTTAGGATTGAAAAAAAGAGAGAATAAAAAAATAATATATCTGTCCCTCTCTTTTTGTAGTATCTATAAATTAGGTAGGGCCAGATAAATATAAAGAGAGTAAATAGAGAGTTTGCCCTTAGGATCTCTTCTTTAAGACTATAAAATTTGCTAAAAAATAGGGGAGAGCTTTCTTCAACAAGGATCATTAATGCATCACTTTTGGTTATAAACATAACTCCTTTTAGAATTTCATAGAAGAGGTTATGAAACATAATTACGAGAATAATAGAGTTAATAATCCATAGAGCGATCTTGTTTATCCTATTAATCCTATGAAAATAAAGAGTTATAAAAAGAATGGAGATAAAAAAACAGAGGTCTCTATGAAAGGCTGAGAGAAACTTATATGAATATGGCGGGAAATCACCAGTTTTTGTAGTTTTTAGATATATTGTTATTGTTATTGCTGCTAAATGAAAGGCGATGAAGAGCCCCTTAAAAATGCCATTGTTAAGTCTGCCTTTAATGAATTCGAATGAAATAAAGATAAAGATAGGCACAAAATAGATTAAAGACCCTGGCCAGTTAAGAAATGAAAGAGTAGTAAAAATTGAAAATATTATAAGTGAGAATATATCTCTGAGATTGTAATATCTCTGAAAGGTTATATAAATTATAGTTATTATCAGCAACTCTAATGCATGGTGGTCAAACCTTCCATAGGAGGTGTAAAGATATAAAATACCTATGAGACTTAGCATAAAAGAGTAGGTCAATGCTACAGTTTGCCCCTCTTTTTTAACAAGAGAAAAGTATAAGATACTTAAAGCAATAAAAAAGTAAAAGGGGTTAAGAAAAGGTATTATGCTTAAATTTTCTCCTAAGATTTTAACAATACTTGCTGATATAAAATCATAGAGGGGTGGCCATGGAGAGTAATCTCCAAAGGGGTAGGACAGGAAAGGGTCAAAGTTTAACATCTTTGGAAAGTTATGAAGGGTGTATGAGACTCTACGTAGATGGTAGTAACTATCAGGGTCTATAAGGTTTATAAAATTGTCAATAAAAACATAAGGAAAGGTTGAAAACCTTACTAAAAAAAAACAAAGACTTACTATTATATAATAGAAAAAGACATCTCTTTTTTGGGTCATATTTATAGGGACTTTCCTAATAGGTAGGCTTTATTTAAGATGTCTTGGTGTTTTGAGATCTCTCCTTTTTCATCAACCTCTCTTACGAGGATAGATTCTTTTAATTTACAATCAAAGGCATCAAAAAAATATTTTACTGTCATAACAATTCCTTCAAAGAGCTTAACACCTTTAGTTGCGCCTACAGAAAATAGGTAACCATCTTTAGGCTTAGCAGATTTTTTTAACATATATTTTCTAACCCAGAAAGACTGACATCGATCCATTAAAATTTTTGTGTGGGCAGAGACTGTATAAAACATAACCGGTGTTGCAAGGGAGATTACATCTGCCTCTTCAATTAGGTCAAATATTTTCTGAAAGTCATCATTAATTATACATCTACCAGACTCTTTGCACTTGTATATCTCAAGGCAGGGGCTCATCTTTAAATCTCTTAGATATATCCTTTCTATGTTATAGGCCTTTGTCTCCTCTACTCCTTTTAAAAAATTCTCGAGAAGCATATCCGTATTTCCCTCTCTTCGAGGACTACCAAAAAGGGCAACTAAGTTTTTCAAAGGTCCTCCCTTTATACAAACTTTATTTTTTTAGCTGCATATAATAACATTTTAAATAATATGGCACCATCTCTCCAACGATTTATATTAGTATCTCCATATTTTCTTTCTCTATACCTTATAGGTATCTCTCTCACCTTAAGCCCCATTCTTACAGCACCAAATATAATATCAAAGTCTCCAAAGGGGTCAAAATCTCCAAAAAAAGCTCTCTCCTTTGCTATGAGATGATAGTGATTTTTGGATAAAACCTTTGTTCCACAGAGGGTATCTTTAAACTTCTGATTTAAGATAAAAGAGAAGGCCGATGCAAAAAATTTATTGCCAATCATATTAAAAAATCTCATAGCCTTATCTTCCATAGGGTAGACAAGCCTACTACCCATTACAAGCTCGCCCTTATTCTCTAACATTGCCTTATAAAAAAGAGGTAAGTCCTCTGGAGGAACAGTAAGGTCAGCATCTAAGATCATAAAAATATCCTTACTTGCTAAGCTAAACCCTTTTCTTACTGCGTCTCCCTTTCCCTTACCATCCTGTTGGGCAATTATAATATTTAAGTGACCATATTTCTCTTTAACCCTTTTTATCTCTTCCCAAGTTTTATCCTTTGAATGGCCTTCTACAAAGATAATCTCATCATCTTCACCCATTTTAGGTATCCTTTTAACAGCTTCCTCTATATTTTTTTCTTCGTTTCGTGCTGGTATTACAATAGATACAGAGGGTTTATTGCTAAATCTGTCCTTTAATGGTCTTGCTATAAGTATATGCATTAAGTTTAAGTGTCTAAAAAGAGGAAGGGGGGCTATGTATCTATTAAGGAAGCCTGATATTATAGGGATATAAAGGGGGAATAATACCTTAGAGTCGTCAAAGACGGTCTCAAAATTTTCGAGAAAAAGTATGTTTTTAATATCAAAAGGGGAGATCCAGTTCTTCTCAGGTAATTTTTTTCTAATTCCGATGGCCGTTGCGAGACCTATTAGGGGCTTCCATAACCCGCTATAGTAAGTGATAATTATCCTGCTTTCAGAAGAGACTTTATTATATATTTTTTCAAAAAAACTGTTTAAATCTCTCTCATAGTGAATATTACCATTTAAAATTAAGTAATGGAAATTTTCTGGTAATTTGTCAATATCATCAATAACTTCTATATTAAGAGTCCCCCTGTGGGTTGTCTTTAGCTCTTCGCCTGATACACATTCAGGGGTTATATACTCGAAAAACTTACCCACCGATGGTAGAAAGATAGATATATATTTATATAAAAGGCTGTAGAAGTATCTCTTCATTTTATTTTTACAAAGACGGCTGAGTACTCTATGGGTTGATATTGTCCTGATTTATCCTCAATAATTTCTCTATATACACCAGCAATATCAAAATAAGGAATACTTTGCAATTCATTAAGAGTAAGATGTTCTTCAGCTTTAGTCTCTCCTTCTAAAACAATGTAATCAACCTTATTTTTCTTACTATACCAGTAAAGACGATCATAATCGGTAAGGGGTAAAAGTATCCATTTGCCATCGAGGAAATAGATTAGCTTGGACCATGGCAACATATAGTTTGCGTTAGGTTTTAAAAATTTTTTTGCCCATTGGGCAGCGTTTTTTTGAGCTGTTACATAATTACCCTTCATTGTTACATAGGCAGAGGGTTTTTTTGCCGTTTTAATATAGGAATAGTAAGAGAACAAGGCAACTATTATTACAAAAAGCATACATAAAAACTTAAAGTTGATTTTTTCTGATATCTTTTCAACGAGGGCAACTGTAAGTATTATAAGAAAGGGTGAATAGGCCACCAAGTATTTCCACCAGATACCAGATAGGATATTTAAAATAAAAAGCATGGGGAAAAAAGAGAGTAGATAGACTGCTTTTAACCTTTCATTGTGGTTTTTAATATAGATAATTAGGAATATAAAAGCTGGAATGACAAAATACCATGGAAATACAGAGGGGTAATAATCCATTCCTGATGAGTTTGGTATTTTCATTGTAAAAATGTATTTTAGACCTGTTTTATAGTTTTCCCACTGTGTCTCTGGGTCTTTCATTAGGTAGGCTATCAAATCTTTAATTCCCTTTTTTTCTTGCCAAGTAAACTTACCATTATCAGTTAAATACCAAAACTCAGGTACAGGTCTTCTCTTTTCGACATTATAAAAATATTGATCACCTCCTATAACTACATTACTAAACTTCGGAGAGGATACCCATCCACCATATATATCTTTTAAAAAGATTAAGTATGGAAGGGCAGTAATAAGAAAGACTACCACTGTTACAGAAGAAAGCTTTATCTTTGATTTTAGCTCTGACTTTAGAAATATAAGGATAGAAAAGATAGCAAGAAAAAATACCATAAGACCCTCTGAACGGGTTAGATAAGCTAAGGCCGAGAAAAAACCGGCTAATAAACTTAATCTTACTTCCTCCTTTTTATAGGCAAGCCAGATAAGATAGAAAGAGAAGATCTGTAAAACAATATATACCATCTCTGGTTCTACATAGCCATTATGTTTTGCAATATAGCTAATGTGAGGGTGAAAACAAGACAAGAGGGTTGAGAAAAAGGCTACTTTAAAATCAAATAACTCCTTTGCGAATAAAAAGATCGCTATGGGCAAGAGTAGAGAGAATATCTTAGTTACCCAGACTCCACTTAGGGCAATATCTCCAACAATGGGGTATAAGGTTGCCATTAAGATTGAGTAAAAGGGACAGGTAAAAGAGCCTTGCCAGCCTAACTCGAAATCTTTGACAATATTTCTTGTCATATGAAAATAATAAAGACCATCAGAGGAGATACCAGAGGGACTCTCTAATGGTAAAGGATATAGTACATAGAAAGCCCAAAATATTAAAAAAATAATAAATATTAATTTTTCCCTTTTCTCCACAAAATTGTTATCCCCAAAATTTTTTTATTAGGATATAATCTACATCCTTCTTTTCATCTCTCCTAAACTGATTTCCCAATAGGGAAGTCTTTCTCCAATTATCTGCTCTGTTGCTTCTATATCCAACACAGAGTAAAGAGGTCTTTTGGCTGGTCTTATAAGCTCTGATGATTTAACTGCCTTTATCACCGTTTTTCTATTAAAAACTTCCATAATCTTTACTGCTAAAATAAATAAACTAATACCGTTCTTTGTTCTATCAGTAACGTTGTAGATACCCCTTGCGCCTTTATTAAGTAAAGTAATTAGGGTTTTTGATAGAGTGAAGGTAGAGGTAGGAGAGCTTATATGGTCAGTTTCTACAGCAATCTCATCTTTGCTCTCGCTTTTTTCTAACAACCTGAGAAAAAAGTTGTCTCCTTCCGTTCCATAAAGCCAGCTTGTTCTAATTATGAGGTAATCGCAACCAGAATCTTTTATGTATTGTTCCCCATAAAGTTTTGTAACGCCATAATAATTTAATGGGTTAGGTTGGTCAAAGGGGTAATAGGGCGTATTTTTCTCTCCTGAAAAGACATGATCTGTACTTATATGGGCTAAAAAAACTCCCTTTTCCTTACATATTTTAGAAAGATTGAAAACAGCTAAGGCGTTTATAGAGAAGGCCTTTTCTCTTTCTATCTCAGCCATATCTACTTTTGTATATCCTGCGCAGTTTATAATAACGTCAGGTTTGACCTCATCTATAGTTTTGTTAATTTTATCAAGATTTAAGACATTCAGTTGTTCCTTTGTATAGGCAAAAAATGTTTCCCTTTTTTGTCTTAAAACATTTATTAAATCCTTACCTAAGGTTCCACCACTTCCTAATACCATTATCTTCATCTTAAGAGACCTCCATTATTAAGAAAACTCTTTAAATGAGAAAGCTCCAACAAAAAAAAAGGGCTAAACTCCCCAATATCTTCAAGATTAAAGAGAAAATCGAGAGAAAAGGATTTTACTTCTAAAACTTCTTCTTTATCAGGGAAGAAAGGTCCATCGTAAAATGTAGAGTAGGTCTCTACAAACTCAACCTCGAAGGGTAAAGTAGCCGTATATCTATATAAAAATTTTAACTCCTTTGGTTCAAAACCCAACTCTTCCATACACTCCCTAAGTGCAGCAGATTTATAATCTTCCCCTATGGCTAAGTGGCCGCCAACAGAGGTGTCCCAGCAAAGAGGATAAAGATCCTTTTTTGAAGATCTCCTTTGTAGATAAAGCTCATTCTCATCTTTAAAAACAAGGATATGAACAGCTTTATGGGCAACATTAGGATCTTTATGACAGTCAGCCCTTTTCTTAAGACCTAAATAATTGCCCTTAAGATCAAAAAATTCAATTAGATCGTCGTTACTCATTCAGAAAAATCTTAACATCATATTTATCTTTTAAACTATCAATATAGGCATCTAATACCTTTTTAACCCTTACTATGGCTAAATATTTTTTAGCCTCTTCCCTGCCATCCTCCTCTGTAAGTGGTTTATTTATCTCCTTTTTAAAAAGATAAAATATTGACAACTCGTCTTCTGCCTCGAAGATAGGAGAAAACTGAGTCTCCTCAAGCTTCATTAAAAGGTCTATAATCTCCTTAGGCAGACTTTGTGATGTTCTCTCATAGCTACTGAAGACAAAATTGGCTGACAACTGAGGAGCCGATGATAGAATTGATTCTGCTATATCTTTTTCCATCTTTTTGTTGGCAAGATTAACAAAAGCATTTTTAAATCTTTCTTTTTCTGCCTCTGAAGGCTTTGATGTATAGCATACATAAAAGGCAAATTGAGGAGGGCAACAAAGCTTATCCTTTACCTTTTCATAGAATGAGTCTACATCTTTGCTTGTAGGGACGGGGATCTTCGATATAATCTGGGCTACAAAACGTTCCTTTATAAGCTGTTTTCTAATAACCTTTTTGAAATCTTCTAACGATAAATCTCTATCTCTCAGATAATCCTCAAAACTATAATTTTCCCTTAAGTTATTCGTAAAATCCGTAATAGCCTGTTCTACCTCTTCCTCACTAACTGTAAAGCCAGCATCTTGTGCTTCTGAAAAAAGCAACTCACTGGCTATTAGCTTCTCAAGAGCCTCTTCTTTGCTTTCCCTATACTCTGTTGGTGTTAAATCTTGTAAATCCTTTTTTAGTACCTCTCTTGAGTAGTTAGCCATTGAGTCGTATAACTGCCATTGATAGATCTGCTCTCCGTTCACCTCTGCTATCTCTTTTTGTCTTGTCATAGCCCTTCCTTGAGAATAATTTTCTTCTAATTAATCAATCAATATATTACATTAATTTTATGGGAAAAAGAAGACTTGGGCAACATTTTCTCTTTGATAAAAATATTTTGAGAAAAATCATTGAAGCCTTTGAACCTGATAAGGAGAAAAAAATTTTAGAGATAGGTGGAGGCAGAGGTCCTTTAACAGAGCTTCTTGCGGTCTATTATAAAGAGGTTTTTTCTGTTGAGTACGATAACTATTTATATGAGTACCTTTTGCAAAAATTTAAAAGCTTTTCTAATGTCCATATAATTCATAGAGACATACTTGCTCTAAATATAGAGGCTTTGCCAGTGAGATTAGCAATCGGGAACATCCCCTATTACATCACAACACCTATTATTTTTAAACTTATAGAGTCAAAAAATATAGATAAGTTTGGTCTCCTAATCCAAAAAGAGGTTGGGGAAAGAATAGTCTCAAAGGAAGGGACTAAAAACTATGGGATATTAACTATTATGTGTAACTTTTATTGTCATTGCATGATAGATTTTATGGTAAAAAAATCTTCCTTCTTACCCCCTCCTGAGGTTGACTCTGTCTTTATTACATTTATAAAAAAAGATGTGGACTACAAAAAAGGAGAGGTCTTAAGAGAGATAGCAAAACATTCCTTTTCAATGAGAAGAAAAACCTTTTATAATAATATGAAAAAACACTATGGGGATTTAGCAGAGGTTCTACTAAAAAGGTTTAATCTACAAAAAAACATAAGACCAGAAGAGATAACCCTAAGTACTTATGAAGAGATGGCAGAGTTTATGATGAGTTTGTCTAAAAATGTTTAAAAAAATTGTTTTTATCTTAATTTTCATATTCCTTAATAATAATCTTAAAGCCCAAAGCGTTAATACAAGAGATGTCTTTGAAAATTTAACCTCCTGGGAGATTAAGAAGGCTAAATATCTTGTAGATGATTATTTTTTATTTGAAAGAGGTAGAGCTTTAGAAAGTTATGATGACGATGAAGCAATAAAAATTTATGAAAACATAATTGATAACTATCCTGATACTCCAAACTATAGAAAGGCTTTTAAAAGGCTTCTGGAACTAAAATTAAAGAAAGAAGACAACAACTTTTCAGAATATTTTGATGCTTATTTTTCAAAATTTCCCTTTGACCATGAGATAAGTTATAAGGTAGCTGTTAACTTTTTAGATAGTGATAAGAAAGAGAGAAAAGAAAAAGCCATTAAGTTACTAAAATACCTATTTAAATCTGCTGATAGCTATACCTTAAGGGCCTATAAAAAGTTAAGAGAAATAAAGGAAGAATTAAGCGAAGAAGAAGGATTTGAGGTTATAAAAAAACTCTATGATAAAAAGTTTTTTGATGAGATAGTTGAGCTTAATAGGCTTACACCTTTTTCCAGTAGAGAGGAAAGGCGGTATCTAATAAAGAGCCTTTTTAAAACCAAAAGATACAAAAGTGTAATTGAGCTTACAAAAGAAGAGAAAGACTCAGAGTTAAAGCAGTTGTACCTATTAAGCCTCTTAAGAATAGGAGAAAAAGAAAACTTTCTTAAAGATGTAGAGAATTTATATAAAAAAGAAGATAAAAATTTTTTTGATTTGTATTTGTTATACGCCAATATTAAGAAAAAAGATAAAGACTTTAATGAAGCCCTTAACGTTTTTAGTAAGCTTAAAGAGGATTTTTCACAAAATAGAGAGATAGTTTTATGGAATGAAGCCTTATTGTTTATAAGATTGGGGGATTTAGATAGAGCTTACGAAAGATTGTCTGAGCTTTCTAAAAACTATAAGAAAGACAAATACCTCTTTTGGCTTGGTAAGGTTAAAGAGTATAAAGGAGAAGATGGTAATGTTTATTATAACCAGCTTACCGAAGAGGAAGATTATTACTATCTCAGAAAAAAAAGACTTAAACAAAGGGAAAGTAAATCTTATACCAAAAAAGTTAATAAAAGGTTAGAAGCTCTCTTATTATTCAATATGATTGATGAAGCCAAAGAAGAGTTGGTGTACTATCTAAATAAAAATAGTAATGAAGAGATCTATCTTGTTGATTATCTTAGAGAGCTTAAGCTTTATGATTATTTATTAAAAGTAGGTTTAAGGTTAAAAGATATATATCTCAAATATCCCTTAGCGTATTACGATTTGATTTTTAATGAGGCTAAAAAAAATAACGTAGATCCTCTTCTTATCCTTGCTGTGATGAGAGAGGAGAGTCATTTTAGAAAAAATGCTATATCAACGGCAAAGGCCTATGGTCTAATGCAGATTATATATCCCACAGCAAAGAGGTACGATAAAAATATTACTGAAGAAGAACTTTTTAAAGAATATAAGAATATAGATATTGGGGTTAGATACTTAAGGTTTCTGTTGAAAAATTTTAAACACATAGAAGAAGCTGTCTCTGCCTATAACGCAGGTGAGCATAATGTAGAGAAATGGTTGATGGAAAACTATAGAGACATAGATGAGTTTATAGAAAATATACCCTTTCTTGAGACCAGAAATTATGTGAAAAAGGTGATGAGGTCTTACCTTATATATAAAAATCTTTATGAAGATCAATAAGCCTTTAATTGGTGTCCACCTTTCTATTAGCGGTGGCTTTGAGAAGCTTTTTTATACAGCAGAAGACTTAAAAATCAATGTTTTTCAGTTTTTTCTTGGTTCCCCTGTAATATGGAAAAATATACAGATAAAGGATGAAGATATTGATTTGTTTAAGAGATATGCCCAAAAATTTAGATTTATCACTGCTCATGCACCATATCTTGTTAATCTCGCTACATCAGATAAGGACCTAAGAAAAAAATCTCTTGAAAGAGTCATCTCAGATTTAAAAGAGCTTGTAAAGATTAGTGTCTATAACTATGTAATACATATGGGAAGTAATGAGAATATAATAGAAGGGATAAAAAGCATAAAAAGTTCATTAAAAGAGGTCTTTTCAATTTTTCCTGATGCAAAGATCATCCTTGAAAACTCTGCTGGCAGAAAGAACGATATCGGTAAAGACATAAAAGAGATAAGAGATGTATTATTGGGTTTTGAAGAAAAAGTAGGTATATGTATCGATACATGTCATCTCTTTGCTGGTGGAATTAACCTAAGATTGGAAGGAGAGATAGATAAGTTTTATGAAGCTTTAAAAGACAGAAATCTTGATAAAAGGGTCGTTCTCCTACATGTTAACGATTCTAAGTATCCCTGTAACTCAAAGAAAGATAGGCATTGGCATATTGGAAAAGGAGAGATAGGAACTCAAGGTTTTTCAAATTTAATAAAACATGGTTTTTTTTCGAGTCTTCCATTGATATTAGAAACTCCAAAGGAAAATGATATGGATAAGGCAAATATCAGAAATTTAAAGAAATTTTTTAGAGAAGTTAGACAATGATGGAGGGTAATTATTTTCTATTTTTAGCAACTATTATATATGTTAGAATGGTATTAAATTCTATTTAAAAAGTTTAGTGAACAAGAAAAAGTTATTATGACACTTTTCTTAATTTTTTTACTAACTAGCCATACTCGAAGGAGGTAATGACTATGTTGGATAATATATTTTGGCTTGGCCATGATGCCTTCAAGATTAAATACAAGGACAAAGTTATATATATTGATCCCTATGAGATTAAAGAGGGAAAGGAAAAAGCAGATATTATCCTACTTACCCATCCCCATTTTGATCATACATCTCAAGAAGATTTAAATAAGATTATCAAAGATAATACAATATTAGTTGGAGTTTATGAGAGTCTCTCAACCCTTGGAGGACAAAAAAGGGTTGTTAAGGTTGGAGATATAATAAACATTGATGATATTGAGATAGAGATGGTACCGGCCTATAATATTGATAAAAAATTCCACCCAAAGGCAAATGGCTGGCTTGGCTTTATTCTAAACGTTGGTGGGGTTAAGATATACCATGCAGGGGATACCGATAGGATTCCAGAGATGAAAAATTTTAAAGTTAACATAGCCTTAGTGCCTGTGTCTGGTACCTATGTAATGACTGTAGAAGAGGCTGTTTTGGCAGTATTAGATATTATGCCAGATATTGCTATACCAATGCATTACGGTAGCATAGTTGGTTCTGAAGAAGATGCCCTTAAATTTAAAAAAGCCTTAGAAGGAAAAGTTAGGATAGTTATAAAAGAAAGAAGTTAAGGGAGTTTTTATGAACTGTGAGAGCAATTTTTCATATGATATGAAAGAACTCTTCTTTAAAAAAGGGGTTTTGAAGAGTTATGAAAAGGATGTGCCAATTTTTTATAGGGAAGATGAGGGCAATAGTGTATATCTTATAAGTAAAGGCACCGTAAAAATTGTAAATTACTCTGAAGAAGGCAAAGAGCTTATATTTGCAATATTTCAGGAAGGAGACATATTTGGTGAGATGTCAGTCTTTGACAAAAAACCAAGATCAGCCTGCGCCATCCCTATGACAACATCAAAGGTATATGAGCTTGATGGCAAATGTTTTATAAGCTTTCTAAGAGAAAGACCTGATATGCTTTTACAAATCGTCAAGATTTTTTCTATCAGAATAAGAGAACTAAACGATTTTGTTCAAGACACTATCTTTGCAAATCTAACCTCGAGAGTATTAAACAAACTAATAAAATTATCAAAATTAAAAGGTATCGATAGGGGTAGTTACTATCAGTTGAAAATAGATTTTACTCAGGGAGATCTGGCAGCCTTTGTTGGATGTACAAGAGAAAATCTCAACCGAGAGCTAAAACATCTTAAAGATAAAGGTTTTATAGATTACGACAAGAGCGATATAAAAATATTTATCAAATAAAAATTTTAGCAAAAAAATTTTTAGGAGGGGTCTATGGAATTAAGAAATTTTTTTCCCCAAAAAGAAGAGCTTGCACTGATAGTCGTAGATATTCAGGATAACTTATTAAAGGCATTCAAAGAAGAGATTAGAGATAAAGTTATACAAAAATCATCAACTATCATTAGATACTTCAAACATAAAAACTATCCCATCATTGTTTTAGAGCAATACCCAAAGGGAATAGGTCCAACAAACGCAGAGATAAAAGAGGCCTTAGGAGATAGTTATCTGCCTATAATTAAAAACTGTTTTTCAGGAGTCTGTGCCGATGGTTTTGAAGAAAAATTAACTAACTTGAACAAGAGAGATATTGTACTTATTGGCATAGAAGCCCATATCTGTGTTTTACAGACCTGCTATGATTTAATCTTAAGGGGAAAAAAGGTTTACCTACCTGCCGATGCAGTAGGAAGTAGATTTAAGGTTGACTGGAATTATGGATTAAGGGCGATGGAAAATATGGGGGCTAATATTTTAACGACTGAGATTTTAATCTTTAAGCTTCTTGAGAGAGCAGGTACGGAAGATTTTAAGTTTATGTTGCCCTATCTAAAATAACTTTTTTATGTTCTTTATCTTATGTCTTAAGAGAAGTTATCTCTGCTTATCCTCTCATTGTCGCTTTTCTTTTAATTTTAGTTCTCTCTATAAATCTTCTTTATCTTCCCTTAGCAAGGTCTATAATATCTCGGTTGACAATAGTGTTGTTATGTTTTAAAAGTTTAGTAAGCTTAAAAAGAAATGTTTGTTAGATTAAAGTAAATACTCTAACTAATGAGAGAAAATGGCAAGACTGATATTCATAGGGATTGTAGTTATTCACGGCTTGATTCACCTTTTGGGCTTCTATAAAGCATTTGAAATGGCTAACATCGCTGGACTTACACAGAAAATTGCCCGACCTTTTGGCATTCTGTGGTTGACAAGCTCTTTAATGTTTGTTATCACAGCTATTACTTATGCATTCAAAAGCCCTTGGTGGTGGGCCATTGCCATTGTTTCAGTAATTCTATCACAAACTCTCGTTGTCATCTTTTGGCAGGATGGTAAATTCGGCACAATCCCAAATGTTATTATTTTGGTAATAGCTCTTTTAAATCTTGGTAACCTTCTTTTTGAGCGTGGCTACAAAGAGGATGTCCAAAATGGTCTAAATAGGGTAAAATCCTTGCCAATGGAAATATTAACCGAAGCGGATATTAGGTCTTTGCCACAGCCAGTTCAACGTTATTTGAATTACGTTGGTGTCATTGGCAAACCTAAAGTTATCACTATGCGTGCTCTATTGACTGGCCAAATGCGAGACAAAGACAAGGACTTTTTTCCATTTATTTCAGAGCAGTACAACTTTTATGACGAACCTGCCCGATTATTTTTTATGAAAGCCCGTATTTTTGGAATCACCGTGCCAGGATATCACCGATACATCGATGGTAATGCCATGATGGATATCCGTCTCTTTGGGCTTTTATCAGTAGTCAAACATAGTGGGACTGTGATGGACATCTCAGATACGGTAACCCTACTCAATGATATGTGTTTACTTGCGCCAGCTACATTAATTGATAAAAGAATTACATGGGAAAAGATAGATGATTTAACAGTGAAGGCTACTTTTACCAACCGTGGTATTTCCATAAGTGCCACTCTTTACTTTAACAAGGAAGGGCAGTTAGTAAATTTTGTATCTGAAGATAGATGGGCTGTTGGTGATATGAAAAAATATCGTTTTTCGACGCCACTTTCAAACTACAAAAAAATAAACGGCTACAACCTGCCGACCTATGGAGAAGCGATTTGGCATTACCCTGTTGGCGACTTCACATATGGTAAAATTGAGATAAAAAATATTGAGTACAATATAAATGTATTTAAATAAAAGTTCAAATATATCCTATAATCTGTCATAACAAATCTTACTATTTAATAAAAGTTTTACCGCTAAACAAAAGGTCTCATCAGTTTTACAAAAAATAGAGGATCTGAATCTTTATAAACTAAAATTCATATCTAATAAGCTACTAAAATATGGGTCTAATTAACTATTTTGCTCAATACATTAGATAGAGCTTAACCCTAATTATCAATGCATTATTGATTTCTTTCTCTATCTCTTTCCATTCTTACCCTCTGTTATTTAGCACTATTTATCTAATAAAAACCTTAAATAGCATATTTAGGGACTATTAAAATAAAATTTGACAAAATAACAAAAAATAGTTTATATACTATTATGGTTAATCTTTATAAAGGATCAAATTTTATAGTTGTATATTTAGAAAATCCAATATTATCTAAACATAGATCTCAAACTCACATACATCCTTCTACATTACTCTTTGTATAAACTGAGACAGAAAAGAGAAAAAAATCATTAAGTAGTATCCCTGTAGTTATTTATTACCGGACGAAAGTGGAGCAAAAATATTTTAAGGCGATGGGACGATTGATGTTGGGAAGAGATTTTTTACTAATTCCCTAAGTTAGCTGAAACTTTTATTTGTTCTAAGGGATATTGTAGAAGCTTTCGAACCTAATTACTGAGATTATTTCAGTCTTGATTCAAAATTTGAGCTATAGGTTTTTATTTATGTTGTAAAATTTAAAAATTTTTAATAATTATACCAAGTTTTGAGATGAATTAATTATGGAAGAAATGCTAATTAATAAAATGCTCAAAAAATTGGAAGGAATAATAGAATTACTTTATTCTTGCGACAGAGGTAATAAAAAGCTTGCTGGTAAATGCAAATCAAGTCTTTATAAAAACCCCTTAATTAATAATATTTCAAGAAACCCTTATTTTTTCATTGCTTATAAGAATTTTTTTAAAACTTATGAATACAAGTACAGACTTGGGATAGCTATAGGTTTTTCAAAAAAACATCTTTTTTCAATGGGGAACAAACAATTTCATTCATTTATAGAAACACAATCAAACACAATAAATAACCTCTTATATAAAATTCAATCACCATCAAAAGATTTATTTCAACGGATAAACTCATTGGCTACTAGAAAAAGTAGACCAATTAAGGAGGTGATGTGAAGAAAAACAAAAAACTCAAATCATTCAGGCTAGCAACTACGGAACGAAGCGAGTATAAAAATTTACTCAGTTGCTCATCCCTAATCCTTTCCAGGATGTAAAAGAAGTGAAAGGAAAAACAAAACTATAAAAGGAGAAAAAACTATGAAAAGCAAAGTTACCTTAACGATTGCGGTAATTTTAATTACCGCGCTTATGATTGGTTGTGCACAATTGGGCACAGTTAAACAAGTCGCAAAAGAAGTAGGTCCACGAACCCTAACAGGACTTAATGTGACCAGAGACGCAAAACAAATGAGCGGGGTGCCTATTAGCGTCGCCAAACTCGCTGTTGGTGAAAGTGTGGTATTATATGCTCGCGGCAGTGATAATGGAAAATGGTTTGAACTACCAGCAGATGTTGTAGTTAATTGGAAAGCTGATAGCGAGTTAGAGGTAAATCCGACCACAGGTCATGTAGTAACTGTAAAGGTTGTAAGCCCAATCTCTGCTGTGGCTTTTGTGACCGCAACTACAACCACAAAAGATGGTAAAAAACTGGAGGCGGAGTTGCAAATTACGCATAAATAAGGAGTAGAATGGTTGACAGAATCAAACGATTACTTATTCAAAGAAAGCAGGCAAGGAATGGGAGAACATCAAAAAAAATACGAAAAACGGTTAGCCAAACTCAAAGCAGGAAAGTAATCTAAAACTCTGGGGCTGTCCCGATTCTCACGGGACAGCCCCACAAGGAGTTTAAATGAGATGAAAATATTTGTAACATTACTCCTTCTGCTCACATTTGTAGGAAATGCCTTCCTACAAGAAAAACAAAAAATCCCAGTTGAATTTTTTGAAGGGAAGTGGGCAGGCAATATTGATGGTTATATTTATGACCATGGCAGTTGTCGTAATAGTCGGCCTTACACTCCACCGAGAAAAGTGCCGTTTTCAATTGAATGGCACGGCACTGGTGGGATTGGCTCTGATGTTCTGTTGAAACCATACGGAGTGAAAGGAATAGGTATGTTAATGTTTTTAGGCAATATGGCACCAAACGTTCCCATCGCTGAAAGTGGTAAGAATTTTTACATAACTCCATTAGTATCTTATTTTAGTTTTGCTTTTAGCGAAGAAAAATTAATTCCTGTTACACCCCTTACAGATGAATTTATAATGGCGATTTTTTTATGGCAGTACATGACCATAAATTTTGCAATACTATAATTGACACGAAAGAAAACATTATCAAAATTGAATATAACGATAAGATCCCTTGTACAATATGTGGTGGAGGTGTACAGGATGTAAGATTTTATAAAGGCGAAATATATAAGATTGATAATCTAAAAAAATCCTTCCCAAAAGACATAAAACCCAACAAGCCAATAAAGACCGATAAGCGCACGCGAATAGAAGTAACCTTGCCGGATGTCGGTAAAGTGAACATTGCCGAAAATACACAGGCAGTGCTTAAGTCAGAAAATCTGTTGGAAATAGTAAAAGGAAAAATTCATGCACTTATTGATAAACTTAAACCGCAAACAAAATTTGATGTTAATACACCAACTGCGATAGTAGGAGTTAGAGGCACTGAATACCAGATTGATGTCGTAGACGATGGCACAACTACCTTAGTTGCTTTGACGGTGAAGTAGAGATTTCAGACTTAGAAAATAAGAAAACTGCAATTGTCAAAAAAAATCAGAAGTCAATTGTTAAACTCGGCAAATTACCATCTGAGCCAGAAAATATCAATCCTGAGCAGATTTTGAAATGGTGGGAGTAAAATTTTTTCAATAGGAGGGATTAAAAATGTCTGAAAGATATCCTAAGAACGAATTAATTAAAATCCTTCCGTCTAATTGGATGGAAGGCTGGGTTGGTATAATTGATGAAGAAATAGAAGACGAAGTAAGAGTTGAACTGGGAAAAGAAAACGATTTACTGCCCAGCGGTCGGGTAAAGCCACTTATTGAGTTGATTATTGAAGACAGAGAATCTGTTAGGCGAGTATTGGACTATATAGACGATAAGATGCAGGAAGATCCTTATGAGGCGCAAATGTATGCCCAGATGCCTTTTATGAAAAAAG
Source organism: uncultured Pseudomonadota bacterium (assembly GCA_964540515.1). GTDB lineage: Bacteria > CALINM01 > CALINM01 > CALINM01 > CALINM01 > JAOAGA01. Next base: position 35,885 of record CAZIMS010000011.1, on the reverse strand, counting down.
AAAGGAAGGTGATTAAAGAAGGTGAGAGGCAATATTTTCTCATATCCGAAACAGATACATCTGATCCTACATTTCAAAAAAGAAAAGTGCGGATACTTTTTCCAAAGGATCGGTTCCTCGTGGAATTAAAAGGCGGCAGTGATGTATTAAACATAAAATTGGCAGATGAAATAATTGCGCTATTGAATTTTAGTGTGGAATTAAAATTTCCTGAAGAGACACGCAGAAGAGAAAGTTCAACCGATGCTCTTACCTCGGTTATAGAAACCGCTTATTCACCATTTGTCAAAGAAGCAGAAGCCTTGCAGGAAGCGATGGATGAGTTAGAAAAATTGTATGCTGAAAAGAAGATAAGTGAAGAAGAATATCAAAAACGGCAATGAGAGTTACAAGTAAAAGCAATGGCGATTTCTCAAAAGATTACTGGAATGAGTTTAGGTTTAACTCCACAAGTTGCTCAGCCAACATCATCAGCAAGATTATGTCCATCTTGTGGCGCTTCGGTAGGTAATGCAAAATTTTGTCCTGAATGTGGGGCTAAGATAGAAGAACCAAAGTGTAAGAACTGCGGTGTAGCGATTCCAAAAAGTGCTAAATTCTGTCCAGAGTGTGGTAGCCCAATTGGATAATTTTATGTTGTTTTAAGATTTAAAAAAGAGGTGATGTAGTTATAGGAAAAGTGCATAAGAATTGGGTCATACTACCGTGTTTTTTCATAACATTTATTTTCATAAGCAACTGGTCTCAAATTCTTGTGCACTATTGACATCCAAGACCTCATAAGGGTTGAAATAAAAAAATTAAACTGATTGTTTTGATTCATCTGTCCAGCACTTTCCTCACCTTTCTTAGAAGCTCCTCAGGTGAAAGGGGCTTCTGAATAAAATCTAAACTAATATTGAGCGTTCCTTTTTTATGGATAATATCAGCAGTATAGCCGCTCATAAACAGAGCTTTGATATTCGGCTTTAAAGCCTTTATTGCCTCATATACTTCTTTACCATTTTTTTTTGGCATTACTACATCGATTAGAAGGAGATTGATAGCATCTTTGTTTTCTGCAAACTTTACCAATGCATCCTCTCCATCTACTGCTTCTATAACTCTGTATCCATGCTCCTCCATTACTTCTCTTATAAGTCTCCTGACATCAGATTCGTCCTCTGCTACAAGCACTGTCTCTGTACCGCCCCTAAGAGGTGGTAGGTCCTCTACATGCTTTAGGTTGAACTCCGATTTAACCAAAGGGAGATATATCTTGAATGTTGTCCCTCTGCCAAGTTCGCTATAAACATTAATATTTCCATTATGTTGTTTTATTATTCCATGAACTATTGAAAGACCAAGTCCAGTTCCTTTTCCAACCTCTTTGGTTGTAAAGAAAGGCTCAAATATCCTCTCCTTTGTTTTTTCGTCCATACCAACGCCTGTATCAGTCAAAGCTAGAAGTGCATACATCCCCGGGGTTGTGAAGGCATGTCTTTTAACATATTCTTCATCTATCTTCACAAGCTTTGTCTCTATGGTAAAAACACCACCATCTGGCATGGCATCTCTTGCATTCGTTGCTATGTTTATCAGTACCTGTTCTATCTGAACAGAATCAGCAATTATATTCAAGTCTTCATCTGAAAGAATGGTTTTTAGCTCTATATCCTCGCCAATGATTCTTCTTAAGAGCTTTTCCACCCTTTTCACTATCTCATTTAGATTTACAGGAACTGGATTAATTATCTGTTTTCTGCTAAAGGCGAGAAGTCCTTGAGTCAGGCTTGCAGCCCTCTCGGTGGAAGATATTATCTGATCTAAGTATGTCTTAAGTGGGTCATCATCTTTCATCTTTAATTTCATAAGGCTGCCATAACCTAATATGGCTGTAAGGATATTGTTGAAGTCATGAGCAATGCCTCCTGTAAGCGTACCGATTGCCTCCATCTTTTGAGACTGACGGAGTTGTTCTTCTAGATTTTTGAGTTGTGTTATATCTCTGTTTACAACCCTCCTTCCCGAAAACACTGCTCCGAGATATAAAGGACCGCATACATGGGAAAGCCATTTGACCTCGCCATTTTTTGTAACAATCCTAAACTCTATAGATTGACGACTGGCTGACGAAAACTCATCTTTTAAATGATTTTCATAGTTTGGCCTATCGTCTTTATGAACTATATCTGTTATTAATTGCTGATTTTGGTAGAACTCCTCAGGTTTATATCCTGTAAGGTCTTCACTTGAAGGTGACATAAGTATTATCTTTTTATCCTCAGATATCCAGTACTCCCAGTCAGCAGCTGATTTAAAGAGGTTTCTCAATTTTCTTTCGCTGTCTTCGGTCTTTTGCTGCTCCTTCTGTATATGCCTGCTGAAGAATAATGTTACCAATACCCCACCAATCCATAAAAGGATATGGGAAATGATGTTATTTTTTCTTTCCCTTGCCAAGCTTTCATAATATGGCTTCATTGGTACGGAAACGCTTATACCACCCCGTATATCTCCAATCTTATATCCCTGATGTCCATGACATTTAAGGCAACCCTCTAAGGTTATCATTGGCTTGAATAATCTCATATATGGTATGCCCTTTATGTCAGTAATCTCGCTTACTTCCTCTATTCCCTTTTTAAATGCCTCAAGCCATTTCATCTCCCACTCATCAGGTTTATTGATAGGATTGAGGTAGTTGTCGCTTACTATCCTATTTTTTACTGGCATTTCTGATTCTGTCTTTATGATATCAAATACCTGTCTTGTCATATACGCTGGATTTGCCATTGTAAGTTCAATGCCATCAGTAGTAGTTTTATCCCGGTCTGGAATATTCAGATATGGGTTTGGAGGCATTTTATCCTTCCGTACATAAACCCCTCCCATATATGTACCCCATTTTCTGTAGCTTAGATTAAGTTCCCATATTGTCCGTGCTTGGATTCGAACCTTTTCTACCATCTGGTTGTATGTATGATAGTAGCTGTATAAGGCCAGAAAGACAATAAGAATTGTCCATAAAATCAATACAGGGAGTGTATGCCTTTTAAAAAAGACAGGGAGTTTATTTATTAGCGTAAGGTTCATTATAATTCTAATATATCAGATTATGGACATTTTTACAAAAGATTGATGAGATAATTAGTTTAAAAAGAGGAAGGTAGATACAATGATTATAATACATAGGAAAAAAATATATTCCTCCAAAAGACCACCCTTGGAGAAATAAACTTTCTTCTAAATAGGACATTTCTAAATGTGTAAAAAGCGGACATTTCTATTTGTGGTTGACAAGGTCGTCTTAAAAGGTTGACTTTTGAGTTTTTATTAAGTTACAATCACTACCTATGAAAAATATAATGACCTTTTTGTTAATAAAATTTTTTTTGATGATGACTCTTTCGTCAGCATTGGCTGTTAATAATGAAGAGCTGTCTAAGGAACTGAGAGAAAGCTATCTTGGCAGATCTGAGGACATTATATATTACGATAGGTTAGTTAGCATTGACCGTTCAGCTTATAGTACAATATACTCAGAGCAAGAAGAAAAAAGCAAGGATGATATAGATTTTATTGTTGAATCTATATTTTGGGGAGTTAATAGCAATCCTAAGGTCAATCATTTTATTAAATACTACAAGGAAAGGGCTAAGGAGAGATTTGGTATATGGTTGACTCGTGCAGGAAGATACCTTCCGATAATTACAAAGATTTTCGAAGAGAATGGTTTAACTAATGAGTTAGTGTTTCTCCCTCTTATAGAAAGTGGTTTTTCGCCCTACGCAACATCAAGGGCACAGGCTGTAGGTATATGGCAGTTTATGAAAGGTACCGCTAAAAAATACGGGTTGAGGGTTGATAAGTTTGTTGACGAAAGAAGGGATCCGGAAAAATCAACAATAGCAGCCGCCAATTATTTGAAGGATCTTTACGAGATGTTTGGTTCTTGGGATTTTGCCCTTGCAGCTTATAATGCAGGAGAAGGCAAGATTGGTAGAATAAAGAGAGCAACTGGTTATAAGAGCTTTTGGGATGTTATATCTCATAAAAAGATTAAAAGGGAGACAAGGGAGTATGTCCCAAGATTTGTTGCAGCAACTATAATTGCTAAAAATCCTGAGGACTTTGGCTTTGAGAGTATCCAAACAGATCCTATTCTCGAGGAGACAGAAAAGGTTTTATTACCTCCTAAAACTACCCTAAGGTCTGTAGCGGAGGCTATAGATGTAGAGGAACAATTTTTAAAGGAGCTTAATCCAGCTATAAAAAATGGTTTCTTGCCGCCTGACACCCCTTATGAAGTTAGAATACCAAAGGAAAAAAAGGATTTGCTTATAGCTAAAATTGATGAGCTTGAAAAGGCTGATTCCAAACAGATAAAAAAGGCCTATCTTAAAAAAGAACCTAAAAAGAAAGTACTTACAAAAAAATCAAGGAAGCCGTTCAAAAAGATAGCAGATGTATAGAGAAAACATCTCAGTCAAGGAAGCAAAAGATGTAATCGTTAGCGAGACAAGAGAGACTGAGACAGAAGAGGTTTTATCTATTCATTCTTTAGGCAGGCATTTAGGGCAGGATATAGTATCACCCTTTTCTATCCCTCATTTTGATAATTCTGCTATGGATGGCTTTGCTGTTAAGTCTTCTGTTATTTCTAATGCTTCTTATGATAATCCTATAAAAGTTAAGATTGTAGAGGAGATCTGGGCAGGAAAGATACCTCTCAATAAGATTAAAGAGGATTGTTGTGCCAAGATATACACCGGTGCCATGATACCAGAAGGGGCTGATGCTGTTGTTAGGAAGGAAGATGTTCAGGTAGAAGGTGACTTAGCGATATTTAAGAAGCCTGTTGAAGAGGGATGTGATATACGGAGAAAAGGAGAAGAGATTAAAGAAGGAGATGTAGTCATTAAAAGGGGTCATAAGATTACATCGGCAACTATAGGATTACTTGCCTCACTAATGGTAAAAAGTATAAGGGTCTTTAAAAAACCTAAGATATTAATAATAGCAACGGGTTCAGAGCTTATTGAGATAGATGACACATACTCTTTTGGAAAGATTGTTAATAGCAACTCCTGGTCTCTTATATCTATGTCAGAATATTATGGTGCAGAGCCCTTCTATGGAGGTATTGTTGATGATAATAGAGAGTCTTTAATTAGATGCTTTGAGAAAATAGAAGATGTAGATATAGTGATTACTACTGGTGGTGTCTCCGTAGGTGATTATGATCTTGTTAAAGATGTCTTTGGCTCTTTAGGAGTAAAATGGCTTTTTTGGAAAGTTAGAATGAGACCAGGTCATCCTGTAGCCTTTGGTAAATATAAGGACAGGCTTTTTTTTGCCTTACCAGGTAATCCAGTATCTTCAATGGTTACCTATGATCAGTTTGTTTTACCGGCTATAAAAAAGATGTTAGGGATAGGAGATTATAATAGAATAAGATTTTATGCTACAGTAACGGAAGACATTAAAAGAAAGGCCGATAGGACACATTTCTTAAGAGGTAGGGTATATTCAAGAGATGGTGAAATCTATGTAGATGTGTTTCACAATCAATCTTCTTCTGCAATAAGTTCTATGATCTACTCAAACTGTTATGTTATACTTGAAGAGGGTAATACAAGAATAAAGAGAGGTGAAAGGGCTCTTGTAGAGCTATTTGAAAGTTGATAGAAAAAGCTTATTTCATTAGAAACTTAGCAGATCTTAAAGCAGTTACATCAGTAGATAGAGTTTATGTAGGCTCTGATCATTGTATAAAGGCGTTTCCTGGTAAATTCAATTTTTTAATCAATAAACTAAAGTTATCTTTTAAAATTACCCTTCTTATCCCGCCGATTTTAGAAAGTGAGTTGTCACTATTAGAAAAGTATCTAAAAATGTTCATAAATATTGCCGATAAAGATGATGAGATTATCCTTAACGATTTAGGTGCTTTAAAAGTTGTTGTATCTATAGAAGACAGAAAATTTAAGGTAGGTTTAGGTAGATACTTTTCCTATCAGAAGAGGGGGGTTCAAAATCTTTATGGTATGGTGGAGCATAAAGATTTAAGAGATATTCCCATACTAGAGAAAGAAACAGTTGTATTTTTAAAGAATATAGGCGTAGAGAGGGTAGAGATTGATGCTACTTACTATGGCCTTAATGTACCTGAAGATGTAGATATTAAGATAAGCCTTTATGAAAATAACTTACTAACGAGTTATACTATAAACTGTCCTAATACTTTCAATGGAAGATATTGGGGTAGAAGATGCAAAAGGGAATGTCTTAGTGCCTATGCCTCTATGAGTTCAGAGGAGACAATATCTCCAATTTTTTTGTTGGGGAAGGCTTATTATCAAAATACAGAACCTTCAAAATCAGAAAAGGTTGATAGGATTGTAAGGTTTCAGTGGAAGATACCTTCTTAACTCAGATTACACAAACTCTTAACTCTATTAACGATAGAAAGATTAGGGCCTTTCTTTTATCAGAGAAACTCTTAACCTTTGAAATGGAAGATATTAAAGAATTTTTGGAACTTTCTATAGAAGGGATGTTTCTTAATAGATTGGAGTGCCTAAGTATCGTCTTTTCTTTTGTTGATATCCTTGAAAGGGTACATGAGATTGAGATAAATAAAGCCTTTTATGAAAAAATTTTTAGGCTAAATAGCGATAATAAGATATTAAATTTGCTAATTGATCCACCTCTTCCTCATAAGTTTTTAAAAAAAGGTGAGGTTCATACAACGGATATTATGATGGATTATTTACCTTTAGGGGTTAAGAGAAGTTATGCTAAAAAGCTTGATAGGATTTTGATAAGAAGGATGCTTCAAGAAAAGGACCCCCACGTAGTTAAATATCTCTTATCAAATCCACTAATCACTGAAAAAGATGTGCTTAAAATTGCCTCCACTCGCCCCACAAACGATGCAGTAATTAGAATTGTCTATACCTTTGATAAATGGATAAATCTATACTCAATAAAAGAAGCCATAGTTAAAAATCCCTATTCACCTTTTAGACTCTCCTTGTTTATGCTTTTTTTCATGCAACAAAGGGAGTTAAGGACAATACATACTGAGAACACACTCCATCCTATCATCAGGGAGATTGCAAAGGAGATTCTCGAAAGAAGAAAAGACCTGTCCTATTAGAGTAGTAATCTTAATTTAATCATTTAGCATAGGGAAGATTATTTTTTATACAAAAGCCTCTGTATATTTGCTCAAGTAATATAATTTTACATAGTCGGTGAGGAAAGGTAAGTTTTGAAAGGCTAATTATCTCACTTCCTGCCTCAATTGTAGTCAAAAACTCTCTGGAAAAGCCGTTATGAGGGCCTATAAGGAAGCTTATTTTTGAGAAGTCTAAAAGTTTTGAGAACTGCTGTGACGTTAGCTCTTTACCAGTTATGTCTAATACTATCAGTTTCTCATCTTTTGTTGTCTTCTGATAAATATCTTCGGGCTTTTCAATATAAAATTCTAATATCTGAGAGAAGGGGGAGATTCTTTTTTTAATCTCCCCTTCATAGTCTAAAAAATCTTTTTCCTTTACTTTACCGATGGTAAATATTCTTATTTTCAATTGCTTCTACTGAGAATCAGTTTTTTTTCTGCTTTTGTTAGTTGTGCTTTTTGTCTTGGTAGTTTTCTTTGATTTAACTGTAGCGGGTTTTTTTCTTGATTCTTTAACAGATTTTGGTGTTCTTGTTATAGCTTTTTTGCTTTTTTTCTTAAGTCTTTCTTCCAATTTTTCTATCTTAACCTTAAGAGCCTCTTGATTGGGATAATCCTTTCCAACGCTTTTGTAAGCATCTAATGCTTTGTTTAGATCTCCCATATTTTCATAGGCTGTAGCGAGGTCGTAGCGAGCTAAACTTGCGTAGCTGGAGTTGGGATATTTTACAAGAAAGTCTTCATAATACTGAATGGCCTCTTTATTTTTTCCAAGATTTAGCTTGAGAAAACACTTTTGATATTCTACCTCTTCGAGATATTTTGAGTTTGGAAAGATAGTGCTAAAGTTTTCATAGGTTTTAGAAGCCAAATCAAGCTTATTTAAAGAGATATATGCCTTACCCTTGAGGAATACGATCTCATCAAGATAAGGAACCTTTGGATTTTCTTTTTCTATTACTTCAAATTGTTCTAATGCTTTATCTGCTTTGTTTAGTTTGTAAAGATAAGTTACACCTACCTCTTTTCTTGCCTCCAAGACCCTCTGAGATTTTGGATATTTTTTAATTAACTCTTCAAGATAAAAGACAGAGGAGTTAGGGTCTTCTAAATACTTTGCATATATTACTCCTAACTTTAAATAGGAGTCCTCTACCTCAGGAATATCTTTATCAAGTTTTATTACTTCGGCATATTTTGCTGCTGCCTCTTTATAATTACCGCCTTTGAATAGCTCTTCTGCTAATTTGTGATTTTCTTTCGCCTTTCTCTCAGCACAACCAAAAAACGTTAAAGATATTGCTATTATTAATAATAAAAAAATCTTTTTATTCATCTCCATTCTCCTTTTCTAATAATTTTGCAACACCAACTATCTGCTCTTCTTCTGTTAAGTCAATGAGTCTAACTCCTTGGGCTAATCTTGAATATTCTGGGATGTTTTTTACGGAGAGCCTAACAATTTTACCAGAACTTGATATAAGTATAATCTCATCCTCATCATCTTTTATCCTCAAAACACTTAGAACCTCTCCATTTTTTTCAGTAAGTCTTACCGTATAAATACCCTTACCACCTCTGCCTTGAATCTTGTACTCATTGAGATCTGTCTTTTTACCGTAGCCACGAGTTGTAACCGTAAGTAATGAGCCCCTATCTTCAGATACAACATCCATGGCAACTACTGTATCATCTTCATCAAGAGTTATAGCTTTTACACCATAGGCGGTTCTACCCATACTTCTTACATCCTGTGCTTCAAATCTTATGCTTTTACCTTTTTTTGTTGATAAAATTACACTTTCTTCGTCAGAGATAAGTGATACCGATACTAAAAGATCATCTTCAGGAAGGTTTATTGCGTTGATACCTGACTTTCTGACGTTTGAGAAGAGCTTTAAATCAGTTCGTTTGACCACACCTTGTTTTGTGACAAAGATAATATTTTTTTGAACTTCAAAGTTCGGTATGGAGATGATGTTTGTTACCTTCTCATTCTCCTTTAGCGGAAAGAAGTTTGTTATTATCTTACCGTAGGCAGATCTACCAGCTTCAGGAAACTCATAAGCTTTTATGGCATACATCCTGCCTAAAGATGTGAAGGCAAGAATAAAGTCGTGAGTAGAAGAGATAAATAAATCCCTAATAAAATCACCTTCTTTTAATGTTAACCCGACCTTACCTTTACCACCTCTTCTTTGCATTCTATACTCGTTAATGGGTGTTCTTTTTACAAAGCCTTTATGAGTTATTGTGATTACTACTTCTTCTTGTGGGATTAGGTCTTCCCTTACAAGATCAATGGTCTCGTCAACTATCTCCGTCCTTCTCTTATCGCCGTACTTATTCTTTACCTCTTCTAACTCTTTAACAATTATCTCCATTACCTTTTTTTCATCCCTTAAAATCTCTTCTAACTCGGCGATATACTTAAGAATTTTTTCATAGTCTTCTATAATCTTTGTTCTTTCTAAATTGGTAAGTCTCTGAAGCTTCATATCCAAGATGGCCTGTGCCTGTTCTTCCGAGATATCCAGATTAGACATTAGGGCATCTTTAGCCTCTTTGGGGGATTTTGATTCTCTGATTAATCTAATAGTTAGATCAAGATTATCAATGGCCTTTTTTAGGCCTTCTAATATGTGTGCCTTTTTTCTTGCCTCGCGAAGTTCAAATTTTGTCCTTCTAATTACTACATCTTTTCGGTGATCTACGAATATAGATATTAAATCAATTAGATTTAAAAGTCTTGGCTGTCCTTTAATTAGGGCAATCATGTTTACACCAAAGGTCTGTTCGAGAGGTGTAAACTTAAATAACTGATTCATAATCAAGGTAGAGATAGCATCTCTCTTAAGCTCAATAACAACTCTTATACCATCTTTATCTGACTCATCTCTTATCTCTGATATTCCTTCTATCTTCTTGTCTCTCACAAGCTCTGCTATCTTTTTGATAAGCTCTGCCTTGTTTACCTGATAGGGCAGTTCAGTTATTACGATAGCTCTTTTGTCTCCCTTAAGAAGCTCTTCTTCCATCTTACCCCTAATCTTTATGCTACCACGACCTGTTTGGTAAGCGTTTAGTATCTCACCTCGACCATAAATTACCCCTGAGGTTGGAAAGTCAGGACCAGGCATAATTTCAATAAGCTCTTCTACTGTGCAATGGGGGTTTTTGATAAAATAGATAACTGCATCTATGCACTCAGAAATATTATGGGGCGGCATATTTGTTGCCATACCAACGGCTATACCTGAAGCTCCATTTATTAGTAAATTTGGAAATTTAGCTGGAAGGACAACTGGCTCCATCAAAGAGCCATCATAGTTGGGTGAAAAATCAACAGTTTCTTTATCTAAATCTGATAAAAGCTCATTGGTAATCTGCCTCATCCTAACTTCTGTATATCTCATTGCAGCTGGTGGGTCCCCATCTATAGAACCAAAGTTACCTTGACCATCTACAAGAGGCATCCTCATAGAGAAATCCTGAGCCATTCTCACAAGGGCATCATAAACGGCGGTATCTCCATGGGGGTGATATTTACCTATAACATCACCTACTATACGGGCTGATTTTTTATAAGGTTTGTTCCACTCATTACCCATATCATACATGGCATATAAAATTCTTCTATGAACAGGCTTTAAACCATCTCTTGCATCTGGTAAGGCTCTACCAACAATTACGCTCATAGCGTAATCTAAATATGATTGTTTTACTTCATCTTCGATACTAACCTTAATAATGTTCTGACCAAAAAGGGTATTATCCAACTTCATTCCTCCTGAGCAAAAAATAACAGCATATTATATCAGTTTGAGTCTTAAAAGATAAGCTAAAAATGGCTAAGGTAAATTATCTATAACTTCTAATGATTTAATAAGCACAGTTGCGTAGCTGCCTTTAGGAAGGGAGAATGATATAGTTATAGCAACTTTATCTCTGTAAATATCGTCTTTTTCTTCTTTTAAGATGGTTAAGCCTTCGGGTATAACCAAAGCACTGCGGGGAAAAGATTTTATTATTACCTTTCTATATTTCCTAAGGCTAAACCTTGCTTGATAGAGTTTTTCTTCTTTTATGACTGCATCATAAACTTTTTCTATATATTCGTCATAAAAAACTGGTTTTATACCTGGTGTAGGAATAATAATTTTTTTAAGGAGGGATAGCTTCTCCTTTGAGATGTTTATGTAAATAGGGTATTGCCAGCCTTTGATAGGGATTTTCTTATTAAATCCAAAGTCTTCTATAACTTTAGCAAGCATATTATTCCATAGATATGACTGATAAGCTGAAAAAGCCATTGATATCTCTTCAATAGGGTAAGAGTGCACTGCCTCTAAAAAAGCCTTGGGCTTAGCACTTAAGATCTGAAAAATATCTCTTTCCAATCTTGTCTTTGCGTAGTCCTTTAAACTTTTAAAATCTCCCCATTTCTCAAAAAATAATCTCTTTCTATCCTTTGTGGCTTTATCATCTTCGCTATGGATTGAGCATAATAAAGATTTAAGGGCACCGTTATATTGAGCTTTTAAAAACTTCTCGGCAAAAAAACCTAAATTTTTGTCATAGCTTCCAAACCTCTGATCACCAAAATAGTTTGGAAAACCGCACTGTTCAACCTCTCTTATTCTATACTTTAGCTCTTCTATTTTGTTGAGGTTAATATCTCTAATTTTAATTATGAATTGATTTTTTGTAATCTTAGCAGGGGAGGCGAGATTATCAGTTCTACCGAGTAAAGAAATCTTTATATTTTCATTAATATTTTCATTTTTAAGCCTTTGACCGCAAGTTACATATTGAATAGTTTTTGCGTATCTATCTTTCTTACCGCAGTAATTTATCTTAGAAGGGTTAACTTGATTTTTTTTTGCAATTAACCTTATGGCATCTAGGGTATTCCAGTTTGTCTTTTCCAAAAGGTAAAGAAAATTTTTGCCATCGGGCTTTAACTTAAAATCAGCAAACTCTTTTACGATGAAGTCTTCAGGTTTAACTTTAATTTTCATTTAATCATTATAATAAAAAAAGTTATAATGGTCATTACCTTATAATTTAGGGAGAACTTATGCTTGATAGAAAAGAAAAGATAAAAATAATACTTGAGAGACTTGAAAAGATATATCCTTCTGCCAAAACAGCCCTAAGCTTTCAGACACCCTTTCAATTACTTGTAGCTACGATATTGTCAGCTCAAACAACTGATGAAAGGGTAAACATCGTCACAGAAAAACTTTTTAAAAAATTAAAAACACCAGAAGATTTTGTAAAGGCTGACATCGAAGAGATAATTGAGCTAATTAAATCCATTAATTTTTATAGGAACAAGGCCAAAAACATTAAAGCTACCGCTGAGAGGATCATAAAGTTTTTTAATGGAGAGGTACCAAAAAGGATGGAAGATATGATTACCCTACAAGGAGTAGCAAGAAAAACTGCAAATATAGTTTTGTCTGAGGCCTATGGCATTAATGAAGGCATTGCCGTTGACACCCATGTTAAGAGGCTGGCTGGTAGAATTGGACTGTCTGACTTTGAAGACCCAGTTAAGATTGAGAGAGATCTGATGGAAAATACACCCCAAGAAAAGTGGGGAGAGCTTTCTAATCTTCTTATATATCATGGAAGAAATGTTTGTAAAGCAAAAAAACCAAATCACAAAGAATGTGTTTTATATGACTTATGTCCCTCAAATCAGATCTAAGGAGTGGAGATGAAAAAAGTATTTGTAATCGATACCAACGTGTTAATCCATGACCCAGAGTGTGTCTTTAAGTTTCAAGACAATGATGTAGTTATACCAATAACAGTAGTAGAAGAGCTTGATAAACTGAAAAAAGGACATGGAGAGATCCCCTTTTCTGCAAGAATGGCTTTAAGGATTATTGACTCTTTAAGAGAAAAGGGCAATATCTCAAAAGGTATAAAGCTTGAGTCAGGGGGTACTATTCAAGTAGCTGTTGATAAAGACTATGACATCTGTAATCCAATCTTAATGGATAATAGGATTATCTCCCTTGCACTGGATAGAAGTAAAAAAAGTGTTAAAAAACCTGTAATACTTGTATCAAAAGATACTGCAGTGAGGATAAAAGCTGAAGCCCTGGGGATAACAGTTCAGGACTACAAACACGATAAAACTTACCTATTTCAGAAATATGGAGTTGTAGTAGAAGATGATTATAGAAATGGCATAAAATCAGTTAGGTATCTAAAAAGAGGTGATGATATTTATAGAGTATGGGGTGAGAAAAATATGGAACCCATTAAAAAATGGAAAGCTATAATGGGTATCGCCCCAAAAAATATAGAACAGCTTTGTGCCTTAGATGCTTTATTGTGTGATAAAATCGATGTAGTGACCTTAACTGGCAAAGCAGGTACAGGCAAGACATTACTTTCCCTCGCGGCGGGAATGCATATGTTAGAGAGAAGTTTAGCAAAACTACAAAACTTAAAAAATCAGGGTAAGGAACAGGACAACATAAATGAGAAATACTACGAACAGATATTAGTATCAAGACCCGTAATCCCTATTGTGGGACAGGACATAGGCTTTTTACCTGGTGATGTAGAAGAGAAGTTAGGTCCTTGGATGCAGCCCATCTATGATAATCTTGATGTAATCGTAGGATCACCTGCAGATACAAAAAAAGAGGGCAAACCGGTTAAATACAAAAGTTCGAGATATTTTATAGACTCAGGAATGATACAGATCGAGCCGTTGACATATATAAGAGGAAGAAGCTTACCTCATCGATATATAATAATCGATGAAGCACAAAACCTAAGGCCTTTGGACGTAAAAACTATAATAACAAGATGTGGAGAAGGCACTAAGATTATTTTTACAGGTGATTTATATCAGATAGATACCCCCTATTTAGATTTTAGCTCAAATGGATTATCTTATCTTATAAGCAGATTTATACAGGAAGAAAACTTTTGTTATCTCAACTTAACCCAGAGTGCCAGATCTAAGTTAGCGGAAAGGGCTGCAGAACTTTTATAATTAATTACGCCCCCGGCGTGGATCGAACACACGGCCTCAGGATTAGGAATCCTGCGCTCTATCCTACTGAGCTACGGGGGCAAGGAAGAACTTAATTATACAACAAAAAAATACTCGATTCTATAGTTTTTTAACTTTTATGGATATCGTAGCTATAAATCATTAAATAAGTTATTAAATGGTAAAAGTTTCATATTTATTCATCACTTACAACTTAACAAAAGAAAAATAAGATGAAGGGAATAATAAATATAGGAGCAGGTTAAAAGCTTGTATATAGTCGCAATTTTTTATTAAATTTCACCATCTTTATGTTCTGCCAGTATTTTTTTGATAATTTATTTCTAAAATTTTTTGAGATTGTACTTTTATATTAACGGAGTTTATAATTTGTGATATATTTTCTTGAAAAACGTTTTATTGAGGAGCAGTAAATGAAAAAAGCTTTGGTTACGGGTATTACAGGACAAGATGGCGCCTATCTTGCTGAGTTTTTGTTGCAAAAAGGCTATGAAGTGCACGGTGTTAAAAGAAGGTCATCTCTATTTAATACCGAGAGGATCGATCATCTTTATAAGGATCCTCACGAGGAGGAGACTAATTTTTATCTTCATTATGGAGATCTTACTGATAGTCTTAGCTTAACCCATCTTATTCAGAAGATTCAACCAGATGAGATATATAACTTGGCTGCACAGTCTCATGTCGCTGTGAGTTTTGAACAACCTGAGTATACGGCAAATGCCGATGGTATTGGAACGTTAAGAATTCTTGAGGGTGTTAGGCTTCTTAATATGAAGGATAGGGTTAGGATATATCAGGCTTCTACCTCTGAGCTTTATGGTAAGGTCCAGGAAATACCCCAAAAAGAAACTACACCTTTCTATCCTCGAAGCCCCTATGGTGTTGCTAAGATGTATGCCTATTGGATCACCGTTAATTATAGAGAGGCATATAATATGTTTGCCTGTAATGGTATCCTTTTTAATCACGAAAGCCCCATTAGAGGCGAAACTTTTGTTACAAGAAAGATTACCATGGGAGCTACAAAAATTTTGATGGGTTTACAGAAAAAGGTTTATTTGGGCAATCTTAACGCAAAGAGGGATTGGGGACATGCAAAGGACTATGTGGAGGGTATGTACTTAATTCTTCAACAGCCTGAACCAGATGACTATGTACTTGCTACTGGAAAGACCACAACGGTTAGAGATTTTGTAAAGATGGCCTTTAATGAGTTAGGGATTGAGATTGGCTATAGTGGTGAAGGGGTTGGAGAAGAGGGTTTTGTTACTAATGTTGATGAAGGAAAACTTGTTGAGAAGTTGCAAAAAAAAGGGATAGCAAATGAACATATTGAGAGTATAAAAAAAAGAGCCTTATCTCTTGTTGGTAAGGCTGTGATTGCTGTGGATAAGAGGTATTTTAGACCATCAGAGGTTGATATTTTAATAGGCGATGCAACTAAAGCAAAGGTAAAGTTAGGCTGGGAGCCAAAGCATAACCTTGAAGACCTCGTTAAGGATATGATTGATGGTGATTTACAAAAAAGTTATAGAGAGCTTGTTCTTAAAAAGTGCGGCCTTGGTTTGCCAAATAGTTGTGGGTTATAAGGGATCTTAAAGATGAATAGGGACATTAAGGTATTGGTTACTGGCGCTACAGGTTTAGTAGGATCCTCAGTGTTAGATAATTTTTTGAGAAATGGTTATAAAAATGTGATTGGCACCTATTACCGTACGAATCCTCCTACTAATAAGTATGGTAATCTTGTAAGTTTTTATAAAGTTGATCTTACTAATCAATCGGAAACGGAGAGGTTTTTTGATGATGTAAGGCCTGATTGGGTCATATTATCTGCTGCAAGGGTTGGTGGAATTGTAGCAAATAATACCTATAAGGCAGATTTTATATATGAGAATTTAGCAATAGCCCTAAATATTATTCACTCATCCTATAAGAGTAATGTTAAAAAGCTCTTAAATTTAGGCTCTTCCTGTATTTATCCTAAGTTTGCTCCTCAACCTATGAAGGAAGAATATCTACTTACTGGATTACTGGAACCTACTAATGAGGCCTATGCGATTGCAAAGATATCAGCTATTAAGTTGTGCAGATATTATAACGAACAGTATGGGGCAAACTTTTTTTCAGTTATGCCTACTAATTTGTATGGTCCTAATGATAATTTTGATCTAATTAACTCTCATGTGTTACCTGCTCTGATAAGGAAGTTTCATTTAGCAAAGCTACTGAAAGATAAAAATTATGAGTTAGTAATTAAGGACTTTAAGGTGTTCGGTAATAATACTTGTGAAGACTTGGATGATGAAAGAATCAAAGATTATCTAAAGGGTTTTGGCGTTTTTGAGGATAAAGTATTTTTGTGGGGGACAGGAGAGCCTTATAGGGAGTTTTTGTATGTTGATGATCTGGCAGATGCGGTCCTGTTTCTTATGGAAAACAAAGAAGTCTCAGATTTTCAAAAGATCTGTGAGGATTTTTTTGTGAATGTAGGGACTGGTAAGGACATTAAGATTAAAGAGCTTGCTTTTGTTATCAAAGATATAGTTGGCTTTGATGGTGATATTGTTAATGATATCTCAAAACCAGATGGTACACCAAAGAAGCTTCTTGATGTAAGTAAGATAAACTCCTTAGGCTGGTTTGCTAAGCACTCTCTTAATGAGGGTATCAAGAAGACCTATCAATGGTATTTAGGAAGGTTATAATTTTTTTTCCTCTTAGTACCTTTTTTTATCTTTTTTTGTACCTGCAAAGCATATAAATTGCATTTTTTGATTATAATTGTTATCTTAATGTTTATGAAAGCCCTAATGATTCAAGGTACTTCATCACATGCGGGTAAAAGTGTAATCACCGCAGGTATTCTGCGTTTATTAAGAAGAAGAGGTATAAGCTGCGCACCCTTCAAACCTCAAAATATGGCTCTAAACTCCTTTGTAACTATGGATGGTTTTGAGATTGGTAGAGCTCAGGCTATGCAAGCTGAGGCTTCTAAGGTACTTCCATCGGTTCATATGAATCCTATTCTTTTAAAGCCTACATCAGATTCTAAGGCACAGATTGTATTGCTTGGTAAGCCTTACAAAAATCTTAATGCAAGGGAATATTTGAGGGAGAAAAAGTTTTTAAAAAAATATGCTATCGAGAGTTTTGAGTTCCTAAAGGAGAGGTTTGAAGTTGTCATTGTTGAAGGAGCAGGTAGTCCTGCAGAGATAAATTTAAGGCAGAATGATATTGCCAACATGGGTTTTGCTAAGGTTTTTGATATTCCTGTTATCGTCGTTGGAGATATCGACAGAGGAGGTGTTTATGCCTCTTTTTATGGCACCTATGCCCTTTTAACTCCTTCAGAAAGGAAGTTGGTTAAAGGTTTTCTTATTAATAAGTTTAGAGGGGACAGCTCATTACTTGTGAGCGCTAATGATTTTATTAAAAATAAAACTAAGGTGCCTGTAATAGGTGTTGTCCCTTATTTTAAAGATATAAAGATTAGCGAAGAAGATGGTGTTGTGCTTTCTGATTTTAAGATGGATAGGAAAGGCAAATCCATAAATATCGGCGTTATAAAGCTTCCCAGAATTTCTAATTTTACTGATTTTGAGCCCCTATTGTTGGAAGAGGATGTTAATTTGATCTATCTAAATAGTCCATCAGAGGCTAAAGATTGTGATTTGATTATTATACCTGGTAGCAAAAATACTATAGAGGATCTTCTTTTTCTAAAAAATAGTGCCTTTGATCTGTTTTTTCAGGATTTTGTTAAAAAAGGTGGGCACTTAATAGGTATTTGTGGCGGTTATCAGATGTTGGGTCAGAAAGTCTATGATCCCTATGGGGTTGAAAGTACAATTAAGGAGATTGACGGACTTGGTTATCTTCCTATTGAGACTACAATGAGTAAAGAAAAGAGGCTTGTTCAGATTAGTTTTGAAACAGTGGATGGTAAGATAAAGGGTATGAGAGGTTATGAGATACATATGGGAGTTAGCAAGATTTTTGATGGCGATAGACTTTTTAAGATTTTTGGTGATTACGGCTATATCTATGATGGTGTAAAAGCTAAAAATGTTGATGTATGGGGTAGTTATATTCACGGACTTTTTGATAATGATAATTTTAGGTTGCATCTTTTAAATAAATTAAGAAGTAAAAAGGGTCTTCCCATAAAAAGGAAAAACTTCAATTATCTTGATTTTAAAGAGAGCTCTTATGAAAGATTAGCTGATATTATCGAGAGTTCAGTTAATTTAGACTATCTTTTTAAGGTAATAGGGGTTTAATAAAAAATGGGTATTGTTGAAAGTTTTGAAAGGTATCTTAAGATTGAGAAGGGGTTGTTGCCGTTGTCTTTGTCTGCCTATTTAAGAGATGTAAGAGAGTTTATGGAGTTTAACAACTTTAAAGATTTAAGAGAAGTTGGCCTTGATGATATAAGACATTACCTTTACCACCTCCATAGTATAAATAAGGCTACAAGTATTATAAGAAAGCTGTCTTCTTTAAGAGTGTTAGGGAAGTTTCTAGTAAGGGAAGGTTTTTGGAATAAGAATATCTTTCAAGATATCTCCTTACCTAAAAAACCTAAGCATCTACCATCCTTTGTAACTGTAGATGAGGCCTTTGAGTTGATAGATGGTATAAAGGGTGAGGATTTTATATCTACAAGAAATAAGGCAATTTTTGATTTTATCTACTCAGAGGGGTTGAGAGTAAGCGAGGTTGTAAATATTAAGCTAAATCATATAAATTTTAATGATAGGACCATTAGGATTATTGGTAAAGGTAAGAAGGAAAGGATTATACCCTTGGGAGAGAAGGCCTATGAAAGCCTAAAAAGTTATATGCTACAGAGAAAGAATAAAGGTTGGGAAGAAAAAGAGTATCTTTTTCTTAATTATAGAGGGGATAGATTAACTACGAGGAGCGTTGAGCTTTATATAAAAAAATTGGCAAAAAGAGATATTACCCCCCATTCTTTAAGACATAGTTTTGCTACTCATCTTCTTGAGGGTGGTGCAGATTTGAGGAGTATTCAAAAATTGTTGGGACACGAGAGCCTATCAACTACACAGAAGTATCTTCATCTGAATTTTGATAAGTTAGCAGAGATCTACGATAAATGTCACCCACGAGCTAAAAAGAAAGAGTAATTAATTTTTATAGAAGGTTTTTTTCAGAGAAGGAGGTACTATGGGAGAGTTAAAGGGGACGACTATTATTGCAGTAAAAAAAGACGGAAAGATAGCCATGGCAGCAGATGGACAGGTTACTATGGGAAATAGTGTTGTCTTTAAACATACAGCGAGAAAGATACAAAAACTTTATAAAGGTACAGTGCTTGCAGGATTTGCAGGTAGTACTGCCGATGCCTTTGCGCTTCTTGAGAGATTTGAACAAAAGTTAGAGGAGTATAGAGGGCAACTTAAGAGAGCTTCTGTTGAGCTTGCTAAAGACTGGAGGACCAGTAAGATCTTACAAAGACTTGAGGCTTTATTAATTGTTGCTGATAGAGATAATCTTTTTATCATATCTGGTAGTGGTGATGTAATAGAGCCAGACGATGGTGTTGCAGCGATAGGATCTGGTGGCCCCTATGCGCTTGCAGCGGCAAGAGCTCTAATAAGAAATACCAATCTTTCTTGTGAAAATATAGTCAAAGAAAGTATAATGATAGCTTCAGAAATTTGTGTTTTTACGAATGATAATATTATCTGTGAGGAGCTTTAATAATGTTTAATCTTGGTCTAACTCCAAAAGAGATTGTAGCCGAACTTGATAAGTTTATAATAGGGCAAAATGAGGCAAAAAAGGCCGTTGCTATTGCCTTAAGGAATAGATATAGAAGAAAGTATGTTGCTTCACCTCTCAAAGAGGAGATAATGCCAAAAAATATTATAATGATAGGCCCTACTGGTGTTGGTAAAACTGAGATTGCAAGAAGGCTTGCTAAATTGGCAAAGGCGCCTTTTCTTAAGGTAGAGGCATCTAAGTTTACAGAAGTTGGGTATGTAGGGAAAGATGTGGAGTCTATCATAAGAGAGCTTGTTGAACGTGCTATTAATATGGTTAAAGAAGAGGAGATGGAAAAAGTTAGATTAAAGGCAGAAAAGTTGGCAGAAAAAAGGCTTATAGATGCTATCTTAAATAGCAAGAAAGGTACTGATATATTATTGAAAGAAGAGCCCTATACAAGAGAAAAGATTGTTTCAGCCCTTGCATCAGGTCAGATTGATGATGAATATGTGGAGATTGAAGTTTCAGAGAAAAAACCGCCTTTTCCATTTATTGAAGTTTCTGTTCCTAATATAGATGATGTTGATATGGGTATTAAAGACGCCTTTTCTCAGCTCTTTCCGAGCAAAAAAACTAAGAAGAAGATAAAGGTTAAAGAGGCTAAAAATGTTCTTATTCAGGAAGAGTCTGAAAAACTTATTGATATTGATGCAACAAAGAGAGAGGCTATTAAAAGGGCAGAAAATGATGGCATAGTTTTTATAGATGAGATAGATAAAATTGCCAGTAGTGGAAAGTTGAGCGGACCTGATGTGTCCAGAGAGGGCGTTCAGAGAGATCTATTGCCTATTGTTGAGGGTTGTACTGTTAATACAAAGCATGGACAGGTTAGAACTGATTATATACTTTTTATTGCCTCAGGTGCTTTTCATATATCTAAACCTTCTGATCTAATACCTGAGTTACAAGGAAGATTCCCCATAAGGGTAACGCTTAACTCTTTAACACAGGAGGATTTTAAGAGAATTCTTACTGAGCCAGAGAATGCTCTTACGAAGCAGTATATTGAGTTATTAAAAACAGAAGGCGTGGAGTTAGTCTTTTCTGAGGATGGTATTGACGAGATTGCTAAGTTTGCCTATGATGTTAACGAGAGAACAGAGAATATTGGTGCTCGAAGATTGCATACCATCTTAGAGAAGCTTCTGGAAGATATATCTTTTAAAGCACCAGAGATAAGTCCTACAAAGATCATTATAACTAAAGAGTTTGTGCGAGAACAAATAAAGGATATAGCAGAAGATAGGGATCTTAGTAAGTATATTCTATAGGGGAGTTAAAATTTTATGTCAAATAAAGTGGTGGTTTATCACCCAAAGATTTTTTATAGAAATTTTATCACTGAGACGCTATCTAAAGAGGCCATATCTGTTGAGGCTGTTGACAGTGTTAAACTCTTTGTAAAAAGGATAGAAGAAACATCTCCCCAGGCAGTGATTGTTGATGTTGATGAGATGGAAACAAAGGACCTCGCCTTCATAAGTTATTTAAGAAAAAATTTTCCCTATCTTGCAATAATAATACTTCTCGGCTCTGATAAGAGAGAGTATGCCGTTAGGTATCTTAAAATTGGGGCGATAGATTGCCTTGAGAAACCTCTTAAAAGAGATGATTTAATAGATTCTATAAAAAGAGCTATCAAAATAGATAAGCATAAAAAAGAAAAAAGTAGTTCTTCCATAGAACGACTAATTACTCTCATAGAAAGCTCAGAAAAGATCTCTAAATTGGCGCATAAAAAGGTCATTCTTAAGCTTAAATCTCCCCAAAGAGATCTTGTTCAATCGGTACTTGATACAATATCACTGCTTTTTAACGCAGAGAAAGTTTCTATTAGTTGGCTTGATATGGAAAAGAGAAAGTATTTTGTTATTGCCTGTGCAGGGATGTGTGTTGACGTAGCCCTTATGAAACCTAAAGCAATGGGAGAGGGAATAATTGGCTACGTGGCAGATAAGAAAGAGGCCATTTTAGTGAAAGATATTACAAAAGATGATAGGTTTGTTGTATCACCCTATCAAAAACAGTATAAAGGCAACTCCTTTATGTCAGGGCCGATATTTATTGATGGAGAGGTAGTAGCTGTTGTAAGTGTCAGTGATAGAAAGGACAACTCTCCCTTTAATGAAGAGGACCTGATAATTTTTAAGTCTTTTCTCCCCCAGCTCTCCTTTGTTTTTAAAACGAATCAACTCATAGAGGAGCTTGAAAAGGAAAGAAAGAGGTTTGATGTTTATTATGAACTTTCTGATTATATTATAAATCTTGTGGAGACAAGTGAGATTTTGAAAAATCTTTTACAGTCAGTAGCAAAAAATTTTATGGCCCGAGGGTGTGCCCTCTATATTATTGACGAAAATAGAGAGTTTATTGTTAGAGAAAGTAGTGTAGGAGCTAATTTCAAGGAGAAGGTGCAGTTTTATGATCATTTAGGAGAGCTAATATCAAAGGTTCAATCTTCTCTGGTTAATAAAGATGTTACTAAACTAATGGAGACACTTTTTGTTAAGGAAAAAATAAAGAACGCTGTCTCTACCCCTATCTTATTAAAGAACTTTCCTCTTGGATTTTTACTGGTAGTGGATTTCAAATTAGAAGATATTGACGATAGATTGATTGGGGATCTATCGAGGCTTTTTTCTGTTGCTATCAAAAATGACTGGTTATATAAAAATCTTACTAAAACAGTAAATGAGCTTGTTGAAACAAATAAAGCATTGACACTATTGATGGAAAAATATAAAAAGATTGAGAGTACTAAAGAAAAAGCTGTGAAAGAATAGGTATCATTAAAAATTAATTGAAATTTTATTAGAAAGGGGTAAAAAGATGAAGGAAGCTAAAACAAAGGTAAAAACTCTACTTGAATGCCTTCCCTACATTAAAAACTTTTACGGTAAAACCGTCGTTATTAAATATGGTGGGCATGCTATGGTAGATAAAGATTTGCAAGACGCTTTTGCGGAGGATATTGTTCTCTTAAGATATGTTGGTATTAAGCCAATAGTTGTTCATGGGGGAGGTCCACAAATTGATGAATTAATGGAAAAATTAGGGAAAAAGTCCTCTTTCGTTGAAGGGATGAGAATAACCGATGAGGATACAATGGATATTGTTGAGATGGTCCTTGGTGGAAAGATTAATACGGATATTGTAAGTCTTATAAACAAACACGGAGGTCGTGCAATTGGATTATCAGGTAAAGATGCGAATTTTATCAAGGCAGAGAGAATCTATGGTAAAAAAAAGATAAAAGATGGCTATGAAGATATTGACATAGGGTTAGTAGGTGATGTAACAGAGGTTGATGTATCACTATTAAATGCTATTCTTGACAATGGCTTCATTCCTGTAATAGCACCCTATGGCACAGGAGAAAATGGCGAGAGTCTAAATATTAATGCCGATATTGTGGCTGGAAATATAGCTTCGGCGATGAAGTCAGAAAAGCTAATTCTTTTAACGGACACAGAGGGCCTATTGGATAAAAATGATAAGCTCATATCTTTTATTAAATATGAAGAAGCAGTTTCTTTGGTGGAGAAGAAAAATATTATATCTGGTGGCATGATACCGAAAATAAGATGTTGTATTGAGGCCCTTAAGGGAGATGTCAAGTCCTGCCACATAATTGATGGTAGGGTAGAGCATTCAATTCTGCTTGAGATATTTACACAAAAAGGTATAGGCACAAAAATAGCAATGGAAGAAGATTGATATGTCCATATATAAAGATACGGAAAAATACATCTTTAAAACTTACAAAAGGTATCCTCTAACCATTGTATCAGGAAAAGGTGCCTATCTTTATGATGAAGCGGGGAATAAATATCTTGATTTTATCGCAGGTATAGCTGTCTGCTCTTTAGGACACTGTCCTGAAATTATAGAAAGAGCATTATTAAGTCAATCAAAAAAACTTATCCACACTTCAAATCTTTTTTATACAATACCTCAGGCAGAATTAGCAAAGGCGCTCTCAAAAAGAGTGAATACTTACAAAAAAGATTTACCACTGTATAAATCCTTTTTCTGCAATAGTGGTGCAGAGGCTAATGAGGCTGCCATCAAGCTTGCAAGGAAGTTTAATAGGAAAAATGGTAGCAATAGATTTGAGATAATTACCTTTTTTAACTCATTCCATGGTAGGACCTACGGAGCCCTCTCTGCTACAGGTCAAGAAAAGTTTCATAAAGGCTTTGAGCCAATGCTTCCAGGTTTTAAATATCTACCATTTAATGATATGAAATCTTTTAAAAAGGCTATAAATAAACATACAGCAGCAGTTATGCTTGAACTTATTCAAGCAGAGGGTGGCGTAAACATTATTGACAAAGATTTTCTGTTGGAGATTAAAGATATCTGTGAAAAAGAAGGTATCCTTTTAATTTACGATGAGGTTCAAACTGGTGTTGGAAGAACAGGTAAGTTTTTTTGCTTCGAGCATTTTGGTATTGAGCCCCATATTATAACGCTTGCTAAGGGTATAGCTGGTGGACTTCCCATGGGTGTTATGATGGCAAGAGAAGAGGTGGCAAATGTTTTAGAACAGGGGGAACATGCCTCAACATTTGGGGGAAATCCACTTGTAGCTCAGGTTGCCTTAGAAGTTGTCTCTGTGATGAATAAAAGCTTTCTTAAATCAGTTGAAAAAAAGGGACAATATCTTATAAAATCTTTAACTTCCTTAAAAGAGAGATATCCAATAAAGAGTATTAGAGGGATGGGCTTACTTATCGGTGTTGATATTGAGAATAATGAACCGACAAGCATTGTTGGTGAGGCTATTAAGAAGGGTTTGCTTATTAATCTTACTGCAGGAAAAACTGTAAGATTAGTTCCGCCTTTAAACGTATCTTTTAGTGAGATAGATGAGTTTACAAATAAATTTGAAGATACCTTAAAAGAGGTTTTGAAATGAAAAAAGATTTCTTAAGGTTTTATGATTTATGTTCTTCTGAGATATCTTCAGTAATTAAAAGAGCTGGAGAGCTAAAAAGAAATAGGGGGAAGATTGAGAGAAACTCTCCCTTAAAAAATAAAACTACTGCACTAATATTTGAAAAATCTTCTACTAGAACAAGAGTTTCCTTTGAAGTGGGGGTATATGAGCTTGGTGGTAACTCAATTTTTCTAAGCCCAAGAGATTTGCAGATGGGAAGAGGTGAGCCTATTAAAGACACTGCAAGAGTTCTCTCAAGGTATGTCCATTTAATAATTTATAGATGTTTTGAGCATTCTAAATTAGAAGAGCTTGCAAAATATTCTACCTGTCCTGTAATAAATGGTTTGTCTGATTTAACACATCCTGTACAGGTATTATCTGATTTGTTCACAATTAGTGAGCACTTTGGGGGTTACAAAGACCTTAATATCTGCTGGATTGGTGATGGCAATAACATGGCAAACGCATGGATTGAAGCACATCTTATCCTTGGTTTTAATTTAACCATTGCCTGTCCTAAGGGATATCTACCTGATAGTGAGCTTTTAAAAAGGGCAAAAGAGAGTAAAAATTTTAAAATTACTGTGGATCCGAAGGAGGCTGTTAAATCTGCCCATGTCCTTAATACAGATGTCTGGATAAGTATGGGTGATGAGGAAGAGGCAGAAGAGAGAAAAAAAGCCTTTAAAGGCTACCAGATCAATAGAGAGCTTCTTGATTTAGCAAATAAAGATGCCATAGTTCTTCATTGTCTACCAGCCTATAGGGGTCAAGAAATAACAGATGATATAATTGAAGATGAAAAATCTGTTATCTTTACACAGGCAGAAAATCGTTTACATACGCAGAAGGCTTTAATGGAGTTTTTAGTAAAATAAATATTAAGGAAGGAGTGTAAGGTGGCAAAGAAAATAGTATTAGCATACTCAGGTGGGCTTGATACATCTGTTATTCTTAAATGGCTTAAAGAGACCTATAGGGCTGATGTGATTGCTTTTGCTGCGGACTTAGGGCAGGGAGAAGAACTTGATACAATAGAAGAGAGGGCGAAGAAAACAGGTGCCACAAAGGTTTATATTGATGACCTTAAAGAAGAGTTTGTTAGAGATTTTGTTTTCCCTATGTTGAGAGGTAATGCTATTTATGAAACAGGATATCTCCTTGGAACCTCTATAGCAAGGCCATTGATAGCGAAAAGGCAGGTTGAGATAGCTAAGAAAGAAAAGGCTGAATACATATCACATGGTGCTACAGGTAAAGGTAATGATCAGGTAAGATTTGAGCTAACCGCCTATGCCCTTATGCCAAATATAAAAATAATAGCACCCTGGCGTGAATGGGATTTTAAGTCTCGAACTGATTTGATAAACTATGCAAAAAAGCACAAAATACCTGTCCCAGTTACAAAAGATAAGCCCTATAGTAGCGATAGAAATCTTTTACACATAAGCTATGAAGGTGGGATACTTGAGGATATTTCAAAAGAGCCACCTGAAGATATTTTTCAGATCACAGTCTCTCCAGAAAGGGCTCCAAATAAGCCTGAGTATATTGAGATAGAGTTTAAAGCAGGAGATCCAGTTGCGGTAGATGGAAAAAAGATGAAACCACATATTTTACTTGATTATCTAAACAAAGCTGGTGGGAGAAACGGTATAGGTAGAGACGATATAGTGGAAAATAGATTTGTTGGTATGAAATCGAGGGGAGTTTATGAGACTCCTGGTGGTACCATTTTGCACAGGGCAAGGAGAGCCCTTGAGGCCATTACTCTTGATAGGGAGGTCTTAAGGATTAAGGATAGTATCATGCCTAAATATGCAGAACTTATCTATTATGGTTTTTGGTACTCTCCGGAGAGAGAGCTACTCCAGCAGTTTATAGATACTGCGTCGAAAAATGTAGAGGGTAAGGTTAGACTTAAATTATATAAAGGCAATGTTATTATTGCTGGTAGAGAGTCAAAAAAGAGTTTATACATGGAAAAAATGGCTACTTTTGAAAAAGATGATGTTTATAACCAAAAGGACGCAGAAGGTTTTATTAAACTAAACGCACTAAGATTAAGAATAAAGGCGATGTTAGAGATATAACTTAATTTTCCAAAGAGGTTAATATGAAAAAGTTATGGGGCGGTAGATTTAAAGAGGATACGGAGAAAATAGTGGAGGACTTTACCGAGTCTATCTCTTTTGACAGTAGACTATATAAGGAAGATATTGAAGGTAGTATCGCCCATTGTAAGATGTTGGCTAAACAAAAAATTATATCCAAGGAAGAGGCAAAGAAGATAATTAAAGGACTTGAAGAGATAAAAAGGGAGATAGAATCTAAAGGTTTTGTCTTCAAGAGAGAGTATGAAGATATCCATATGGCTATAGAAAGTAGGTTAAGGGAAAAGATTGGTGATATAGCAGGTAAACTTCATACAGGAAGAAGCAGAAACGATCAGGTGGCTTTAGACTTAAGGATATATTTAAAAAAGAAATCTCAGTCTCTCTACATTCAGATAGAAGAACTGCAAAGGGCTTTTCTTAAAAAAGCAAAGGAATATTTAGAACAGGTCGCTCCAGCTTACACTCATTTACAGCGGGCTCAACCAGTCTTGTTATCCCATTATTTTCTGGCATACATAGAGATGCTTGAAAGAGATAAGGAAAGAATTATTGATTGTTATAAAAGGATTGATAGGATGCCTCTTGGCTCCTCTGCATTAGCAGGCACTACTTATCCACTTGATAGAGCTTTTGTTGCAAAGGAGTTGGGGTTTTCTGAGATAACTAGAAATAGTATAGATGCAGTATCTGATAGAGATTTTGCTATAGAGTTTGTCGGTGTTTTAGCAATATTAATGATGCATTTATCTCGTTTTGCAGAGGATATGATTATTTGGAATACTACCGAGTTTAGATATGTAAACTTACCTGATGGCTTTTGTACAGGCAGCTCTATAATGCCACAGAAGAAAAACCCTGATGTTCTTGAGATAATTAGGGGAAAAACAGGAAGGGTCTACGGAAGTTTAATATCTTTGTTGACTATGATGAAGGGATTACCCCTTAGCTATAATAGAGATATGCAGGAAGACAAGGAACAGATTTTTGATGCCCTTGATACCCTGGAAAGTAGCCTAAAAGTCCTGGCACCACTTGTCTCAAAAATTATTTTCAATAAAGAGAGATTAAACCAAGAGGCTGGCAAAGGTTTTATTCTTGCAACAGAAATAGCAGATTATTTAGCAAAAAAGGGTCTACCCTTTAGAGATGCCCATGAGATTGCTGGAAAGATAGTCGCCTACTGTGATGAGAATAACAAAGAACTAAAAGATCTAAAGTTGGAAGAGTTTTTGAAATTTTCAAAGCTCTTTAGTAAAGATGTCTTAGAGGTAGTTGATATAAAAACGGCAATTAATAAAAGAGATATTCCTGGTGCCACTGGAATAAATCAAGTCAAGGAAATGATTAAATTTTGGGAAGAAAAAGTTGGGTAAAAAACTAATTCTATTTCTTTCACTTATAGTCTTCATAACAATCATATCTTGTGGGAGAAAGGCTCCCCTTTTAGCACCTGAGGAGATAAAAATCCAAAAAGCCCCCTTTAAAAAATATTCGTAATAACTTTAACTTTGAAATTCTAAAGACCAACTGGTTACAGAGAGCATTATTTGTAAAAAAAATTAAATTTGTTAATATTTTAATATGAAAAATATCATAATAGCTGTGGCTATCTTTTTTAGTTTCTATGGGCTTTCTTTTGCAGAGAAGCCCATAAGAGTTGTCACATCCCTATACGAACCTTTTGTTTATTATGATGAGAATGGAAGATTAACAGGATTTGATGTAGATCTACTTAACAAGATCTGCGAAAGGTTGAACCTTACTTATTCAATTGAGGTAGTTCCATTTCATGAGATCATAGCAAAATTATCTAATAATGAGGCAGATATAGCAATTGGTGCTATCTATGCAACTAAGGAAAGAAAGAAGATAGTAAATTTTTCAGAAGATTATTTAGAGACTCTTTTAGTGTTTATAGGTAACAAAGATGATGAATTTACAAAAGATTTTACAAACAAAAAAATAGGCGTTAAGAAAGGGGCTACTGGAGAGATTTTAGCTAAAAAAATTTCACAAAAATATAATAACTGTGAGGTAATACCCTTCGAGACCACAGAAGATTCTATAGAGGCACTTGTTAATAAAAAAGTTGATGTTGCGATAAATGATTTTATAAATACTAACTGGTTGATGTTTAAAAAATTTAGAGGTAAGATTTTTATACCAAAAAACATTTTAGATATTCCAATTTATCTTTCGAGAGATAAAATTGCCTTTCCAATAAGTAAGCACAGAGAAGATCTTCTAAAGAAATTCAATAGCACTATTATAGAGTTAAAAAAAGAGGGATATATAACAAGATTAAAAGATGCAAATCCTTATATTCCAGACTTTCCTAATTTAATTAAGATAGCAGTAGGTATAACAGTTGCTTTCCTTCTTTTGATATGCATCATCTTTCTTGTTTATAGAAACTTAAGAAACAAAGAAAAATTAAGGATCTCAATATCTGAAGAAAGGAAGTTAAAGAGCCTTCTAAATAGTTTTCCTAATCTTGTAATACTACATAATCAAAAAGGAGAGATAATATACAATAATAGGAAGGCTGAAGATTTTGGTTTAAATGTAGGGGAGAACCTCTTTGACTTTTTTAATAGTAAGTTTTCCAAATCAGAACAAAAAGATCTAATAAAGAAGAAATATGATGGACTTTTTCAAAATAAAAAGCCTTTTGATGTTACTGATATATCAGTTGTTAATAAAAAAGGCGAGCATTCAATATGGGAGGTAAATTCTGCCTATGTTGAAGATAGTGAAAAGAGCGATAGATATCTCTCTTATATACAAGATGTGACCTATATAAAGGAGATGGAAAGGCAGTTTTTTCAGATGCAAAAGATGGAAAGTATTGGTAGATTAACGGCAGGGATAGCTCACGATTTTAATAATTCTCTTGCTGCTATCCTTGGATTTACAGAACTTTCAAAAATAAAAATAGATGACAAAGAAGAGGTTGCAAAAAATCTTGACAAAATATCTTCTTCTATAGAAAGAGCAAGCTCTATGGTAAAAAAACTACTTGCCTTTAGCAGACCTCAACTAAAGGAGATAAAAAAAGTTAATATAAACGATTTCATCGAGAATATGAAAGAGGTGATGGGAAAACTTGTAGGAGAAGATATAAAGATACATATAGACCTTAAATCTCATTTTTTAGTACAGATGGACCCATCTCAGTTTGAGCAGATTTTAATTAATCTTTTAGTAAATGCAAAAGATGCGATGCCTAATGGTGGTACCATCACAATTAAAACAAAGGATGTACATATAAATGATGAAGGCAATCATGGATATTTATCTTTAGAGAAAGGTGATTATGTCCTTATGATTATTGAGGATACAGGTATAGGTATGACTGAAGAGATTAAAAGTAGGGTTTTTGATCCCTTCTTTACCACAAAAAAGGATAAAGGTGGATCTGGATTAGGTTTATCAACAGTTTATGCTATTGTGAAACAAAGTAAAGGCGAGATAGTTATCTCAAGTCAGGTAGCTGTTGGAACAGCTGTTAGTATTTATTTACCTGCTTTAAAAGAGGAGGACCTTGAAAGTGAAAAAATTTCTTATAGTAAAACATTAGATAGAACAAATTTTAAGGTTCTATTGGTTGAAGATGATGAGATGATAAGAGAAGCTATTAGTAAAATTCTCAAAGAGAGGGGTTTTTTAGTGTTAATTGCGAAAAATGGTAAGGAGGGATTAAAAACATTTGATGAAAATAGAGACATACCTTTGATTATAAGTGATATAAAGATGCCAGAGTTATCAGGCCTTGATATGTTTAAGGAGATATACAAAATTAATCCTTCGGTAAAGTGTCTTTTAATCACCGGGTACTCCGATTGTGTTGTTGATAAAAGTCTTTTTATGTCTAGTAATGTATCAATTCTTTACAAGCCCTTTACTGCTAATGTTTTAGAAGAAAAGTTAAAGGAAATACTTAAATAATTAAAAGGGGTTTTATGTTATTAAACTACAAAGATATTTTAGATAGCCTCTATGGCATAGCTTATTTAGTTGATAGAGATGGTTATTTAGTTGATTATGGCGAAAAAAACTGGAATGATTTTGCTAACTCAAACGATACTAAAGAGCTTACTAATAGGCAGAATGTCATAGGAAAAAAGATTTATGACTTTGTATCGGGTGAAGAAACAAAAGAAAGTTATAGAAAGATCAACGAAACCCTTTTTAGTGGGTTAAAGAGTTGCATTTATTTTCATTATAGATGCGATGCCCCCGATTTTAGAAGAGATATGAAAATGTCTATAACCCCTATAAAAGTTGATGGTTATATAAAATATTTACTATATCAATCTCTTGTAATATCAGAGACCATGAGACCACCTATAAACATTCTAAAAAAACAGAGCGTTAAATCTGAGGAGAGTGAAAATCTTGTAAATATATGTAGCTATTGTAAGAGCATAAAAATTGTGAGGTACCTAAATGGTATTGAAAACATTAGCTGGGTAGCGCCAGAGGATTACTATAGGCTTGGAGGTAGGGAAGATGTGTTGTTAAGTCATGGAATTTGTCCAAGTTGTTATGAGAATATTGTGTTAAAGTTTACTAATTCTTACTAAAGAGTTCTTTAATAGGTACATCAAGGAAGCTTATTTTTTTCGCTATCCATCTTTTCTTTTAACTGAGATATGGTGATGTTTTTTCTTAGAATAGATGGTATCAGGTAAAGGAAGCTACTAATCACACCCAAGAGATAGCAGAGAATTATAACAAGGGCGAGGGAGCCTTCAAAATTTTTATTAAAAAAATTAACTGAAACAACCACAGAGTTTTGAACAGCAAAGATTACAATAAAAACAGAGATTATGACTAACATGATCAGCTTCATATTTTGATTTTAACAGCAATGTATATGTCTGTCAAATTACTAATTAAAAACACTATAGGCCTTTAAGTCTTTGGATAACTTATAATAATTTATTTGAAATTCACTATTTAAAGGTATAAAATTTTAAATTCTATGGAACAGTTACTTATAGAAGGTGTTAAGGGAAAAGATAGTCCTGTTGGGATAACAGAGACCAAGTTTTATACTTTCGATGAGCTTATTTTAGAAAGCGGAGAAAAGCTTTCTTTAGTTACCGTTGCCTATGAAACATATGGTAAGCTTAATGAAAATAGAGATAATGCTATATTAATTTGTCACGCCCTTACAGGAGATGCCCATGTAGCTGGAATTTCAAAAGCAGATGGCAATCTCGGATGGTGGGATTTTATGATCGGTCCTGGCAGGGCCTTTGATACAAATAAATATTTTGTGATTTGTTCAAATGTCATTGGCGGATGCAAGGGTACTACAGGACCTTCTTCTATAAATCCAGAGACAGGCGTGCCCTATGGTATGAGCTTTCCAGTAATAACAATAAAGGATATGGTTAATGTTCAGAAAAAACTCATTGACTATCTGGGCATTGACAGAATTTTTTGTGTTGTAGGTGGCTCTATGGGGGGGATGCAGGTTTTGCAATGGACCTATTCATACCCCGAGAAGGTCTATACAGCCATTCCGATTGCCACTACAATAAGACATACTCCCCAACAAATAGCCTTTAATGAGGTCGGTAGAAGAGCAATAATGTCTGATCCTGAATGGATGGGTGGTGATTATTACGGTAAAACATTCCCAGCAAGTGGGCTCGCTGTAGCAAGAATGATTGGGCATATTACCTATATGAGTGATCAGTCTATGAAAGAGAAGTTTGGTAGAAAAAGAAAAAAGAGTGAAAAGTATGGTTATGACTTTGAAGCTGAGTTTGAGGTAGAAAAGTATCTTAAATATAGAGGCGAAACCTTCGTTCAGAGGTTCGATGCCAACTCATATTTATATATTACCAAGGCTATTGATTATTTTGATTTAGGAGAAAATAGAGAGTTAATAAAGTTTTATGATAGTAGAGATTTGAAATTTCTTGTAATTTCTTTCTCACACGACTGGCTATATCCACCATATCAATCTAAAGAGATTGTTAAAGTCCTTAAGTATGCTTGGGTTGATGTCACCTATTGTGAGATATCATCAACTTATGGACACGATGCCTTTCTTATCCCTAATGAGGAACAAGAGAATTTGATAAGAGACTTCTTAAATAATGCCTGGAAAGAAAAAAGCGAGAGGCAAAAATGATAAAAGAAGTTAGCTTTGATCATAAACTAATCCTTGACATAATACAAGAGAAGTCAAAGGTTCTTGACTTAGGCTGTGGTAACGGAGAGCTTTTAAGACTTCTTATGGATCAAAAAAAGGTTAAAGGTGTAGGTATTGAAAATGATGAAGGAATGGTCTATGCCTGCGTTAAGAAGGGCGTTACGGTTGAACATTTTGATATTGATGAGGGGTTGCCAGATTTTCCTGATGACTTTTTTGATTATGTGATACTTAATTTTACCTTACAGGAGACAAAAAAACCAAAAAAGGTAATAGGTGAGGCATTAAGAGTAGGAAAAAAGGTTATCGTCTCCTTTCCAAATTTTGCCTATTATCCAGTGAGATTTTATATTGGCTTATTAGGAAAGACTCCTCAGACTAAGGCTTTACCCTATAGATGGGACGAGACACCCAATTTACATTATTTTACAATTAAGGATTTTATAGAGTTTTGTGCAAGAGAAAGGATAAAAATTGTTTCTTTTGTTGGCTTTACCAACGATAGAAAAGTTAGGTTTTTACCTAATCTTATGGCCGAACAGGCTATGTTTATACTTGAGGAAGTAAAATAATATTCCTTAATAAACTTAAAATCTACAAAAATTGTAATTTTTTCAAAAATCTGTTTTAATATAACATAATGTTTCTTAAAAAAAATTTTTTGTTTTTTATATTATTATTATTTATTTCACCCCTCCAAGCAGAAGAAAAAAAGAATTTACTCGTCTTGCACTCCTATCATAGCGGCTATGAATGGACAGATGGCATTCATAAAGCTATTATTGAAACCCTAAAAAATGAAAAAAATTTGGAGATTTATGTTGAATATTTAGACCTAATTAGGAAGGCTGAGTCTGCTGAATATTTAGCTACTTTGGTATCTTTTCTGAAAGATAAATATAAAGATAAAAAAATAGATGTTATTATTTCAGTCGATGATAACGCCTTACATCTTTTATTAAAAAATAGAGAAGTTCTTTTTAACAATATACCTATTGTCTTTTGTGGTGTTAACAAT
This sequence comes from uncultured Pseudomonadota bacterium, assembly GCA_964540515.1. Classification (GTDB taxonomy): domain Bacteria; phylum CALINM01; class CALINM01; order CALINM01; family CALINM01; genus JAOAGA01. Next base: position 1,621 of record CAZIMS010000011.1, on the reverse strand, counting down.
TTTTATCCAGAAATGATAAAGGACCACAAAAACATAACAGGTATAAATGAAAAGAAATCTATAAAGGAGACTGTGGAGCTTGCATTAAAACTTTCAAAGAATGCTAAAAGGCTTGGGGTTATCTCGGGGACAAGATTAGCAGAGATAAGCAATCTAAATGAGTTTAAAAAAGAGGTTAAAAATATAAAAGGCAAAATAAAAATAGAATATTTAACTGATATTGAGTTAGAAGAGATCACAGACAGGCTCAAAGAGTTCTCAGACAATGATATAATAATTTATCTATCCTATTTAAGGTCTCCCTCAGGTAAGGTTTACCAAAATAAGGATGTTTTGAAGAAGATATCTGAAAATACAAAAGCTCTTATTTTTACCGTTAGTGATCATATGGTTATTGAAGGAGTTGTAGGAGGAAAAGTTACCTATGCCTCAAGTCAAGGTGAGGAAGCAGCTAAAATGGCTATATCAATACTGAAAGGTAAAAGAGCAAATGATATTCCTATACTTATGGAAAGCCCTAATAAGTTTGTCTTCAATGGAGATGCTTTAATAAGACATGATATTCCTCTTATAGCACTTCCTAAAGGCTCTACAATAATAAATAAAACAGATAAATATCTCAAAAAGGCTTGGGATAAGGAGGTAAGCGAAAGCTTTTTTGGCTACGATTTATTTATGAACCATGGCACTATAATGCTAATAATTGACCCCAGAACAGGGACTATACTTGATGCAAATTTAACAGCCTTTAGCTTTTATGGTTATCCTAATCTTGTAGGAAAAAAGATACAAGAGATTAATACTTTATCTGCAGAAAAAGTAAAGCAAGAGATGGAAAGGGCAAAGAGCTTAAGAAAAAATTATTTTAATTTTAGACATAGATTGGCTAACGGAGAGATAAGAGATGTAGAAGTATACTCATATCCTATAAACTTGGGAAAGGAGAACCTACTTTTTTCATTAGTTTTCGATATAACAGATAAACTAATTGCACAAAAAGAAAAAGAAAAGGAAAGAAAAAGAGTAATAGAGGCTCTTGTTGGCTTGCTTGTAATGACAATTGCCTTTTTTATAGTCCTTTTTATGTATACATTAAGTAGGAGGAGATCAGAAAAAGCATTAATAGAAAAGAATCATCAACTGCTGGAAGCCCAAAGTCGCATAAAAACTCTAGAAGGGATAATACCCATTTGTATGTATTGCAAGAAAATTAGAGATGACCAGGGTTACTGGAATCAGTTAGAGAAATATATTACAGAAAATACATCAGCTCTACTTAGTCATGGCACTTGTCCCGATTGTGCAAAGAAATATTATGGAGAATATTTAAAGGATAAATAACCAATTTTTTGTTAAATACTTTTTAATAAATCATTATCATATTTCATTGAAAAATCCTTACTAATTATTTTACCGTCAGTTTGTAGTTGAAAATAATTATTTTTTTGTTGTAAAATTATCATTTGCTCATTTAATAGGATAAGGGGCTTATTTTTGGTAGTTGAGGTGCTTCTAATTAGAATTAGGTATTGATTTTTTTAGTAGGGGTTTTGCTTGTTATAAAATCCCTAGACGAGGAGATAGATGGCTAAGGAAGATGCGATAGAGGTAGAGGGTAAGG
>CAZIMS010000010.1:73230-76315 GCA_964540515.1 uncultured Pseudomonadota bacterium | reverse complement strand
TACAAACGAAATAAGGAATTGCTTGAATTGGGCTTCAGAGCGAGTTCAAGGGCTGAGGCAGAAGACCTTTTCAGAAATATTGCCTTTAATTATTGCATTATCCCTCGCCCTGTGTATGATGAAAATGAGAGGGAGATAAATGAACTCCTAAGGATTGTAGACAATAAAGACGCTGAAAAAATGCAGCGCATACAGGCTAAAAGTAAATTGAAAGAGTTTACCGCTCCTGTTCAAATATTTAATCGCCCTAAATGTTTGTCTCCTGTTCCAGATTCAGAATATTGTAAAAGGCATAATATTATGATAATGAATGATGTTGAATATTCTTATGAAAAAGGACTTGAACAAAAAGATAAGGAAGGGGAAGGGATATTAATAGATTGAGTCAAATGCCTTCGAGGGAATTATTATAATAATAACTATGACCACCCTCTTCATTCTCAAATCTGCCAATGCTCCACATTCCGCCCTGACCATCAGGGAGGGGGGAGAAACTATTGCTTGCTCTCAGGGTACAAGGTAAATGGCATGGCGTAAGAAAGAGTTATTGCAAGAAGGTATGATTGATAAATTTGACTTTCAATTCCTCAAGACCACTGGTATCAAGGTCAACTATCTCTATGTCTGCGAACGCAAGTTGTGGTTATTTGATAGAGGAATTTCTATGGAATCAGGCTCCGATAAGGTCTTGATGGGCAAACTTCTTGGTGAAAGCGCATATCCAAGAGAATATAAAAAAGAAGTGCTTATTGATAATCTCATCAATATAGATATTATTGGTGATGACACGATACGTGAGGTAAAGTATAGCAATCGTTTAGCACATGCTGACAGGATTCAGGTTTTGTATTATTTGTATTACCTAAAACAATTGGGGATTGAGAAAAAAGGAGTTATTAACTATCCAAAAATGAGGAAACGGGAAGAAATATTGCTCACACCACAATACGAGAAGGAAGTAGAAGAGGCTCTCATTAAGGTTCAGGAAATTTTAAAAATGGATAAACCGCCTGCGATCCAAAGATTGCCTTATTGCACAAAATGTGCATATTATGAGTTTTGTTTTGTAGGCTGATGGATAAATCTTATGTCTAGACCCTATTACATATTCTCCAATGGTAGGATGAAACGGAAAGAAAACACCGTTTATATTGAAAATGAAAAGGGCGACAAAAAGGCTATTCCTGTTGAAGATATTGATACCATTCATTTATTTGGCGAAGTTGACCTTAATACTAAACTGCTGAACTTTCTTTCACAGCAGAATAAGACTGTCCATATTTATAACTATTACGGTTTTTATGCAGGCAGCTTTATGCCAAGGGACAGAAATGTTTCTGGGGAACTAACAGTATGTCAAGTTAAGCACTATTTAGATCATGAGCTCCGTTTTTTCCTTGCTTATTCTTTTGTTGAAGGAGCAATATTTCATATGCTACGGAATCTGAGTGAATATAGGGATACTGCCGATTTTCAGGAAAAAATAAAGAGCGAGCTTGTCAATGCCTCGGAAACAAAAAGTATAAGCGAGCTTATGGGATGCGAGGGCAGAGCAAGGGATGTCTATTATCAGGCATTTAATGTGATTTTAAAAGAAGGCTTTAATTTTGAAAAACGCGAGAAGCGTCCTCCTTCCAATCCTGTCAATGCGCTTATCTCTTTTGCCAATTCATTGATATACTCCACTGTCCTTTCGGAGATATATCACACCCAGCTTAATCCAACAATAAGTTATCTGCATGAACCAAGAGAAAAACGTTATTCCCTAAGTCTTGATATTTCTGAGATATTCAAACCGTTGATTGCAGATCCAATTATATTTAAACTCGTGAATAATAACATGATAAAGCTTGAAGATTTTGAGGAAGATGTAAGCTATTGCTATATGAATGAGAGCGGGAGGAAGAAATTTATCAAGGAGTTTGATCAAAAGCTTTCCACAACCATAAAACACAGAAAACTTAAGAGAAATGTCTCCTATAGAACACTTATAAGGCTTGAATGTTATAAGCTTATAAAGCATTTTTTAGATGATGAGATGTATTCACCCTTTAAAGCATGGTGGTGACTTTAGGCAAAAGCTATAGAAAGACTGGTAAAGATATGCCATGGGTAAAATGTGGAAGGCTACGTATTGAAGAAAATATGTCTATTTATGGAAGTCTTATTTTATGACCGACTGCTTGCAGTTTGAAATTGTGGTGTGGGTATATAAATTATTTAAGAAGTTTCCTCATCATCAGAAATTGGAATTACTTCTCAATTGAAGGGAATTGTTTAACAATTTCTATAATTATTGTTATGTGTTGTGCTAATAAGAGCAATAAGGAATTTATGAGTTTTATTGTGATCGCATTAAATTTTTTAGTTGAAGCAAAATATCTTATTAAATATGCCATAGACTTTGAATAAGCAGAAAAGGATAATAAGGATAAATTAGTTATAATTGGAGAAGTTGAAGGATTACCCTGGGGATTAAAAATATAAAAAAGGAGAATTTATAGTAGCTATAGCTGTTGTTAATCATCTATGGGTTTTTGCCTATGGCCTATATTATTGTGACATACGATATTAGAGATGACAGAGTGAATAAGGTCAGAAAGATTCTAAAAAAGTATTTCATGTGGGTACAAAACTCTGTGTTTGAAGGAGATATAACAGAGGGAAAACTGGAAAAATGTAAGCATGAACTGGCTAAAGTTATTAATGTTCAGGAAGATTCTATATATTTTTACAGCCTTGAAAACAGGCTAAATTACAAGAAAATAGTTATGGGAGTGGAAAAGGAATTAACGGCCAATATATTATAGGCAACAGGTAAGAAACTAAAGGCAAAAGACCATAGTTGCATCAAACTTAATTTTTATATTGTGAGACTAAAATGCTTATCATGCATGGGATTGAGGACAATTTTTTAATTAGCTGAAAAACACGATTAAAATATCGATGCAAAAAACTTCATTTCGGAGGCTATTTACATTAACCTTAAAAACAGTTAAAATACTAATAAATAAAGGCTTTGAGGGCTGTTAAAAAACTCTTTGATAACTAGGTTTCATCTGAACCATGTGGGATATAAAGGTTT
>CAZIMS010000010.1:0-73130 GCA_964540515.1 uncultured Pseudomonadota bacterium | reverse complement strand
GTTTCATCTGAACCATGTGGGATATAAAGCGAGCTCGGGTAAATCTTTAGGCTTTAGATTTGCAGTTTCATCTGAACCATGTGGGATATAAAGGAAACTCTAATGTTTGTTGAATTGAACCCCGTCCAGTTTCATCTGAACCATGTGGGATATAAAGCGAAGGGTCTACTCTTTAAAGCGATGATGGTTAGGGATATCAAAAGCTGTGAAAAAAAGTGAAGTTTCTCTATCTTACTGAAGCAGAAAGAAAATTTTTTATTACCTCACCTTTAAAAGATTTGTAAATATCTCTGAAAGGGGCGATTTATTATCTTTGCACTTTAATTGTTAATTTGTTGGTGAGGTTAAGAACCATCTGATGGCATTTTTGGTTGATTCTTTGTCAAACTTTAGCCTGAAATTGAAAAATATGCCATGGGCGGTATAATCAGATTTTGAAAAATCTCTATCAACAAAGCCAGATAAGTTATAGCCTAAACTAACCCAGATGTTTTTCTTTGGTGTATAGCCAATCATAGGACCAAATAGGTATTTATACTGGTTAGCGTTCCAAGAATGGAGTAATTTAACCCTAAGTCCTATTTCCCAGTTGTTTTTTATATCGTATCTTCCTTCAATGCCTATAACATCTGTATATCCTTTATAGTCTTTATCGTCAATACTTTCTGTAACATATTTTGCTCCGTACTGGATAGAAAACTGCAACTTTTTGCTGTCTTTATAGTTTAGATTGACAACGTTTATAAATCTAAGGCTTTTGTATCTATCTTCAATGCTTCTTAAGCTGTCAAAGATGATGTCTAACTTATCTAAAACGGTCCATCTCGATATCTTAGGTCTATAAACAAGACCAAACTTAAGGTCAGCAAATATCTGTTCACTGCTATGTGTTTTTGTATCAAAGATCTGTAATGAAGAGCCTATTCCAAGTCCCTCTTTTACTTCACTGTATATAGATGTGTATATTCCTGCTTTATCTTGTTCTTTGCCATCTCTATATTCAATCCTACTGTTAGCACCCCAGAATTTTTCTTTGTAGCCAACACCTAAGTTTACGGCTGTAAAATCTCCTTCAGAACCAGCGGAGAAAGTATTACCATTAACTGTATATGTTGCCTTTTTTATTGTATCACTTCTATCTAAACCACCTGTCAAGCTCCACTTTTCATTTAACTGCCATGTCTGTTGTAGCCCCATAACGGAGAATATCCTTGTACCGTTTTCGGAATGTTGTTGTTCAATTGTTGAGTTTAGCTGACCACCTTGCCAAAGATTTGATTTCATACCTATTCTCGACATTTCTGTTTCAACATTTTTTCCATCTAATATCTCATGTTCTGCAAAAAATACTACCTTTTGATTTAGCCTATAATCTGCCCCAAACTTAGTTCTTGTTGGAAAATCTACGTTTTTATTTCCATCAACAGATTGTTCTCTATGTACTTTTAAGGTCAATTTTTCATCTAATAGTCTAACGGCTCCCCCAGCCATAAGTTGATCTGAATACAGCCTATCACCATTAGCCAAAGTATCTTCTGCATGTCTTAATCCAAGCTTTAATTCATATTTTTTGCTATTATAAGTAGTTATTATTTCTGCTAAATCTCTACGATTGTTATCAGTTAAATTATATTGACGTAAAATCTCAGTGCCTAAATCTAAGTTTTGGGTGAGATAGTAGTTAGTGGTAAGCCCCATCTTTCTTGTGCCTAACTCACTGATATTCTGCTGACCAAGCCCAAAATCTTTTTCCAGCTCTCTGAAATAGATCTTTCCTCTTAGTTTATCTGACTTATGAGTGAGTTCTGTGAGGTAGGCCTTTCCTGTAATGTTTTGTCCACCATTATTGACATCAGTTTCTGCTATCTCTGCTTTGAACTGTGTTTTTTCGGAAATATTCACTTTGACATCTATTCCTAAAAGGTTTCCGTCTTTACCTATTGCCTCTTCGTGAATATAAGAAGCACCAATTTCGAGCTTTCTGTCCCAAAGCTTTATTGCACCTCTACCGCCGTAGTTTAGGACAGTTTTAGACATATCAAAGAGCTCATATTCCACTAAGATGTATTGGGGATTAAAGTTTTCATCATAGGGGCTAACTGGTGATTTGAAAAAGATTGTACCAGTATCATAGTTAATGTTGTAGTCAATAAATCTTGTTAGTGTTTTTGAAGAGATTTTAACCTCACTTTTAAACCTATCTCTTACCTCTATGGTAATTTTTTCTGAGTTTATCACGATGTTTTTTCCAGAGAGTTTATAAAGCCCTGATGTGCCATCACCTCTTAACTCTTCTCTCATAAACAACTGGTTGGTATCTGCTATAAATAGGTTAAAATCGAGAATATTCCCTCTTAGCTCAGATTTAAGACCTGTTAAACTTCTTGTATATTTGGATAACTCTGTGGATTCTAAACCACTTTGGAAATCACCGAAGAGGGCATAAAACCTATCTCTCTCTAATTTTACATAAAGTGGTTTAGAGCTTTGTGCCTCATACTGTTGGTTGGTGCTATCGCCGTAAAGGGTATAATATTTTGATGGTTCTATCGTGCCGAATAGCCTATTGTTACCCCTATAGCCAGTTCTGTCTGAGTCATAGGATAATGTAAGTAGCCAGTTATCATCAAGCATGCCTTTTGCAAAGAAGGCTAAACGTCCATCGGTACTCCAACCATCTTTAATGCCTGAGAGAGAAAAGTTATTTTTGTTGCCAGAGGAAGAGTTCATACCCAGTGTGCCTTCGGCAAGTCCAACTAATATCCAATCTCTTTTTTCAGGTTTTAGCCATACTTTTAGTTCTTTTTCACCGCTTATGAGGTTAAACTTAATCGTTACCTCACCTGTTTGAGATGTGGGTGCAAGCTCAATGTAGGTTATTCCTTCTTCTTTAACAATGTAATTACTATAGGCTTTAGTTGATTTAGTTAATGGGTCAGCCTGTAAGTCCTTCAATACATTAAATGGCATATAGGGTGGCAAGATTGTGTATTCGCCAACAACATTTTCCCTTGCAGGATGTCCGTCTTTATCAAGTAGTTTAACAGCAATAACAGGTGGATTTTTGCCATCGGCGATAAGCCTAGATTTTTCGGGAACAAGTTTAAGTGTTACGGGTGGTCCTGAGTAATGGACTATTTTTTTGATTCTTCTCGATTCCTTACCTTTAGCATCATACTCAATAGCTTCTAATACATTGTCTCCCTCTGTTAGGTTTACACCAGACCAAATTTTTAATCCTGTTAGAAGCATGCTATTTTTTCTCGTTGAATCAACGAAAATGTCTTCCACTTCTTTGCCATTGATAAATAATCTTAATTTTGAGCTGGGGTCATACTTTATAGCAATATCCAAGTACGGTAAAGGTGGATAATATCCGTCTTTTGGTAAAACAAACTCAAAACCTGGTCTTTCTCTCTCAATCCATTCTTGTGTAAGATCACTAATAGATTTTATCTCTCTTTTATTGGATTGTTCATTCTTTTCAGTTTGACTTGTCTTTTTTTCAAGCTTGGTAACCTCTTCTTTTACAGTCTCAGTTTTTATGAATTTCAGATATTTATCTTCGTTTTTCTCCTTTATTGGCAAAACTTGATAAAAATTGTTAACTTTTTCTGCGATGATATTAATCTCAACTCTTCTGTTGATAGACATATTATACTCATTTGTGTTTGGTACTACTGGTTCATCTTCTCCTTTACCTACTGTCCTTAATGTAGCAGGTGATAAGTCTAAAAATCTCATTAGATAACTGATAACACTTTCTGCCCTTGCCTTTGAGAGGGCATAGTTATCAGGATAAGTGCTCTTTAGCCTTTGTCCCATTTTTTGATTATCTGTGTGTCCTATAACTTCTATACTTTTTATCTTGTAATCCTTTAGTCGAGATATTAGGTCATCTAACCTAAGCTTGTCTTCCTCCGTAAGTATGGCACTGCCAGAACTAAAATTAGGTCTTATTACTATAGGTGGAACTGTTGTTGCTTCACTCTTTCTTGTAAGTTTATATACTGTATCTAAACCATCTATAATTAGATCTTTTTCGTTTTCAGTATCAAATATTACTGATGCCTTTGTTGTTAACTCAGTATCTTTTTGTGTTTTTGGTAGCATTGTTAAAAAGGTTAGGTCGCCATTAAATCCAGCAGGTAAGTCTCCTAATTTATAAGTAAGCTCACTACCTTGTATTATTTGAGGCTCTATAGGCTTGTCTCCAAAACTACTGCTACCACTCTGATATCTCATACCGTCTGGTACTTTAATGATTACACGAACATTACTGACACCTAAAGCTTCTACGTTTAAAGGTAGTTTATAGCGAATATTTTTTTCATTGAGATTATCTACTAAAGAGCTAATAAGGCTTGTTTTTAAGGTACCCTTCTTTACGACTGTTGTTTTCTCTACTAACTTGTCTGTCGTAACTTCTAAAGGTTTTTTTTCTTCTTTTGGTTTTTTACAAAGGTAAAAGTCGGCTCTCCACACAGTGCCACCTTGAATATCAACAAATCTTGAGTAAGGCGTTCCAGCGAATCTTGTGTTATCCTCATATAGTACTGCTTCATAGCCTTCTGGTATGGTCTTTTTGTCAAGCTGTAGCACATGAGCACCAGGTTTTATGCCTTCAAAGTGATACATCCCGTTTTTATCGGTAATTACATAAGTTCCATCTTCCATGTATATGCGAATGCCTGGTACACCTTCCCCAAAGTTGTCTACCTTTTCTTCCTTCTTTTTATTCTGAACCTCTTTTATCGTCTCTCTCTTCTCTATTTTTGTAGTAACAAACTCTTTATTTTTGATTTTACTTTTTTCTACAAGTGGCAAAACTTGATAAAAATTGTTAACTTTTTCTGCGATGATATTAATCTCAACTCTTCTGTTGATAGACATATTATACTCATTTGTGTTTGGTACTACTGGTTCATCTTCTCCTTTACCTACTGTCCTTAATGTAGCAGGTGATAAGTCTAAAAATCTCATTAGATAACTGATAACACTTTCTGCCCTTGCCTTTGAGAGGGCATAGTTATCAGGATAAGTGCTCTTTAGCCTTTGTCCCATTTTTTGATTATCTGTGTGTCCTATAACTTCTATACTTTTTATCTTGTAATCCTTTAGTCGAGATATTAGGTCATCTAACCTAAGCTTGTCTTCCTCCGTAAGTATGGCACTGCCAGAACTAAAATTAGGTCTTATTACTATAGGTGGAACTGTTGTTGCTTCACTCTTTCTTGTAAGTTTATATACTGTATCTAAACCATCTATAATTAGATCTTTTTCGTTTTCAGTATCAAATATTACTGATGCCTTTGTTGTTAACTCAGTATCTTTTTGTGTTTTTGGTAGCATTGTTAAAAAGGTTAGGTCGCCATTAAATCCAGCAGGTAAGTCTCCTAATTTATAAGTAAGCTCACTACCTTGTATTATTTGAGGCTCTATAGGCTTGTCTCCAAAACTACTGCTACCACTCTGATATCTCATACCGTCTGGTACTTTAATGATTACACGAACATTACTGACACCTAAATCGGAATTTCTTAGATTAATCCTATTTATAAAATTATAGATACTATCCTTCTCAGAAATAGAACTAAATAACTGAGCAGATAAACTCCCCTTTTCTTCTTTTTTTATATATTCTATCTCTTTTTCAATCTTTATTTCAGGTTTAGTGTCCTGTTCTACATTTTTACAGCCTATTGCTACTTTTCCAATTATAAAGCTTTTTGTCTGAAATAGGTCATCTTTAACGAGAACTTCTGCCTTAGCAGTGTTAGAATTCATTCCACCATCTCCAATAGCGAATGCAACATTTTGTGAATTACCAAACTTAGCTCCTGCTGCAATCTCTACTACATAGGTTATTACAATCTTTGAATTAGTGGCTAAATTGCCTAAGAAATACTCTAAGGTTCTACCATCGGCTGATATTATAGGGTCTTGAATTTGAGTGCCATTAACCTTTGTAGAACCAGATTTATATTTAAAACCAAGGGGCAGATTATCTTTAACCACAACATTATTTATGTTATAGAGGCTTATGTTTTCCAAAGTTAATTTATATCTCAAAAACTCTCCTAAAGATATTGTTTCTTTAGCAGCTTCTTTTGTGAGGTAAAGAGCAGTTAAATTTACAGGGTCTAAAGGAATATCTATTTTAATAGGTAGTGAGTCATGGGGAACATTAAAGGTCTCTCCCCTTGAGCCAATTGTTATTATAAAAGCACCATTATTAAGCTTATTTAAGTTTTCATCAGACACTAAAGAAGGCCATTTGTATCCATTAGGAGGTTCAACTTTGAGTATATAATCACCAGCAGGTATTAGAGGGAATCTATACTCACCTTCACTAAATACATAGACTACGCCTGAGCTATCAGTTACTGTGCTACCAGTTATGACAGTCGATGGGAAGGTACTCACACCGTCATCACCATAGACAGTTGCAGGCAGGTTTGTGCTTGCATTAAGTAAAGTAATTTTTACACCATTTAAAGGTTTACCATTGGAACTATCAAAGATTATACCAAAGGGGTCAACAAGACTGGATGACTTAATTATTTTAACATTGGTAGAGGTATCGTCAGGACCACAATTATCAGCTTAGGAGAGAATTATTTTAAAATTCTCTTTTACGCTTAAAAGACCGTCGTTTTTTATGGCAGATTTTCTTGAGGACTCTATAAAGCCTATAAATACTCCTGTATCAACATCAGTTTCAAAAATTTTTAATTTCTCTTCGTCGTAGATTTCACCTTTTTTTTCGTTATATACAAGTATGCTTACCGTAATCTCATCAATTTTTGTATTATCAATATTATGGTCACCGTCAATAACTTTTAAAAAGGCAGGTTCGCCAGCATGAAATATATCTGCTATAGATAATGGTACTTCAATCCCCGAAGGTATTTCATTATTGGAGATAAAGTCTTTAGGATTTGAAAGCTCAACTTCTGTGCCGTTAGCAGTGATATAAAGGGTTTTTCTAAAAATATGCTTTTTTGCCTTAATTGAGGTTGGTGCGTACCTAAGTAACTCTAAATCAGCTCTTTCACAAACTTTACTTTTTACTAAATTAGAAAGGGTAGTTTTAGTAAGTCCTCCCACAGTATATTCTGCTGTGGCATTGTTATTAATTAATGTAATAGAAAAGGCCTTTGAGGATACAAAAAGGGTTGTAAAAATCCCTATCCATATAGCAAGGGTTATTTTAAAGGCTTTATAAAAAATTTTATCTCTTCGTTCTCTCATTAAAATTAATTTAGAGGCTGTGAGTTTAAAATCCACAGCCTCTAAAAGTTCAGTTTTTACTGTATTATTACTTGAAACTTAACTACTTTTGATTGACTCTGTGGTACCGATAAATTTGTCACTGTGACAGTGTTTGCAGCCGTAGCATTCCAGTCGGCATTATCTCCATCGTTTGCATTTGTTTTACATACGCCATCAACGACTATACCTTCTCCTGAACTACAACTGTGAGAACCATCGACAAATTGAGTCTTAAATGCTATATATCCGTTGCCTATCTGAGTTGCCAAACTATCGGATAGTGTTATTGTAGCGTCAGCATTACCTGTATTACTGATAGTAATTGTGTATGTTATTACTGCACCAGGTATAGCCTTAGGAGAAGTAGTGCCATTTACAGGGTCTGAATAAATTGCAGATGTTTTAGTTACAGAAATAGTGGCATTTTGAACTATATAGGCACCGTCATCAGAATTTTTGCCATCTCTTGTATCATCATAGGTATCAGGGGCAGGACCATTAGCATCAGCAAAAACTACCGCTATGTTTGTTCCACCACCACAAGCCAAAATGCCAGTCATAGCTGAAGTGACACTAATTGGGTCGCCTTCTGAAATGGAAGTATTATTAGCCCATTTAGCTTGAGCTACAAGATAATAAACGGCTATGCTTCCAGCTGGTTGAGCTAAATCATTGGCATTATATACTATGAAGAATACCTTTGAATTACCAGGAGCTAAGTCATTTATAGTATTTGCAGCTTGATCAACCCCATCGTCATAAGTTCCGTTACTATTAGTATCTTCATAGATTCCTATAGTTGTTCCATCAAAAGAATCGTTTCCACCACCATAGGGGCTAGCAGTACCCGAAGAAGCAGCAACATAACTTAAATCTACATCATTAGTAACATTACCATCATTAGTGACTGTAAATTTTAATGCTGCCTTTCCGCCAGGTGTTACTGTTACATTTGCACCGTCATTATTTGTGACAGTAACATTAATCTTGGCACCAACCGTAAAATCAGCCTGATTAGCTGCACTGCTAACATTTGGCTGTGCAACACCACCTACAGAATAACTTACAGTTGCTTGGTTAGATATTACTGTACAGGCAGGTGTTGCTGACAGTGCTTCTTTGACATAGATTGTCAGAAGAAATAAAATACTTACACAAAATAATGTACTTCCGCGAGTTTTCATTTTTTTCTCCTTTTATTTTATTTTTGCTTGGAAAGTAACAACAATTTGGCTACCTGGTTCCAATGGTTTTAATAACAACCATCTTATGTGGGTGTACTCTTCTGGTCTTGCAAGTCTTGTTTTGCCATCTTTGTCTTTAACCTTTAGTGCTTCTGGAATGCCATAGGTTTTTCCTCCATCTATAGAAAACTCTATCTTGCTATTCTCACCATAGGCAGAACCAGCTACATAGACAGTGTGATTAGGTATTGGGTTTGTAATTATCACATTCTCTGCTGGTTTATCTCCCCTATTGAGACAGGTATTAGAAAAAAACACAACATCTCCAGGACCTACATTTACTTGGTTTGCAGGAACTCTTTTTTTCTCAATCGTTTCATCGGGCTTCTTTACAGTAATCTCTACCTCAGATTTAGACGTAATCTCCACACTACTGGCATAGGCATTTGCTACAAGAGCAAAGACAAGAAGAAAGAATAAAAAAAACTTTTTTAACATGAAATCACCTCCTTTTTTTATAAGCTGTGTTTTTTTTAAAAATACTCTTATCTAAAATTTCTTAGCTCTAAAGCTCATTTTATTTTCACATCAAAGGTTATTATCTGTTTGGGTGTCTTTTGGGTCAAATCTCCAAGTTTTACATAAATAGTATTATCTGATATATAGCCATTGTCTCCGTCATTGCTGTCCGTTAGAGGGTTACCATTTAACTTTATTGAGTTGGCTACATACCATGTGCCTTCTGGTATGTTGTCTATAATTACCACCTTTTCTGCTTTTGCCTCTCCCTCTACAGTAACAATTAATGAGTAACGAATTATTGAGTTTTTATATGGTTTATTTTCTCCATAGGGGTCTGATATTACCTCCATCGATTTTTCTATCTTAACAATAGCTGTTTTAACAAGAAAAAGACCTAAGGCAGAGTGTTTACCGTCTTTATTAATATCAACCACACCATCTGTATCTGCAAATACTATATCAACTCCGCTTGTGTTTGAACCCTGTGATGGAAGGGTATCATTTTTAGTATCTGCATCAACAGTTGTAGCCATAAGATAGTATTGAGAGAATTGGCCATTTTCTAAATTATCAGGTATGTCTGCGATAACCAAAATTTTTATGGTTTGGTCAGGTAATATGTTGCCAAAGCTTTCTGGATCTACATAAAGGGTATCTTCTGGGGTTACTGTGCTACTGTTATCTTTGTCCCAAAAAATTTTTATGTTTGTTAACTCTACATTGTTTGGTGCATAGACAGGACCAACTTCTAATCTATATCTTTGTGAAGAATTTCCTGCATTAGTTAATGTAAAAATGAGAGGCTTTTCCTTCTCACCGGGGATAACATTAGTATTGCCAAGATTTGTAACTATAACATTAACCTTATTGTCAACGGTGATAGATGTTTGAGCTATAGCCTCTAATCCCTTTTGATCTCCATAATTAAAAACGAGTTTTACACTATTATTAATAACAGTACCAGCAGGTGTACCGGCGCTGTAAGCCGAGTTTGTAAAGACTAAAAATAAAAAAATTACAATAAAAAATGACTTTCTCATTGTATCTTAACCTTAAAGGTTATGCTAAAATTAGGATGAGGGGGACCAGTAGAACCATTTAACACTCCTTTTGGATTAATTTTTATCTTTCTTACAAGAGGATCATAACCTTCAGCGTCAGGTGTAGGTATGTAAACATTATTGCCTGCATCATAATAAGTGACGTCGCTACTAAGATTAAAGATAAGGCCGCAGGGAGGGGTAGTGCTACAACTAAAGCTGATAGGTGGGTTGTAACAAGTGTTTGATACACACATAATAGTATTTGTTGGTATTGGATCTTCCATATTTATGCTGTCGTTATCCACAGAGCCAGCTCCAGAGTTAATTACTAATATGGTATATATTACCTCACCACCAGGTATTGTTTTGGGATTGGTAATGCCATTTATAGGGTCAGAAAAAGGTTGAACCGATTTTAGAACTGTTATACTTGGCATAACTATTACAGAAACAGCATCATAACAATCGTTATTACTTTCGTTAGTTTCCAAAAGAAGGCTATCTGGATCTACCTTACAGACACCTCCACTTTTAGGATTGGTTAGGGAACCTATTGCCTGTAGTGTAACAGATGTGGTTACGTTAATAATAAAGGAGGCAGGTATTATAATGCCACTTGCCGTAACTCCGGTATAGTTTGATGATAGAGTGAGATTGGTGTCATTTGCAATAGATAAGACTGTATAGGGAACATTGTTTATTAATATTATACTGCCTACTGATAAATCAGCGGTAAAAGCTGTCCCTGTACCTACAATATTTGGGCTGTTGTTTGTTACAGCAATGGTGCCTTGTAATCTTGATGGTATAATCACATTTCCATCGGCACTGCAAGTGATTGTATCAGTTGAAAGAGAACAGTTAATGTTACCAATAATTCCAGATTTTTTCACAGTGCCTAAGGTATAGCTTACATTTGTATTGGGAAGATTGTCTAAAAGGATAATTTCTGAGTTTAAAAAAGGAGCAGAACCTTCGTTTGTATCATTAGCAACAATTATTGTCCAGTCAAAGGCATGTCCTGCAACTACTTGATTGTTTGTATTATTTTTCTTTATTGCTGTTAGGTCCGCAGGAGCCAAGGTTATGGTCTTTGACGCATTATTAGATGTAGTTACGCCTATACTTGCTTGAGCTGTATTTGTTAAAGATTTTGCAAGGATATCAGCATTTGTTATGTTGTAGGTAGCACCGCAGATAATAGATTCACCGGGGTCAAAATAGTTATCTAAATCTCCAATAGTATTTATTGCTGGACAGGATACAGATGTTTTATTGTCAGTTACAGACACATAACCAGAAAGAACTGCATAACCCGAGTTAGTAACTGTGTAGTTGTAATGGATAGTCTCACCAATTACTTTATAATTAGTTTCATCGGCATTTTTTGTAAGAGTAAGTCCTGTAGTTGCATAGGTAGCTGAAGAGTTTGCAGAGTTATAGATTGTACCACCGCTTGGATATCTACCACTTGCATAGGCAGTATTTGTATGGATACCAGTAATGGCTGTTACAGCAGAGGAATAACAATATGCATCATCGCCGGGCAGTAAAGGGTTTGGAAATGAACAGGTTGGATTTATAGAGCCTGAAACTTCAGTAATCCAAATGTCATATAATTCTGTATCTCCACTGTTATAAACTTTAAATCTGTAATAAACATTACCCCCTGGAGCGACTGGTGTATAACTTGTCCATGGTCCTGTTGGGTTTGACGATACTTGTTTTTTTAAGTCAAGAGATGAAACCCTGTTAATAACCGTAATACTTGCTACAGCATTTCCTCCTGTAAGATTAACTGATCCTGATGTGGCAGTAATATTGCCAGAGGTATTAGTGTAACTACCAGCTGTTGAACCTATAATTATAACACTAAAATTACATCCGCTGTTAGCGGCAAGAGTTCCCCCTGTTAAGGTAATTTGCCTTGTGGCAGCATTAGTGGTAAGGTTATTTGTGCCACCGCAAACAGAATAGGTTCCGTTTCCAACTGAAAGTCCAGCTGGTAAGGTATCAGTAAAGGCAATATTCGTAAAGGAGTTATATAGATTTGGGTTATTTATAGTAAAAGTAAGGGTTGAGGTATTACCAGTGTATATTGATGTTGGAGAAAAAGCCTTCGAAAAATCAGGTGGTGCTAAGACTGTCAAAACAGCATAGGCATAACCAATGTTTGGGCCTCCATTATTAGGACCGCTTTGGGTTGCCGTAACATTTGTACTTATATTTGTATGTTGACCTGCGGTAGTTCCGGTAACAGTAACACTAAAATTACAACTTGATCCTCCTGCTAAAGATGCGTTACTTAATGATATTGTCTTTGTAGAGGAGTTTGTAGTTAAAGTTCCACCATTACATACGGTTGTGGTTGAGTTACCAATGTGGAGCCCCGATGGCAAGATGTCTGTAAAAGAGATCCCACTAAGTGAGGCAGCAGGATTAGGATTTGTAATGGTAAAGGTAAGAGTTGAAGTGCCATTTAATTGAATGATATTTGGTGAGAATAACTTGGAAATGTTTGGTGGATTTGGTCGTTGGCAACCTGAGATGGTTATATTGTCTAAGTAAGCATAGACTGTGGCATTCCTTGAGCCTGCAAAGCTTATTCTAAAGGTAGTGGTGCTTGTACCTGTGGTAGTAGCGGTATAAGTTTGGGTTGTCCAACTTCCTTTTGTAGCAGAAAATCCACTACCTGAATTATAAGGCCCATTATCTGCTTTTGAATAAACATACACATAGTTATCTCCGGGATTTGCCCAGTCACCACCTGGCAGAAAATAACTAAATGATATCTGAACACCACCATAATTACTTGAATCTACAGTAAACTCGTAGTAAGTAGTAGGATTTGCTGGTGGTGTTAAGGTTCCTGATGATGGCCAGTTATTAAGACCCCATGAGTTCACAGGATTACCTTGTGTTGTACTTATTATAGAAGTTCCTCCAGTGCTTGAGGCAGTAGCGGTTGCAACATCAGGAGCCTTTGTTGTATAAGGTGGTGGTGGACCTCCGCTTCCTTGCCCGGTTGTAGGCATTGTCCATGTAGCCATTGTCTGTCGTGTACCACATGAAGAAGGAGGAGGGGGGATTGTACTTACTATTAGTGAGTCATTGCCGGTATTTCCAGTGTTTACAGTATTATCAATATATAGGTTGTTAGTGGTGTTATTATAAGTTCCCTCAGAAGAAGATGTAACATTTAATGTTATTACACAAGAACTATTTGCATTAATTGTTCCATTAGAAAAGTATAGGGATGTTTCTCCACCGTTGAGTGAAGGTGAAAAGCTACCAGCACCACATCCGTTATAAGTTACATTAGGGGGGCTGCAACAGTTAGGCCTGATGGAAAGCTATCTGAAAAATTAACACCTGAAACAGTTTCCGGGGTTGGGTTGTTAATTGTAAAAGTAAGAGTTGATGTATCATAAGGCATGATTGTTTTAGGAGTAAAGCTTTTATTAATTGTTATAGATGCAGGTCCAAGAATATTTGCAATTCTTGCGCTTGTAGAGTAATCGGAGTTGTAGTGGAAACTACTACCTGAAAAGTCTTGAAGTAGAGTTCTTAGTGTCTCAGCGCTTCCTGCTCCGCTCAATATTTTAACTACATAGGTAGTAACTACATTACTTCCCCCAGATTTCCAGTCTTCTAAGCAGGAAAGATAATTAGGACTATTGGGGTCATTTTCCCATTTACAAGCATTGGCATAGAGATATTTATGTCCAGTAGTAGAAACATAGGGGGAGTTATTCGCTGAATAGTTAATTGAGACAGAAAGTATTTGAAATATAGTATTAGAAAAGTTAATAAACATCTGAAACTGATTATATCCTTGAGTAGCAGTACCCCCATATAATTGGATTGTATAGGTTTTGCCTTCCATTAGGTTCATAGTGCCACCTGCAGGTATAGAGACCCCATTTAATCTAATATCGGTAATATAGTTTCTACCTTGAGAAACAAGACGTTCTACATAAAGCTCTCTTGGTCTTGGAGAAATATAACTTCCTGCTGAGATGTAATACCTTCTTGTTTTGTCAAAGGCCAAAGATGTTTTTGCAACCTCTACTTCAAAAAAGGCATCTGCACATCCATCTGGGCCATATGTGATTGTAATTGGGTTTTGAGAACCTGGTCTCAGATAGATGTATGTACCGTTGTCTGTGCCACCTGTATCCCAGTTAAAGGTAACTACTTGATTGGTATTGGGAGTACCTCCACAAATTTTTGCTCCGACTGGAAATTGGTTTGGACCTGTTGCTGGGGAATTGCTATCAAGACCTATAATATTCCAGGTATTTGGCGTTATTGTTAAGGCATATGACGTAGTAGAAATGTTTAAAATTAATATAAAAAATAGTATCGTTTTTTTAATCTTAACAGCTATCATTCTTTTTTATATGTTCCGCAATAAGCATACCAATAATATGAGTAAGACAAAATTTGACTTATTTTAATCTATATCAAAATTACTATAAAATCAATATCTTTTTTGATATTAGGAAAGATGTTGTGTTATATTGCTTGTAAAAAAAACTTAGTCTTCTTCCCCCTATATATCTGTAACATTAAGTAAACTTTTTTAAACTTCTGAATATGTTTAAAGAGGGATAAAAATAAGTTTGAAAAAATCAGTTAGTTTTAAAAACAACAAAGATAATTTATGATATTTTGTTTAATATAGATAATCAAAAAAATAAGCTCACCTACTTTATTCTTTTGTTTTCCCAGCCTAAGTCAACCCAAATCAAGGTTGTTTTTTCAAGAATTTTTCTTTTTTTATAATTCAACATTGGTTCTGGCTATTTTTTTATTTCTACATAGGCATTATGACCTTAAATTTTTCCTTGTAGGAATCCCAATTTTTAATTATGTAATAGGCTTTGGGGCTTTCAGTGTAGAAGTAATGTTGGGTTATTAAATCAAAGAGAATAGCAAGTTTTTCTTCAGGTATTTTTTCTACTTTTACGTAGTCTTTGTTTATTCTACTTTCTATATTGTTTAGCTCATCAAGGATGTAGATTATACCACCTGTCATCCCAGCTCCCACATTAAGTCCTGTGTTACCAAGAAGACAAACAATGCCTCCTGTCATATATTCACAAAGGTGATGACCAGCTCCCTCTATCACTGCATTGGCACCACTATTTCTCACAGCAAATCTTTCTCCTACTCTTCCAGCAATGAAGAGGTGTCCTCCTGTTGCTCCATAGAGGATTGCATTGCCTGCTAAATAGTTTTTGCTGGTCTCGGAAAGATCTTTTGACCTGATAATAATTTTACCACCTGCCATGCCCTTACCAACATAGTCGTTGGCTATACCAATAAGCTCAAGGTACAACCCTCTCTGGCAAAAGGCACCAAAGCTCTGTCCTGCTGTACCTTCAAACCTAATCTTAATGAGATCTTCAGGGATAGGATTGCCTTTGTAGTACTTTGATAAAAGGTAGCTTAAGCGTACAGGTATACTTCTGTCGGTGTTTTTTATAGAGTAAAATCTTATTATTTCTTGGTGTTTCTCTATTTTTTGTTCTAAATCTTCACATATTTTTATATTTAAGTCATTACCTGATGGGATGTTTATTGTAGTTTTGCAAAACTTGTGAGTATTTTTGTTATATTTTTCTAAAATATTTTCTATCTCAATCTTTTTTGTCTTTTTATTGTCTTCCCAGTCCTTTTTGCTTAATAGGTATGCTTTACCTATAATATCCTCAATACTGCTAAATCCCATCTTGGCAAGCCACTCTCTAACTTCTCTTGCTATGGATTTAAAGAGAAGACAGAAGTTTTCCTGAGAACCACGAAAACGTTTTCTTAGCTCTGGCTCTTGTGTAGCTATACCTACGGAACAGTTATTTAGATGACATTTTCTATCCATAATACAGCCTAAGGCAATCATAGCAAGGGTCCCAAAGGCAAACTCTTCTGCTCCAAGTAGGGCACAAATAATTATATCTCTGCCACATTTTAACCCGCCATCGACTCTTAATGCTACATTTTCACGCAATCCCATCTCAATAAGACTTAAATGAACTTCAGCAATGGCAAGCTCAAGATAACTGCCAGCATTTTTTATTGAGACATAGGGGGATGCACCAGTTCCACCATCTACTGCACTGATTTGAATAAAATCTGCTTTAGCCTTTGCTACTCCGCAGGCTATATGTCCTATGCCTTTTTCTGATACAAGCTTTACACCTATTTTTGCGTAAGGGTTTATATTTTTTAGATCATTTATTAGCTGAGCAAGGTCTTCAATTGAGTAAATGTCGTGATGGGGTGGTGGTGAGATTAATGTTATACCTTCTTGAGAGTGTCTTAGTTTAGCGATATAGGCACTTACCTTGTTGCCCGGTAGCTGTCCACCTTCTCCAGGTTTTGCACCTTGTGCTATCTTAATCTCTATCTCTTCTGCTGAAGCAAGAAAATCTGGCGTAACACCAAATCTACCAGAGGCAACCTGCCTTATCTTGGAACCATCATTAGTCCAATACTTAGATTGATCTTCCCCCCCCTCACCACTGTTGCATTTAATACCAAGCATATTTGCAGATCTCATTATGGTGCTGTGGGCTTCTGGCGATAGAGCACCAATAGACATACCTGCGATTGAGAATCTCTTAAATATCTTTTCTTCTGGCTCTGTATTTTCTATATCTATTGGTTTGCCCTCTTTTATATCCAATAAATCTCTAATATATGTGGGGTATAAAGAGGTGGCCTCATTGGTATATTTAATGTAATCATTCCAATCTTTGGATTTAAAGTAACGATTTAGAGAGGAGATTATCATTGGAGACCATCCATGCCACTCGCCATCTTTTGTAAATCTTAAGTCTCCACCTATAGTATTCTCGCTATTTTCTTTGAAGGCTCTCTCAAGATAAAATTTATAGTTTTCAGATATGTCTTCAATGTTAGACCCACTTAACGAGTAGTCAGTATCTTCAAAAAATTCTTCAACCAGATGTTTATCAAGACAAACTATATCAAAGAGTTTGCTATCTATGTAAGAGCTTACGCAAGATATCCCCATTTTTGACATGATTTTCTGTAAACCATGGTTAAAGGCAAACCTTAAAAATTCTGGTTTTTTGCCTTTTTGCTTGACCAATTCGTAGGCAAGATAAGGGTATAGTGCCTTTGCACCATAGGCTAAGATACAGCTTATGTGGTGGGAGTCTCTTATCTCTCCTGACTCAACAATATAGTTAACCTTATGGCTTAATTTTAATCTCTTTGACTCTTTAACAGCAGTTGATAGAGCAATTAAAGCTGGGATGTAATAGAATCCCTTTTTTAATCCTTTATCTGTAAGGATTATCACTATGTTGTTTTCTAAGAGGGCCTCTTTTACCTTCTTCTGCAAATCTTTTATGGCAGATTTTATATCTTTATCATCTTCATATAAGGTAGATATCTCTTTTGTTCTACCTTTGAAATGTTTTTTTATCTCCCTAAGCTCCCCTGTTGATAATATTGGAGTTTTTATGGCTAACTTATCTTTGTGGATAGGGTCATTATAGTTTAGCATATCTCCTCTTTCACCAATATACACAGTCAGGGACATAACTGGTTTTTCACGAATTGGGTCTATTGGTGGGTTTGTAACTTGGGCGAACTTTTGTTTAAAATAACGAAATATTAGAGGAGGATTTTTTGCCAATGGTGGTAATGGAGTATCATCTCCCATTGAGTAGGTAAACTCCATACCTTTTTCGCCAGCGAAAGGAAGTATCTCATTAATCTCTTCTTTAGTGTAGCCAAATGCCACTGATAGTTTTTTTAGACTTTCTTCATCTAAATCATCAAAAAAATCATTTATTAAATCTATACTTTTGAAGCCTTTTGATAGAGTTTTTTCAAAATTCTTCTTTATGGATAACTCTCTTAGTATTTCTGTATTAACTCTTACAACTCCTTTATCTATCTTAAGAGATAGGGAGCCACCAGAGTTTAGCTTACCCTCTTTTATAATCTTCGTGTCAAAATTAACCATCCCTGCCTCAGAACCTACGATGATTATGCCATCATCAGATAGAGAGTATCTTAGTGGTCTAAGACCATTTCTGTCTAAGTGGACACCGATTGTCTTGCCATCGCAAAATACGATGGCTGAGGGACCATCCCAGGGCTCACAAATTAACTCATTATATTGAAAGAAGGATTGTAACTTTTTATCAATAAAAGGCAGATTTTCCCAAGCAGGGGGGATTAGCAGATTGATTGCTAACTCTGGAGAGTAGCCGTTTAATATGAGAAGTCTAAAGACTTTATCAAGAGATGCCGAATCACTTTCTTGATTTGTAAGCAAAGGTTTAATTTTTTCATAATGTTCAGGGAAGTCTTTTATAGTGATCTTTTCTTCATGGGAAGAGAACTTGATCCTATTAGCCTTTATAGTGTTTATCTCACCGTTATGTGCTAAAGACCCAAAAGGTTGAGCCAGCTCCCATCTTGGGATTGTGTTTGTAGAATATCTCTGATGAAAGACACAGTAAGATGTCTCAAAATCTGTATTTTTAAGGTCAGGGTAGAAAATATCTAAATAAGGCGCTATTAACATACCCTTATAGACGATAGAGTAGGTTGATAAAGAAACAACGTTTATGTCATCAAAGGCCTTTTCTATAAGTCTTTCTATTAAGAAAAGCTTTTTTTCTGCCGCATCTTTAGGAAAGTTATGGGGTATAATTATCTGGTTAATATAGGGTAATGTTTTCTTAGAGATCTCTCCTAAAGCTGAGATTTCTATAGGCACCTTCCTTTTGAAAATACTCTCAAAACCGAAGGAAGAAAAAAAATGTTCTAATTTTTCTAACATCAGCTCATTTTTCGAGAAAAAGACACCTACAGCTATATTTTTCATATTTTCTAGATTAGAATTAGACTCGATAAGATAATTTTTGAAAAATCTTTCAGGTATTTCAAAGAGGATACCACAACCATCGCCTGTCTTACCGTCTGAACCAATGGCGCCTCTATGGGTTAAGTTTTTAACTGCTTCTATACCTTTTGCTAATATGTCATAGGATTTTATATTTTTTAGGTTTGATATAAAACCAACGCCACAGGAATCTTTTTCCATTATTTATTTAACCCCCAAGTTAAATTTTACTTTAAGACATAGATTAATTCAAAAAATAAGTATTTTCAATAGATTGCACAACTTTTCACATATAATATTAGTAAAAAGTCTAATCTTAAATTTTCTCTATAAGATAATAATTTTATGATATAATATCAAACAAATGAGTAGGCTTAAGTTTTTCTTAGTCTTTCTACTTTTAGTGGGTTGTTCTTATCATATAGGAGTAAGTGACCCTTCATCTTTTTATAATAGCACTATAGGGCTTAAATGGCCTGCGCCACCTTCAAAGCCAAGATATGAGTTAATAAAAATTATAAATACCGCCAATGACTTTAAAAAAGATCTGATAAAGGAGACCAAGACTGACAGGTTTCTTAAATGGCTTTTAGGAGAAGAGACATCCCCCTTTATAGAATTTGTTAAGCCCTATGCGGTTTTTGCTAAAGATGAAAGGATTTATGTGGTTGATCAGGGTGTATTATCTGTTATTGTTTTTGATCTTAATAAGGGGACTGTAGATTTTTTAAGAGACACTAAGGATGGCGATAAACTATTTTATCCAACCTCTGTAGTAGTTGATGATGAAGGCTATATCTATGTTGCAGATCCTGAAAAAAAGAGAATTGTAATTTACGATAAAAATGGTTATCCTGTAGATAGTAAAACATTAAAAGAGACTAATTGGAGACCCAGTGGTATATCCTATTCTGAGAAGAAAAAGAGATTTTATGTAGTAGATACCATTAATCATAATGTGAGAGTTTTAAATAAAAATTTTGATACTATTAAAGTGATAGGGGCAAGAGGTGAAGAAAAGGTCGAGTTTAATTACCCCACTCATATTTACGTAAATGATAATAAAGAAGAGCTTTATGTAACTGATAGTATGAATTTTAGAATACAAATCTTTGATTTAAATGGAAAATACATGGGTTCAATAGGTCAGATGGGAAAAGGAGATGGTAATTTAGAAAGACCTAAAGGTGTATGCTCCGATAAAGATGGCAATATATATGTAGTTGATAGCCTCCAAGATTCTATACAGGTCTTTAGTAAGGAGGGGAAACTGCTTGCTGTATTAGGGGAAGAGGGAGTTTTTCCAGGTCAGTTTAACTTGCCCTCGGGCATATTTATTGATAACAAAAACTATATATATGTTACAGATAGTTTGAATAGAAGACTTCAAATTATAAAATATCTTGGAGAAGATAGTTGAGAAATATATTGATATATGCAATCTTGATACTTCTTTTCCTTATACCTACCGCAATTAAGGCTGTAGATATAAAGAACGCTCCTATTTCTAAAAGCCCTCATAATCTTGCAAGCTGGGCTACTACCTCTACTGACAGACCTGTTGTTAAGGTAAAAGCTGTTGATGAAAATCAGATATGTAAGTTCTGTCATGTTCCTCACGGTGCTATAGACACACCTTTATGGGGACATAAGTTATCAACGGCAACATATCGCACCTTTAGTTCTGCTACACTTAGAAGCCCTAGAAATCAACCCGATAAAGGCTCAAAACTCTGTCTTTCCTGCCATGATGGAACCGTATCAGTAGGCGATATGATTAAAGGGAATATACATGTTGTAGGCACTAACTATGTTGATATACAAGGCAAGATTCTTCCCACTGCTGATATTTACTTTGGTTCTGATTTTAATGATCCCACAGGAAATCATCCAGCCCATCCTATATCAATAGCTGTAACAGATGCCTTAATAGCAAAAAAGATTGCCGACGGTGATGTTTGGAAGTTGAGAAATAGCACTAATAATATATGTGGAACAGGAAAATATGGATTAACTGCCGGAAGTACTAACATAGATTGTGTAGATGGTGTTGCAGGAGAACCCATTTATCCTTTAAGGCCTACTGGTTATTTAGGTTATAACGGCAGTTCTAATCCTAATGGCACAGGTATTCAATGCGCTACTTGTCATGAACCACATAATAATCAGTATGGAAAATTTATGAGGGAGAGAATATCTTTTACTAATTGGTCCTGTGCTCACTTTAACGCTAGTAACTACGGTTTTTGTAATCATTGCCACAATAGGTAGAGAATGATGATAAAAATTTTTTTTACAGGTCTATTTATCTTAAGCTTTGCAATAAATGCCTATTCTTTAACTAGAGAAGAGATTGAATTTTTAGTACAAACGAAAAAGGGTACCCATCTTTTATCGGAAAATAACCCCGGAGGCTGTAAAACCTGTCACGCAGGTATTAGATACTCAGGTAGCGAAGAAGAAGTCCAATGTTATACCTGTCACGGTCCTAAGCATAGGGCATCTAAAAAGTTAGAAAAGATGAGGCTTAATATAAAAAATGCAAAAAATGTGGCCGCCGATTTTGATAAACCCTATAGACATCCTGTAGAAAGGAAGGGTTTACATAAATATAATGAAGTTTATCCTGTAACTAACCCTGATTTGCCAAGACATAGCGAGTGTCTTGATTGCCATAGTCCTCATGATTCTATTCCAGAGGTTCCTCACTGGGGGGTTAGTGGTGTTAATATAGAAGGTAAGTTTGTCAAGAAGGCCTATTATGAGTATGAAGTCTGCTTTAAATGCCATGGAGCAGACGCAAATAAGCCTTTTTATCAAAAAAATAAGCTAAGAGAGTTTAATCCAAATAACCCTTCATATCATCCTGTTGTGGCAGTTGGAAAGAACAATTATTTGCCGAGTCTTAAAGAAGGTATAACCTATGAGACTATGATTAAATGTAGTAGTTGTCATGGTAGTGATACAAAGGGTGGAAAAAGAGTTGAAGGGGTGCATGGCTCAAACAATGATTATATCCTTATATTACCCTATACAAAAAAAGAAGAGACACTTATTCCTAACTACGATTTATGTTATAGCTGTCATAGGAAAGAGAGCATCTTGGGTAATGAAAGCTTCCCCTATCACAGAGAACATATAGAAGGTGTCAAGGTAAGAAACTGGAAAGGCACCTCTTGTAGCACCTGTCACAGCCCACACGGCTCTGAAAAGAATAAATTTTTGATAGAGTTTAACCCTGATTATGTGAAAAGAGAGACAACAACAAATAAAATCGAGTTTAAGTCCGAGGGGATATTTAGAGGTAGTTGTTATCTTAAATGTCATGATGTAGAACATAGTCCTAAGGTCTATGCAAAGTAAGATTAATATTCTGTAAAATATACTGGTTTGTTTTGTGAGAGGGATAAGGTGTTTAAATCTTTATTGGTTTTCTTATTTTTTTATAGTTTTGTTGGCCTTTCCTTAGCTGAGAACTTTCATCTTTCAAAAGACAATTGTAACAACTGTCATCTTGATTTAAATAATCCTAAAGCTCTTAAAGATGGACCTAACAGGGTCTGTGAATCTTGTCATCCTGATGTGCATCCTTCCCATAAAGTTGGGGTAAAGACAAGGTTAAACAGGGAGAATCTACCACTTGATGAAGAAGGAAAGATTACCTGTGCTTATACCTGTCATAATGTTCATCCTAAGGGCAATAAAGATTTTGAGAAAAGACTTTTAAGGATGGATATAAACAAAATCTGTTTTTCCTGTCATAATAAATAAATATGCCATACTATAACTGTAAGGTTGCTGATGAATCTGGTAAAGTTTTTTATATAAAATATTTTGCCGATTCTCTCGAAGAGATAAAGTATCTTGTATCAAAAGATGGATATCTCCTCCTTGACATCACAGAAGTTTATACAGTATCTACTATATCTAAAAGAAGATTCAATATAAGAGATTTCCTAACATTTAATCAGGAGCTTTATATCTTACTCAAAGCAGGTCAGCCTCTCGTCAAAGCTTTAGAGATTATTATAGAAAAGGTGCCACAAAAAAAGAGTTTTTACAGAGTTTTGGAGAGTATAAAGAGAGATATTGCCCAGGGATATTCTTTATCAGAAGCAATGGAAAAATTTCCTGAGTACTTTCCACTTCTTTATATCTCAAACGTGAAGGCAGGAGAAAAGGGTGGTAATCTTGTTGAAAGACTTAAAGAATATCAAGTATTTATGAAAAAGACGGAGGAGATGCGTAGAAAGATTGTCTCAGCCTCTGTTTACCCCATAATGGTTTTATGTATTATAGTGGCGGCAGTAATATTTTTGTTCACCTATGTAATACCTAATTTTAGTAAAATTTATTTAGAATCAAATGTAGAATTGCCTTTAGCAACAATTATTCTTTTAAAAGTGACAAATATTTTTAAGGTTATACTACCTTTTTTAGTTTTAGCTCTCGTCTTATTAATTTTTGTCATAAGCAGAGTCAAGAGTACCTTTAAGGGCAGACTTTTTCTTGATGATCTAAAGCTTAAAACTCCTTTCGTTTCAAATATCTATAGAAATTATCTTGTTTCAAACTTTGCGAGAACTCTTTCTGCAATTATAAAGGGAGGCATTCCTTTAGTTAGTGCTTTAAAGATTACTGCTAATGTGGGTACTAACACCAGTTTTTCTGAAAAGATAAAAAAGGCAACCAAACTTGTGGAGGAAGGTAACTCCCTCTCTTTAGCCCTTGAGGATACCAACCTCTTTCCTTCTATCGCTCTTAGGCTAATAAAATCTGGTGAAGGGACAGGCTCTCTTTGGGAAATGCTTGACGAGGTAGCAGAGTATTATGATAATCTTGTAGTAGATTCCTTAACGATGATAACTACTCTTGTTGAGCCAGCTCTTATGATAATTATGGGATTTATAGTTGGAGTGATTGTTATAGCAATGTATTTACCAATTTTTAGTCTTGCAGGAGCGGTGGGAGGGTAATTTTGAGAAAAAAGATAGGCGAGATTCTCTTAGAAAAGGGTTTATTAACGGAAGAACAAATAAAGAGAGGACTCGATGAGGCTAAAAAAAGTAAAGAGAAGTTAGGTACAATATTAATTAACCTTGGTTTTATAACAGAAGAAGATTTGTATAAGTCACTGGCGGAACAGCTTAGATTGCCATATGATGACCTCTCTCGCTACACCCTACCGGAAAAACTTCCTTCAGGTGTATCAATAGATTTAATGCGAAAGTATCAGATAATCTTTCTAAAAGAAGAAAATGGAAAATATTATTTTGCCTTTTCTGACCCAATTAAGGTTTTGACTATTGATGAGCTTAACCTGATTTTAGGTAAACCTATTGAGATAATCGTATCACCAAAAAGCAAGATTGATAAGACCTTAGCTAAGATTGAGAGCTCATCAAAGATTCTTGAAGATGTAACGGAAGACTTTAAGGTTTTATTGGTAAAAGAGACAGATCAGGGAGAAGAAGTACTTTCCTTAGAAAAGCTCACGGAAGATACAAGTCCAGTAGTTAAACTCATCGATACGGCTATATACGATGCCTTGCACAAGAGAGCCAGCGATATACATATAGAATCTTCTCAAGAGGGTGTTTATGTCCGTTTTAGGATTGATGGTATCCTTCAGAAGGTCTTAGGTCCTATTGATCTGAAATATCAAAGTAATATTATATCAAGAATAAAGGTTATGTCTGACCTTGATATATCCGAACAGAGAATACCTCAGGACGGAAGATTCAAACTTAAGATTAAGGCAAAGTACGTTGATTTCAGGGTATCTATATTACCTACGATTTTTGGAGAAGATGCGGTAATAAGGGTGCTTGATAAAGAGAGTATTATGATTGATCTGAAAAATTTGCGACTTGATTATTTAGGATTTGATAATCAAGTTGTAGAAGCCCTAAGAAAAAAGATTAGAGAGCCCTATGGAATGATACTTGTTACGGGCCCCACTGGTTCTGGTAAGACAACAACTCTTTATGCAGCCATTAGTGAGATAAACTCTGGAGAGGATAAGATAGTAACTATTGAAGATCCTGTTGAATATCAGCTCAAGGGAGTCGTTCAGATACCTGTTAATGAGAAAAAGGGTTTAACCTTTGCAAGGGGTTTGAGGTCAATATTAAGACATGACCCTGACAAGATTATGGTTGGAGAGATTAGGGATTTAGAGACTGCACAGATTGCCATTCAGTCTGCTCTTACTGGTCATTTAGTCTTTACAACAGTCCACGCCAACAATATTTTCGACGTTATAGCAAGATTTCTCAATATGGGAATATCTCCTTATAACTTTGTATCCTCTCTAAACTGTGTCTTGGCTCAGAGACTTATAAGAGAACTTTGTCATAACTGTAAAAAACCTGTTAACTATGTTCCAGATTTTCTTAAACTTTCAGGACTGAATGAGGATAGATATAAAGATTATGTTTTTTATGAGGGTTATGGTTGCTCTGAGTGTTCCTATACAGGGTATAAAGGTAGAATTGCCATTGGAGAGGTTTTAGTATTGAATGATGAGATAAAGGAGCTTATAATCGAGAAGGCCCCTATTCAAGTTTTGAAGAAAAAAGCTAAAGAATTAGGGACTGTCTTTTTAAGAGAAGCAGCTTTAAAAAAGGTCTTTGAAGGAGTTACAACTATGAAAGAGATAAACAGGGTAACCTTTGTGGAATAAGTTATGAATAGCATTATGATGATTGATAGTGAGCATTTATTACATTTATGTTTAGAGGCTAAGAAGGGGTTATATACTATCTCGGATGTACATAAGGTAAAAATAAAGGATAGTAAAATTTATGAAAGAACAGAAAATGATGTATTGCTTAACTATGGAGTATTAAAGGAGTCTATAGAAGAGTTAAATGAGAAATCTCATTGTAAGCTAAAAAATTGTAATGTTATCTTACCCCATGCCCTCTCTTGGTATCACTTTATTGAGGTGGAAGCCTATCCTAAAAACGAGAATGAGGCTTTAGAGTTTGTAATGTGGAAGATACAAAAAATAATGCCTATACCTAAAGATTATGTTGAGATAAGAATACAATCTTTGAAAAAAGAGAAAGAGATGACAAAGCTCTTGGTGGTTGCCACATTTAAGGGATTTTTAAAGTCTATAGAAGTTATTTTAAATGAAAAAGGTATAGAACCTGCAATAATAACAACCCCAACCCTCTCTTTTATGAACGTCTTTGAGAAATCTCTTCCAAAAAATGGGATTGTCTATTGGTTAAGGGAAAAATATTTCTCTCAAATTATCATTAAGGAGAATATGCCAATTTCTATTAGAGAGGTAGATAGGGCTTTGGAGTTATCAAGAATAGATTTTGAGACAATGAGCATGTTGGCAAATGTAAGGGAGAGGTTTGGTGATTTTGAGCCCGAGGAGATGGTAATTTTTGATGAGTTAGAGAGAATTGGGATAGAAAGCTATTTTAACGAAAAAATTAGAGTCCTTGATATAAAAGATAAGATCGTCAACAAAACTTCTGAAAAGAAAACCTCCTCCTTTATTTGTGGTTTTGGGGTACTGGAATCATGAAATATAGCATAAATTTTTCTTCAGCCAATAAGGTCAAGAGAAAACAAATTTATGCTTTAAGAGTTGCTTACGGTATATCTGTAATTTTTTTAGCAATAATTTTTATATTAGGCATTAATAGGGTAGGTAGTATCTCTTCTGAGATAGAAAGGATAAAAATTGAAAAAACTTCCATAGAAGAGATGATAGAAAAAAATATTAAGGAGAGAAGAAGATTCATATCTGATGAAGAAATAAAGGTCCTTAATGAGAAGGTTAGATTTTATAAAGATATTTATGAAAAAAGGTTTTTTGTGACGCTTTTTCTAACGGACTTAGAAAGTATTATGGTTAGTGCGACCGTATTAAAGAGCTTAGACATTGACATTGTTAGAAAAAACTTTATCTTAGTTGGTGAAAGCCTAAATCCTGAGAGCGCTGTAGCTTTCTCAAAGAGGCTACAGGGTATAAATTATATTAAGAAAGCAGAGATAACAAAGCAGACTTTTCAGCGCTTTGGTGAAAAAAAGATACTTGTTAATGATTTTGAGATAAGAGGAGACTTATATTGAAAAAGTTATTAATTTTGTTTTTTTTTCTTATAATTGCTAATATCATGCTATGGTTTTTTTATATCCCCCACAAGGATGAGGTACTCTCAAAATCTCTTTCTGATTATAAGATGCTAAGAGATAAGAAGGCTAAGGAGAGACTTCTTTCCTTTCAAGACATTTACGAGATAAAAGATAAGATAGGTGATTACGAAAAAAGATTAAGGGCAAAAGAGGACTTTACTAAAATAATTAATTATATCTTCGAAAAATCCTTTATGGGCAATGTAGATATAAAGACCATAAGTTACAACTTTGAAGAGAGAAAGGAGTTAAACGTTACTAAGCTTGCTTTGAATATTACTGTTGAGGGTAAGTATGAGAGCATAAAAAAGTTTTTGTATGAGCTGGAAAGTGGCTCTCATTTTATAATAATTGATAGTCTTAAAATTCAGAAAGGTAATGATATACTTAGTGGGGCTATTACTATTATTACCTTTCTGAAGGGCATAAATTAATATGACAAAAAAAAATATAGCAATAACTTTAGTCCTGTTGTGGGCAGTACTTATCCTATATAGAGTGTTTTTCACAGGGGAGAAGGAGATTAAGCTTGCTGTTCCTGTTGATGACAAAACCACAAATATTGATAATAAAGTTACCCAAGAAAAGACTGTTAAATATCCTGAAATTTCTGGATATAAATTTATAAGAGATATTTTTGCTGATTTGATAAAGGATACGAGTGCATCTCAGAAAGTTCAGAAAGAAAAAAAACCAGAACCAATCCCTGCACCACCATTGCCCCTTTTGCCAACGGAGCCAGAAATAGTTGAAGAAAAAAAACAGGAAATAAAGATAGACAAGTTGAATGATATTGTTTTGTTAGGTATTATGGATAAAAAGGAAAAAAGGTTTGCTTTTCTTAAGAAGGGGAATGATATAAAATCGTTTAAAAAGATGGATAGGGT
Source organism: uncultured Pseudomonadota bacterium (assembly GCA_964540515.1). GTDB lineage: Bacteria > CALINM01 > CALINM01 > CALINM01 > CALINM01 > JAOAGA01. The sequence goes on along the minus strand of CAZIMS010000010.1, from coordinate 45,163 downwards.
TTTTGATACCGACTATGTAATTGAAAGAATTAGTAAGACCGAGGTCATACTTAGTGATGCAAAAGGTGATAAAAGAATATTTAGATTAGAAAAAGAGGGACATGATGAGAAAAAAGATTAAGTTTTTATTTTTATTTGTCTTTGTTTTCATAATTTTTTCTTGTTCATCCTACAGGGCCTATAGAACAGCAGAAACCCTTATGAATCAAGGTAAATATGACGAAGCCATAACATATTACAATAAGGCTTTGCAGGAAAGTCCTGGTGATATTGAGTATGTTATAAAACTTACAAGAGCAAAAGAGGCTTCTGCGCGCATGCACTTTGATAAAGGTAAGAAACTTATAGCTGAGGGCAATCTTGACGAGGCAGAGAAAGAGTTTAATCTGGTTCTTGTATTGGACCCCACTTTTAAGAGAGCCTTTGAATTTTTGCAGGAGATTAATATAAAAAAAGAAGCCCTTTTAAGTTTAGAAAAGGCAAAGACATTTTATGCTTCAAACAAGATAAAAGAAGCCATAGATGAAGCAAGAAGGGCCTATTCACTAAATACAGAGCTTATAGAGGCGAAAAATCTTGCCGATAAGTTATTAAAAGAGAGTATAAAAAGCCCTCTTGAGTATGAACTTAGTATTAAATCAGCCAAGCCAGTTACGCTAAAATTTAAAGACGCTCCTATTAAAGACGTCTTTGAGATACTTTCTAAACTATCAGGCGTAAACTTTCTTTTTGATGAACAGATAAGAGATAATAAAGTTACAATATTTATTGAAGAGGCATCCTTTGTGCAAGCCTTGGAGCTATTACTTTTTACAAACAAATTGGCTTTAAAGGTGATAAATCAAAAAAATGCCATTGTCTATCCTGACAACAAACAAAAGAGAAAAGAGTATGAAGAATATTATATTAGAACCTTCTTTTTGAAGTATGCCGATGCAAAGAAGGTGATAAATACATTGAGAAATTTGATAGAAGCAAGGCAGATTTTTGTTAATGAGGACACAAACTCTATAATAGTTAGGGCAGACTTAGATAGTCTTGAGCTTGCTGAGAAAATTATTCAAGCAAACGACATGGCTAAAGCTGAAGTGTTGCTTGATCTAGAGTTTGTTGAGGTTAATAGAAATGATTTGGAGAGATTAGGAGTGGATTTCAACCCCTACTCAATAGGAGCAGGCTTTGGAAAAGGGAGAAATCCAAGTTCGATAGTAGAAAACTCTAATGTTTCCGTAAGAACTGGCGATACCCTTCTTACTATAAGAGACCTTGAGATAGCAAAGATAAATAGAAACATACTATTTACGTTGCCCTATATTACTATAAATTTTCTTAAGCAGAACGGTGTAACTAAGACTTTGGCAAACCCTCAGATAAAAACTCTTGACGGTGGCAAATCTCAAGTTCTCGTGGGTGACAGAGTGCCTGTTATAACTGTTACTGTTAGCGGCGCTGACCAGAGGTCAGAGAATGTTCAATATGTTGATGTAGGTGTTAAGTTTAATGTAGAGCCAAAGATACTCTCAAATGATGAGGTTGAGTTAAAGATAGAGGCAGAAGTTAGTAACATTGTAAGTGAGTCAAAAACACTAAATGGAACAACAGTCTATAGGATAGGCACAAGAAACGCAAAGACTACTTTAAGGGTGAGAGATGGAGAGACCACAGTTTTAGGTGGGTTAATTCAGAATAGATTGGAAAGGGCAAGGTCAGGTATAGCCTTCTTGAGCGATATACCAATAATAGGTTCACTATTTACAAGCTACACTAATAAAATAGATCAGGCTGATATATTTGTATCTATAACTCCGAGAATTACAAAAGGGGTGATATATCCTACGGCTGACCTAACCAATATCTGGTCTGGTACAGAGGATAGACTTTCTGCAAAACCTATGTTGAGATCTGTTATAGAAAGTCAGGAAATTGATGAGGCAAGTCAGAGAAGAGAAACAATAACAGGTAAGGTAGAAGGACAGATTAGTGGTGAGAATGCTTACGCCATAGCAATTGGTCCTGAATCAGCAGCAGTAGGTGAGGAGTTTGGAGTTGACTTAATTATTTTTGGTGTAGATGACATAGTTGAGTTTGAGATTTCAGGGACTTTTAATGGGGCCTTTGTAGAGGCCACTAAGTTTTTAGAAGAAGATTTAAAAAGAAGTGATAACGATATTTATAAAGTAAATTTTGATCAAAAGGGTGGTATCTTTAAGATATACGGTAGATTTGACGATGAACTACCGCCTAATGTCTCAGTAGGTAGAATTTTGTTAAAAGGTAGAAATAAAGGGTTGAATATTGAAGCAGTTAGCCTCTCCAGCGTCAAGGTAAGACTAATGAATGGTAAGGTTTACACATTAAGAAGTAGTGGTGCTATAATAGATATTAGATAGTGATAAACAAAAAATTGATAATAATATGATTACTGCCAATAATATGAGTTATAGGCATAAATAAATGATTTTTATGGAGGTTAGAGGTAAGAAAGGAGTTACTTTAATAGAGCTTGTTGTTGCTGTTGCGGTGCTCGCTATCCTTGCATCGGCAGTATTTCCTGTTGCAAGGATGACTATTAAAAGAACAAAAGAGATGGAGTTAAGATACAATTTGAGGATAATAAGAAAGGCGATTGATGATTATAAAAGAGCTTATGATGAAAAGAGGATTTTCCAAAAATTAGGAGCTTCTGGTTATCCTCCGGATCTCAAAACACTTGTTGAAGGGGTTGAAGATATCTCATCACCCGTACCTGGAAAGAAAATTTATTTTTTAAGAAAGATACCGAGAGATCCCTTTAATACAGATTATACTAAAGAGCCTGAAGAGACATGGGGTATTAGAAGTTATAATAGTGAACCAGATAATCCTAAAGAGGGCGATGATGTCTTTGATGTATATTCTTTAAGCGAGGAAAAGGCTATAGATGGTACCTACTACAAAGATTGGTAAAAAAGGTTTTACTATCCTTGAATTAATAATAGTTGTGTCTATTATAGGCATACTTTTAACTATTGCTCAGCCTACCTATAAAAACTCAGTTATAAAAGCTAAAGAGACAGTTTTAAAGGAGAACCTATTTGCTATAAGAAGCGCCATTGATCAGTATTATGCTGATAATCAAAAATATCCAGCTACACTTGATGACCTTGTTACTAAAGGCTATTTAAGGACAATTCCTAAAGACCCCTTTACTGAGTCTAATACTACTTGGATTTTAGTAAACTCCCCAATACCTGATGAACAAGGTATATACGATGTTAAGAGTGGGAGTAACAAGATAAGTCTTTCTGGAACACCTTATCGTGATTGGTAATAGAGGTTTTACCTATATTTTTGTTCTTATTATCATGTTTTTTATTGGTATTTCTCTTGCGTCTGCAGGAAAAGTTTGGAAAACAGTGGTTCAGAGGGAAAAGGAAGAGGAGCTTTTGTTTAGGGGAGATCAGATAGTTAGGGCACTGGAAAGTTATTATAATAGTGGGCATGGTGGTGTTAATTTTTTACCAAGAAGACTTGAAGATTTATTGAAAGATAACAGATTTTTAAGTATAAAAAGGCATATTAGAAAAATTTATAAAGACCCGATGACAGAAGATGGTGAATGGGATATAATTAGAGATGAGACAGGAAGGATTAAGGGGGTTAGAAGTAAGAGCGATAGGGAGCCTTTAAAGAAAAAAAATTTTCCCTATAAATATAGGCAATTTGAGAATAAAAATAGGTATAGTGAATGGGAGTTTACTGTTACGATACCTAAGAAAACTCAGTAAGGTTAGGAGATTTTATGGCTAATATACTTGTAGTTGATGATGAGAAACTAATACTTGATATGATAACAATTGAGTTAGAGAAGCAAGGTTTTAAAGTAACAGCAACTAGCTCATCAAAGGAAGCAATAAAGCTACTTGAGTTAGCAAAGTATGATCTTGTATTAGTAGATTTGATGATGCCACATATCACTGGGTTAGAGATGCTTCAGATGATAAAAGAGAGACATCCAGAGACACCAGTAATTGTGATAACAGCCTACGGTAGTATAGAAACAGCGGTAAAGGCGATGAAATTAGGAGCCTATGATTATTTAACAAAACCTTTTTCTTCAGATGAATTTCTAATAATAGTTAATAAAGCTATTGAATTTTCAAAAAATCAGTCTGAGCTAAACTATTACAGAAAAGAGAATAAATTTAATTATGGGTTAAATGCTATTGTAGGAATAAGTAAAGAGATAAATGAAGTCAAAGCCATGATCAAAAGGGTTTCTTCTGCTGATGTTAAGGTAGTTTTGGTGGAAGGAGAAAGTGGTGTAGGTAAGGAATTGATTGCAAGGGCAATTCACACTGAAGGGCGAAGGAGTAATAAACCATTTATTGCCATAAACTGTGCATCTTTACCCGAAAATTTACTAGAGTCTGAGCTTTTTGGTTATGAGAAAGGAGCCTTTACTGATGCAAAGTCTAGCAAAGAAGGTCTTATTGAGTTTGCAGACGGTGGTGTATTATTTTTAGATGAGATTGGTGATATGCCAATGTCTCTTCAGGCTAAACTTCTTAGATTCCTTGAGGATAGAACGGTAAGAAGGCTTGGTGGGCTTGTTGATATTAAATTAGATGTTCAGTTAATAGCAGCAACCAATAAAAATTTAAAAAAACTTGTTAAAGAGGAAAAATTCAGAGAAGATTTATACTATAGGATAAAAGTAGTACCTATCTATGTACCACCTCTCAGAGAGAGGAAGGATGATATATTAGAACTCGCAACGTTTTTTATAAATCAGTTCAATAAAGAATTTAAAAAAAATATAAAAAGTTTTTCCCCTATCGCCAAAAAGATGATTCTTCTTTATGATTGGCCTGGTAATGTAAGGGAGCTTAAAAATACTATAGAAAGGGCAATGATTTTTGAAGATAGAGACCAGATAATGGTTGAAAGATTACCTTTGGAGATAATATCTGCTTCATCTCGTCAACCATCAGACAGATCCGATATTAAGCTGCCAGAGACTGGTATTGATATTGAAGAGGTTGAGAGAGAGTTGTTAAAACAGGCCCTTGCAATGGCTAAAGGTAATCAGTCAAAGGCTGCAAGGCTTTTAAATATAGGTGTTGATGCTATGAGATATAGAATGAAAAAATTTGGTTTTCTTAGTAAAGATAAATAGCCTTCCCTTACTTTACAAAATTAAAGTTCTAAGATATATTTTCATTAAAAGACTCAAGGAGGTTTTTATGAGAAAAATTACTCTTATTACTCTATTCTTGCTGTTTTACACTACAATTTCCTTTGGTTCCCCCTTATCTGATATAGAAAAAGCTACTAATATATGTTTAGGAGATATTAAAAGTTATATTTGTGATGTAGAAACCATGCAGTTTGAAAATATTATGAAAAAAATGACCTCTGGAATGCCAGAAGATTTTGATAGACCTAAAAAACCTATCTTAAGAAAGTATTGGCATAAAAAAAAGGGTATGGTAATTAGGGTTGAAGGTAAGGAGGTTTTCCCCTATATGAAAGAACAAGCAAAAAGGATGTCAAGTCAGTTTGCATTAGAACTAAAATGTTTTTTTCTACCGATGGATATGAAGAAAGAGAGAGAAGCCTTGCTTAAAGAGGCAGAAATTTCTGTATCAAAAGATAAAGATATAAAGAGGGTTCAAATCTCTTTTAAAGAAAAAAAAGATATAGGTCAACTTTTTTTTAAAACAGGCTTACCACTTCCAACAAAAAATATAAAAAATATTGAGATATTGTTTAATACTAAAGAATCGTTACTAGAGGGCATGAGCTTGATATACGAAAAAGATCAAATAAACTCAGTTGTTGTTGATCTTTCTATTAGATATATTGAGCTGGAAGGCAAAAAATATATAGAGGAGATAAATCTTTTAGCTAATGACGGTTCCTTAAAGAGTAGTTTTAAAACAGAGTTTACAAAAGTTGGAAAATATTATCTACCCTCTCGACAAATTAGATATACTGAAGGTGTAGATATACCAGAAGAACAAAGAAAGATTGAGGTAAACTTTAAAAACTATAAGATAAATGCAAGAATTCCTAAAAAAGTTTTTCAAAATTAGTAATTATAAGAGACCCTTGTTGAATATAGGGTCTCTTTATCCTCAAAAAAACCTTCCATATATATCAGATAGATATCTAACGATTGTCATTTAAATTTTTACACCTTACGTAAGCGTAAAGTTTTTTCTTTACAAACTTCCGTAGAAATGATAAATCTATTTATAACACTATTTTAAAATGAGAGGTAAGACATGAGAAGATATTTTTCCAATATGCCTAAAATAGGAAAAAAGCTTTTAGAATCAAATATTAAGTCTATGCAGGAAAATGCAAAACAAATAGAAGAAGAATTAAAGAACTTACAAGAACAAATTAATAATGTTCAGAGTCAGGGTTTACCTATAGAAGCTATCCACAAAAGAGGCGAAAAGACTGCGTTGGAGAGAATTGAATACCTCGTTGACAAAGGTAGTTTTTTGCCTTTAAATACACTTTATAATCCTGAAAATAACAAGTATGGTACGACAGGTGTAGTTAATGGTCTTGCAAAGATAGGTGGTAAATGGTGTTCTATTATAGCCAGTAACAATAGAGTATTAGCAGGTGCATGGATACCAGGACAGGCAGAGAATGTTTTTAGGGCACAAGATATAGCTGAAAGGCTAAGGATTCCTCTTGTCTGGATACTAAACTGTAGCGGCGTTAGCCTTCCCGAGCAGGAGAAGGTCTATGCTGGTAGAAGATGTGGAGGGCGTTCCTTCTTTAGACATTCCGAGCTTGCACAAAAGGGGATCCCTGTTATAGTAGGTATCTTTGGAACAAATCCAGCAGGAGGGGGCTATCACTCAATAAGTCCTGCAATTATCTTTGCCCATGAGAAGGCTTCAATGGCTGTTGGAGGTGGTGGTATCGTATCAGGAATGAGTCCAAAGGGAAGTTTTGATAAAGAAGGTGCAGAACAGTTGATAGAGTTAACAAAAAAGTTCAAAGAGCAGCCACCAGGAAGTATGAAGGTCCATTATGAGGTAACAGGTTTTGTAAGAAAAGTTTTTAACACAGAGGAGGGTGTTTTAGATGCCATAAGGGAATGTGTTTCAAATCTGCCTGCCTATGATAAATCATATTTTAGGGTAGATGAACCAAAAGCTCCTCTATATTCCCCTGATGAGTTAAAGTATGTTGTTCCCTATAATCAAAAAAGGATCTACGAGATTGAACAGGTAATAGGTAGGTTAGTGGATGGAAGCGAACACATGGAGTTTAAACCAGATTTTGGACCAGAAATTTATACAGGTTTGGTAAAAATAGATGGTTTTTTAGTAGGATTAATAGCCAATAGACAAGGCTTTTTAGGCGAAGGCTATCCCAAGTATGCCAATTATCCCGGTATTGGAGGAAAGCTATATAGAGAGGGTTTAATTAAGATGAACGAGTTTGTCACCCTCTGCGGTAGAGATAGAGTACCTATATTGTGGATTCAGGATAATACAGGTATAGATGTAGGAGATCTGGCTGAAAAGGCAGAACTACTTGGATTGGGGCAGTCATTGCTCTATTCTATAGAATCATCAAAACTTCCAATGATGACAGTTGTTTTAAGAAAAGGTTCAGCTGCAAGTCATTATGTTATGGCTGGTCCTCAGGCAAATAATAATAATGCCTTTTCTTTAGGCACCCCAACTACAGAGATATACGTAATGCATGGAGAGACTGCTGCAGTTGCTACCTATGCAAGAAGGCTTGTGAAAGATAAGGAAGAAGGTAAGGATTTGCAAGAAACAATTGATAAGATGAATAAACTTGTTAAAGAATACTATGAAAAATCAAGACCTTATTTTTGTGCCAAGATGGGCTTTGTTGATGAGATAGTAGACTTTTGCAAACTAAGAGAATATATAATTGCCTTTGCTAATGCCTGTTACCAAAACCCAGACACCTTCTGTCCTCATCATCAGATGTTATTGCCGAGGATTATCTATCCAAATGTATAGAATAAGTGTTTGCAGTTAAGATTAATATAAAGAAAGATTAAGTCTGTCAATCCTTAAGTAAGTTATAATTTGCTGGAAAGCTCTGTTTTCCAAGGGGTTATCCTTAAAATAGTAGAGGTGACTTATACATTTGCAATCTGAAGACCCAAAATCAGGAACATAGTTATCAGCAATCTTAAAAACCTTCTGTGATATCTGACATTCTAAGTTTTCATTGGCTATGATGGGTATATCTTTTATATATTTGCTTTTATCTATAAAATAATCTATATGCCAGTGGAGTTTTTTATTTTTTCTTTTGTGTCTTAATATTCTTTTTGAAAGAGAGTTGAGAGCCGAACCTATATAGACATAATACCCCTTTTTAAAATATATCTCCTCTAACCCTCCTACTTGTATTTTATTATCTTTTTCAAGTTGTAAGATAAGAAGATAAGAACCTTTATCTACCAGCTCTTTCTCAATAAAATCCCATGGAATGTTTACATCATTTACACCTTTTACGTAGCTAAAATTCTTGTCCCAAGATAAAGAGATGGCATTAATATCAAGGTAGTCTTTTACCAATAGCAGATTTTTACTAAAATTAAGATCTATGTGGTAGGCTGGAAGAAAGTATTTTACATTCTCACCCATTATAACAAAAAGTATACCTGCCTTTCTTCCATCTTCGGTTATCTCTTTTAAATCAAGAAGATGTTTAGAGCCTCTTTCAGTTATTGCGTCCGGAAACATAGCAATAGAATTTCCAAAGAGGGTACAAGTTTTTATCTCAAGAAATAGCTCTTTCTTGCCATTTGATAATAATAGGTCAAATCTACTCTTTTTATATGGCACCTCTCTTTGAACAATCTTGTATTCAAGATAGCTTTTTATCTTTTTATCATTTATCAAGTGTTCTACTATTTTGTTTGTAAGATGGGTATGTAGCAATACAGGTTGGTTATCTTTATAACAAGCCATCACTGTGTATGGAATTTTAAGTCTTTCTCTATTTTTAATTAGAATTAAAGGAGTGTCTTTTAATAATAACTCCCACAATCTACCAGGATTTGGTAGATAGGCAAGTTCCTTAGTTCCATTAACGTAACAGGAAATAACAAATCTATTGAACCTTTCGATAAAGATGCCATCTATTTTGGAGAAGCTAAAGGGGTAAGAAATCACAATTTTTAAATCTTTTCAAATTCTTTCTTAAAATGAATGAGAACATCTTCATTGTAGATGCAAAACTCTATAATTTCTAATGAGCTATTAGGATGTTCTTTTATAAAATTTTTTGTTTCTTCTATAAGTATTTTGGCACATCTATCTTTGGGGAAACCAAAGATGCCGGCACTAATAGCAGGTATCGATACAGACCTTAATCCTTTCTCTGATGCTAATCTTAAGGTGTTTCTTATGGCATTTTTTAATTTATTATCTTCGTCTCCCTCACCAAATATAGGACCAACTGTATGAATTACAAATTTTGCCTTTAAGCTACCGGCTGATGTTATTACAGCATGACCAACTGGCACATAACCGATTTTATCGCTTTCTTCCTGAATGATGTAGCCACCTTTTCTTACAATAGTACCTGCTACACCTCCCCCGTGTAGAAGCTCTGAGTTAGCAGGGTTGACAATAGCATCAGCTTCTCGCTCTGTTATATCTCCATAGAATAATCTCAAAATCTTATTATTGATTCCTTTTTCTGCTGTAACCATATTTACCCAATAGTTATATTGTTTTTTCCTTTCTTCTTACTTTCGTACATTAGCTTATCAGCTCGGGAAATCACTGATTCAATAGTATCTCTAACAGCAATTGTTGTTGCTCCTATGGATAGAGTAGTAGAAATTTTTTTATCTCCAACTGTTAAATAAGATTTTTGCACCAAAGTGCGTATTTTTTCGGTAATATTTATTAGATCATCATTATCTTTGAGTTCTATAACAATAACAAACTCATCACCACCCCATCTGCCCACAGCGTCATAAAATCTAACATTACTTCGTAATGTTGAGGCAACCATCATAAGTATACTGTCACCCACATTGTGTCCAAAGGTATCATTAATCATCTTAAAGTCATCAACATCAACGAATATTACTCCGTAATTACGATTGTACCTTCTTGTTTCCAAAATTTTTGTAAGTAACGTAAGTTCTAAAAATCTTCTATTTGATAACTTTGTTAGGTTGTCCAGCAATGCTGCTTCTTCAAGGTAAGTTATTCTCTCTTTAAGTGACTTTACATAACTATTATCTCTGAAGATCTCAACAACTCCTACTAATTGATTTTTTGTATTAAATATGGGAGAGCAAAATACGTATACAGGTACTCTATGACCATCTTTATGGTGGAGATAAACCTCTGCTTTATGGGGTGTTTTTGTATTAACAGTCCATTGAAGAGGACAGTCTGATAAGCATAACTCTTTACCGGTATCATCTATATGTCTCAAAATATTGTCTTGACAATGGTGACCAACTACCTCCTCTCTCTTAAATCCTGTTATCTCTTCTGCTCCCCTATTCCAGTAAAGAATCTTACGATTAATGTCAACAAAGTACACACCTTCGTTTATGTTTTCAAGCAATATCTTGTAAAATCCTTCAGGAAACTGCATTGCATATGATTATATATAAAAAAAAGGATAGATAAAAGTTTTTTGATAAATTAGATATAAAAAAAGACGTGAAAGGCTACTAAGACACCTTTCACGCCTAAAAATAATTTTAACTTAAGGCCTTATAAACGTTCCCAACTAACTCTGCTGATGGTTTTAAAGTTTTCTCACCTTCCTGCCATCTGGCGGGACAAGCCTCATCAGGGTGCACAGCAAGGTAAATATTAGCTTTCATCTTCCTTAAAAGTTCTTCAGCATTTCTACCTACATTATAATAATTAATTTCAGAGGCTACCAGTTTGCCTTCTGGATTGATGATAAAGGTTCCTCTTAAGGCTAATCCTGTGTTTTCATCATATACACCAAACATTCTTGAAAGATTACCCGTTGTATCTGCTCCCATTGGATATTTTACACCTTTAAGTAATAACTCATCTCTATGCCATGCTAAATGAGTAAATTTAGTATCGGTGCTAACAGAAAGTACCTCACATCCCATCTTCTTTAGCTCATCGTATATTTTTGCAAGATCATCTAGTTCTGTAGGGCAGACAAAAGTAAAATCTGCGGGGTAGAAGAATAAAATTAACCATTCTTTCTTTGCCTTTATATCAGCTAAGGATAACTTGCCAAAATCTTGCTTGCTGGAATCATAAATCTCAATCTCAAAATTTGGTACCTGTTGACCAACTGTAATGCAGAAGCTTGAAGTATTACACATTTATAACCTCCTAATCAAGTATTTGCCCATAATAGGTGTAGATTGCAGTATTCTCTTACCTTTTTAATCTCACCTTCAACCTCGAAGGTAGCTTCAGGTGATTCACCAGGGATTAAATAGTGTCTATAAGATTTTTTGTCGGTAATAATTTGTATCCATTCAATATAATGTTTTTCCTCCATTGGATGGGGGACTGAGCCTACTTTTACTGTTACTTTGTTACCGTTAATCTCGTAAATGGGTACGTGTTTTTCTTTAGATGCGTCTACAGTATTTTCTTTTAAAAGTTTCATTGGTTGTCCGCAGCATACTAAAGTACCACCGCCTGTGTGTTGAACTTCAACAATATTACCACAGATCTCGCATTTATAAATTTCCATTATATTAGTCATAACTTCCTCCTACTCTATTTTTTTAAAAAACTTTTTTAATGCATTACAGACAGGACACTTCTCTGGCGCCTCACCTATGAAGGTATTTCCACAGACTTCGCATACATAGATCTCATAGTCCATATTTTTATCTATCTCATCTAAGGCCTTTTTAAATAATCCTGCATGTACTTTTTCTACTTCGTTGGCATAATGAAAACTTCTTTTTGCACCAGCGTTACCTTCTTGTTCGGCCTCCTCTATCATTTGAGGATACATGTTTTTAAACTCATAGGTCTCCCCATCAATGGCTTCTTGTAAATTTTCACGAGTAGATTTAATACCGTTTAACTCTCTCAAATGATTGTGTGCATGAACTGTCTCTGCTTCTGCGGCAGCTTTAAATAGTTTTGCAACTCCCTTTAAACCTTCCTGTTCAGCCTTTTTAGCAAAGGCCAAATATTTTCTGTTTGCCTGAGATTCACCGGCGAAGGCTTCCTTAAGATTTTTTTCTGTCTTGCTCATTTAGTTCCTCCTTTAAGCATTTATTGCATATCCCTGTAAAGTTTAGAAATGTTCTTTCTACTTTATGTCCATCTATACTTGTAATCGCTTCTATAATAAAATTTTTACTCAAATCATAAACACCTTTACATCTTGTACAATAAAAATGGTGATGTAATGATGTATCCATGTCAAACCTTTTTTTATCGTGGTCAATAGCAAGCTCAACGACCTCTCCTAAATTTTTTAGAGTAATCAAAGTGTTGTAAACAGTGGCATATGACATGGTAGGATAAATCTTTAACATTTCTTTATAAATATCCTCTGCAGAGGGATGGCTTTTTGTATTTATAAGATATTCGATGATAGCAACCCTTTGGGGCGTAACCTTTACTTTGTGGTCTTTTAACTTTTTTATGATTTCTTTCATTTTATAATAATTCTAATTTAAAAAAAATTTTTGTCAAGCATTAAGATATTTTTTCTCTTATTTTGTTAAGCTCTTCTTCCAGTTTGCTAACCCGTTCTTCTAACTCATTAATTTTTAAATAATCTTTTATTTTTAATGCTATCTTATCTTCAAACTCTTTTCCTTTTGTATAGGCCTTATTTTTGATATCAGAGATTAATTGTTCTCCTTCCTGTGTAGTTATCTCTCCTTGTTTAATAAGCTCTTCTATTATTTCTTTAGCCTTATCTTCAGAAAGTGCAAAGATACCTAACCCTGCATATAAAATCTTTTTTATGTTATCTATCATAGTCCCTCCTTTTTTTTAAATATAGCAGAATGTATAAAAAAGTCAAAAAAGCATTTATTAAAAAAAAACTTTTATAGTAATATATGAAAAAGATTGGGTTTAATAAGATAATAATATTTCAAAAGGAGGTTTTTATGAACTGTATTTTTTGTAATATTGTCAATGGTTCAATACCTTCCGAGAAGATTTATGAAGATGAGGATTTTATTGCCATTCTCGACATAAATCCTATTAGTAAAGGACATTTATTGATTATTCCCAAAAGGCACTGTGTTAATATAATGGATATGGATGATGAGATACTTAAAAAAACTGCTGTTCTTTTAAAGAAGCTCTGTGGATTATTAACAAAAGCTCTTAACGTGACTGGAATTAATCTAATCCAGAATAATGGAAAGGATGCAGGACAGATAATATTCCATTCCCATTTTCATCTTATACCCAGAAGACCTGAGGATGGTATAAAAATAGGCATGGAACATAGCAAATATAAAGAGGGGGAGCTGCAAGAGTACGCTGCTTTACTTAGAAAATCGCTTTAAAAGGTTTTTGTGACTATAAAAAAAAGATACTTATTAGTTGCTATAACAATATCATTATTAATACATTTTTTTGCATTTTTGAGTTCCTATATCTTTGAAGGGGAGCCTAAAAAATCAGGTAGGAAAAAAGAAGAGATAATAGAGATAATACCCTATTATCCGCCTCCTGACATTAAAACCCAGCCATCAAATAATTTTAAGGCTTTTGGAGCAAAGGATATTATAACAGGACAAGAAAACAAACTTCCTGAGATAAGTAAAAGTATACCAAAAATCTTGGAGGAGATAGAAAGGGAGAGTTTTAAAGAGAAAGGAGGCATGCAGGATAAAGTTGAGGAAAGAGCTGAAGAGCCACCTAAAATACAGGATAAAATTCCTAATTTAGGTATGACTGAAGATAAAAAGACAAGAGAGCAAGTAAGGCTAAGAGAAGAAAAAACTTTACCAAACTTAAAAAATCTTATTCCTAAATCAACGGACCTGTTGTCAAAACTTCCCAAGGAAGAGACTATAAATCTTGATACTGGAGATGTAAAAGGTTCAAAAGAGCTTATTCTCAATACAAAAGAGTATAAATATTTATCATATCTTGAGAAGATAAAACGAAAGATTGAGGCGGTATGGAGATATCCTGAAGTAGCAAAAGAAAGGGGCATTGGGGGAAGGCTTAAGATAACTTTTTCTATATCAAGGGATGGTAAGATAGAAAATAAGGTACTAATTCAGTCTTCTGGCTATAGCTTTCTTGATGACGCTGCAATGAAGGCATTGAGAGATGCTTCTCCCCTCGCACCCTTTCCCAAAGAATGGGACATCGAGAAAATTAACATAGATGGTACTTTCATTTATCAGGTTACTGTGGTACAATAACAAGTTTTTAGGAGGTTCTTTGAATAATCCAATCGGTATTTTCGATTCTGGTGTGGGTGGTCTTACTGTATTAAAAGAGATTAAAAGAAAATTACCCACCGAGAAGCTTATTTACTTAGGAGATACAGCAAGAGTTCCCTATGGGAACAAATCAAAAGATACTATTATTAGATATTCCATCGAAAATACAAAATTCTTGATGCAGTTTGATATTAAGCTACTCGTAGTTGCCTGTAATACCTCAACCGCTACCAGCTTAAAGACTCTTAAAGAAATATTTAAGATTCCCATTGTAGGTGTTATAGAGCCTGGTGCCAAAAAAGCTGTCGAGATTACCAAGAATCAGAGAATAGGGATTATTGGAACAGATGCTACTATAAAAAGCTCTGCCTACAAGGAAGAGATAAAATCCTTGAATAATAAGATATCTGTTTTTTCAAAGTCCTGTCCATTATTTGTACCGCTTGTAGAGGAGGGGCTTTTAAAAGGGGCTATAGTAGATGACGTTATTAGCCATTACCTAAAAATATTTAAGGGCAAGAATATAGATACCCTTGTTCTTGGTTGTACCCATTATCCCATGTTAAAGAGACCTATAGCTAAATTTTTCAATCACTCCATAAATATAGTTGATTCAGCTAGAGAAACCTCTAATTTGGTGCTTAATCTTTTAAAAGATAGTAATCTTTTATCCGATAGAAAAGAGATACTTGAGCCTGATTATTATGTGACAGATGCAGCAGAAAGATTTTTAAAAGTAGGTAAAACAATACTTGGAAAACACTTAGAGAAGGTTACGGTTGTTACTGTTGGTAAATGAAACTAATATAAGGTAAATATTTAATATGACTGATTCACTCAAAGTTTATGATGACAAATACTATATCGCAGAGATTACTAATCTTTCCTATAGCTCTGCAGGAGTAGCGAGGTTTGGAGGTAAGGTAGCTTTTATCCCCTATACTGTGACTGGTGATATAGTAAAATTCAGTATTGAGAGAGATAGAAAGACCTATATTGATGGCAAGTTGCTTGAGATATTAAAGTCTTCTCCTTATAGAAGAATTTATCCCTGTCCTTATTTTGGCAAGTGTGGTGGCTGTCAATGGCAACACATAAACTATAATTATCAAGTTTTGGCAAAGAAAAATATAACAAAGGATATACTTGAACGGATAGGAAAAATAGCAAGTCCCGAGATTAACGATACTTCTATTGCTGGTAATGAGTGGGGTTACAGGCAAAGGGTTAGATTTCAGGTAGGTTTAGAAAGAGATGAGGTCTCATTAGGTTTTAACATATATAGTAGTAACAAAGTGGTAGATATTGATAACTGTTACATACTAAAAAAGCCGATAGTAGATATCTTGAAAGAAACTCGAAGATTTAAGAATGAGTTGAAAGGTATTCTTGATTTTGAAGTGTATTATTCTGATAGGGAAGATAATTTTGTCTTTTCAGGTAAGGCTAAAGATGATGGTTTTAATCCATCAAACATATCAAATATCTCTAAGCTTTTTAAAGGAGGCTTTGTAAAAACAAAAAAAGGGCGCCTATATGCTATAAAAGATCCATTTTTAATCTATCAAGTAGAGTTAGACAGATTAAGTTATAAACTAAAAGTCTATGCAGATGGTTTTATACAGGCAAATCCAGAGGTTAACAGGGTCATTTTAAATACTATTTCAGATTATTTGGGTGATAAATATCAGTCGTCTACCATGCTTGAGCTTTTTTCTGGGTCTGGCAACTTTACCTTTTTGTTCAGTAAGCTTTGCAAATATGTTGTTGCCGTAGAAGGAAATAATTCCTCCTTTAGGGCTTTAGAAGAAAATATTGCAAAAAACAACATCTTAAACATCCATCCCATTAGAGGTAGTGTGAAAGATGAAGTCATTAGGATGTTTAACAATAAGAGAAGTTTTGATATAGTCTTTCTTGACCCACCGAGAATAGGAGCTAAAGAGATAATACCCTACATCCCAAAGTTTAATCCAAAAATAATAATATATCTTTCTTGCAATCCTACGACTTTAGCAAGGGATATTCAGACCCTAACATTTAGTGGTTATAATGTAGAGAAGGTAGTTCCCTTTGATATGTTTCCTCAGACCTTCCATATAGAGACAATGGCAATATTGAAAAAATAAATTATGTATTTTAAGATTCTCTACTTATGCTCTAAAATTCGATTGAACATGTATTTTTTCAACATTTATAAAATAAAGATGGATATTCTAATTTACATATCTGCAAAATAAGGTAAAATATATAAGCTAAATTTTGAGGAGATAGAGGTATGCCTAAAAGGACAGATATTAAGAGCATCTTTGTAATAGGTTCTGGACCAATTATAATTGGCCAAGCCTGTGAGTTTGACTATTCTGGTACACAGGCTGTGAAGGCTTTAAAAGAAGAAGGTTATAGAGTTATACTTACTAACTCTAATCCAGCAACCATTATGACAGACCCCCAGCTTGCTGATGCTACATATATTGAGCCTTTAACGGTAGAGTATCTTGAGAAGATTATAGAGAAGGAAAGACCTGACGCTATACTACCAACCTTAGGTGGTCAAACAGGGCTAAATTTAACTATGTTTTTGTATGAAAGAGGAGTTTTAGATAAATATAATGTAAAACTCATAGGAGCAAATATTAATGCCATTAAGAAGGGAGAAGACAGAGAACTCTTTAAAAAGGCCATGGAGAAGATTGGACTTGATGTCCCTAAGAGTGGATTAGCAACAAATATTAATGAGGCCATTGAAGTAATTAAAGATATTGGTTTTCCAGCCATAATCAGACCAGCCTTTACATTGGGTGGGACAGGTGGCGGAATAGCCTATAACATTGAAGAATACGAAAGAATTGTGAAAAATGGTCTTGATTTAAGTCCAGTATCTCAGGTTCTCATAGAAGAATCTGTAATTGGATGGAAAGAGTTTGAGTTAGAAGTAATGAGAGATAGAATGGATAACGTTGTTATTATCTGTTCCATAGAAAACCTTGACCCCATGGGTGTTCATACAGGAGATAGTATAACAGTTGCACCTGCCCAGACATTAACAGACAAAGAGTATCAGATAATGAGAGATGCGGCAATTAAAATTATTCGAGAAATTGGAGTTGATACTGGCGGCTCAAATATTCAGTTTGCTATAAACCCCGATAACGGCAGAATGGTAGTAATAGAGATGAACCCAAGAGTTTCAAGAAGCTCTGCCTTAGCATCAAAGGCAACGGGATATCCAATTGCAAAGATAGCAGCTAAGTTAGCCGTAGGGTATACTCTTGATGAGATAAAGAATGATATTACAAAAGAGACACCTGCCTCCTTTGAACCAGCTATTGACTATGTTGTAGTTAAGATACCAAGATTTACCTTCGAGAAGTTTCCAAAAACTAATACAACCTTAGGTACGCAGATGAAGTCAGTTGGAGAGGCAATGGCCATAGGCAGGACCTTTAAAGAATCCCTTCAGAAGGCTATGAGGTCTCTTGAGATAAGTAGTTACGGTTTTGATGAAAAGATTAAAATAGGCACTCTTGAGGAGAGACAAGGTATTATAAATGAAAAATTAAGAATGCCCAATGCTGAGAGACTTTGGTATATCGGAGAAGCTCTAAGGATGAACTACTCAATAGATAGGATCTACGAGCTTACAAAAATAGATAGATGGTTTCTTAAAAACATTAAGGAGATAATTGATGCTGAAGAATATATCAAGAACTTCAGCAAAGAAAGGGACTTTGAATTATCGAAGATAGACAAAGATTTGTTAGAAGAGCTTAAAAAATTAGGTTTCTCAGATAGAAGATTGGCAAAACTATTAGGTATAGATGAGATTAAAGTAAGAAATTATAGGGAAGAAAAGGGGATAAAACCTGTATATAAAATGGTTGATACCTGTGCCGCTGAGTTTAGGGCTAAAACTCCATATCTTTACTCTACCTATGAAGAGGAAGAAGAGGCCTTACCAACAGATAAGGAGAAGATAATTATTCTCGGTGGAGGTCCTAATAGAATAGGACAGGGAATAGAGTTTGATTATTGTTGTGTCCATGCTGCCTTTGCCATTAAGGAAGAAGGATTAGAAGCCATTATGATAAACTGTAATCCAGAAACAGTAAGTACAGACTATGATACCTCTAATAGATTGTACTTTGAGCCGCTCACCTTTGAGGATGTTTTAAATATTGTTGAAAGAGAGAAGCCAAGAGGCATAGTCGTTCAGTTTGGTGGACAAACTCCTCTTAAGCTTGCTGTGCCTTTAGAAAAGGCAGGTGTTAGAATACTTGGCACATCACCAGATAGTATAGATAGGGCAGAAGACAGAGAGAGGTTTAGGGAAGTCCTGTTAACCCTTGGGCTTAAGCAGGCCGAGAGCGGTACCGCAAGGTCAGAGGAAGAGGCTATAATGATTGCCGAAAAGATTGGTTATCCTGTAATGGTTAGACCTTCTTACGTATTAGGTGGACGTGCCATGGAGATTGTATATGATAGAAAAAACCTTATTAGATATATTAATGAGGCTGTTAGAGCCTCAGAAGAACATCCTGTTTTAATTGATAAGTTTCTTAAAGATGCTATCGAGGTGGATGTTGATGCCATATCTGATGGAGAGATAGTAGTTGTGGGTGGTGTTATGGAACATATCGAGGAGGCAGGTGTTCACTCAGGAGATAGTGCCTGTATTATCCCTCCCTATTCTCTTAAAGAAGAGATAATAGAAGAGTTAATTAGACAGACAAAGTTGCTTGCAAAGGAGCTAAATGTTATTGGACTCATAAATATTCAGTTTGCCATTAAAGACGATGATATATATATTCTTGAGGTTAATCCAAGAGCATCAAGAACAGTTCCCTTTGTGAGTAAGGCAATAGGTGTTCCTTTAGCAAAGTTAGCTATAAAATGTATGTTAGGAAAATCACTTAAAGAGTTAGGTTTTACAAGGGAGATAAGGCCAAAATTTTTTAGTGCCAAAGAGGCAGTCTTTCCTTTCTTAAAGTTTCCTGGTGTTGATACCATACTTGGTCCAGAGATGAAGTCAACTGGTGAGGTTATGGGTATTGATAATACGCCCTATTTGGCCTTTGCAAAATCTCAAATCGCTGCAGGCAATAGCATACCTCTTGGAGGTACAGTTTTTTTAAGTGTTAAAGATGAGGACAAGCCCCATATCTTAGATATAGCAAGACTTCTTAAAAATCATGGATTTAAACTACTTTGTACCGCCGGTACTTCAAGGTATCTTAAAGAAAAAGGCATTGAAAATGAGACAGTTCTTAAAGTAGTTGAGGGTAGACCTAATATTGTCGATAAAATAAAAAATAAGGAGATAAGTTTTATTATAAATACTACCTTTGGACAGAAGGAGATAGAAGATTCTTATCTTATAAGAAGGTCTGCTCTTGAAAACGCTATTCCATACTTCACAACTCTATCTGCCTCTAAGATTGCCTGCTATGCTATACCAGAACTACTAAAAACGAAGATAAATGTTACCTCACTTCAAGAGTATCATAAGCTTTATGGAGGCAATTAATGGATAGATACCCTATGACCAAAGAGTGTTATGAAAAGCTAAGGAATGAGTTGGAACATTTAAAAAAGGTCGAGAGACCCAAGGTAATTAAAGATATTGCCGAGGCTAGGGCTCATGGTGATTTATCCGAAAATGCGGAATATGATGCCGCAAGGAATAGACAGGGGCTCATAGAGGCAAAAATAAGCGAGTTGGAGGGTAAGCTTGCTAAGGCAGTAATAATTGACCCAAGTACCCTAAAGACTGATAAGGTTGCCTTTGGACTGAAAGTTACTGTTCTTGATCTTAATACCGATGAAGAGTTTACATATCAGATTGTATCTGAGGATGAGTCCGATGTAAAGGCAGGTAAGATTTCTTATACATCACCTATTGGTAAGGCATTAATAGGTAAGAGTGCGGGGGATGTAGTAAAGATTCAGGTACCCATTGGAGTGAAGGAGTTTGAGGTTCTATCTATTGAAAAGCCCTAAAGTCTATAGGCTTCTATTACTTCTTTTTCTTGTTTTACTTTCTTGCAATAAAGGGGAAAGTTCTGACTTTGTTAAACCAAACTTTGAGATTAAGAAGATTATAAAAGATGAGTATTTAGGTCTATTTTTTAATGATAAAAAAATAGGCTATTTTCAGGGGACTGCAAGCGATATCTTATTAGAAAATGAGCTTGCCTACTTTGTATCAGGGACAGGTTTGATAAGGTTAGATTTAGGTCAGGAAAAGATATATACAATCTTAAAAGAAGAGATAGTGCTGTCACAATCATACAAACCTATCTATTTTCATTATACTCAAAAGATAGGGGAGTCAGAGCTGGAGATAAAGGGAGTTAAGAAAGGAGATAACTTAATCTTAAGAACCTTTTCTGCAGGCAGATATACAGAGGAGAAGCTATCAGCAGACACAATCCCTCTATCGGCAGCTGGTTTCATAGTTTTGAAAGAAGGGATTAAAGAAGGAAAGATTTATAACTTCAGGGTATATGTCGAGGCAATGCAAAAGGTTGAAAACTTAAAAGTTGAAGTTGCTAAACCAATTATAGAAAAAAAGAGCAAGATATACCCCCTTAAACAAACCTTAGGAAATATAAATATAACAAGCCATGTCTATGAGGATGGAAGTATTTATAAAGAAGAGTCCCTGCAGGGGTTTACTTTGAAAAAAATGTCTAAAGAAGAGGCTGTTAAAATTGAGGATACCACATCTATTTATGACATACTTACTTATATTTCTATCCCCACGGTCCTTAATGAGAAGATTGAAGATATTAAAGAGATTATCTTTGAACTCTCAGGGGTAGAAGCTGTTTTGCCGCCAAGCTCTCAATATCAGCAGGTGAAAAAAGAAGGGAAGAAAATTATAATTCAAACATCTATTAACCCCCTTGTAAAAAAAGATGATAAGGTTTCTATTGATAAGTATCTTAAGGCAACTCCAAAAATACAAAGTAATGACAAAGATATTATAGAAACAGCAAAAAAGATCGTGGGAGGTTTAAAAACAGACAGAGAAAAGGTTAAAAAAGTTGTAGAGTGGGTGAATAAAAATATTAAAAAGTCTCTAAAAGATAGGATGTCTGCCCTTGAAGTATTAAAGACAAAAGAGGGAGAGTGTGAAGCCCATTCAATGCTAACAGCTGCTTTGCTAAGAAGCCTTAATATACCAGCAAAATTAGTAGGTGGTATTGTTTATTCTGCAGAAAATAAAAGTTTTCTTTACCATGCCTGGAATGAGGTGTATCTTGATGGCTATTTTGTACCAATAGATGCTACCTTTGGGGAGTTCCCTGCAAATCCAACTCACATAAAACTTACTGAAGAAGAAAACACAGAGGACATATCTCTATATTTAGGTAGAGTGAGCCTTAAAATAATTGATATAAGAAAATGATGGAGGATTTGGATCGGATTGAGAAGTTTCTTAACAGCTCCCTCAGAAATTTTAAAGGAGTTGGAGAGAAAACGGCCTTAGTCCTTGAAAAGAAAGGTATTAAGTTAGTTAGAGATATAATCTTTAATACCCCCTATCAATGGATTGATAAAAGAAGAATCAAAAAGATATCAGAGTTAAGAGATGGTGATTATGCTTATCTTAAGGTTAAAACATTAAACAGTGGAATCTGGATACCAAAGGGTTTTCTAAACAAGAGGCAAAAAGGTTATACAGCTCTTGTCACAGATGGCACAGGTTATCTAACCTTAAGATGGTTTTACGACCCACCACAGTTCGTCAAGGAAAATCTCAATAAGGATAATCAGATAAATATTTTTGGCAAAGTAAAAGTCTTTAGAGGTTTTAAAGAGATCCCCCATCCAGAAATCGAGAAAGAAGAGTTATCAAATGATAATGAGAAGATAAAGATTCTGCCCTGTTACTATGGACTTCCTCAGAGCATTAGTGAGAAGATCTACAGGAAGATTATTTATAATGTACTATTAGAGGGAAGAAAAATCTTAAAATCTTTACTTCCTGAAGAGGTAAAAAGAGTTTTCTCTATAGTTGATACAGGTGAAGCCCTTTTAAATGTTCATTTCCCACAAGATAATTTTGATAGGGATAGTTGGGAGAATAGAAGAAATATTTATCATCAGTCTTTAATTTTTGAAGAACTTTTTCTATTTTTTTCTATTTTTATAGAGAAGAGAAAAGAAATAGAAAGGGTAAAGATTAAGCCTTTAGAATTTTCTGAAAATCTCTTAAAAAAGCTTATAGAGACCTTAGGATTTTCTCTTACAAAGGCACAGATTAAGGTCATTGAGGAGATAAGGTCAGATTTATTAAAAGATAAGCCTATGCATAGGTTGCTACAGGGTGATGTAGGTTCTGGTAAAACTCTTGTTGCTTTGTGTTCTGCCTTGATGGTAGTTGAAGCAGGTAAACAGGTAGCCTTTATGGTTCCTACAGAGATTCTAGCAGAGCAGCATTATTTAAATGTAAAAAGATTTCTAAAAGATTTTAAGATAAATACCCATCTAATTACCTCTTCCCTTAAGAAAAAGGAAAAGGAGGATATACTTAAGACTGTGGAGAAAGGTGATACTAATATCATTATAGGCACCCACTCACTTATCCAAGAAAATGTTAGTTTTTATGACCTTGGACTTGCTATTATTGATGAACAACACAGATTTGGTGTTGAACAGAGAAATCTACTAATTAAGAAGGGGAATAATCCCCATATCTTATACATGACTGCTACACCCATTCCAAGGACCCTCATTATGACTTTATATGGAGATCTTGATTTGTCGACCATAGATGAGTTACCACCAGGGAGAAAACCCATCAAAACAATCTTGTATCCAGAAAATCAACGAGAAAGAGCCTTCAAGCTGCTTGAAGAAGAGATAAAGAAAGGTTTTCAATCCTATATAGTTTATCCTGTTATAGAAGAAGAAAATCAGTTAGATTTAAAATCGGCTAAAGAGATGTATGAAGTGGTTAAAGAAAGATTTTCACAATATGAGGTAGCTCTTCTTCACGGTAAAGTTAGCACGGAAGAAAAAGAAGCTATAATGGATAATTTTAAAAAGAGCAAGATAAACATACTTGTGTCAACTACTGTAATAGAGGTAGGTGTAGATGTGCCAAAATCAACAGTGATGATAATAGAACACGGAGAGAGGTTTGGTCTTTCTCAGTTACACCAATTAAGGGGTAGAATTGGTCGTGGTGGGGATCAATCTTTTTGTATTGTACTTGTAGATATTAAAAGGCTGAGCAAGGAGGGGAGAGAGAGATTAATTTTTTTTAGAGATAACTTAGATGGCTTTAAATTGGCAGAGTTTGATCTACAGCTTAGAGGTCCTGGTGAGATAATGGGGACTAGACAGTCGGGTATGCCAGACTTTAGGTTTGTAAATATATTAAAAGATACAGATATTATCGAAAAGATGAAGACAAACACGGAAAACTATTTTAAGTCTCCCAATCAAGAATATATAAAATTCATAAAGAAAATACTAAAGGTCTATTTCAACAGAGATTTTCAATACATTAAAGTTGGTTAATAGAAATACATCATTTTAATATATTTAGAATTTTCAATCATAAAGATTAAAATTTTTTTGTTTTAAAAATAATATTCTTGACAAAAATAAAACATTAATTTACTGTATAAATCAGTATTTAATATGTTTTATTTTTTAAATACACATTTATAGCAAAACAAAAAGGAGGTGATAATATGGCAAAATCTGCAGAAGAGATTGTTAACTCTGAAAAGTTTAAGAAGCTCGTAACAAAGAGATGGATGGTGAGTTTTGTATTAACGTTTTTTCTGTTTTTATTTTATTACGGTTATATTGGTATGATTGGTTATGCAAAAGATGTTTTAAAAGTCAAGATAGGTGTTGCTACTAATATTGGAATTATTATGGGGGTTGGAGTAATAATAGGTTCATGGTTACTAACGGTGATTTATGTATTGTGGGCTAACAACTCCTACGATAAGACTGTAGCTGAGTTAAAGAAGGAGCTTGTATAAGTTTAAAATATGTTTAAGATTTTATAAAAAATATAAACTGGGGGGAGTATGGCAATAACCTTTTTCTTAATATTTATTTTTCTCACCCTTGCTATTACTTACTGGGCTGCCAAAAAGACAAAGACAACCAGTGAATTTTATGCAGCGGGAAGAAGTGTTACAGGTTTTCAGAATGGTTTAGCACTAGCGGGTGACTATATGTCTGCAGCATCATTCCTTGGGATAGCAGGAATGGTTGCTTTAAGTGGTTATGATGGGATGATTTATGCCACAGGCTGGCTTGTTGGTTGGCCTGCTTTAATGTTTCTTATTGCAGAACCTTTAAGAAATTTAGGTAAGTTTACATTTGCTGATGTTGTTGCCTTTAGGCTTAAGCAAAAACCTATACGTGTTGCTGCGGCCATAGGAAGCATTCTAACCGTTTTAGCCTATACTATTGCTCAGATGGTTGGATCTGGTAATCTAATTAAGATGATGTTTAATATCCCCTATGAAACAGCAGAAATAATCGTTGGTATTGTTATGCTTGTATACGTGCTTTTTGGTGGTATGCTTGCAACGACCTGGGTTCAAATAATAAAAGCAGTTCTTCTTTTAGGTGGAGTAACAATACTTACAATTCTTAGTTTAGCTAAGTTTGGTTTTAATCCAGCCAATTTATACGCAGAGGTACAAAACCTTTATGGAACAAAGATGTTAGAACCAGGTGGGTTAGTTACAAATCCTCTCGATGCCTTCTCTCTCGGACTTGCATTAATGTTAGGTTTGCTTGGTCTTCCTCATATATTGATGAGATTTTATACCGTACCAGATGCTAAAGAGGCAAGAAAGTCAGTTATATACGCCACCTCTTTCATTGGCTATTTTTATATAATTATCCCAATTGTTGGTTTTTCTGCAGCAGTTTTGTTGGCAAAAAATGGGCTTACGGGGCAAGATGTTATAAGAGGCATAGATAAAGGTGGAAATATGGCAGCTCTTCAGTTAGCAAGTGAGTTAGGCGGAGCACCCTTTATGGGATTTATTGCAGCAGTTGCCTTCGCTACAATTCTTGCTGTTGTTGCAGGTCTTACCTTAGCTGCAGCCTCCACTATGGCTCATGATATTTATGTAAATGTAATCAAACAGGGTCATGCCGATGAGGCAGAGCAGGTTAAGGTTGCAAGAATAGCAACAATAATATTTGGTGTTGTAGCTATTGGTCTCGGAATACTTTTCAAAGGACAAAACGTAGCCTTTATGGTTGGCCTTGCCTTTGCTATAGCTGCCAGTGGTAACTTCCCTGCACTTCTTCTTTCAATTCTCTGGAAAAAGTTTTCCACTGCTGGTGCAGTTGCTTCAATAATAATTGGTTCTCTTACAGCAACAACCTTAATTGTTTTAAGCCCTACTGTTTGGGTTGATGTTTTTCACGCAAAAGAAAAGGCAGCAGTTCTCAAAGAGGTTGGTGAACTTGAATCAAGAGTTAAACCACAAATAGAGGCTTTAAAAAGTCAAGTTGCCGTTGCTTCTATAGAGAATAAGTTAAATTTAGAGGTTCAACTAAAAGCCTTAGAAGACGCTTTTACTAAACAGAAAGAAGATATCATGTCTAAGATGCCTAAAGCCATCTTTCCAATGAAAAATCCTGCTGTTTTTTCTTTAATAATCTCATTCTTTGTAGGCTGGTTGTTTTCGATTGCTGTTCCAGATAAAGAAGCACAGAAAAAGTTCGAAGAAGAAAAGGTGCGTACCTACTTAGGTGTCGGAGCTGAATAAATACTTAATCCCATCCGAGGTTAAAAAACTTCGGATGGGTCTTTAATATTCTCTTAATAATCAATAGACACTCTTCTATAAAAAATCTACTTATTTAAAATCTTTTATTTGTTGTATATTTAAAGAGAGTTTTTTTATGAGTTCTCTCAAAAAAAGACTTTTTACCTATTACATTCCAGGAACTAAAAAGGATTTTTATATTGCTTTATTTGCAACCTTTTTGGTTAGCTATTTTCATTTACGAAGTCATGTCTCATTTCACCATATAATTCACTTTCTCCATTATTATCTTTTCTATCTAATTATTATTTACTCAGCCCATAAATTTGGTTTATTAGGTGGCATCTTTTCTGCTTTCTTACTGTCTTTAATTTATAACCCAAAAAGTTATCTAATTCTTCTGGGCGTGAAAGATTTAGACTTACTAAGACCTTTTTTAGAGATTGTGATGATGTATACTATTGGTATTTTTTCGGGTCTTTTTTCTCAGAGACTTTATCTTGAGAAAGAAAAACTAAGGCAATTAACAGAAGAACTAAGAAACTCTCTCATCTTGTTAGAGAAAAGTATCGATGAAAAAATAAGTTTAGAAAAAGAGATGGCAAGGGTAGATAGATTAAGGGTATTAGGTCAGTTAACAGCTGGGATTGCCCATGAAATTAGAAATCCCCTTGCTGCTATAAGGTCGGGGGTAAATCTAATTAAATCTGGGAATAGAGATGAGAGAATTTTGAATGTAGTAACCTCTGAGATAGACAGGTTGAATAATTTTGTTGAGAGGTTTTTGCAGTATGCAAGGATAGAGAAGGGTAAAGAGATTAAGATAAAGGTAAAGGAGTTTTTTGAAGAAATTCTCGAGTTAGTAAATCTAACCTGTAAGAATAAAAAGAATGTGTTAATAAAAAGTACCTCTTCACTTAATGAGGATATGTACTTAGTGGGTGATAAAGACTCTCTCAAACAGGCTCTAATTAATGTAATTCTAAATTGTATAGAGAGTAGTGAGGATTTAGATTATCAAGGTATTGTATCTATAGAGAGTTATTATAGGGATAATCACTTGTTTTTTGAGATCTCCGATAACGGCTATGGCATTGATGAGTCTATCAGAGAGAAAATTTTCGAGCCCTTTTTTACCACAAAGGATAGAGGTACGGGGTTGGGGCTTACAATAGCTCATAAGATAATCAAAGAGCATAATGGTGATATTTTTGTTGTAAATGATGGGGGAGCTAAGTTTATAATAAAACTGCCTACCTATGAGTTGTAGTAATTAGTTATGAGATTGAAATTATGAATGCTGTCAAGGTATTGCTTATAGAAGATAATCTATCCCTTGCTTCCATTATAAAGATTATGATGGAAGGGGAGGGGATAGAGATTGACCATTGTGATGATGGGCTAAGGGGTGTCAAGCTTTTCGAAAAAAATCCTGACTATGACCTTGTAATCACTGATATAAAATTGCCCTCCCTAAATGGCTATGAGGTCTTTGAAAATATAAAAAAGATTAATGAAGAGGTACCAGTTATTATAATTACTGCCTTTGGAAACATTCCTGATGCGGTTAAAGCTATCAAAGCAGGTGCCTTTGATTACATTGCCAAGCCCTTTGATAATGATGAGTTTTTGTTGACCGTTAAAAAAGCGATAGACTTTAGGAAGATAAGAATAGAGAATGTAAGTTTAAAAAATTTTGTTAGATCCTCTGTAAAACCTGAAATAATAGGAGTAAGTGAGAAGATAAAAGATATACTTAAGGTTATAGATAAAATAGCTTCTACCGATGGAACTGTTATTATTATGGGGGAAAGTGGGGTTGGTAAAGAGCTCTTTGCCAGGGAGATACATGTAAGAAGCAAAAGGTCTGACAAACCTTTTTTATCAATTAACTGTTCTGCCATACCTGAAAACCTCTTTGAGAGTGAGCTTTTTGGCTACAAAAGGGGTGCCTTTACGGGCGCAGAGAGCGATAAAAAAGGAAAGATTCAGATGGCCGATGGAGGCACTATATTTCTTGATGAGATTGGAGAGATACCCTATCATATTCAGGCTAAACTCCTTAGATTTCTTCAGGAAGGCGAGATAGAGCAGTTAGGTAGCTCAAGACCAATAAAAGTAGACGTAAGAGTACTATCAGCAACTAATAGAAATCTACCGAAGCTGATAAAAGATGGTAAGTTTAGAGAAGACTTATTTTATAGACTCAATGTCTTTCCTATCAATATACCTCCCTTAAGAGAAAGAAAGGAGGATATACCCTACCTCATTAAGCATTTTATGAAAAAATATGGCTTTAAGGATATAGAGATTACCGAAAAGGCCATGGCTAAGCTTATTAATTATGAATGGTATGGTAACGTAAGAGAGCTTGAGAATATAGTTTATAGATTGTGCGTAATGGCAAGGTCAAGAGTTATAGATGTTGTTGACCTTCCACAGGAGATAAACAATATAGATAGAAAAAGCTTTGATATTAGCCTTCCGGAAGAAGGACTTAATTTAGAAGATTTAGAGAAAAATATAATACTTTTATCTCTAAAAAAGTTTAAGGGTAACAAATCTAAGACAGCAGAATACTTAGGCCTTCCAAGACATGTTCTACTATATAGATTAGAAAAATATGGTTTGGAATAATATAAACCCTCTCAAGTGTTGAATATTCTACAAAATAGATAAAAAGTTTGTAGAATATTCTCCAAGTTTTCCTCTCCTTTGAATTTTTTATAATTAAAATCAGTAATTTACATCATTGGTATGATATTTGTTTTATTTGACGTGTTAAGACGTTTAGTTATATTTAGAGTTATGAAGATTTTAATCTTATATATATTATTCTCGCTTGTATATTCAAATTTATGGGCATCAGGTCTAACTTCACCAGAAATACAAAATATTTTAATAACAGAAAATCCAAGACTTAAAGCAATGGTTTATGAGATAGAGATGCTTAAAAAAAGGGCCTTATCAACGAAAAGTTTAGAAGATCCTAAGCTAAAGATAGCTTTAAACAATATTCCTACCAATGATTTTTCTTTGAGAAATGAAGATATGACAACCAAAGAGATCGGTATCTCTCAGATGTTTCCTTTAGGAGGTAAGCTAAAAACTAAGGAAGAGGTAGCCATAAAAGAATACCATAGAGCCTTAGAGAGATTAAGAAAAGAGAGAGTTGAGATGCTTCACATGCTAAGGATGAGCCTTTATGAGACTTATTATGTAAGAGAATCTTATAAAATCCTTGAAGATTTGAAAGAATATATTAGCCTTCTAATTGATATAGAGACAGTTGGCAGCAAGACAGGGATGGGTAGTCTAACTAACGTAATCAAGGCAAATGTCGAAAAGACAATGATTGATGAAGAGATAATATCACTAAATCAAAAAGAGCGAGAGCTTGTCAACAATATATATTACTTAGTGGGAAGAGAAGTAGATATAGCCTTTCAAAACTTTTCTTCTGTTTATTTTAATGAGATAAATGCCGAGAACGTACTAAATGATATTTTAAATAACAATCCTGATATTAAAATTTTAAATATTGAGAAGGAGATTAGTGAGGGGGAGGTGGAACTTAGAGTGAGGGAGTACTACCCTGACATGGAGCTAAGTTTCTCCTATATGCAAAGAGATAGCTCCCCTATGGGAATGAAAAGACCTGATATGATTAGCGCCATGGTTATTTTTAATATCCCCTTGTGGTACAAAGGAAAAAATATACCTATGATTACAGAGATGCAGAGGAAAAAGAGTATGGTCGATGCCCTTTTGAATGATAAAAGAAATGAGCTCAAATCTAAAGCTGAGAGTATTTTAAGCCAGCTAAAAAAGTGGAAGGAACTTTACAAACTTTATAAAGAAGAGCTAATACCACAAAATGAGCTTCTATTAGAAACTATAGTTTCCAGATATAAAAGCGGTTCTGGCGATTTTATGCCTGCTATAGACACCTTAAGAATACTTCTTAAATATAAAAGGGAGTTAGTAATGATAAATAAAGAATATCTTTCAGCTATCTCCCAACTTAACTCACTTATGGGAGTGGAAATTTTAAGATGAAAAGAAAAAAACTTTTAATAACTTTGCTTATTTTTACCTTGTTTTCTTCTTTAACTATTTATTATTTTCAGCATAGGGAATCCAAAGAAGCGCATGTCCACGAAGATGAAAAAAAGCAGCTCTATACCTGTCCTATGCATCCTCAGATAATATCAGATAAGCCTGGTAGTTGCCCTATTTGTGGTATGGACCTTGTGCCTCTTAAAAGAGATGAACAAAAGGCTCGAAGAAAAGAAGATGAAGAAGAGATCAAGGATTTAACAGAGGTATATATCTCTGATGAGGAGGCAAAACTTTTAGGAGTTACCTTTGAGCGAGTAGAAAGGAGGGAGATAAAAAAAGAGGTCATAGCAAATGCTACTATAGTGCCAGATGAAAGTAGGGTATATAAAGTTAGCCCAAAAATTTCTGGTTGGATTGAAAAGTTATACATAAATCAAACAGGACAGTACGTAAAAAAGGGAGATCCCCTTTTTAAGGTTTTTAGTCAGGAACTTTTGTCAGCCCAAGAAGAGTATTTATCAGTTATTAAAGCTCTTGAGAAGATTAATAATATAAATTTAAGGGCTAATTTAGAAACTTTAAGAGATTCGGCTAAGGAAAGACTCAAGCTACTTGATATGAGTGAAGATGATATAAAAGAGCTTGAAAGATTAAGAAAGGCAGAAAAAAGTGTAACCTACTACTCTCCTGCCAGTGGTTATGTTTTAGAAAAGAATATCTTCGAAGGTCAGAGAGTTATGATGAACGATATACTAATGAATATTTCTGACCTAACCTCCGTCTGGGCAGAGGTAGATATCTATCAGCCTGACATACCCTATGTAAATATAGGGGCGCCTGTTGAGCTTTCCCTTCCTTTCTGGAAAAATAAAAGATTCTTTGGGAAAGTAAGTTTTATCTACCCAACTGTAAACAATGAGACAAGGACATTGAAAGTGAGGTTAGATATAAATAATAAAAACCTCGAACTTAAGCCACAGATGTATGGAGAGGCAAAAATAATATACTCTATTGGTAAAAAGATTAGTGCATCAGAGAGTGCTGTATTTAGGACTGGAACAAGAGAGTATGTTTTTGTTAAGAGCAAAGATAATCATCTCAAACCAGTGCTTGTAAAAACAGGTCTTTTAAGCGGTGATGGTTATTACGAAATATTAGAGGGACTTAAAGTGGGAGATGAGGTAGTTAGCTCTGCCAACTTTTTAATAGACTCAGAATCATCTCTTAAAGCTGCCTTCAAAAGGGTTATGGAAGATAAGAATGATTAAAAAGATTATAGCCTTTTCGGCAAATAACAAACTCTTTGTTATTCTAATTACCTTAGCCCTTTCTGTATATGCCTTTTATACTATGAAAAATACCCCCCTTGATGCCATTCCAGACCTAAGCGATACACAAGTAATCATTTACACAAAATGGGATAGAAGCCCTTCTATTATAGAGGACCAGGTTACTTACCCAATAGTAAGTAGCCTTCTTGGGGCACCAAAAGTAAAGGCAATTAGAGGCTTTAGCGATTATGGATTTTCCTATATATATATAATTTTTGAGGATAGAACAGATATCTACTGGGCAAGAAGTAGAGTATTAGAGTATCTCTCAAAGATACAAGGAAGACTTCCAGAAGGCGCGAGGACAGAGGTAGGTCCTGATGCTACAGGAGTTGGGTGGGTTTTTCAGTATGCCCTTGTTGATAAATCTGGGAAATATGACTTATCAGAACTAAGAACTCTTCAGGATTGGTATATTAAGTATGCCCTTCAGAGCGTACCAGGTGTTGCTGAGGTTGCCACAATAGGTGGTTTTGAAAAACAATACCAAGTATTAATAAATCCTACTCGTTTACAGGCTTACAACGTCTCCATTATGGATGTTGTAAATGCAATCAAAAGTAGTAGCAACGAGATGGGTGGTCGACTTATAGAGTGGACTGGTAAAGAGTATATGGTAACTGCAGAGGGCTACATTAAAAATCTTGAGGCTTTAAAAAAGGTAGCCGTAAAGTCAGTAAGAGGAACAGCGGTATACTTAAGTGATTTAGCTACGGTTACTACAGGCCCAGAGATAAGAAGAGGGCTTGCAGAGTTAAATGGAGAAGGAGAGGTAGTTGGTGGTATAGTTATAATGAGACATAAAGAGAATGCCCTTAATATAATTAAAAGGGTTAAGGAAAAGATAGAAGAGATTAAACCAGGTCTCCCAGAAGGTATAGAGATTGTAACAACCTATGACAGATCAGACCTAATAGAGAAGGCTATAAATACATTAAAAAATAGCCTCATTGAAGAGATAATAATTGTTAGTCTTGTCATATTAATATTTCTTTGGCATTTTCCCTCTGCCTTAGTGCCCATTATTACTATACCTATCTCGGTACTTTTAGCCTTTATCCCCATATATGGTATGAATATCACTTCAAACATTATGAGTCTTGCTGGAATTGCTATATCTATAGGTGTTCTTGTTGATGGTGCGATAGTTGAGGTTGAGAATGCCTATAAAAAGATAGAACATTGGATTGCCGATGGTAGAAAGGGAGACTTTCATAAGATTAGATTAGAAGCGCTAATGGAGGTTGGACCTTCTGTATTCTTCTCTTTGCTTGTAATCACTGTATCCTTTCTTCCAGTTTTTACCCTCGTAGATCAAGAAGGAAGGCTTTTTAAACCCCTCGCCTGGACAAAGACCCTTACAATGGTTTTGGCATCTATCCTCGCCATTACTTTAGACCCTGCAGTGAGGATGTTTTTTACTCGACTTGACCCCTTTAGCTTTAAACCAAAATTTTTAGCAAATCTTGCAACTTCTCTTTTTGTTGGTAAGTATTACTCAGAGGAGAAACATCCTATAAGCAGATTTCTTTTCAAAATCTATGAGCCTGCTTGTAAGTTAGTCTTAGAACATCCAAAGAAGATAATTTTAGGAGCACTTATCATAGTTTTATCAGTTATTCCCCTTTATCTTAAGTTGGGTTCAGAGTTTATGCCCCCTTTAAACGAAGGGACAATACTTTATATGCCCACTACCTTGCCTGGTATATCAGTTACTGAAGCAAAGAAGCTACTTGTTCTTCAAGATAAAATCTTAAAATCCTTCCCTGAGGTAGAAACTGTTTTTGGCAAGGCAGGGAGGGCAGATACCTCAACAGATCCTGCACCATTTTCAATGATGGAGACAACAGTTGTCTTAAAGCCAAAAGATGAATGGCGAGAGAAGAAGAGATGGTACTCAGATTGGGCACCAGAGATTTTAAAAAAGATATTTCGTCCTATTTGGGACGATAGGATATCTTACGAAGAGCTTATATCTGAGATGGATAGGGCTCTTCAGATACCTGGCAATACAAATGCATGGACAATGCCTATTAAAGGTAGGATTGATATGCTTACAACAGGAGTTAGAACTCCCATTGGTATAAAAATAATGGGAGAGGACATAAAAACTATCGAGAAGATAGGTATTGATATAGAACATATACTAAAAGGTTTAAAGGGGACGAGAAGTGTATTTGCAGAAAGGGTTGGAGGTGGTTACTATATAAATTTTACTCCTCGAAGGGCAGCATTAGCTAAATATGGACTTACTCTTTCGGATTTACAGATGGTTATATCAACGGCTATTGGCGGAGAAAGAATAATTACTACTATTGAAGGTAGAGAGAGATACTCTATAAATGTAAGGTACGATAGAGATTTTAGAAATAGGATAGATGCATTAGAAAGGGTTCTCGTAACAACTATGATGGGTACCCAAATCCCCTTAGGAGAGCTTGCTGATTTGACTTTAGCCTATGGCCCTTCAATGATAAGAAATGAAAATGGTATGATCTCAGGCTATGTCTATGTAGATATTGAGAACGTTGATATTGGTACATATGTTAATTTGGCAAAAAAAGAGCTTTCAAAAAAGCTTAAGATGCCTCAGGGATACACACTCTCTTTTAGCGGTCAGTATGAGAATATGTTGAGGGTAAAAGAAAGGTTAAAGATAATACTTCCCATTACCTTTGTGTTGATAATTTTTATCCTCTATCTAAATACTCGCTCCGTTGTTAAAACCTTTATGGTACTTCTTGCGGTGCCTTTTTCATTAGTTGGAGCTATATTGCTTATTTATCTACTTGACTACAATATATCGATTGCGGTTTGGGTTGGTATGATTGCCCTTATGGGGCTTGATGCCGAGACGGGCGTATTTATGCTTGTCTTTTTAGATTTAGCCTATGAGGATGCCAAAAAGAAGGGGAAATTAAACACTCTTGATGAGTTAAAAACTGCAATTATTAATGGAGCCGTAAAAAGGGTTAGACCTAAAATAATGACAGTTTTTACTTCTATGATAGGTCTCATGCCAATAATGTGGGCTACAGGAACAGGCGCAGATATGATGAAAAGAATTGCAGCACCAATGGTTGGAGGTCTTACTACCTCATTTTTAATGGAGCTTTTAGTATATCCAGCAATTTATCTTCTTTGGAGAAAAAGAGAATTAAATAAACATAAGGAGGTTATATGAAAAGGGTTTTTTTTGTATTCTTAATTGTTTTTCTGTTTAGCAATTTAGGCTTTGCTCAACACGACCATGAAAAAGGTAAGAAGGGAGGCCATGGTCCGTCATCTTTAGGGAAAAGTATTTTTAAAGGAGAGGTTAAAGGCGTTAAGGTAGAGGCATGGCTCAATGATATCGAGAGTGCGATGAAGGCAATGATGAAAGATAGCAACATCAAAATAGATATGAGCAAGATGGATCCAAATCTTACACATCATATCTCCTTTAAAATTGTAGGTAATGAAAAAATTGGCAAAATTAAAGGGGCAACCCTAAAAATCTCTTTAAAAGAGGCAAGGGAATACAGCTTAATGTTTATGCAAGGTCATTACGGCTCAGATATCTCTTTGAAAGATAAAGGAACCTACAGTGCGGAACTAAAAGTAGTAACAGAAAAGGGAGAAGAGGCTATCTTTAATTTTAAGATTAAAAATTAAGAGGAAGAAAAAATAAAATAAAGGCCTCTGTAGCTTTCGGACAGAGGCCTCTTCTTCGAATAAATTTTTGTCATCCACAAATAATAACTTTCTAAAAGCCACAAATAAAAGTTCTAAAACAAAAAATTGTCAAAAAGCAAACTGAATTTTCTGCCATAGAGCGTACTATTGGAAAAGTCGACACTAATTGTAATAATACAAATAAGTAGGTTCCAAATGGAGAGATTACCCTATGGCAAGTACACAAAAGATTTTGGGTGTAAGCAGTAAAACTTATAATTGAGGGAAGGATTGTGAATCCATCAACTCCCAGAAATTTATTAATGAATAAATAATACCACTTGAACAGTTTGGGATAAGAGCATCAATGAGAATAAAAGGTAACTGTTATGACAATGCCCCTATGGAGAGTTTTTGGGGGATCCTTAAGCAAGGAACTTGTATATCACCGAAAATATAGAAGCAAAAAAAGAGGCGATGGAAGATATAAGAGAGTATTTATAGATATTTTATAATCGTCAAAGAAAACAGGCAAAACTTGAGTATTTATCACCAGTTGCTTATGAAAAGAAATATTATAAAAAAAGATGTTAGTATGACCCAATTCGTGTCCACTATTGACATCTGAGACCACCCCATAACAAAAAAGCTTTTAAAGGAAAGAAGAAATATATTCCTCCAAAAGACCACCCTTGGAGAAAGAAACCTTCTTCTAAAATAGGACATTTCTAAATGTGTAAAAAGCAGACATTTCTATTTGTAGTTTACATTTAAAAAAATATTACTTGACAACTTTACAATAATAAATTATATTTACTATTAAATTAATAAGAAACTTTGGAGATTCTACAATGAATTTAGTAAACTTAGATGAGTTAAAAAGAGTAGGAATAATTCAGCAAAAGCAAAAGGATTATTTTTTAATAAGAATCAAATCTGTCGCTGGAGATTTTTCATTTAAGGAGCTTGAGGTTATCTCAAGGGTATCAAAAAAATATGGAGATGGCAATGTTCATCTGACCACCCGCCAGGGATTTGAGATTCATAATGTTTATAAAGATAAGGTAATGTCTGCTAAAAAAGAGCTTGAAGAAGGCGGTATTGTTCTTGGTGCATGCGGCCCAAGAGGAAGGGGAATTGTTGCTTGTCCAGGAGCAAAAACGTGTAAATATGGGATAATTGAAACCAAGCTACTGGCAAAAGAACTGGATGAGCTTTATTTTAGAAAAGAAGCCCCTGGAAAATTTAAGATAGCAGTTTCTGGATGCCCCAATAACTGTTCAAAGCCTATTGAAAATGATGTTGGGGTTATGGGGGGTGTGCTTCCAAAATGGGACGAGAAAAAATGTATAGATTGTTCATTATGTATCAATGTTTGTCCAACTGAGGCTATCACGAAAAAAGATGATAAATATATACTTGAGATTGATAAATGCATCCTCTGCGGCATTTGCATTAACAACTGTCCTGTTCAGGCATGGGAGGTAGATAAAACAGGATATACGCTTTTTTTAGGTGGAACAATGGGAAAAAAACCAAGACTGGGAACTAAGGCTAAAATCCTTATTGAGAGTAAAGAAGAACTTTTTAAGTTTATAAAAAGAGCCTTTGAGTTTTACAAGAGAGAAGGGAGAAAAAAGGAAAGATTTGGACATTGCCTTGATAGGTATGGATTAGAAAAGGCATTAAAGGAGATACTAAATGAAGAATAATAAGGTTCTTGACTTAAAAGGCGTTATATGCCCAATGAATTTTGTAAAGGCAAAATTATTTCTGGAAGAAGTGGAAGTTGGTGAGATTGTAGAGATTATCCTTGATGAAGGAGACCCACTGGTAAATGTTACGAGAAGCTTAAAGGAAGAGGGACATAAAGTTTTAAAGGTAGAAAAGTTTGACGAGTTTTCATACAAAGTACTGGTTCAAAGAGGATAAAAAATAAAATTTTCTATAGGAGGCTTTAGGTGATAGACGAAAAAAGAAATATTTACTGGCACAAGGGAAGCATAACAAGAGATGACAGAGAAAGAGTTCAGGGTTATAGAGGTTGTACCATATGGTTAACAGGCCTTTCTGGGTCTGGAAAATCAACAGTAGCCCATAAACTTGAAGAGAAACTTTTTGAGTTAGGTATCAAAACCTATGTCCTTGATGGTGACAATATCAGATTTGGATTAAACAAAGACCTCAGTTTCTCAAGGGAAGCCAGAAAAGAGAATATTAGAAGAATAGCTGAAGTAGCAAAACTCTTTACCGATGCTGGCGTCATTAATATTACTGCCTTTATATCTCCCTATATAGAAGACAGATTAAATGCCCGGAAGATACAGAAGGAAGGGGATTTTATAGAAGTTTATGTTAGATGTCCCATAGATATTTGTGAGGAAAGAGACCCAAAGGGGCTTTATAAAAAGGCTCGTGCTGGTGAGTTAAAAGAGTTTACTGGTGTTGATGATCCCTACGAAGAGCCTGAAAATCCAGAACTAATTCTTGATACCGGAAAAGAAGGGGTAGATGAGAGTGTTGATAAAATAATTAACTACCTCAAAGAAAAGGGATACATAGGAGTTAAAAGCAATGAAATTAGATGAACTTATTGAAAAATCTGAGTCATTACCAGCTGAAGCTTTAATTAAAGAAGCCTATGATATATTTAAACCTGATATTATAGCCACCTCTTCCTTTGGGGCAAACTCAGGAGTTCTCATTGATCTTATAGCAAAAACAAATCTTCCCATAAAAATTGTTTATATAAACACAGGCTTTCTTTTTAAAGAGACCTTAAATTACATTGAAACTCTGAAAAATCTTTACAAAAATTTGGAGTTTCTTGAAATCTCATCTCCTCAGTCAAGGGAAGATTTTTTAAAGGAATATGGTCTTGACATTATAAAAGAAAATCCAGATTTATGTTGCAAACTTAGAAAGATAGAGCCACTGGCTAATTACTTAAAAGAAAATGGAATAAAAGCATGGTTTGCTGGTCTTAGAAGAGGTCAAACAGATTATAGACAACAACTAAAGAAGATAGAGCTCACAAGAACTGGCTTATATAAGATTAATCCTATATTAGATTGGACATCTAAAGATGTTCATTATTATATGGTAAAAAATAATATTCCCTTTCATCCCCTTTATGAGAAGGGTTATACAAGCATTGGTTGTGAACCCTGTACCAATCTGCCCGATTCAACAGATGAGCGTTCCGGTAGATGGAAAGGAAAAACCAAAAAGGAATGTGGATTGCACACAAATTTATAAAGGAGAGGTATTATGAAGAAGTTAATATTTTTGCTAATAATGCTATTAAGTAGTAATTTTGTCTTTGCTCAGGAAAAAGAGCTAAAAGGCACAATAACATTATCAGGTGCATGGGCAATTTATCCTACTGCTGTTGCATGGGCAGAGGCATTTCAGAAAAAATATCCAAAGGTAAAGATAGATGTATCAGCCGGTGGTGCAGGAAAAGGCGCATCCGATGCGATAGCTGGGCTGGTAGATATAGGAATGGTCTCCCGTGAACCAGACCCTGCAGAAATCCAAAAAGGTATTTTGCCTCTTTATATTTCACGTGACGCAGTCTTTCCAGTAATAAATGAAAAAAATCCTGCTCTTAATGATATTTTAAAGAAGGGGATAAAAAAACAGGCATTAATTGACCTTTATATCAAAGGAAAAATCAATATATGGGGGCAACTAATTGGCAATAATGTTAGTAAACCTGTTCATACATTTACAAGGTCCGATTCCTGTGGTGCTGCAGACAGTTGGGCAAACTTCCTTGGCAATAAAAAGCAGGAGGATCTAAAAGGTGTTGGTATATACGGAGACCCCGGGATATTAGAAGCTGTTAGAAGAGATCCTGTTGGTATTGGATACTCCAATTTTAGTTTTGTTTTTACACGAGAAGGAACTGTCATTAAAGGAATAAAACTACTTCCAATAGATTCAAATGAAAATGGT
Source organism: uncultured Pseudomonadota bacterium (assembly GCA_964540515.1). GTDB lineage: Bacteria > CALINM01 > CALINM01 > CALINM01 > CALINM01 > JAOAGA01. Next base: position 5,978 of record CAZIMS010000010.1, on the reverse strand, counting down.
ATTGCTGACCATGATGAAATTTATAATGACCGCAAGGAAGCACTTAAAGCGATAGTTGAAGGGAGATACCCCGTAACAAGAAAAAATTACTTCTATGTTAAAGGCAAACCAAAAGGGCTTACAAAAGAGTTCATCACGTTTGCACTATCAGAGGAAGGGACAAGGATTGTTGAAGAAGTTGGAGCAAGCATTCCACTAAGCAAAAAAGAAAGAGACCATGTTTTGAGAAGTATAGAATAGACTATCTGCAAAGGGTTGTAATTTTCAGGAGAAAGGATGACATCAAGAAAATTCAAAGATATTTTCACTCAAAAGGTAATGTTTTTCTTGAGCTTATTTGTCTTAAGTTTAGCCTTTGTGATGGTCTTTGGTTTATATTTCAGAGCTAAACCCCTATTGGAAATGAAAAGTATAAAAGAACTGTTATTTTCTACTATCTGGCATCCCACACAGGGACACTTTGGTTTGGCAAGCTTTATAGTTGGCACCTTATGGGTGACTATTATCGCCATATCTATTGCAATCCCTCTTAGTATACTAACCGCCATATATCTTTCCGAGTATGCCCCAAAAAGATTAAGAGAAACATTAAAACCAATAATTGACCTCTTAGCAGGAATATCTCCCGTTATTTATGGTGTATGGGGATTAATTGCTATTGTTCCTTTTGTTAGAGATTATCTTATGCCTTTTTTTAGCGAGAAATTCCATTTTTTCCCGTTTATCTCGGACAACTACACAGGTTTTTCTGCCCTGACGGCAGGTATTGTCCTGGCAGTTATGGTATCTCCTCTAATCATATCTGTAATTCACGAGATAATGAGGACAATTCCCTTTGAAATGAGAGAGGCATCATTATCTTTAGGTGCTACTAAATGGCAGACTATAAAATATACGGTTCTAAGAAAATCCTGGACTGGCATTATAGCAGCTATAATTTTAGGACTATCCCGTGCCTTTGGTGAGACTATAGCAGTTCTTATGGTTGCTGGCTGCGCTCTTAATGGATTTCCAAAATCAATCTTTGATACCTCCTATCCTTTACCAGCCCTGATTGCCAATACCTATGGTGAGATGATGTCAATCCCTCTATATGATTCGGCTGTCCTTTTAGCTGCCTTTATCTTACTTTTAATTACAGCCACCTTTAATGTAATTGGCTGGGGAATTTTAATTCATATAGAAAGGGCAGAATCTTAGTATGGATAAGAGAAAAATAGAAGAAAATATTTTTAAAACACTTATGGTTTTAGCCACAATAATAGTTGTGGGAAGCCTGATTTTTATTTTAGGAACAATTTTCTTTAAGGGATTTAAGGCACTCAACCTGGATATGCTTATAAAGACACCTAAAGGTGGCTACTATATAGGAAAAGAAGGCGGAATACTCAATGCTATTTTAGGCTCAATTGTTCTGGGCATAGGCGCAACATTTTTAGCTCTTTCCATTGCCCTCCCTGTTGTTTTATATCTCAATTTGTATTTAAAGAAAAAATCAAAATTTGCCCTTGGAGTACGCTTTTTACTTGATGTCCTCTGGGGTATACCTTCTATAGTTTATGGTGCCTTTGGTTTTACTGTTATGCTCTTCTTTGGATTACAGGCATCTTTACTTGCTGGCATTATTACTGTGGGATTATTAATTATTCCTATTATGGCAAGAAGTATGGATGAGGTTTTAAAGATGATCCCCTTTGAACTGAAAGAAGCTGCCTTTGCTTTAGGCTCAACTAAATTAGAAACAGCCTTTAAGATAATTTTTAGACAGGCATTGCCGGGAATAATTACAGCTATTTTGATAGCCTTTGGAAGAGGTGTCGGAGATGCCGCTGCTGTACTTTTTACAGCAAGTTTTACTGATTCTCTCCCCCACTCCCTATTTAAACCTGTTGCTACACTTCCCCTTGCAATCTTTTTTCAACTGGGAACTCCATTTCCTGAGGTTCAGGAGAGGGGCTATGCATCTGCCCTGGTATTGACAGCCATAATCTTATTAATAAGTATAGTGTCAAGGGTTTTATCAAAAAGATTTACAAAACATATAGTTGGTAAATAGGGGGTCTAATAGATGGATTTTAAAGCTCATATAAAGATACAGGATCTGAATGTATGGTATGAAGATCATAAATCTCTAAACAATATCACTATTGAAATACCAGAAAAAAAGATTACTGCCATTATTGGACCATCGGGCTGTGGAAAGACAACACTTTTAAAGGCATTAAACCGTCTTATTGACCTTCAGGATAATGTCAAGATAAATGGTAATGTTTTGGTTGATGATGAAGATATTTATAGCCCGAACGTTGAAATAATACATCTAAGAAAAAAAATGGGATTACTTTCTCAAAAGCCGCAGGTTTTACCCATGTCTATTTATGAAAATGTCGCCTATGGACCAAAGATACATGGTATAAAAGACAAAAAAATCTTAGATGAAATAGTGGAGCGATATTTGAAAGAAGCTGGTCTATGGAATGAGGTAAAAAATAGACTTCATAGTCCTGCCTCAAAACTATCCATTGGTCAGCAGCAAAGACTTTGTTTAGCAAGAGGACTTGCCGTGGAGCCAGAAATAATACTTGCCGATGAGCCTACTTCTGCCCTGGACCCTGTCTCTGCAAAATGGATAGAAGAGAAATTTTTAGAACTTAAAAATAAATATACTGTGATATTGGTAACTCATAGCCTTGAACAGGCAAAACGAATTGCTGACTATGTAATCTTTCTATACCTTGGAAATCTCATTGAGTATGGACCTGCAAGTCAGATCTTTAAAAATCCAAAATACATAAAGACTAAAAGCTATCTTGGCGGTAAACTTATTGAAGAGATTAATGTGGATAAAGAGTTAGACTTGAAAGGAACTGTCGGGCCTGACAATTTTGCAAAAACCAAACTTGCCTTGGAAGACCTTGATATAGGTCAGGTTTTAAAGGTTATTATTGACCATGAACAGGCTGTTAAAGAAGTGCCTAAATCAATAGAATATGAAGGGCATAAGATTCTTGAAGTAATCAGAAAAAATAAAACTGACTGGGAGATATTTATACAAAAGCAAACAGCTACAGTTTACGAAATTTAACCAATAAAAAGAAGGAGGAAAGAATGATAAAACCCCACGGAGGAACTTTAATAAACAGGATGGCAACAAAGGAAGAGAAAGCATACTGGGAAGGAAAGTTTGGTGAATTAAAAAAGGTCGCCATCAATGACTTTGTCGTTAATGATATTAATATGATTGCTGATGGTGCCATGTCACCTTTAAAAGGTTTCATGGGAAAGGATGATTATGATAGTGTTGTTGAAAACACAAGGCTGGAAAATGGGCTTGTATGGAGCATTCCTATAGTTCTTGGCGTGGACAACGAGGTTGCCAGAGAGCTGAAAGAGGGAGAAGATGTTGCCCTTGTAAACGATAATGATTTTGTGGCGGTACTCCATCTTGATGAGATATATGGAGGTGATAAGAAAAAGGAGGCAGTTAATGTATTTGGCACCGATGATGAAAATCATCCAGGTGTGAAGAATGTCCATTTACGAGGTGATATCCTTCTTGGTGGTAAGATAACTGTTTTAAAGATAAAGATGAATGAGTATTTCCGTCAGTATTACAAAACCCCTGCGGAACTGAGGGCAATATTCAAGGAAAGGAATTTCAAGACGGCTGTTGCCTTTCAAACAAGAAATCCCATACACAGAGCCCATGAGTACCTGCAGAAATGCGCCCTGGAGATTCTGGACGGGCTTCTTGTTCATCCCCTTGTTGGTGAAACCAAAGAAGACGATATACCTGCCAATGTTAGAATGAGATGTTATGAGGCTTTGCTGGAAAATTACTATCCGAAGCAGAGAGTAGTATTTTCGGTGTTTCCTGCAAATATGAGGTATGCAGGACCAAAAGAGGCGATATTTCATGCTCTATGCAGGAAAAACTATGGATGCACTCACATAATCATAGGCAGGGACCATGCAGGCGTTGGAAGTTATTATGGAACCTATGATGCCCAGAATATATTTGATAATTTTACAAAGGAAGAGCTTGATATTGAGCCAGTGAAGTTTGAGAACTCTTTTTTCTGTAAAAAATGCGGAAATCTTGCATCGCTCAAAACCTGCCCCCATGATGCGGCGGACCATTTAAGCCTTTCAGGAACTAAGGTAAGAGAGATGTTAAGTCAGGGTCTGGACTTGCCAGCCGAGTTTACAAGAAAGGAAGTTGGTGAGATATTAAGAGATTATTACTGCAGGAAATAACTATGAAGATATACGATAATGTACTTGAATTAGTTGGAAATACTCCTCTTGTAAGGCTTAATAAGATTTCAAAGGACTTACCTATTACCCTTCTTGGAAAATTGGAATCAAGAAATCCAGGAGGCTCTGTAAAGGATAGGCCTGCTCTTTATATGATCCTTGATGCCGAGAAAAAAGGATTGATTGATAAAGAGACAGTAATAATTGAGCCTACAAGTGGAAATACAGGAATTGCCCTTGCCATGGTCTGTGCTTACAAGGGATATAAACTGATACTTACAATGCCCGATACAATGAGTCTTGAGAGAAGAAAGCTTTTAAAATCTTATGGTGCAGAGATTGTTTTAACTCCAGGTCATAAAGGGATGAAAGGGGCTATTGATAAGGCTTATGAACTCAAAGATAAGTTTATAAAAGCTATAATTTTACAGCAGTTTGAAAACGAGGCTAACCCCCTTTCACATATCGAAGGAACTGCTAATGAGATATGGGAAGATACTGATGGGGCTATAGATATTTTAGTAGCAGGGATTGGAACAGGTGGAACTATAACAGGGGTTTCAAAGGTGATCAAGTCAAGAAAGAAAAATTTTAGAACGATAGGAGTAGAACCCAAAAGCTCCCCTGTCATAACAGAGGGAAAAATGGGACCCCATTTAATTCAGGGAATTGGTGCAGGATTTATACCAAAGATCCTTGATTTAAGCCTGGTAGATGAAGTAATTACTGTATCTGATGAAGAAGCCTTTTATATGTCAAGAAGACTTTCTCTGGAGGAGGGACTTCTGTGCGGTATATCCTCAGGAGCAGCTTTATATGCCGCAACTATTATAGCAAAGAGAGAGGAAAATAAAGGTAAAACTATAGTCGTAATACTCCCCGATACAGGAGAAAGATATTTAAGTATGGAAGAGGTTTTTAGTCAAAAAGATTAAGAACGGGATTAGGAGCGGGAGGTATAAAAAATTAAAAATTTGTGGAGGTAGATTTATGAAGGTTAAGATTAATGGAAAAGAAGAAACTATCGAAAAAAACAATATTACTGTATCAGAACTACTTGAAATTAAAAAGGTTAAGATGCCAGAGATGGTAACAGTTGAGCATAATGGTGAGATTGTTGATAGAGAAAATTTTTCAAAAACATATATAGAAAATGGCGACACCATAGAGTTTTTATACTATATGGGTGGAGGAAGAATTTGAAAAAGAAAGATTTTCTAACAGAAATCTTGCATAGAAAACCGTTAGAACAGATTGATGGTAAACCCACATACTATCCCATATATCAAAGTGCATCTTATTTTTACGAAAGTGCAGAGGAGCTAAGAGAAGCCTTCACAGGGAAAAGACTTGGGGCTATTTATTCTCGTATATCAAATCCAACTGTTACTGACTTTGAACGAATTCTAACTGGGATGGATAATGGTATTGGAGCTATTGCCACAACATCGGGGATGTCTGCCATATCTTTAGTTACTTTATCTCTCATTGGAAATAAAAGAAAGATAATCTCTCAGAGAGGGATTTTTGGCGGCACCTTATCTCTTTTTCAAAAAACTCTTTCTCCATTAGGGGTAAAGACAGAATTTCTTGAAACAGACTCAATGGAAGAAATTGTTGATAGAATTGATAACGACACTGCCTTTGTATTTCTTGAAACAATAGGAAATCCAATGCTAAATATTCTTGAGATTGATAAAATTGGTTCAATCTGTAAAGAA
>CAZIMS010000009.1:0-121735 GCA_964540515.1 uncultured Pseudomonadota bacterium | reverse complement strand
TTATAAAAGTTTTATAAATTTTATATATTTTTAGTCGAGATAATCCCAGTAATAGTCTCTAAAAATTTCTCTTAATTCATTGATTTTATTAAGACTATTCTGGGAAGGAATAATATAAAAGTTTTTTATCCGCAGCTTAGATATGACATCAGATAGGGGCTTTAAAAGAAAGGAAAGAGAGTTATTTCTTATCTCTTCTTCTGAACCTAAACTGTAAAAAATAAAATTTTTACAAAAAAAAGAGTTATTGGTGCTATAAAGAAATACCTCTCTTTTATTTAGATCTATTTTTTTCTCTAAAATCAATTTAGTCAAGGCGCCTCTTAAGTACCAATCAAGGCAGACTGTAGGGGGTTTTAAGGGTAGAGCACATCTCTCAAGAAAAGCTATTATCAATGGGAAGCTCTTCTCGTAAAAGACATAATTCTTCAATTTTTCTATGAGCTACCTCCTAATATTTTTCTATAGCAGTTAAACATTTAAGAGCTAACCTAAAATTTTGCTTATTTTTTATCTTTATTTACATACTCTTTATAAAACTTATCTAATATGCCATTTATAAATTTTTTAGATTCATCGGTACCAAATTTCTTTGCCAACTCAAGGGCCTCATCAATTGCTACCTTATAGGGAACATCTTGTGAAAACAAAAGTTCAAAAGCGCTAAGGCGAAGGATTGCCTTATCTACCTTGTGCATTCTATCCAAAAACCAGTTTTTTGATAAAGACTGAATCTTATTATCAATATCTTTGATATGTGCAGATACTCCTCGGGCTATATAGTTTGAATAATCTTTGATTTCTTCTTTCTCTTCGTTACCTTCCCAATAAATTTTAATGCAATCTTCTATAGAGTATCCAGACATCTCAAGTTGATAAAGGATCTTGATGGCATTTTCCCTCGCCTTCCTCCTATTCTTCATTAAAAATTCTCCTTAATAAGCCTCGCCATCTCTATAGCAGATATTGCTGCATCATAGCCTTTATTTCCTGCCTTGGTACCAGCCCGTTCAATAGCCTGCTCAATGGTATCGGTAGTTAATACGCCAAATATTACTGGTTTTCCACTATCCAGTCCCACCATGGCAACACCTTTTGAAACTTCACTTGCAACATAATCAAAGTGTGGAGTATTTCCTCTTATAACGGCACCGAGGGCAATTATAGCATCAAAATCTTTTTCAGCGAGTTTTTTACACATAAGGGGTATCTCAAAGGCTCCGGGAACTTTATAGATCTCAATGGCATCTTCAGAAACATTGTGCCTTTTAAGGCCATCCAAGGCACCTAAAAGAAGCTGTTCAGATATAAAGCTATTAAATCTGCTAACTACAATAGCTATTTTTAATCCCTTACCATCTAATTTTGCCTCAATAATCCTCATCTTGCCTCCTAAAAATCATATATTCTCTATCATATGTCCTAACTTCTCTTTTTTAGTTTTTAGATAACTTACATTATAATCTGTAGGTTTAATAACAATTGGCACCCTTTCTACTATAGTTAGATTGTATCCTTCTAACCCTTTCAATTTTTTAGGATTATTGGTTAAAAGTCTAATTTTTCTAAGTCCCAAATCTGAAAGGATCTGTGCACCTATCCCATAATCTCTCAAATCAGCCTTAAAACCAAGGGCTTCATTTGCTTCCACCGTATCTTTACCTTTATCTTGTAGATTATAAGCCTTTATCTTGTTAAGAATTCCTATTCCTCTTCCTTCCTGCGGCAGATATAGTATCACCCCTTTTCCCTCTTCTTCTATCATCTCCATTGACCTTTTTAGCTGTTCACCACAATCACACCTAAGAGAATGTAATACATCTCCTGTTAAACATTCGGAGTGGACTCTCACTAATACTTCATCTTCTGGAGTAATCTCTCCTTTTTGTAAAACTATAGTCTCACCTGGCTCTATATCATTAACATATACAAGGATCTTAAAATCCCCATATTTAGTAGGAAGTTTTGCCTCTGCCTCCTTCCTCACAAACTTCTCAGTTCTCATCCTATAGGCTATAATATCTGCAATCGTTACTATAGGAACATTAAACTTTTTTGATATCTCTTCCAAATCAGGCATTCTTGCCATTGTCCCATCATCTTTCATTATTTCACAGATTACAGAGGCAGGTCTAAGCCCTGATAATCTTGCTAAATCAACAGAACCCTCCGTCTGACCTGCTCTAACAAGCACCCCTCCTTTTCTTGCTTTTAATGGAAACACATGCCCTGGTGTAACAATATCGTCTGGTGTTGCTGTTGGATTTACGGCTGTTAATATAGTCGTTGCTCTGTCATGGGCTGAGATGCCAGTTGTTACGCCTTTTCTTGCTTCGATTGATACGGTAAAGGCTGTGCCAAATCTTGAGGTATTTCTCGTAACCATCATTGGTAAATCAAGCTGCTTAACAATCTCTTCGTCAAGGGCCAAGCAAATTAATCCCCTACCCTCTTTAGCCATAACGTTAATTAGTTCGGGTGTTATCTTTTCAGCAGCAACAGCAAAATCGCCTTCGTTCTCTCTATCTTCATCATCTACAAGAATTATCATTCCACCATTTTTATAATGCTCTATAATCTTCTCCATCTTCTTCAATATCATATAAAGTTTCCCCCCAAAAAACCTTTAGAGATTAAATAATCTTCGCTCAGAGAATCTTTGTTGCCTTTTAATAGGTTCTCAATATACTTACCCAATATATCAAACTCAATGTTTACAAAGTTTCCAATCTTTAAATATCTCAAATTTGTAATATCATAGGTATGTGGTATTATATTTAATCTAATCACTCCACTAAACTTTTCATTTATTGTGAGACTAATACCATCAATGGCGATAGAACCCTTAAAAATCACATACTTATCAAATTGTTTTTCATAGGCAACCTTAAAAACATAAAAATCTCCTTCTTTCCTAATCTCAAAAATCTTTCCTATAGTATCTATGTGACCTGTCACAATGTGCCCACCTAATCTGTCAGCAAGAGAGAGAGCTCTCTCTAAGTTTACTCTGTCTCCCACTCTAAAGTATTTCGCAGTACTAATACTTAAGGTTTCTTTAGATACATCAACCTTATAAGAACTATTCTTAATCTCGGTAACAGTTAGACAAATACCATTTACAGATATACTATCACCAATTTTCGTATCTTTTAAAACCTTATTACACTCAATCTCAAATAATTTTCCACTTCCTTTTTCTGAGATCGATTTTATTACTCCTATCTCTTCTATTAACCCAGTAAACATATAATTATATTAAACTTTTAACTCTAAAAAAGACAAGTATTAAAACCTATCCCAGCTTATAATCAAGTCTCTATCTATCTTCTTTGTAGTGTATTTATCTAAAAAGAAGGACTCTTCTAATGTTATAAAACCAGGACCTGATACTGATAAATGCCTATGGCCACCTAAAATATATGGACTAATAATAACAATAAGTCTGTCCACCAGTCTTTTCTCTATTAATTGGAAACTTAATATCCCGCCACCCTCCACGAGGAGATTTTGTACTTTTCTTTTGGCAAGATCACTAAGAATTGTTTTTAAATTGAGTAGATTATCTACTTTATCAACGACCACTATCTCTGCTGAAATTTTTTTCTCCTTCAATGAACTGTTTGCGGTATAAATTATTACATCTCCTGGACTTTTGAATATCCTTTCATCACCTTTCAACCTACCTTTTGTGTCAAGAACCACTTTAAGGAGATCCTTTTTTTTATGATAATACCGAATATCAAGAGATGGATTATCTGAAAAAATAGTATTAACACCGACCATTATTCCATCCGACTGGTATCTAAGTTTATGAACGTATCTTAAGGTCTTTTCTGAGACAAGATACCTTGGTCCCTTTAAAGGAGAGTTTTTTCCATCTACTGTTTGAGCAAATTTTAGAGTTATAAAAGGCATCTTTTCTAAAATATATTTAAAAAAGGGGGCATAAAAGCTTTCTAGCTCCTCCTTCAAAACCCCTTCTATCACTTCTACCCCGCCACTCTTAAGTATATCTATCCCTTTCCCTGATACTAAAGGGTTTTTATCTTTAATTCCAATGATAACCTTCTTTACACCCTTTTCTAAAATCATCTTTGCACAGGGGGGGGTCTTTCCAAAATGCGCACAGGGCTCTAATGTTACAAATAAAGCTGCCTCTTTTAAATCATCTTTAGTAATACCTTCGAGCGCATAGACCTCTGCATGAGGCCCACCATACCTCTTGTGATAACCTCTTGATATTATTTTATTTTCTTTAACTAATAGGGCGCCTACTGGAGGGTTAGGAGAAACCATGCCAATCCCCTTTTTGGCAAGGCTTAAGGCAACTCTCATAAAATATTCATAACTTGCTCTCATTTTTTGGATGATTTCTTGAGTAGTCTTTCTAACTCCTCGATAAACTGAACTGGATCTTTGAAATCTTTATAAACAGAAGCAAATCTTACATAGGCAACGTGATCTATCTTATTTAACTCTCTCATAACAAGCTCACCAATAAACTGCGTTGAGACCTCTGACTCACAATTTTCAAGTATTGCATTTTCAATCTTCTTGACAAGTTCGTCTATCTTTTCTGCTGATACTGGACGCTTCTCGAGAGCTTTTTTTAAGCCATTTTTAATTTTTTCCGATGAAAAGGGCTCCCTCTTGCCATCTTTTTTAATAACCAATGGGAAACTTAACTCGATTATCTCTCTCGTTGAGAACCTTCGTCTACATTTTAGGCAGGACCTTCTTCTCCTGATCTCAGTGCCATCTTTGTTTGTCCTTGAATCTAAGACCTTATCTTCTAAAAACCCACAAAAGGGACATTTCATTTTGTTAGTATAAACAGCTATTTAGTATATTTATAAAGATCAATACTGGCCTCTTTTATAAGCTCTTCAGAGAGTTCATCAGGATACCCATCTAAGTAATAAATTTTTTTTATACCTGCATTTATTAACATTTTTGCACATATGGAACAGGGAAAGTTAGTACAATATAGTGTAGAATCTGCAATACTTACACCGTAGAAGGCAGCTTGGATTATTAGATTTTGCTCAGCGTGAATACCTCTGCAAAGCTCATGTCTTTGTCCAGAAGGTACGTTATTACTTTCTCTAATACATCCGACCTCTAAACAATGCTTTAGCTGAGAAGGGGCACCGTTGTAGCCCGTTGCAATAATCCTTTTATCTTTAACAAGAATTGCTCCAACATGTCTTCTTAAACAGGTTGACCTTTTTGCAACTATTTTCGCTATCTCAAAAAAATACTCATCCCAGCTGGGTCTTTCTTTCATCAAAAAAGATCCTCATATATGGGAAACTTCCTGCACAAATCAATCACTTCTTCTTTGTAATTTCTCTTTTTATTGATGTTATAAGGATCTAATAACACATCCTTAATTATTTCTGCAATCTTAAGGGACTCTTTATCTTTCATCCCTCTTGAGGTTATAGTTGGAGTTCCTATTCTAATACCAGATGTAAGTGTTGGTGGTTTATCATCAAAGGGTATAGCGTTTTTATTGACGACTATACCAATCTCTTCAAGTACCTTTTCTGCTGTCTTACCTGTTATCCCCACACCTGTTAAATCAAGCAAGAATAAATGGTTATCTGTTCCACCGGATACTACCTTAAAGGGCTCTTCTACGAAAACCTCAACCATCTTTTTTGCGTTAACAACGACCTGTTGCTGATACTCCTTAAAATCATCCGTCATAGATTCCTTAAAGGCTACTGCCTTAGCAACTATGGTATGAACAAGTGGCCCTCCCTGAATTCCCGGAAATACAGCCTTATCAACCTTATCCTTTAGAAACTCTTTACAGAGTATAAAACCACCACGGGGTCCCCTTAACGTTTTGTGGGTCGTACTAGTAACAATATCAGCAAAAGGAACAGGAGAAGGATGCACACCAGCTGCTACTAGTCCTGCTATGTGAGCCATATCAACCATAAAATAGGCATTAACTTTATCAGCTATACTTCTAAACCTTTCAAAATCAATATGCCTTGAATAGGAGCTGGCACCTGCCACTATTAATTTAGGTTTGTTTTCTAAGGCAAGCCTTTCTACCTCTTCATAGTCTATTAAACCGTCTTCTTTTTTAACACCATAATGAATTACCTTAAATATTTTTGATACAACACTAACAGAAGCTCCATGAGTAAGATGACCTCCATGGGCTAAATTCATTGAAAGAATGGTATCTCCTGGATTTAAAACTGAAAAATAAGCCGCTAAGTTTGCTGCAGAACCAGATATTGGTTGGACGTTTGCGTGATCTGCCTTAAATAAAATTTTAGCTCTTTCTATAGCTATGTTTTCAATATCATCACAAAACTCGCAGCCACCATAATATCTCTTTCCAGGATAACCTTCTGCATATTTGTTAGTGAAAACACTACCTTGAGCAGCGAGAACAGCCTTACTAGCCAAGTTCTCAGAAGCTATGAGTACTATTGACTCCTGCTCTCTCTTTAGTTCCAATGATACAAGATGGGCTAACTGCCTATCATACTCTGAAAGAATGTCATGCACATTATATCTACTTTTGTTTTTCTTCTCTATCTCCATAATCTTATCCAACCTTTTCTGATGTCTGCCACCTTCAAAGGAGTTATCAAGCCATATATCTACATATCTTTTAGCATCCTCTAAGGTAAGATTATTTCCTCCTAAGACAAGAATATTGGCATTATTATGTAATTTGGAAAACTTTGCTGATTCATCATCGCTTATTAAGGCAGCCCTAACATTAAAAAATTTATTTGCAACTATTGACATTCCTATGCCTGTGCCACATATTAATATGCCTAAATCGTACTCACCATTGCTAACTTGTGAGGCTACTTTGGAACCAAAATCAGGATAATCTACAGACTCATCGTCATTATAGGTACCGAAATCAAAGACAACATAACCTTTATGGTTAAGGTGTTCTTTTAAAGTTTCTTTGATCTTTATACCCCTGTGGTCGCTTCCGATTGCTACTCTCATAATAAGGTCCTATTCAAATTTTTTGAAAACTAAAGAGGCGTTTGTTCCTCCAAAACCAAATGAGTTGGACATAGCATATCTTATGCTATTAACCTTTCTTGCTTTGTTAGGTACATAATCAAGATCACACTCTCCATCAGGTGTCTCGTAATTAAGGGTAGGAGGCACAATGGAATCTTTTATTGCCATTATTGTATAAATTGCCTCAACAGCACCTGCAGCCCCTAAAAGATGTCCTGTCATAGACTTTGTAGAACTAATAGGTATCTTATATGCTCTTTCACCAAAGAGCTTCTTTATTGCAATAGTCTCAAATAAATCATTGTAATAAGTAGAAGTGCCATGGGCATTAATATAGTCAATATCATCAGGAGATATCTTTGCATCGGCTATCGCCATCTTCATACATCTATAGGCGCCTTCTCCTTCTGGTGCTGGCTGTGTCATATGATATGCATCGGAACCCAAACCATACCCAACTATCTCGGCATATATTTTTGCGCCTCTTTTCTTGGCAAACTCAAGCTCCTCTAAAAGTAATATCCCTGCACCTTCTCCCATAACAAAGCCATCTCTATCTTTATCAAAGGGTCTACTAGCCTTTGCAGGTTCTTCATTTCTGGTTGATAGGGCTTTCATAGCGCAAAAACCACCGATTGCAAGAGGTGTAATTGTACCTTCTGCTCCTCCTGCTATCATCACATCGGCATCTCCTCTTAATATACACTCAAAAGCTTCACCTATATTATGTGTAGATGTTGCGCAGGCAGTAACAACTGATAGATTAGGACCTTTAACTCCGTACTCCATTGAGATTAATCCTGGAGCCATATTTACAATGCTATAGGGGATGAAAAAAGGAGAGACCTTTCTTGGTCCACCTTCCATTAATGCCTGATGATATTTCTCAATAGTAAGTAGTCCACCCATTCCTGCACCAACCATAACCCCAACTCTTTCTGAGATATCATCAGTAATTTTTAATCCGCTATCTTCCATAGCCATCTTGGTTGCAGCTATAGCATAAGTAAGAAATAGATCATATCTTTTTGCATCTTTCTTATCTACATAGTCTTCAGGATTGAGATTCTTTACTTCTCCAGCTATCTTAGCAGGAAAATCTGTGGTATCGAACCTTGTTATTCTGTCAATACCAGAGACTCCATTAGTTATATTATTCCAGTTATCCTGAAGATTGTTTCCACAGGGAGAAACTATACCCATCCCAGTTACGACCACTCTTCTCATATTATATCTCCTTCAAGGCAGGAGGGGAGCTTACTCCCCTACTTATTTAAGATACTTTAGATTTTATATAATCTACAGCATCTCTTACTGTTCTTATTTTTTCAGCATCCTCATCAGGTATCTCAAGACCAAAAGCTTCCTCAAAGGCCATTACGAGCTCAACTGTATCAAGAGAATCTGCCCCTAAGTCTTCTATAAAAGAAGCCTCTAATTTTACCTGATCTTCACTTACACCGAGCTGCTCCACAATAATCTCTTTAACTTTCTTTTCTACATCCATTGACATCTTATCACCTCCTAATTTTTTTTATCTAAGGGTTTCAAACCCTAACATAAATTAACAGAAAAATAATATTGAGTTATTTTTTTTTAATGTCAAACTACATATACATACCACCATTTACATGCAAAACCTGACCAGTTATATAATCAGCTAACTCAGAAGATAAAAACTTAACAGCATTTGATATATCTTTACTCTCACCAAATCTTCCCAAAGGTATCATATCCAACATAGCTTTTTTCACCTCTTCTGACAACTTTTCTGTCATAGGAGTAATAATGTAACCAGGTGCAATGGAGTTGACTGTAATATTTCTTGATGCTACCTCTCTCGCCACTGCACGAGTAAATCCCTCTATACCAGCTTTTGAAGCACAGTAGTTTGCCTGTCCTACATTACCCATTGATGCTACAACGGAGGAGATATTAATTATCTTACCTTTTCTCTGTTTGATCATAGGCTTTAAAACTGCCTTTGTTGCAATAAATACTCCCTTCAAATTTATTTCAATAACCTTATCCCACTCTTCCTCTTTCATCCTGAGAATAATATTATCCATTGTAATACCTGCGTTATTAACTAAGACATCAATTCTTCCTCGCTCTTTTAATATCTCACTAACCACCTCTTCAACAGACTTACCATCTGTAACATCACAAACAAAATATTTTATACTATCATTATCGATGGAATTTTTCAATTTTTCTAACAATAATTTTAATTTCTCTTCATCCCTACCGGTATAATATACAAATGCATCCTCCCTATATAGCTCTTCAACAATATTAGCACCAATGCCTTGGGAACCTCCCGTAACTAAAAATACCTTCCCTTTTAACATCATATCTTATCCCTCGCTATATAGTTTTGAGAATAGTAAAATCTCATCAAGAGTCTCTAAACTTATAGCCTTCACATCTTTACGAATACGCTTGACAAGATTTGTTAAAACCTTATTAGGACCTATCTCTATAAACTCATTAATCCCTTTATCTGCAATATATTTAATGCAATCAGTCCATCTAACAGGACTCTTTACCTGCTCTACCAATAGTCTTTTAATCTCTTCTACAGACTCATAGGGTCTTGCAGTCACATTTGAAACAGCTGGGTAAATAGGAGTCTTAATCTCAATATTATCCAACACGGTCTTTAGATTTTCACTAGCTTTTTTCATTAAACTACTATGAAAGGGTGCGCTGACAGGAAGCTGAACTAATCTTTTTGCACCTTTATCTTTAAGAATTTCTAAAGAGGCATTAACAGCTTTAACACTTCCAGATATAACAACCTGACCTGGTGAGTTAAAATTTGCTGGTTCCACAACCCCAAGAGACTTATCAACCTCATTGCAAGCTTCTTCAACCTCAAAATCTTCTAACCCAAGAACAGCGTACATAACCCCATCACCAACAGGCACAGCCTCTTGCATAAACTTACCACGAAGATGAACAGTTTTTACAGCATCTTCAAAAGAGAGAGCTTGAGCAGAAACAAGCGCAGAATACTCACCTAAACTATGTCCACTCACAAAGAGAGGTTTAATGTCAGGAACTAACTTTTTTAATACCTCATAAACAGCAATACTTGCAGTAAGAATAGCAGGTTGGGTATTTTGAGTAAGCTTAAGATCACTCTCAGGACCATCAAAACAGAGTTTGGAGAGAGAAAAACCCAAAGCAGCGTTAGCTCTCTCAAAAACCTCTTTGGCCTCTACAAAGTTGTCATATAGCAATTTGCCCATCCCAACATATTGTGAGCCCTGGCCCGGAAAAATAAAAGCTATTTTAGCCTCTTTTGCCATTTTTATTCCTTTTTACTTGCATATTCTTTTATAAGTTCTTGACCAATAACGTTTCTTTGTATCTGGTTTGTGCCCTCATAGATCTGTAAAATCTTTGCATCTCTTAACATCTTCTCAACAGGATACTCTTTCATATATCCATAACCACCAAGTATTTGTATAGCATCCAATGCTACCTTAACGGCTGTATCAGCGGGGAAAACCTTTGCCATTGCCGAATATTTGGAAAAATCTTTACCACCCATATCAATATACTTGGCAACTTGATATACTAAAGCCCTTGATGCCTCTATCTCAGTAGCCATATCTGCTAACATATGTTGAATTGCCTGAAAAGATATTATGGGCTTACCAAACTGCTTTCTATCTCTGGCATAATCAACAGCAACGTCTAATGCTGCCTGTGCAACACCAACCGCCTGGGCTCCTATCCCTGGTCTTGTCATATCGAAGGTCTTCATTGCTATTATAAAACCTAAGCCTTCCTTGCCACCAATTAGTTGATCCTTATGGATCCTACAATCTTGAAAAACGAGCTCTCTTGTTGCAGAAGCCCTAATACCTAATTTGTTTTCTTTTTTTCCAAAAGAAAAGCCTTCTGTTCCTTTCTCAATTATAAAGGCTGAAGCACCTCTTGGTCCCTTTGCCTTATTTGTCATTGCTACTACAGTATAAATATCAGCCTCACCACCATTAGTTATCCATTGTTTTGTGCCATTCAAGATATAATAATCTCCATCCTTAACAGCAGTAGTTTCTATGCCACCTGCATCGGAACCAGCATTGGCTTCCGTAAGACCAAAGGCTCCCAGTTTTTTACCTTTAGCTATATCAGGAAGATATTTTTTCTTTTGTTCTTCCGTACCATAAAGAAGGAATGGATAAGTACCTAATCCACTGGCTGCAAAACTTACTGAAACTCCCAAACACCCCCAACTTAACTCCTCGATAGCAAGACAGTTTTCAAAGCTGCCAAAACCTAAACCACCATACTCCTCTGGTATATAAAGACCAAATAAGCCAGTTTTAGCTATCTCATCAAGAATCTCTTTAGGAAACTCATTGTGCTCATCTAAATGGGCTCTAACAGGTAGTATCTTTTCTTTAGCAATCTTTCTTGCTAAATTCTTTATATACTTCTGATCTTCATTTAAAAAAAACTCAAACAATGACATCTCTATCCTCCTTATGAATTTTGGAAATGAAATTTACCACCTTATTAAAGCTCCACCCCAAGTAAAACCAGCACCAAAGGCTATACATAAAACCAAATCTCTTTCCTTTAAAAAACCCCTCTCCTCTGCCTCGAAAAGAGCTATAGGGATTGAAGCAGCAGAGGTATTCCCATACTTATGGATATTCACATAGGTTCTATTTTCAGGAATATTTGTTCTTTTTTGAACGGCCTGAATAATTCTCATATTAGCCTGATGAGGCACAAGTAAATCTACATCTTTACCTTCATAACCATTTGTCTCTAGCAACTCAACGGCTATATCCTCCATGGACTTGACGGCCTTTTTGAAAACCTCGTTGCCACTCATTTTAATGTAATGGAGCTTATTATCAATACTTTCATAGCTCGCTGGATGTAAGCTTCCACCACCAGGTAGCTTTAATAAATCTCCATAACTACCGTCTGATTTTATTATAGTTGATATTATACCCCTATCACCATTCTTTGCGCTTAAAACTACTGCCCCTGCACCATCTCCAAAAAGAACACAGGTTGTTCTATCGCTCCAATCAACAACTCTGCTAAGAATCTCTGCTCCAACTACAAGAATATGCTCTGCAGCACCACATTCAATATATTTTTCTGCAACTGAAAGAGCATATACAAAACCAGAACAGCCAGCAGCAATATCAAAGGAGGCTGCATTTTTAGCCCCTAACTTATGTTGTAGTATACACCCTGCAGAAGGAAATAACATATCTGGCGTTGCTGTAGCAAATATAATGTAGTCTAACTGTTTTGGTCTTATTCCTGCCTTTTTGATAGCAATTTTTGAGGCTTCTAATGCCAAATCAGTCGTTGTTTGATTTTTAGCTGCAATTCTTCTCTCTTTAATACCTGTTCGAGTAGTAATCCATTCATCCGATGTCTCAACTATGGTTTCCAGATCTTTATTTGTAAGTACACCTTTGGGGACATACCCACCTATGCCTGTAACTACCGCCTTTTTCATTGGACTTCCTCGTTATGCTCTTTTACTGAGAGCATATCTTTATATTTTTCAAGCTCTATCTTAATAATATTATTAAGCCTTTTTTCTACACAATTTACGGCATATTTAATAGCATTTTTTATAGCATAGCCAGAAGATGAACCATGGCATATTAGACTTATCCCATCTACACCTAATAAGGGAGCCCCTCCATATTCTTCGTAATCTACCTTCTTTTTTAAAGCCCTTAGTGCAGGCATAGCTACAAAAAAACCCAACTTACTTAACAATGACTTGTTTACCTCTTGTTTTAATATTGATGTAATAGCTCCTGCTACCCCCTCAGCAACCTTAAGGACTATATTACCCACAAAACCATCACAGACAACTACATCTACATTGCCATTAAAGATATCCCTTCCCTCTACATAGCCTATGTAGTTTAAAGGGGTCTTCTTAAGCAAATAATGGGTTTCTCTTGTTAAGTCTGTCCCCTTTTCCTCTTCTTCACCATTACTTAAAACACCTACTCTTGGAAATTTTATATCAAGTAAGGTAGAGGAGTATACTGATCCCATAATAGCGAACTGGACTAAATGCATAGGTTTACAGTCTACATTTGCTCCTGCATCTAACAAAACGGTAGCAGATTTAACGTTTGGCATTACAGTTACAATAGCCGGCCGTTCTACCATAGGCAGTCTTTTCATTACAAACATAGAAAAAGCCATCATAGCCCCAGAGTTACCAGCACTAATAGCCGCATCGGCTTCACCATTTTTCACCATCTCAAGAGCAACTGCGATTGAAGATTTTTTCTTTTTTCTCAATGCTAATGCAGGTGATTCACTCATAGCTACTACTTCTGGTGCATGAACTACAACAACAGAACCTTTTAAGGCTTCTTTTTTATGCTCCTTTAGAAGTGGCTCAAGGATATCTTTGTCACCAACTAAGGCTATGGTTACATCAAGCTCTTTTGCAGCCATTAGAGCACCTTCAACATTTATCAAGGGTGCTCTATCGCCTCCCATCGCATCTAAAGCAATAATCATATTAAAACTTTTCTATGGACAAAACTTTTCTTCCCTTGTAATATCCACATGAGGGACAAACCCTATGAGGTGGTTTTACCTCTCCACAGTTTGTACATTTTGCTAAAGATGGGTTTTCAAGAAAATCATGGGCTCTTCTTTTTCCGCCCCTTGATCTGGTGTGTCTCTTAAATGGATTTGGCATAATATTACTCCTTATCTTTTAGTTTTTTTAGCTTTTTTGAAAATATATTATCACTGCTAACAGAAGTACATTTACAAACTTCTTCATTTAAGTTTGCCCCACATTTAGCACATATACCTTTGCAATTTACATTACAAAGCAGCTTATAGGGTATCGAAAGCATAAGCTGTTCAATGGCTAACACTGTTAAATCAATCTCATCACCTTCAAAATATGACAACTCTGTCTCTTCCTCTTCTTCTGTTATCTCTTCCTCAGAATGCTTTTTGGGCATTAAAATATAATGAAAGTTTTCCTTAAGTTTGAACGAAGAATCGCAGAGACACCTATCACAAGAAAAGGATATCTCAGCAGAAAAATTCCCAAAAACTTCAATGTCATCACCAATACTTGTAAGATCCATATGAATAGAAAAAGGTTCAAGTAGTTTGGCAGTATTATGTGGCTCCTTCTCAAAAATTTCATTAACAGTAACCACCGATTCCAACCAGTCTCTAATTACTTTTCCTGCTCTAATGTCTTTTACAGTAACCTTCAAACAAAAAACCCCTGAAAAAAATTAATTTTTTTATTATATAAAAAAAATATATGTTGTCAAAGGATTAAAAAATTATTCCTAGTTAATAAATTTGAGATTTATAATTGCATCGGGTTCTCTAATATACAATGGTTTTATATCTCTTTCATTAAAAAAATGCCCTCTCTTAAACCTTTCTAAGGCTAGTAAACCAACCCCTTCTGAGAGAGGCGGGCTGTTTTTTAATATTTTTTTATTAAAAAATCCATCGAAGTCATCATTATCAGCATAAGATATAAAATTATCAAAATTATTTAACCTTTCAAAAACCTCTTCTTTTGTTAATATGGTTGGTTCAATAAGAACATTTATTAAAGAAACCTCCTTCTCATAGAGACCAAAATAATATAAATCTTTTCTCGCCTTTTTTATAACTGCTATCTTACTATTTTCTGGACCTAAAATAGCGTTAGCCGAAAGGGAGTCAACTGATACAATTGGTGTTGAGTTTTTTTGGGTCAATCCCTTGACAAAGGCTATACCTACTTTTATCCCCGTGAAAGAACCAGGACCTCTATCTATAGCTATAAAATCTAAACTTTCTAGAAGATTATCATAGATTTGATAAATCATTAAGATAGCAGGAGTTAACCATTGGGATGGTTGAAACTCTCTTTCTGCCTCAAGAGTAATTACAACTTCAGAGTTTAAGAAAAATGAGAGAGATGCCCTTTTTTGAGAAGATGAGATCGCTAAAAAATTCATTTTTCAAAAAAGACCCTCATAATGTCGTTATAAAAAACTGTAATAGTTAGGGCTATTATTATTATAATCCCAACCTTGATATAGGCTTCTTTGAAGCTATCCGATACCTTCTTTCCTGTTATAAACTCAAAGAGAAATAATATAATGTGGCCGCCATCTAAAATAGGGATAGGTAGCAAATTAAGCACTGCGAGATTTATGCTAAGCAAAGCCATAAACAATATCAAGCTTGTTGCGCCTGTTTTGGCTGTTTCACCGGCAAGCTTTGTAATCATTATTGGTCCGCCTAAGGATGATACTGGAATGACTCTCTGAATTAGCTTAAATATTGTTATAAGAGTCATCTTTGTTAACTCATATACCTGACTAACAGACCTACCTACTGCCTTATTAATGGGAAATCTAATTTCTATGAGCTCATCAGAGGATACAATCCCTAAAACTGGTACCCTTGCATCTTCTCCAAAAATGTTCTTAGTGCTTTCTAAGATAGGATTAACCTTAAAGGTAATAATCTCATTATCCCTTTGTATCTCAAGAGTTAGCTCTCTACCTTCTTTCGATTTAATCTCTTTAGATACCTCTTCCCACGTCTTTACATTTATACCATCAATTTTTAAGATCCTATCACCTTTTTTTATGCCCGCATTAAAGGCAGGATATTTTTCTTTCACATCACCAATTTTTGTAGAAACTGTCTTGAATCCTATGGTGTTTATAATGAAAAAAACAAGAAAGGCAAATAAAAAATTAAAAAATGGTCCTGCAAATACAATAGCTATCCTTTTAAGAGGACTTTGACTTGAAAAGGCTCTTTCTTTCTCTTCTAAAACCTCTTCCTTTTCGTCTTCTCCATGCAACTTTACATAACCACCAAGAGGAACAGCCGATATTAAATACTCTGTCTCCTTGCCTTTTATCCCCACTATTTTTGGTCCAAAACCAATAGAAAATTTTAATACTTTTACGCCATAATATTTAGCAACTACATAATGACCAAACTCATGAACCAATACAAGTATTCCTATAACAACTATTGCTGACAATATACTAATCATATTGATTTTTTCCTTTTTACAATTTTATCTACCAATTGATTACCAATTTTTTCTGCCATCATGACTTCCTCTATCGTATTAATATTGAAAGGTTTATGCTCATTAATTGCTTCATTTACTACTTCATATATCTCTTTGAAGGATATTACCCCCTTTAAAAAATAACTTACAGCTCTGTCATCGGCTGAGTTAAAAACTGCTGGATAACTTTTTTTTCTAATACCTACGTCATAGGCAAGTTTAAGAAAAGGGAATTTTTTATCAGAAACAGGCTCAAAGGTTAGCTTACTTAAATCATTTATACTTAACCCTTCATAATGATGATCCCTTTTTGGGTAAAGGAGGGCATAGGATATAGGAAGTTTCATATCTGGTTTTCCCAGATGTGATATTATAGTACCATCAATCATCTCTACCATTCCGTGAACTATACACTGTCTGTGAATAAATACCTCTATCTTATCAAAGGGTAAATTAAAGAGATAATGTGCTTCTATAACCTCAAGTCCTTTATTTGCTAATGTAGCAGAATCTATGGTAATTTTCTTTCCCATATTCCAAACAGGATGGTTAAGGGCATCTGGTATCTTAATTTTTGAAAAATCATTGAGCGGCTTATCTAAAAAGGGGCCTCCTGAAGCTGGTAAAATTATTTTTTTTATATCCTTGTCTTTTTTCCCTTGAAGTAGCTGAAAGATAGCGCTATGTTCACTATCTACAGGAATTATATTTGCTTTGCTTCTTTTTGCCTCCTTTATTATAACATCTCCAGCAGAAACAAGACTTTCTTTATTAGCAAGAGCAATAAACTTACCTGCCTTAACTGCTCTATAAGTAGGATAAACACCTGCGGTCCCTGAGATTGCAGATACAACTATATCAACATCTTCTGATTCTACAATTGTTTTTATACCTTCTTCACCTTTCAGAAGTTTTGTTTTTGAATCCCTTAACTTATTCTTCAGTTTTTCATAGGAGTGAGCATCATTAATAACTACAAAGACTGGATTAAACTCTTCTACTTGTTTTAATAGTAAATCTACATTTCTATCGGCAGAGAGAGCAAAAAGAGAAAATTTTTTTCTATTTCTTTTTATAACATTAAGTGTATTAACACCTATGGTGCCAGTAGAACCAAGAATTGTTATATTCTTCATATTCCACCAATAAAATACTTAGCAAAAAAATAAAAAAGTGGTCCAGTAAAAAATAAGCTATCCAACCTATCGAGGACACCGCCATGCCCTGGAATTAGGTTGCTTGAGTCTTTAACCCCTATAGACCTCTTAATGCCTGACTCTATAAGATCACCAATCTGTCCAATCATACTACCCAATAGACCTAATAAAATAAAAAGACCCCACTTCTCTGTCTTAAAAACAATAAAGTTAAAAAACAGCGCAACTAAAACCCCCCCTATTGCACCTCCTAATAAACCTTCTATGCTCTTTTTAGGAGATATCTGGGTAAACTTATGTTTTCCAAACCTCATTCCCACAAAATATGCAAAGGTATCTGTTGCCCAGTTGGTAATTAGAAGAAACAAAAGCCACCACCTCCCCATGGGCATCAGAAATACTCTATATATAAAACTTAATAGAAATGATATATAGAAGGATGAAAACAAGTAAAAAGAAGTATAATTAATGAAATTTCTAATACCTTTAAGAAAAAGTGAATAACAAAGAACTATAAAAAACAGGAAAACAAAAACATCTACAAAAACATCGCTTTTATAAATAAAAAGATATAAAAGTAAAGTATTTAATAAAAACCCAAAGTATCTATCTAGCAATCCATTAAAATTAAACATTTTGAGTAGTTCATAGGTACATAACAAGACAATTATAGATAACAAAACAAAAAGAACTATCTCATTTCCAAAAAATATTATTAATAAAGTGATAGGGATTAATATGATTGCTGTCAAAACACGATAAAATAAGTTAGACCTTGCCAAACCTTCTTTCTCTCCCCATAAAAATTTGAATTGCCGATTCAAGCTCTTCGGTAGTAAAGTCAGGCCAAAGTGTCTCAGTGAAATAAAACTCTGAATAGGCAGACTGCCATAAAAGAAAATTGCTAATTCTAAACTCACCACTTGTTCTAATAATTAGGTCAGGATCAGGCTGATCTCGGGTATCCAAAAAATCGCTAAAACTTTCTTCATTAATCTCAAAGGGCTCCTCTGATTTAGCTTTATCTACAATCTTTTTGACAGCCCTTACTATCTCATTTCTACCACCATAACTTAAGGCTAAATTAAGAACCATATTATTACAACTCTTAGTTAATGCCTCAACCTCATCAACAACCACTTTTACATCTTTTGGAAGTCTATCTCTATCCCCAACAACATGTAATTTTATTCCTAAACTATACAGCCAATCTGCCTCTTTTTTTAGATATTGTTTGAGAAACCCCATAAGAGCCTTAACTTCCATGTGAGGTCTCTGCCAGTTTTCAGAAGAGAAGGTATAAAGAGAGAGATATTTTATCCCTCTCTTTACACAATAATCTATCACCTCTTTAACAACCTTAATTCCCTGTCTATGCCCAAAAACTCTACTTTTATTTCTCTTCTTCGCCCACCTTCCGTTGCCATCCATTATGATGGCTAAATGAACCGGTAGTTTTTCTTTCATGATGCTATATCATCTACCCTAAATTTTTTACCAGTTAATACTTCATAAGCTTCTTTGTACTTTAAAAATGTATTTCTCGCAACATCAAAGGGAAGCTCAGGAACGATCTCTTTATTCTCCCAATCAATAGAGACTAAATAATCTCTAATATATTGTTTATCTAAACTTACTTGAGACATCCCAGGCTGATAGGTTGCTTTAGGCCAAAATCTTGATGAGTCAGGGGTAAATATCTCATCTATTAATATTATCTTACCATTAAAAAGCCCAAACTCAAACTTAGTATCAGCTAAAATTATCCCTTTTGTCTCTGCATAATCTCTTGCCTTTATATAAATGTTAAGAGATAACTTCTTTAACTTTTCTGCCATCTCCTTACCAACTATATCTACCATTTTTTCAAAACTTATATTCTCATCATGATCACCAATATCTGCCTTAGTAGATGGGGTAAAAATGGGCTCAGGAAGCTTATCAGACTCTTTTAACCCTTGTGGCAACTCTATTCCGCAAACAGTCCCTGACCTTCTATACTCCTTCCACCCTGACCCTGATATATAACCTCTAACAATACACTCTACAAGTATTGGTTCTGCCTTTTTGACGAGAACAGATCTATATTTAATGATATCACCATATTTTTTAATACTTTCTGGATACTCATTAATATCAGAAGTTATTATGTGATTGTCGATAGTATCTTTGAAGAAATCAAACCAAAATAGAGAAAGCTGATTTAAAATCTCCCCTTTATATGGAATAGGGGTTGGTAAAACAACATCGAAAGCTGAGATCCTATCGGTTGCTACAATTAATAACTTATCATCGCTTATCTGATATACATCTCTCACCTTCCCTCTTTTAAATACCGCTAAATCTGAAAGATTTGTTGTTGTTACTGCGTTCATATTCACCTCCTTATAAAAAATAAAATGGCATGGTCTTTAACCATGCCATTACCTTGTAACATAGCTTCGGAACAAAACTAACCCTGAATATACTTTTCTTTTCTTGCCTTTTTGAGAGCCCTTCTGCGTGCAGCCTTAAGCTTCTTTTTTTTCTTCTCGCTTGGCTTTTCATAGAACTCCCTTTTTTTAAGCTCCGAAAGAATGCCTGCTTTCTCTACCTCTTTCTTAAATCTCTTTAGCAATCTTTCAAAATCTTCACCCTCAAAGGCTTTTACTTCTGCCATTAAAATCACCAACCTTCCTATTTATTTTGATATAATATAAGAAACTAAAAATATCTTATCATTAAAGACGTTATCTTCAAAATCTAAAATTATACTTCCATTATCTCCTTTTCTTTCATAGCTAAAATATCATCAATCTTCTTTATGTAATTATCAGTAAGGTCCTGAATCTCCTTTTGAAGCCTCTTTGAATCATCTTCAGATATGGTCTTATTCTTCTCCTCTTGCTTAATTTTCTCAATAGCATCCCTTCTTTCGTTTCTAATGGCAACTTTATTTTCTTCTGCTATCTTCTTTGAAAATTTAACCAACTCCCTTCTACGCTCTTCATTAAGAGGTGGGATTACAAGCCTAATTGATTTGCCATCGTTATTAGGATTTATCCCCAATTCTGATTTCATAATAGCCTTTTCTATTACCGATATGGCTGAGCTGTCCCAAGGTTGTATAATAATCATTCTTGGCTCTGGAATATTGACCGTAGCAAGCTGCGTAATGGGCATTGTCTGACCATAATAATCAACCTTAATGTCATCGAGAATTCCAGCCTGTGCTCTTCCAGTTCTAATTTTATTAAACTCTTTTTTTAAATGTTCAAGAGTTTTTTCCATCTTCTCCTGAGTTGCTTTTCTAATATTACTTATCATATACTATGCTCCCTTTACTAAGGTTCCTATGTTTTCACCCTCAACAACTCGTCTAATATTACCATCCTCAACAACATTAAAAACTATAATAGGAATATTATTATCCCTACAAAGTGAGAAGGCTGAAGCATCAAGTATTTTTAGATCTTTCTCAATAGCCTCAGAGAAGTTAAGTTGATTGAATTTTACAGCTGAAGGATAAATATTTGGGTCTCTATCATATACTCCATCAACCTTTGTTCCTTTTAACAACACGTCAGCACCTATCTCAGCTGCCCTTAACGCTGCAGCAGTATCGGTTGTGAAAAAAGGATTACCTGTACCTGCAGCAAAGATTATTATTCTGCCCTTCTCTAAATGCCTCAAGGCCCTTCTTCTTATATATGTTTCAGCTACTTCCCTAACCTCTAAAGCTGAGAGTACCCTTGTTTGTACACCTCTTTTCTCTAACATTTCCTGTATAATTACTGCATTCATAATAGTTGCAAGCATACCCACGTAGTCAGCTGTAGCCCTATCAATACCCATCGAGACACTTGATACGCCTCGAAATATATTACCTCCACCCACAACAATAGCTACCTCAACACCTATCTTGTGAATCTCGGCTATCTCTGCTGCTATTTTATCTAGCTTCTCTGTTGCTATGCCAAAACCTTTATCACCTGCAAGAATCTCACCTGAAAGTTTTAATAGCACTCTTTTATATAGCTTATTAGACATTATCCTATTTTTCCTCACCTACTTGAAATCTAACAAACCTTTTAATCTGTATATTCTCACCAATCTTTGCGATTAACTGGGTAAGCAAATCTTTAACTTTAACATTAGAATCTTTAATAAAGGGCTGATCTAACAGGCAAACTTCTTCATAGAACTTCTCTAATTTGCCTTCCACAATCTTTTCAATAACTTTTTCTGGCTTACCAGTAGCCTTAGCCTGGGTCGCATAAATTTCTTTTTCTTTATTAATAACATCAGCAGGAACATCCTCTCTCTTTACATAAAGTGGCTTTACAGCGGCAATCTGCATTGCAATGTCTTTAGAAAACTCTTTAAAATCTTCGTTTCTTGCGACAAAATCAGTTTCACAGTTTACCTCAACAAGAACACCTATCTTACCACCTGAATGTATATAAGAGGTTATTAAACCTTCGTTAGCAGTTCTTGCAGACTTTTTCTGAGCTATTGATAGACCCCTCTCTCTTAAATATACTATCGCCTTCTCCATATCACCGCCACAGGCTTCTAGAGCCTTTTTACACTCCATCATACCTGCGCCAGTTTTTTCTCTAAGTTCTTTAACAACTGATGCTGAAATCTCCATCTTCATTCCTCCCTATTATTCGTTTGAATCGATTTTAGATGTGGTATCACTTGCTTCTTCATCGAGCATACTTTTATTAGCCTCTTCTTTTTCCTCTAACTCTTTTTGGGCTAAAATCTCTCTCTCCTTTTTTCCCTCTTCATAGGCTTCGGCAATCTTATTTGCAAGTAACTTTACAGCTCTAATAGCATCATCATTGGCTGGTATTATGTAATCTACATCATCAGGATCACAGTTTGTATCAACCACACCAACTATAGGAATACCCAATCTCTTTGCTTCTAAAATTGCTATTCTTTCTTTTTTTGAGTCAACAACAAAAAGGGCATCAGGAATATTTTCCATGTCCCTAATTCCATCGAGGTAGGACTTAATCTTATCCTTTCTTTTTATAAGTTTAATTGCCTCTTTTTTGGGAAGTTTGGCTAAATAGCCATCTTCTTCCATCTTCTCTATCTCTTTCATCTTATCAATACTTGTCTTAACAGTTCTAAAGTTCGTCAACATTCCACCTAACCATCTCTGATTAACGTATGGCAAACTTACTCTCTGAGCTTCTTCAGCTATCACATCCTGAGCCTGTTTCTTGGTACCTACAAAGAGAATTACTCCCCCTTGCTTACCTATCTCTTTTACAAAGGAGTAGGCAGTCTTGAAATACTCAACAGTCTTTTGCAAGTCAATGATATGAATACCATTTCTTGCTCCAAAGATATAGGGTTTCATCTTTGGATTCCATCTCTTTGTCTGATGTCCAAAATGGACACCTGCTTCTAAAAGCTGTTTCATCGTTACACTCATATTATGCTCCTTTTTAGGTTTTTTCCTCCGCCCTTATCTTGTTGCTTTTAAAAAAAGACCTAAAACAAGATATTATTTAGGCGTGTGTTTTTTTAAGTTTGTTATTTTATAATAAAAGCAGGAAAATTGTAAATAATTTTTTGTATTTAATATTTTTTCTTGACATATGCCTCGTCATTAATAAATAATTTTTTAAAAAATTTGGGGTAACAGGATGATTATAGGAGAGATACAGAAAAACGCTACTGAAAATATTAGGATTTCTAAGGAAAGCTACAAGGGTAAGGAATACGTAGATATCAGAATTTATTTCCAAAATGATGAAGGAGAGTGGAAACCAACTAAAAAAGGGGTAACATTATCTCCTGAAAAAATTGACGAGTTATTAGAAATCCTTCAAAAATTAAAGAAGTAGTTTCTTATATCTATTTAAGCATCTTACTAAGTTCTATTTATGAATAACAAAGTAGTCTGTCTCTTCAAACGTAACATCTCTATCAAAAAAAGGATTATCTTGAATCACTGAAAAGACCTTATAATTTCCAAATCTCTGTACCTGTTTAGGAATTCCATATTTCCATGAATGAAAAGTGCCTGACAGAACAACCAATTTATAGTTAGGATTTTTTTTAAGATATCTATCTATGTAGAAAGCCATCGCTTGATCCCATAATACCTGAGCCTCACAAAAATTATTGAAGTTTTTATTGACCTCTCCTTTATGAGAAAATATGCTCCTTAATAGCTCCATATATCTCCTATCAATCTGACAAGTAACGTTTGGGGGTAGATTTTTAAGCTCTTCTATTGTAAGAGACTGGAACCCAAATTGACCAACCTTTCTTGTGATCTCCTTAGGCACATTTAGAGCTACCATTGGAACATTATTATTTTTTGCGAACTTAAATATGTCCCCATACAACTTCCAGTTACTCCCCCAGTTTTCATAAAATTTTTTTATAAAAGATTGCTCATCAAGCTTGCCTTGTACCCAGTCATCTAAGACACTTTGGTCCTTTTCTTTAAACATTTCCAAACCAATAGCAACCTTATACCCTCTATTTTTAAGCTCTTCAATTACTTTAAGTTGGAACTTGTGATGGGATAACTCGCTATGTTGTTCTCCAACAAAAATTATCTGACCTTGAGATACCTCATCGATAAAATTTTTAAATGAGATAAGATCATAATTTTTAGCAATCTTGACTATTTTAGGACCTTCTTCTCCAAAACAAGTAACAAATGTAACAACTATAAAAAATATTATTAACAGCTTTTTCATTAATGACAATTATACATAAAATTATTAAAAAACTCAAAAGGCTATTAATAATCCAGATTTGCCGATAGGAAGATTGTTTTTGAGCGATATCAAGCACGCTTTTTGCTTTAGCTCTTAGCGAATGGAGCGTCAACAAACTTCACTTTTTGAATCCGAAGAGTGAGTTCGAAGTTTGTAGTATAATAAGCTTAGAGCTGTGAAAAGAACACGTAGAGCGAAAAAATGACCTTTTGTCTATCGGCAAATTTGGGATACTCCATACCTAAGTTTATCTTGACTTGTTAAGGTTTTTGACCTAATCTTTATTATGTTTTTATGAAAAGACTAGTCTTTCTAATTTTTTTTATATTTTTTTTTAATGGATGTCTTGTTGATGAGCCTAAGGTAGATATCTCAGATATCAAGATAGATGGTATCTCAGAAGAAAAAATCAACTTGAAGCTGGTTCTTGATGTGTATAATCCTAATTCCTTCAACGTTAAGGTAAAGTATATAGAATATAACCTTTATTATGATAAAAACCTTTTTAGTAGTGGTTACTGGGAAGGAGAAGAAAAATTATTATCAAATTCAAACACATACATACCTATTGCTATCTTTTTAGAGGAAAGTCATCTTATTAAGATTATATCATTGATATTAAAAGGAAAAACTCAAGAAATCCAGAATAAAATAACTATTGAAGGGAAAGCAGTTTTAAACAAATTTGGTAAAAATTTTAACTATAATTTCAAATGGAAATACAAAGATAAAAAAGAAAATCAACAAGAAAAGAAATTAGAGCCTGACCCTATTCACTGAGGTATCTTATGAAGATAATAGCTATTATTCCAGCAAGAATCTCCTCTACAAGACTTCCAGAAAAGCCATTAACAATGATAGGCAATAAGACTCTCATTCAGCTTGTTTACGAAAATGCCTCCAAATCAAAGCTTATAAATAAAATAATAGTTGCCACCGATAGCGAGAAAATTGCAAACCACGTAACTTCTTTTGGAGGCTTCTGCGAGCTTACCTCTCCTGACCATCCATCTGGTACAGATAGGGTGGCAGAAGTAGCGCGAAAGATTGATGGTGACATAATAATTAATATTCAAGGTGATGAACCTTTTATAACTTCAGATGTTATTGATACAGTCCTTAAAGTGATGATTAAAGATGAAAATGTTTCTTATGCTTCTGCCAAGACACCTTTAAGTTCAATTAAAGAGTTTTTTAACTCCAACATAGTAAAGGTTATTTGTGACGAAAAAGATTATGCCATATACTTCTCAAGAGCACCAATACCCTATTTTAGAGATGACTTTGATGCCTATAAAAGAAATGGTAAGATTGACTTTAAGACAGAGAAAGATATTCTTGCAAAGACCTTTAAGCATATTGGTATTTACGGCTACAAATGGGACTTTTTACTAAAGTTTACTAACATGAAGGAAGGCTTTTTAGAAAAGGCAGAAAAACTTGAGCAACTTCGGGCAATAGAAAATGGTTACAAAATTATAGTACCTACTGTAAAATATAATGGTTTTGGTATAGATACCTACGATGATTTAGATAGGGCAAGGAAAATTTTACGGGGATAGTTATGGATAAAAAAAGGCTCAGAACCAAATTTATCTTTGTTACAGGTGGTGTTGTATCTTCACTTGGAAAAGGAATAGCTTCTGCATCTATTGGCGCGCTTTTGGAAGCAAGGGGACTTAAGGTATCTCTTCAAAAATTAGACCCTTACATAAACTTAGACCCTGGAACAATGAACCCACTACAACACGGTGAGGTCTTTGTTACAGAAGACGGTGCTGAGACAGACCTTGATTTAGGACATTATGAAAGATTTACCACAGCCAAGATGACTAAAATTAATAATTTCACCACCGGTCAGATTTATGATTCGGTTCTTCAAAAAGAAAGGAAGGGTGAGTATTTAGGAAAAACTGTTCAAGTCATACCTCATATAACTGATGAGATAAAATGTTTTATCTTAAGAGCTGCAAAAGACAATGATATACTTATCGTAGAGGTAGGTGGAACTGTAGGAGATATAGAAAGTCTGCCTTTTCTTGAGGCCATAAGACAGTTTAGGTTTGACCACGGAAAGGAAAATACACTTTATATACATCTAACTCTTGTCCCTTTCATACCAAGTGCCGGAGAACTAAAGACAAAACCTACCCAACATAGTGTTAAAGAGCTGCAATCCATTGGTATAAGACCAGATATTATATTATGTAGAAGTGATAGGGAACTTTCCCAAGACATAAAATCAAAAATTGCTCTATTTTGTAATGTAGCAGAAGATGCAGTAATTACTGCCAAAGATGTAAACTCCATTTATGAAGTTCCACTATATTTCCACAAAGAGGGGCTTGATGAAAAGATTGTATCACTGTTAAATATCTGGACAAAGTCTCCTGACCTATCCAAATGGCAACAACTGTGTAATGTATTAAACAATCCCAAAGATGACGTAACTATAGCTGTAGTTGGTAAATATGTAAGTCTTAAGGACTCTTACAAAAGCTTAAATGAAGCATTATTACATGGTGGAATAGCTAATGAGCTGAAAGTAAACTTAAAATTTATTGACTCTGAAGACATAGAGAAAGAAGGTATTGGTGACAATTTTAAAGATGTAAATGCTATTTTAGTTCCTGGCGGATTTGGAAGTAGAGGCATTGAAGGGAAAATAATGGCAATAAAATACGCAAGAGAAAATAATATTCCTTTCTTCGGCATATGTTTAGGGATGCAACTTTTAGTTATAGAGTTTGCGAGACATGTTTGCAATCTAACAGAGGCCTATAGCACTGAGTTTAAACCACAAACTCAAACACCCATAATCTATCTAATGAAAGAATGGTATGATTTCAGAAAAAAAGAAGTTATAAAGAGAGATGAGAACTCAAATTTAGGTGGGACCATGAGATTGGGGGCCTATCCCTGTGTCTTAAAAGAAAACACTCTTGCCTACAGAGCTTACAAAGAAAAAGAGATTTATGAGAGACACAGACATAGATATGAGTTTAATAATAACTATCGGGAAAAACTTGAAAAAAACAATCTTGTCTATAGTGGTCTCTCTCCTGATGAAACCCTCGTTGAGATAGTAGAGTTTCCAAGGCATCCTTGGTTTTTGGGTTGCCAATTTCATCCCGAGTTCCAGTCTAAGCCTTATAAACCACACCCTCTTTTTGTCTCTTTCATTGCTGCAGCCTATAAAAACAAAAAAGAGAGAGAAAAATGATAAAGTTCAAAATAGGCAATTTTTTTGAGATCGGTAAAAGCTGCCCCCTATTTCTTATAGCAGGTCCCTGTGTTATAGAAGGTGAGCTAAGGACTTTAAAGACAGCAGAATTTTTAATTAAAATAATTAAAGAGCTTGGTATAAATTTTATATTTAAATCTTCCTATGATAAAGCAAATAGAAGCTCTCTAAAATCCTATAGAGGTCCAGGATTAAAAGAAGGGCTTAAGATACTTAAAAAGGTAAAAGAAGAGTTTAATGTTCCTGTTTTGTCAGATGTCCATAGATTTGAAGAGATAGCGCCGGCCAGCGAGGTACTTGATGTACTTCAGATACCAGCCTTTTTATGCAGACAGACAGACCTTATTTTAGAGGTTGCAAAGACAACAAAGGTAGTAAATGTAAAGAAAGGGCAGTTTATCTCTCCCTGGGATGTAAAAAACATTATTGATAAAATCTTATCAACAGGCAACAACAAGATCATAATAACTGAACGTGGTACAACCTTTGGATACAATAATCTTGTGGTTGATTTTAGAGCCTTTCCTATTATGAGAAGTTTTGGTTTCCCAGTAGTATATGACGCCACCCATAGTATTCAAAAGCCTGGAGGTTTAGGAGACAAAAGTGGTGGAGATAGAGATATGATACCCTACTTACTAAAAGCCGCCGTTGCCTGTGGAGTTGATGGAGTATTTATGGAGGTCCATGAAGACCCTGAATTAGCCTTATGTGATGGACCTAACTCTCTTAAATTATCTGACTTAAAAAGATTAATGGAAAAGATTATAGCCATAGATAAGATTGTTATAGAGGATAAAGATGTTAATTGATACAGCTAAAGAAGTTATAGATATTGAGATATCTGCTTTAAAAGAGATAAAAGATAAGATTGATCATAATTTTGAGTCAGCCTGCCATCTCCTTTACGAATGTAAAGGGAAGGTAGTTGTTACAGGGATAGGTAAATCTGGAATCATTGGGCAAAAAATTGCAGCAACTTTAGCAAGTACTGGAACACCAGCATTTTTTATGCATCCTTCTGAGGGTCTTCACGGTGATTTAGGCGTCTTGTCTAAAAACGATGTAGTACTAGCAATATCAAACAGTGGAGAAACAGAGGAGATAATAAAAATTCTACCGATTATTAAGAGAATGGGAAATAAACTGATTGTTATGACAGGTAGAAAAAAATCCTCTTTGGCAAAATCTGGTGATGTTTTTCTCGATATAGGAGTAAAAAAAGAGGCCTGCCCCCTAAATTTAGCCCCTACTGCATCAACAACTGCCACACTTGCTCTTGGAGATGCCCTGGCAGTTGCCCTCATAAAGATGCGGGGATTTAAAGAAGAAGATTTTGCCTTTCGCCATCCTGCTGGAGCTTTAGGGAAAAAGCTTTTTTACAAAGTTTCTGACCTTATGCACAAAGGAGAAGAGATCCCCCTTGTAAAAGAAAATACAAATATGAAAGATACTATCTATGTTATCTCATCAAAAAAATTAGGAACGACAGGAGTTATAGATGAGGATGGAAGACTTGTTGGAGTTATAACTGATGGCGATCTGAGAAGGGCTATTGAAAAACATGAAAATATATTTAAGATGAAGGCTTCAGATATTATGACAAAAAATCCAAAGTTTATATTAAAAAATGAGTTGGCTCTCAAGGCTCTTCAGATAATGGAGAGTTATTCTATAACAACTCTTTTTGTTTTTGAGAAGCCTGATATGCCTATTCCTATAGGGATAATTCATCTTCACGATATACTCAAGGCAGGGATAGTATGATCTTAATGACGGATGAGCTTATAAAAAAGGCAGAAAAGATTAGATTACTTCTTATGGACGTTGATGGCGTTCTTACCGATGGAAGTATTGTTTATGATAACGAAGGTAAGGAACTAAAATTCTTCTTTGTTAGGGATGGACACGGTATTAAGCTTTTACATAAATTTGATATTAAGACTGGTATAATAACCGGAAGAGTTTCCAAAATAGTAGAACACCGCGCAAAAGAATTGGGGATTGAGTTTGTCTTTCAAAATGTAGCAGACAAAGGTTATATTATTGAACAAATTATTAATGAAGGCTTCTATAGGCCCCACGAGATTGCCTATATAGGTGATGATATAGTAGATATCCCTGTCTTTAAAAGAGTTGGTTTTCGAGTTACTGTGCCTGATGCATCCTACGATGTTAGAGATGAGGTGGACTACATAACCCTTAATTACGCAGGGAAAGGGGCAGTAAGAGAGGTTTGCGAGATAATTCTCAAGGCAAAAGGGTTATGGCAGGGCATCATGGAAGAATACCAGTATATAAAAGACTCAACACCTAACCCATGAAAAAACAAAAGACATCTTACTCTGAGTTTGAGCTCATAAAAAAAATAAAAAAACTATTCCCAGAAAAAAAAAATATCTTTAAAGCCATTGGTGATGACTGCGCTGTAATTAAAAAATTTAATAATTACAACCTTTATACGGTTGACAATATGGTGGAAGGTGTTCATTTTGACATATCTATAGGAATGGATTATAAGTCTATTGGTTACAAGGCGATAGTCAGATCAATAAGCGATATAATTGCTATGGGTGGTACCCCAGAGTTTTATTTACTCAATCTACTCATCCCACCAAAGTTTAAAAATACATATATCGATCAAATTCTTATGGGTATAAAAGAAGCCTCTCTAAAATATAATGTTGCCATAATTGGTGGCGACATATCTACCTGTAAAACTCTTGCTATATCTGTATCAGCTATAGGTAAAATGAAAAATAATCCAATTTTTAGAGGAGGGGCAAAGGTAGGGGATTATATTTACTACACTGGTAAAATCGGTATGGCCTCGGCTGGATTACATATCTTAAAAAAACATATAAGAGATAAAGCATTATCTTGCTATGTTGAGAAATTTTTAAGACCTAATTTAAGAATGGATTTTGCTTTAATGCTTGCGAAAGAAAGATTAATTAATTCTATGATTGATATAAGTGATGGTTTTTTAGGAGACCTCTTCCATATTCTTGAGGAGAGTGAATGTGGTGCCCTTATTTATGAAAACTTTTTAAAAGAAAACTCTTCAGAAACTTTAAAAAAATTTTTTAGTAATAGAGAGATAGATAGCTTTATCCTTAATGGTGGAGATGACTACGAGCTTCTATTTACCGCTAACAAAGATAACAAAGTCAAAATATACTCTTTAGCAAAAAAGTTGAAAGTACCCTTAGCCATAGCAGGAGAGATTATCCCTAAAGGATTGTATCTAGAAAGAGATAATAAAAGGATAAAGATCTCTCCCCTCTCCTATGAACATCTTACTTAATTTTGTTTCTCCATTTCTTCTAACCATTTTGGATGTCTTCTTCTTGCATAATCATAATTCACATAACCTGTAAACATTGACTTTAAAAGCTCTCTATTATCTTTAACAATAAAAGCACCTAAATGTAAAATCAACAATATAATAAAGAATATAGTAGCAATCGTATGAATCAATGTGACAATCATTAGAAAATCTGGGTTTAAAACTATTGGGCCTAAATTTTTATAAGTTTTAATTAGTCCTGTTACTATTAGTATAAGACTAACAAAACCAATGGCAACATAGGCAAGTCTTTGTTCAGCCAAAAACTTTAGATGGGGAGGCTCTTTTTCTCCTTTAATAATTGCCTTTAACACATGTATACTCTCTTTAAAGTCTCCCTTCTTTGGTAGTAATGAAAACTCTCTCTTTTTTGAATGATAAAAAATATGAAAAAATACGGCAAAAACAAAGATTGCTGCAAAAACATAATGGATTATTAAGTTGATCTCATAACTACCCAAAAATTGCAAAAATGGAATCTTAGTTATATTATACCTTTTATACATTGGCATCTCACCAAAGCCGCTAATAATCAATACAATCCCACTTATAGCTACAAGCCAATGAATTAATATTTCTTTCCTTGTATGTCTTAAAATCTTGTTATTTTTACTCATGTTTTTTCTCCTTTCTTAAATTTTTCTTTATATCACTATTAGCAGAAAATAATGCAGATATTATTCCTAAAATAGGAGCGAAAAGTACTAATCTAGCTAAATTTTTATATTTCTCTAACATATTCTTTGGTTTGTGGAATCTCATAACCTTTTTATTGTCTTCTGTAGATGCTATAATCGCTTTATCAATCTCTTCAAAAGATACAGAGCTCAAATAAATTGTAGAAGTACCGCCGTTTTCTTCTTTTCCGTATATATATAAACCTTTTTCTTTTGCCATGGCATCTGCCATCTTAAATATCTCACTACGTCTTCCAAAACTTATAGCCTTCTTAGGACAATCTTTAACACAATAAGGGACGTTTCCCTTCTTTATCTCATCGAAACACAAATCACATTTATACATAACCCCGCCGCCTACTGGTAGAGGGTCTAATTTTGTATATATACCTACACCTGCCTGTCTTTGAGGTACACCCCATGGGCAGACATCCTTACATTTAGCACCGCCAAAGCAGAGTTTGCAATCTATGGTTACAGGACCTTCAGAGTGTTTTTTATTAACTCCAAAAGGACAGAGCTTTGCACAGGGTGGATTATCACAATGCATACATCTTCTTGGAACAGATATTTCTTCCTCTTTACCGTCTTTATTAATTTTCACTCTTTGAACAAAGATCCAGTTGTATGGAGTTAATCTATCTATGACATTTCTTTTCGAGCTCCAGTCATCATAAAACTTTTGTGGCCAATAGGGCTTTAACATTTTCTTATCAGGCTCAGGAAACTTACTTTGATTGCCATTTTTACAGGCCTTTACACAAAGTGGCATCTCATATTCTTTACAGCCATCACATTTTGTTAAGTCAATTAGAGTAGCAAAGGAACCATCATCAATCGCACTATTAGCACTTACAGCTGGCAGTAAACTCCCTGCTGTTAACAAGCCCGTGCCTAATAAAAAATTTCTTCGACTAATTTTAATATCCATAATCACTCTCCTTTAATTCAAAAAATCATATATATAATAATATTGATAAAAAATAAAAATGTCAAGCCTTTTGTAAGATAAACAAAGCAATAAAAAATTATTTAGTAATTTGAAAATTTAAAAACTGCAAAGTTTTTGGAATAGCCTATTTTGTATGTCAAACTCAACTTGGTCAATCTTTCTAACAGGTATAATCTGAATAATTGAGTTTGTTATAAAAGCAGAATAAAAATTGTCTATCTCTCTTAAAGGTATCTCTTGTTCTAAAACCTTAAAATTTAGAGCTCTCATCTTTTTAATAATAAAATCTCTATAAAGGCCTTTTAAAATTTTATCCTTTGGTGTATATATGGCTTTTTCATTAACAAAAAAGATATTACTCGTAGCACCTTCCAAAATCTTTTTTCTTTCATCTAAAAATAATACCTCATCACAATCTCTGTTATTCATTAAGCTATATATAGAGGCCAAATAATTTAAATGTTTAAAGTGAGGCAAAAAACTTCTGTAATAAGTAACAGTTTTTAAAATCACTCCTTTTTTTCGCATATTTGAGAGACTATCCTCATCTATCTTTCTTGTAAAGATAAATACTGTTGGATTTTTTGCATCAAAATCTCTCAAAGCCTTTGTAACACCTCTGCTTATTGATATTCTTACATAGGCAGAACAATCTCTCAAAGAATTGTAATCCAATAAACTCTCAATTATTAATTTGAAATCTCTGTATTCTTCTTTTATAGATATATTTAACTCCTTAAGCCCACTTTTTAATCTTTTTACATGCTCTCTTAAAAGCATTGGTTTGCCTTCGATGCACTTAATAGTCTCAAAAATACCATCACCATATAAAAAACCTCTATCAAAGGGCGAGATGTGGGCATTGACTTCTTCTAAAAAAGCACCATTAAGATATACTCTCATCTTATAACTCTTTTATCTCTGATAAGTTTAATGCCGACAAAAAAGCCTTAGCCTTAGTAATAGTTTCTTCATACTCTAACTTAGGCTCAGAGTCAGCAACTATCCCCCCACCTACATAAAAATACATCTTACCTCTTGTGATGACACCTGTTCTTATGGCGATATTAAAATCGGCATCACCTGAGTTATCTATATATCCTATTGAACCACAATAGATCCCTCTGCTAACTGGTTCTAACTCATCTATTATCTCCATTGATCTTAGCTTTGGTGCGCCTGTTATAGAACCTCCAGGAAAGGTAGCCTTAATACAATCGGTAATATCTAAGGACTTTTTCAGCTTACCATAAACGATGGAAACCATATGATGGACATTGGCATAGGACTCTATAGAAAAAAGTTTTTTTACTTTAACAGAGCCAATCTCACAGATCTTTCCTAAATCATTCCTTTCCAAATCCACTATCATAATATGTTCTGCCCTATCCTTCTGACTTTTTCTTAACTCTTTTTTTTGATATAAATCTTTTTCTTTGTCAAAATATCTTTTTCTCGTACCCTTTATAGGACAGGTTTCTATGTATCTCCCCTTTTTATAAAGGAACCTCTCTGGAGAGTTACAAACTACTGTGGCAAAGGGATCTCTTAAATAGGCACCAAAGGGAGCTGGACTAATCTCTCTTAATTTTAAATAAAAGTCAACAGGATTAAAGCTTGCATTTACCGAGAATCTTTGTGATATGTTTGCCTGATAAATATCTCCAGATTTTATATAATCTTTGGTTTTTAAGATTGCCTTTTCATAGTTTCTATAAGAAAAAGATGATCTTAAATTGTCTATTCTAATATCTTCTTTTTTAGACTTAACCTTTTTGAAGAATTTTAAGATATCTTTCCAGTCTTTATTGTCTTTCTCATTAATATAATACAGATCTTCGAATTTGTGGTCATATACCAAAACTTCGGAGTAATAATTAAATTTTATGAGAGGTAGATTTAATACCCTTTTTAACATCTTTTTTCTATTGAATTTATCAAGATTCCAACCAAAGTCGTAAGTAATATATCCAATAAATCCTGAGTTGAAAGGGAAAGCTTTTTTTGTTACCTTTCTTTTACCAAGATGTGCTCTTATAAATGTAAAAATATCATCTTTTAAAGCCCTAACTTTATTGTTTTCTCTCAAAAAAAGACTATCTCCTATACAATAGATAGAAAACTCTGGTTTAATGCCAACATAGGAGTATCTCCCTCGAGGAAGCTCGCTATTTCCGCTATCAAGGCAGTAAAATCCTTCCTTCGTACCAAGAAAGCTTATTATATCATTCAAAGATATCTTTTCTTTTAGCCTTTCAAGAATCATTGCAGTTTATTTTAAATCTTAAGAAATAAAAATATCAATTAGATTTACAAAAATATGAAAAGATATTAGAATAACATAATATATGGAGAAAATTTTAGTTATAGACGATGAGATTGAAAATTTAAAAATATTAGATTTATATCTCAAACAAAGAGGTTACTCTACTATATTGTCTTCTTATCCAAAAGATGCAATCTCTATTATTGAGAAGGAAGGCCCTGACTTAATTATCCTTGATATAATGATGCCTGAGATTGATGGTTTTACGCTTTGTAAGATGATAAAAGAAAAAGACAATATTAAAGATATACCGATAATCTTCTTAACAGCCCGATATTTAGATAAAAAAGACCTTGTTACAGGTCTTAATCTTGGGGCTATTGACTATATAACAAAGCCTTTTGATGAGAATGAGCTCTTCGCCAGAATAAATACAGCCCTTAAAATTAAACAGGTAGAAAAGAAGCTCAAACAAGAGCGAGACTTCCTTGACACTATCTTAAACAGTGTTGGTAGTGAGATAATAATCATAGATTCTGAGAGGACTATAAGTTTAGCAAACAACTCATTTTTGAAAAAGAGAGGTCTTAATCTTGATGATATCATTGGTAAAAAATGTTATGACTTAACCTTTGGTAAAGACTTTTGCTTAAAGGACGGAGGCTGTCCTGTTGCAGAAAGCTTTGAAGGAAAAGCTACAAGAGATATAATTGAAGTCCCCACAGAAAGTGGCATTAGGTACATAAATATTTCAAGCTATCCCATATATGATTTAGATGGAAAAATTAATAAAATAGTAGAAATACAAGAAGATATTACGGGAGAGGTACTAAAGGAAAAGCAGATTCAACAAATTAATAGTCTCCTAGAGAATATTATCTCAAGAATGAGCGAAGGGCTACTATTCGTTAATGTCAACAAGGAAATTATCAAGATGAACGATAAAGCAAAAAAAATAATCGACAAAGCAGGCTCTTTTAGAGAGAGTAAGCTCTTTTATATTGATGATATCTCTATTGATGAAATTTTTAACAGTATAGCTGATTCTAAAAAAGAAAATACTTACACAAAAATTTTCACGCTTGATGATAACTATTACAAGCTTAGCGCCTCTCCTTTAATATTTAATAATCAGGAGTGTGTGATTATAACTTTCAATGACATAACATCAGAATTAAAGACTCAGGAAGAGCTTATTCAATCAGCTAAATTGGTATCAATAGGTGAGTTAGCCGCAAATATTGCCCACGAGATTAATAATCCTATAACAGGAATTATAGGTTACGCTGAGTTGCTTACATTTTACAAGGATTTGGTACCTAAGAAAGTATTAGATGTTGTAGATAAGATTCAAAGAGAAAGTTTTAGAGTTAAGAATATAATCGAAAACCTTTTAAAATTCTCAAGAAAACAACAAATAATGGATATGTCTTACACAGACATCTCTTCTACCTTAAAAGAAGTTAGCTTTTTGATATCTGCCTCCTTCGAGGAAAATAACATTCACCTTGAGATTGATATTGAAGATAATTTGCCATTAGTTTATTGCAACTCTGGACTAATACAGCAGGTGGTTTTAAATCTTCTTCAGAACGCCTTTGATGCTATAACAAGCGGCGGTAAAGGAAATAAAGTTAAACTTGAGGCTAAAAAAATAGATGACAATAATGTCGTACTAACTGTTTCTGACAATGGACATGGCATTCCGGAGAATATAAAAGATAAAATCTTCCAACCCTTCTTTACCACAAAATCGCAGGGTAAAGGAACAGGATTAGGATTATCTCTTGTTCATAGAATTATTCAGATGCATAAAGGTACTATAAGCTTCGAGACCTCAAAAAATGGTACTACCTTCAAAATACAGCTTCCTATTACTATTAAGAAAGAAGAAAAAATTACTGATAACATTGATGACAAGACCTCCTTTAAACCTGATGAGTTTAAAAAGGCATTAGTCATTGACGACGACACTACAGTTAGAGAATATTTATCTGATATACTTTTTACTTTCAAATATAGAGTTGACGAGGCAAAGGATGCCCAGAGCGCTGTTAAACTAATGAAACATAATACTTATGATGTTATTATACTTGATAACAGGTTACCTGATAAAGATGGAACAGAGCTTTTCTACGATTTATTAAAAGAAAATGAAGAGTTAGCAAAAAGAGTTGTCTTCATAACCGGAGAGGTAAGTCTTGATACAAGAGAAAAACTAAAAAAGACAGGACGTCCTTTTCTTATTAAACCCTTTAGTTTTAACGACCTCATCTCCATATTAGGTATTAAATGAAAGAACCAAGAATAGTTATAATAGATGATGATACGGCTCCTCGAGAGATGTTAAAAGATTTTGGTGAGCTTTTGGGATACCAAGTAGAGGCATTTTCAGAGATTGATGAAGCTAATAAATTTTTCTCCTCCAATCCTGAAGTAGATTTAGTAATACTTGATGTGTTTTTGAAAGGAGTAAACTCCCTACCCTTTGTAGATAATCTTAAAAGTGGCATTTATAAAGACATTCCAATAATAATTATTAGTGGTTCCGTTAATGTTGAGATAATTCAATCTGCCCTTTCTAAAGGTGTCTTTGACTTTATACCAAAGCCCTTCACATTACAACAAATAAAAGAAAAGATAGATAGTGCTCTTAATTATTGTTTAAACATTAAACAAAGCAAGAAATACTTTAGTCACGTTGAGAGCCTTCTTAAAGAACGAACAGAAATGTTAGAACAGCTCGCCATACAATCTGTTAAAGCACTGGCAAACGCTATAGAAGCTCGAGACCCTTATACAAGAGGTCATTCAGAAAGAGTGGCTCTAATATCTACTAAAATAGCAAAAAAATTGGGCTTTGAAGAAGAATCATTAAAGAAACTTGAGCTTGCAGGACTTCTCCACGATGTAGGAAAGGTTGGTATTCCAGACCTGATCCTGCTTAAGCCCGGAAAACTAACAGATTTTGAGTATATGATTATGAAAAATCATCCTGGTATGAGTGCCTTAATAGTTTCTGAGATAACACCACTAAATAGCATAATACCCTGGATAAAATATCACCACGAAAACTTTGACGGAAAAGGTTATCCAGAAGGTTTAAAGGCTAAAAATATCCCCCTTGAATCGAGAATAATATCCATTGCGGATAATTATGATGCCCTTTCTTCTTTAAGACCCTATAGAAAAAAGATGGCAAAGAACGACGTGATAGATTACATAATATCTGAGTTCGGTAAAAAATTTGACCCTGATTTGAGAGAAGCATCTATATCAGTACTTGAAGAAATAGAAGATTTAGAAGAAGTAAAAAGCTCTATATCTCCCTATATAGAGAAGTTTAGAGAAGCGATGGTTTATATAGATTTTCTTACAGGTCTATACTGGTACCCCTACTTAAAAAACTTTTTAAAGGAGAAGATTCAGGAAAATCAGACCTTTTACTTAGTACTAATTGATATAAAGGGCATATCAGAAATAAACAGAACAAAAGGAAGGATAAAGGGTGATGAGATAATTATTAAAACAGCCCATTATCTACAATCTATATTTCTTACACCATCAATCGTTGTTAGAGCTGGTGGCGACGACTTTGTAGTTTTTGATCAAACAGGCGTTGAAGAGATAAATGAGAAAATAAATTTCCTAAGAGAGAAGCTTTCAAAAGAGGGTATCCCTTTTATATACAAAATTGTTTCCTATCCTGAGGATGGAAACAATTTTGATGAACTTTTTTCTTCTTTTGATCAATCAAAATAAAAGATCCTATTTCTCTGAGATATTATTATAAATCTCCTATTTTTCTGAGTAAGTTTTCCATAGGCAAACAAGTAATCTCCTCTTTTTATACCTCTATGTGAACCTTCAGCTATAACAATCAAGTTATCAAAAATTAGCTCAGTTGAAGAGGAACCCAAATGAATGTTTCTTACAACCCCTTCGTAAAAAACATCCTTTCCTACATATTTATTTAAATTCTTCTCACCTTTCAGATTTATCTTATAGATATTTTTTTGTTGTCTCACGGCCTCATAAAAGGCATTTTTGAGTCTCTGATAATACTTAAGTTTCTTGTTTTTTAAGTAAGGGAAAGCTAACCCTTCCTTTAAGATTGCATCATTAACTAAGATACCATCTGAGTATACGTAACAAAGCTCTCTATTGTAGCTGTCTTTGATCTCGCTATCGTAATCAAGAGTTATTTTTTTATCATATAAAATTTTTTTTAAAAACTCGGTAGCTTCTCTACTATAGGGTTCTGAGATATCTACCCATTTACCATCAATCTTTCTTCTAACCTCAGGCGTATCTATCCCAATAAGCCTTACATATC
This sequence comes from uncultured Pseudomonadota bacterium, assembly GCA_964540515.1. Taxonomy (GTDB): domain Bacteria; phylum CALINM01; class CALINM01; order CALINM01; family CALINM01; genus JAOAGA01. Next base: position 82,918 of record CAZIMS010000009.1, on the reverse strand, counting down.
TGCCATCTTTTAAAAGTATTGTATCACCATCAATTACCTTATCAAGATATATCTCTCCCTTTTTTAATGGATCCTTCGCCAACCACCCTAAAGAGAGTGCATCAGACAAAGTTAGAGAAAAAGTTAAAAAAAATATAGATAAGATTAAAGAAAAAGTTAATTTTCCTATTTCTTACCCCTCAAAGATATGATGTTCCTTTTCTCCGTACCAATCAACAGGGTTTAGCAAAAATTTTTCTAAATTTTCAATTAACAGGTAATGTCCCTCTTCCTCATCTCTCAAAATCTCAAAAAACTTCTTCTCTATTGGATTTGATGACTTTTTTGCCATCTCATCATAAAATTTAAAACCCTTTGATTCAAAATCAAGACCTAACTTTATAGCTTCTTTATCCTGCATATCGCTTTTTACAAGATCTTTAAACCTTTCCAAGGCATCTTTGAAAATATTCTTCCAGGGTTTATTTTCAGAGACAGGTAAATTTTCTGGAATTATATTTCCCCTTACGAGACTATCAAAAACCTCTTTTACTCTTTTTATGTGCTTTAACTCCTCATCGGCAAGAGTTTTAAATATTTCCTTGGTAAAAGGATTTTTTGCCTCTTCAGCAGACTTTAAAAAAAATTCTCTACCATTTTGTTCAAAGATTATTGCTTCCTTTAAAGAATTTTTTAAAAAATCAAGATGATCCATGTCTTCCTCCTAATCTTTTTCTTCTTTCTCTATTTTTTTCTTCTTATATACCATCTCAGCTTGTATCTTATCTTTACAGCTATCGCAGATATCGGTCTCTGATTTTTTACCACAAACAAGACATCTTTTTTCTTTAGTTTTTTCTTTCTCTTCCATAATTAATCTAACTTTTTACAAAATTAAGCAACCCGCCCGCCCTAATTATCTCAACCTGTCTCGGGGTTAAGTTAGCCCTCACAGAAAAATAAAAATTCTTAGTTTTGTTATAAACCTTTATTTCTCTATTGGAAGCTAGTGAGTCAAAAAAATTATCCATTACCAATATATCTTCTTTATCTATTTTATCAAAAAAACCTGACTCAAGAAAGGTTAAAGGTAATATGCCAAAATTTATTAGATTTGATCTATGTATCCTGGCAAATGATTTGGAGATAACTGCTTTAATACCTAAATACATAGGAGCAAGAGCCGCATGTTCTCTACTTGAGCCTTGACCATAATTTTCACCACCAATTATAAAACCACTACCTGCTTTTTTAGCCCTATCATAAAAACTTTCATCAATATTATAAAAAACATATCTTGATATTGCAGGTATATTGGATCTCAATGGCAAAATCTTTGCCCCAGCTGGCATTATATCATCAGTTGTTATGTTATCTCCCACCTTTAACAAAACAGGCGCTTCAATCTTTTCATCTAATGGTTTAGTTATAGTCAGTGGCGCTATATTTGGCCCCCGTAAAACCTCCACTTTTTCTGGATTATCAGAGGGTGGATATATAAGATTATCGTTAATAACAAAGCTCTCTGGTAGTTTGACTGATATTTTATCTACAAAAAACATTCTTGGATCAACAATCTTACCTGCCAATGCCGATGCTACTGCAACCTCTGGGGAGCATAGATAAACCTTCGCATCTTTAGTGCCGCTTCTTCCCTCAAAATTCCTATTAAAAGTTCTTAGAGATACCGCACCTGAGGAGGGCGATTGCCCCATGCCTATACATGGACCACAGGCATTTTCTAAAATTCTAGCTCCAGAGGAAATTATATCATATAAATAACCATCTCTTGCTATGGTCTCCATAACTTGCTTGGATCCAGGAGATATAACAAGGCTAACATTTTTGGGCAACTTTTTACCTTTCAACAACTTTGCTACAGTAGCTAAATCTTTATAGGATGAGTTTGTGCAGCTTCCTATACATACCTGATCGACACTAATATCTTTTAACTCTTTAACCTTTACCACATTATCAGGAGAGTGAGGACAGGCTATCAAAGGTTCTAACTCATTAAGGTTTAGCTCAATAACACCATCATAGATAGTATCTTCATCAGCAGATAAGGGAACAAAATCTTTTTCCCTTCTCTCAGCCTTTAAAAACTGGTAGGTTATCTCATCAGATGGGAAGATTGATGTTGTTGCTCCAAGCTCTGCTCCCATATTAGTAATAGTAGCCCTTTCGGGGACAGAGAGTGTTTTTACTCCTTCACCACCATATTCAAAGATCTTACCGACTCCTCCCTTAACAGTAAGTCTTCTTAATAATTCAAGTATAATATCCTTTGCTGAGACAAAAGGTCTTAGACTACCAGTTAATTTCACCAATATAATCTCTGGCATATTAATATAAAAAGGATATCCAGCCATAGCAGTTGCTATCTCAAGTCCCCCAACCCCTATGGCAAGCATACCCATCCCCCCTGCTGTAGGGGTATGACTATCAGAACCTAAGAGAGTCTTTCCAGGTATACCAAATCTCTCCAGATGCACTTGATGACAGATACCATTACCTGGAGCAGAAAAATAAATACCAAACTTTTCAGCAATAGTTCTTAAAAACCTATGATCATCGGCATTCTCAAAACCCGTTTGAAGTGTATTATGATCTACATAACTAACAGAAAGCTCTGTTTTTACCCGTGGGATACCAATAGCCTCAAATTGAAGATATGCCATTGTGCCAGTGGCATCCTGTGTTAGAGTTTGATCGATCTTAATGGCAATCTCATTACCTTTCTTAATCTCACCATAAACAATATGATTTTCAATAATCTTATGTACAAGAGACTTACCCATCTAACCTCCTACGTGAAATAACTTGTATTATTATAGCGAAAAAACCACAATAATTTAAATCATAAAAATCATAGTCTCTCTGCTGTTATTTGTAAATCTGAACAAAACTATCTAATTTTTTATAGCTATCAATAATTATTTTAAACTAAGAAATAATATTTTTAACATCTACAAAAAATTTTGCAATTGGCACATATATTGCTTATAAAAATATACATACTTTCCCTCCCTACTATAACGGGAACGGGGCATAGCCAAGCCCCTTCCCGGAATTTTTTTATCTCTACTTAGTATAAATCAAAGGAATAAAGAAAAGATTAAACTTAATAAAATTATCTTGGCACTATTTCATATTGTTTTTTAACTAAAACTAATTTTTTATTGTCAATATGACAACTTTTTGTGTAATATATTCTTTACATATTGTATTGACTTTCACATATTATGATATCAAATATCCTTTTAAGAGCGAAAAAATATCGGGGTTTATCGGCAGAAGAGGCTTACGAGCTTCTTAACTGTAAAGATAAAGTTACACAGCAGAAGGTCCTTTCTTTAGCAAACAAAATAAAAAATAAGATTTATGGAAAGAGAGTTGTCCTTTTCTCTCCTCTATATATATCAAATTTTTGCACTAACTCCTGTCTATATTGCGGATTTCGAAAAGAAAATAAAGAGATAAAGAGAAAAAAACTGTCTCAAGAAGAGATATATAATGAAACCACTTTCCTTTTGAAGCAAGGGGTTAAGCGTATACTTTTGGTGTCAGGAGAAAGTGACAGTTTAAACTATATCTGCGACAGCATATGCTATATCTATTCTATAAAATATAATGGTAGCAATATAAGAAGGATTAATGTTAATATAGCCCCACTCACTCTTTATGACTTTAAAACCTTAAAAGAGACAAACATAGGAACATATCAGTTATTTCAAGAGACCTATAACAGAGAGCTCTATAAAATATATCACCCCCAAGGTTTAAAAAGCGATTTTGACTTTAGATATTATGCCCCTTTTCGTGCTATTGAAGCGGGTATTAAAGATATTGGTATGGGTGTTCTCTTTGGACTCTCTAAACCAGATGAAGAGGTATATTTCTTATTAAAACACATAGAAGAGCTAAAAAACAATTTTTCTATAGGACCGCATACTATCTCTGTTCCAAGAATTAAACCCTCTGTCAACACTCCCTTATCTTATAACCCTCCCTACAAAATTGATGATGAGTTATTTAGCTATATAGTTGCTGTTTTAAGAATATCTGTTCCCTACACAGGCATAATCCTTTCCACAAGAGAGCCCAAGGAGTTAAGAGATAGGCTTCTTAATTTAGGAGTGTCCCAGATAAGTGCTGCATCATCAACAACACCAGGAGGCTATACATCTAAAGATGATGCCAATCAGTTTTGTATATCCGATGAGAGGACTTTATCTGAGATGGTTGAGACACTTATAGAAAACGGGTTAATCCCCAGCTTTTGTACTGCCTGCTATAGAAAAGGAAGAGTAGGAGAGGATTTTTTGGAGTTAGCAGAAACAGGTAAGATAAAAAATTTTTGCAACATCAATTCATTACTTAGTTTAGCTGAGTATGTGAGAAATTTTTTTGACGAAGAAAAAAGGCTTAAAGCAAATAACTTTATTTATAATGAAATTGAAAAGCTCAGAGTAAAAAAATATAAAGATAAGATAGAGGAAGTTTTTTCTGGAAAGATGGATGTATATGTTTAACATAAATGAAATAAAGAAAATTATTACTTCAATGGATACTAATTTATATAAATATAAAGAGATAGCTCTAAAGAAAAAAAATCAAATCTATGGCAACGAAGTCTTTCTTAGGGGGATAATCGAATTTTCAAATCATTGCCGCAAAGACTGTTTATACTGTGGCATAAGAAAGTCAAACAAGATAGTAAGATACAGGATGAATAAAGAAGATATCAAAAAATCGGCTCAAAAAATATACAAAAGAGGTATAAAAACTATAGTTTTACAGTCAGGAGAAGATTTATATTATTCACGAGAAGCTATTGTTGAGATAATATCTGAGATTAAAAAAGATATGGACTGTGCCATTACACTTTGTATCGGTGAACGTAGTTATGATGATTATAAGGCCTTTTTCGATGCAGGTGCTGATAGATATTTAATCAAGCACGAAACCTCAAATGATAGAGCCTATAAAGCTTTACATCCTGATGATTCTTTGAAGAATAGACTTAAAAATTATGAAATATTAAAGAAAATTGGATATAAGGTTGGTCTCGGTAATATTATCGGGTTACCCTATACCAGTTTAGAGGATTATATTGGAGACATTTTTCTTATGAAAGAACTTGATTGTGATATGGCTGCTATTGGTCCTTTTCTACCCGCTAAAGGGACACCTTTTTCTAACTACGCTGCAGCTAATACTGAACTTGTCATTAAAATACTAACCTTTGCAAGAATAATTCTTGAAGATCTTAATATTCCAGCTACAACTGCCTTATACACTTTAGGTGGTGAAAAATCCCTTTCTGAAGCCCTTGAATGTGGCTGTAATGTTATTATGCCCAACTTTACTCCAAAGAGACTTAGAAAAAATTACAGAATTTACGATGGAAAAACACCATTATCAATAGAGAAAATAAAAAAAATATTATATGAAAAGGGTTTAAAGATTTCCCCTTCAAAGGGCGAAAGGAGGTCCATAAATGTTCACTGAAACACCCAAATCAGAGAGAAAAAGAGTTTCCTTTATAGGTAAAATCAACACGGGCAAATCAAGTCTAATCAATGCCATAACAGGACAAAAAGTATCTATTGTTTCCCCTTTAGCGGGGACTACAACAGACCATACAGAAAAGGCAATGGAGATATTGCCAGCAGGACCTTTGCTTTTCACTGATACACCTGGTATCGATGACCAAACTATATTAGGAGAAGAACGTCTAAAAAGAACTGAAGAAATCATTAAAAAAACTGATTTTGTATTTTTTGTTTTTCAACCATCCTATAATAACTTTTATATCTCTTCGGAAGAACAAAAATATATAGACTTGTTAGAAGCTCTATCTATCCCCTACGCTTTTATTTTTAATAAAGTGGATCTTGAAAAACCTTCAAAAGACCTTTTTATTGAAAAAAAAGATATTTTATTTTTTTCTAATAAAAACAAGAGTATCCCTGCTTTTTTTTGTTCAGCAATTACATCGGAGGGGTTAGAAAAGATAAAGATTTTTATAGGAGAAAAATTATCAGAAGATAAGGAAAAATCCATACTTGATGGTCTTATCTCAGAGGGTGACGAGCTTATGCTTATTATCCCGGTAAATAAGGCCTATCCCAAAGGTAGATTAAAACCTTTACAAGTGGCCATTATGAGAGAGGCATTAGAAAAACATATAAAGCTTACTGTTATTCAACCAGAAGAGTTAGAGGCAACTTTAAAAAACCTAATAGTTCCACCAAAACTTATAATAACCGACAGTCAGGTTATTAACGAGATATGCAGCAAGGTTCCACCACAGACCTTCTTAACATCCTTTTCAATACTCTTTGCAAATTATAAAAATGCCCTGACTTTCTCACTGGAAGGACTTAAGTATCTGGACAATATCTCTGATGGAGATGCCATAGCCATTATTGAAGCCTGTACACACCACCAACAGGAAGGAGATATGGCAAGGGAAAAATTACCTGAGATGTTGGCACAAAAAACAGGAAAAAAACTTAAATTTAAATTTTTAAATGGATTAATGCCTACATGGGAAGATCTATCAGACGTAAGGTTAGTGCTTCATTGTGGTGGATGTATGTTAACCTCAAGGGATATGAGCTCAAGGATAGAAAAGTTTAAATCTATGGGAGTTCCCTTTATAAATTATGGTGTTTTTATCTCAAACTTTTATGGAATAAATGAAAAAGCCTTAGAACCCTTTAGGAGCTTATAAATGATTATACAGACAAAAGAGGGCCTTTGTAAAAAATGTTATTCCTGTATTAGAGGATGCCCAGTTAAAGCTATAAAGGTTTACAACGAACAAGCTTATGTAATTCAAGAAAACTGCATAGTCTGTGGCAACTGTTTAAAAGTCTGTTCACAGGAAGCTAAAGAAATACAAAATGGTCTAACAATAGAAGAGGCGCTGAAGAAGAATAAAAAAACAGTTGCCCTCCTTGCCCCTTCATTTGTCTCTTATTACCAAGATGTACACCCTCTTCAAGTAGTTTCTGCCCTAAGAAAATTAGGATTTAATTATGTGTATGAAGCTGCCTATGGTGCTGAGATTATAATTGATAAATACAAAGAGTTTATTATTAATATTAATGCTAAGACAACGGAAAAAAAGACCTATATCTCATCTCCCTGTCCTGCTATAGTAAATTTAATAGCTAAGTTCTATCCAGAGCTAATTAATAATCTAATACCCATCGCATCACCTATGATTGCCATGGGAAGGTTAATTAAAGAAAAGATTGATAAAGCTCTTGTTTTTTTTATTGGGCCTTGTATAGCAAAAAAAAGCGAGATAAAAGATGATGGTTACGCAATTGATTCAGTATTAACTTTCAAAGAGCTTGACGAAGAGTTTATTATAAGAGATATAAACCCAAAAAGAAAAAGTTTTTCAGATTTTGATGGATATTTTCCACGAATTGGCAGGGCATTTGCACTTTCAGGCGGACTTCTAAAAACTGCTTCAATAGGAACAGACATTCTTGATAGTGATATTCTTGTGATTGATGGAAAAGATGAGGTCCTAAGTTTCCTCCATTCTCTCAAAAAAAACGAGATTAACCCAAGATTTGTAGACATACTTTTTTGCAAGGGTTGTATAGATGGTCCAATGATGAAAGATAGAGGAACAATTTATGAGAGGGCAGAAAGGGTAAAAAGATATATTAAAGATTATTATTTTCAAGGGGAGAATGAAGAGAAGGTAATACCTAAGATAGGCCTTGAGAAGACTTTTTCTCCTAAAGACAGACTAATCTTTGTGGAGCCAAAAGAAGAAGATATTAAGAGCATTTTAGATGAGATGAAGACATACAATGGTGGTGAAAACTTAAATTGTGGTGCCTGTGGTTATGACAACTGTTATGAGAAGGCACGAGCAGTAGTTATGGGTTTAGCTGAGATAGAAATGTGTCTTCCTTACTTGTTAAACAAGATTTCAGTCAACAATATTAATCTTTTAAATGATTACAAGATAATTCAAAAAGAACTATATAAAGATAAAGAGTTTAGCTTTATACTTGGTAAAACACACAAAATGAGAGAGATCTGGGAACAAATTGAAAAAGTTGCCCACACTAATGCTATAGTACTACTTAGAGGTGAAAGTGGAACCGGTAAAGAGATGGTAGCAACACTTATACATCAGAAATCGTCCCGAAATGATAGACCTATGATAACTGTTAATTGTACTACCTTAACAGAAAATTTATTAGAAAGTGAGCTTTTTGGTCATGTAAAAGGTGCTTTTACCGGAGCCTTGGAAAATAAAAAAGGATTATTTGAAGTAGCACATAATGGTACAATATTTCTTGATGAGATAGGAGATATGCCCATTAATCTTCAGACAAAGTTATTAAGAGTTCTTCAAAACGGCGAGATTAGACCGGTAGGTAGTAACGAAGTTAAGAAGATAGATGCCAGAGTCATTGCTGCAACAAACAGAAACTTAGAACAGCTCATAGAAGAAGGAAAATTTAGAGAAGATTTATATTATAGGTTGAATGTATTTAGTATTCATCTACCCCCTTTGAGAGATAGAAAGGAAGACCTGCCATATTTTCTACACTATCTTATAGAGACCAACTCAAAAAAGTTAGGTAAGAAGATAATATCTTACGAGAAAGAGATTATAAAGCACCTAAAGGCCTACGATTGGCCTGGAAACATAAGAGAGCTTGCTAATGTTGTAGAAAGAGCAATAATTCTTGCCCAAGGAGATGAGCTAAAACTAAAAGATTTTCCTATCCACATACAATCTATAACACCAGAAGTTAACTTTATTAATTCCAATAAGAATTTATGGGAACAGAGAGAAGAACAACTGGCCATTTTTGAAAGAAACTTACTTAAGAAATATCTCAAACAAACTATGGGAAATGTAAAAAAGGCCGCAGAGCTTGCAGGAATACCAAGACCAACTTTTCATAATCTGATGAGAAAATACAATATTAAAAGAGAAGATATTTTTGTGTAGTACCAGTGGTTATAAAAAATCACTATATAAAAAATTAGAGGGCACCTAAGAAGGTGCCCCAGCTTAATTAGCTACGAAGTATCTTTTTTGCACTTTCATCTAAGGCATCGGTAATAAATGGAATGCCTGTTTCTTGTGCTGTCTCACGATTGGCAGCAAATAGATCATCTCTTGATATCTCTTTAATAGTAAACTTTCTTGCACCAGCAAGCAACTGCTGTAAGCCTGCAGAAAGCTTATCCATTAGTGTCCAGATTGCTATAGCTCCATAGGGTACATTTTTCATCTCATTTTTACCAACTTTTTTCTCTACATCATAGTAAGAAGCAAATATCTCTTCTGGTTGACTACCAATAGCAGTTACAGATGCTGGAAGCTTATCCCAGTTTCCATTAAGCTCTGCCCTCTTTTCTGGTTTTAATACACCCTCAATATTTGCACCTAAGAAGCCTGGTATCATTGTTGCTCTTCCCATACATACAAGTTTTGTGAAAGGTGCGCCTAAAGCTATTGCCTTAAAAATATGATCTTCCCTTGCTAAACCGCCTCCAAAGGCCATATCTATTACATTTTTTCCCTGTGTAGCAAGTATTGATGCATACTCATAGGACTTTGCATGTAAAAATAGGGAGGGAACTCCCCAAGTTTCCATCATATTCCAGGGGCTCATACCTGTTCCGCCGCCTGAACCATCAATTGTCAGTAAATCAAGACCTGCTTCAGAAGCAAATTTTATCGACATTGCAAGGGCTTCCATACCATAGGAGCCTGTTTTTAGAGTAATTCTTTTGTAACCTAACTTACGAAGTCTTTTAACTTCCTTATTAAAGGCCTCTTGAACATCTGAAACATCATTAAGATCTGTATAACCTAACCTGCTATGTCTTGCAAAAGAACGTATTGCCCTATGTTTAAAGGCCTCTTGTACCTCGGGAATTGTTGGATCTGGATCTACCACATATCCTCTTTTCTTTAAGAACAAAGCATACTCTAAATCATTAACCTGTATCTCGCCTCCTATGTCTTTTGCACCCTGCCCCCATTTAAGCTCGATGATAACTTTATCGCCGTATTTATCAATAACATACTCTGCCACACCATTTCTTGTATCTTCAACATTTAACTGAACAATTATAGCACCGTATCCATCAAAATAACGTAAAAAGGTGTCAATCCTTCTATCAAGTTCTGGTGCCTTTACAACCTTTCCGTCTTTAAACTCTGCTTTTTTATCAACACCAACAACATTTTCACCAACAACGATTGGAAATCCGACTAAAGCTGCACCAACAGCAAAAGACTCCCAGTACTTAGCAGCTATAAAGGTAGACCCAAGAGCACCAGTCATTACAGGTACTCTACATTTAGTTTGAACTTTATTTCCAAAGGATGTTTCGATGGAAACATTTGGGAAGATACAATCATCTGGAGAGCTCGATAGACCTTTTGGTAATCCCTTTGAGCCATAATTATAACCCTGAATTCTTAAAGAGTTGTAGTTAACCCCAATGGCAGTATTATTTGCGCTTCCTGCAGTAACATATCCAAAATCACGGGGGTAGAGCAGTTTTCTTCCAACCATAGAAGAAAGCCAAGTCTCACATCTACCCTGACAGTCGGCACGACATAGGGTACATAAGCCAGACTCACAGGGGTTGCCACGGTTTGTAGTTCCTAAAACATCATTTGTTTTGGGCCACTGAATCATAAAAAAACCTCCTAATTTTTTCTATCTCTTATATCATTAAAAATCCTTTAAAATCAATAACTTTTTTTATATATTTTTTATGCAATAATTAAAAAAATAGCATTTACAAACTTTTAGCAAACTATTTTTGCACAAAAAATAGTCATATAGTCTTTTAAAGTTACTGGAACCAACAAATTTTAAACTTATTGTTAATGTTTTTAAAAACATTTTAATTTTGTGCATATTTTGTAATAAATAAGACATTCTTCATATGGTTAACTAAATATGCTCTTATTTTGACTAAAGAAGATAATCAAAAAATTAAGAAATATTGATTTTTATGTCATTTAATAGTTTTTGATTGTATCTAAGAAAATTTGACGAAAATGTAATGTTTTGTTTAAATTTTTTCAGATATTTCTTTTGTGTATTTTTTTTACAGTAATCAAAATGGCACCAGTAACAATGAAGGCAAGACTTATCCACTGGGCTGTTGAAAATCCACCATGGATATCTCTTAAATCTCCTCTAAAAAACTCCGTAAAAAATCTAATTGAACCATAGCCTATTAAATATAGAGCCAACATCATTCCTTCTTTTGTAATCTTCTTTCTCGAAAGGTATAAAGAAAAGAATAGTAAAAAATTTAGAAAGGCTTCGTATAACTGAACAGGATGTAAAGGAATATTTTTTGGCGCTAAAGTTAACGGGTTTCTAAATATTACAGCCCAAGGTAGCTCACAGACCTTACCATAACAACAACCTGCAAAAAAACATCCCAACCTGCCAAAAAAATGGGCTAAGGGGACAAATATTACAACAACATCAAGTGTCCTTAATATAGGTATTTTTTCTCTTTTAAAAAGAATAATGATAAAAGGTATAGCGAATAAAAGCCCGCCATGAAATACAAGCCCTCCCTTCCATATTCTAAAAAACTCGAAAGGGTCTTTTAAAAAGTCTGAAGGAAAATACAAAAAATAAAAAACTCTGCTGCCTATGATACCAACCCAAATAGCCCAGAAAAGTATATCTACAATCCTTTGACTGTTAAGACCTACCCTATTACTCTCAACTTTCACGAGATATAAAGATATTATAACACCAAAAGCTATGAAGAGACCGTAAGTGTGTATCGCTAAAGGCCCTATCCTAAATATCTCTGGAAACATTTTAGATAATATGCTCCTTCTTAACAATTTGAAAGAAAAAAATCAGAATAATACCAATGGTAATAAAGGTATCAGCTATATTAAAAACAGGCCAATGGAAACTTTTATAATAGATCTCTAGAAAATCTACAACAGCACCATAAAAAACTCTATCGTATAAATTACCCAAGGCCCCACCTGCTATCAATCCAAAAACAACAGCCCTTTTTTTAGAGTCATCTTTTATGGAGTAAAAAAGATAAAAAAGCAATGCTATGGCAAAAACAGTAGATAAAAGGAGGATAATCTGTTTCAATTCACCTCCCCTGTGAAATATACCAAAGGCGATACCTTTGTTTTCCACATAGGTTAAGTTAAAAAAGGGCAGTAATTTTAAAACTTCACCTTGTTGGAAAGTTTTTTTAACTATATACTTTGTAGCTTGATCGGCCAAAAAAACTAAGCATAAAGTTAGGTAAAAAACTAAATTCTTTTTATACACTTACTACATCCCTGCATCTCTTGCATATAGCTGGATGTTCCATATCGTCACCAACGGTCGTATCAAAGACCCAACATCTTTCACATTTTTTACCGTCAGCATTATAGATATCAATTGTTATATTGCTTAGCTCACCTTTATAATAGCCCTTACCTTCAAATTTTATCTCCACCTGAGAGAGTATAAGAATCTCTCTAAGTTCTTCGAAATATTTTGAAATGATATCTTTGTGCTCATCAGTGATATAGAGTATCGCCTTTGCATCGAGAGAATGTCCTATAATCTTTCTTCTTCTTGCATCTTCTAAAGCCTTCTGTACATCTTCCCTTATTAATAACAAAGCATTAAAAAACTTTTCAATCTCATCATTTTCATAGAAAGCTGGCAGATCTATAAAACTCTCTAAAAGAATAGATTCTTTCTTGCCTTTTAGATTAAAATGCTCCCAAACCTCATCACAAGTAAAAGACAGTATTGGAGAGAGAAGAAGGGCTAAGGTTTTTGTTATCTCAAAGACGACGGTTTGTGATGCCCGTCTTTTTTTATCATCACCAGATAAAACATACATTCTATCCTTAAGTATATCCAAATATAGGGAACTCAAATCCTTTACACAGAAGTTATGGATACTATGAAAAACAGTATGAAACTCATAGCTTCGATAGGCTCTTCTTACTTTATTATCGAGCTTATAAAGACGGTTTAAAATTGCCTTGTCAAGAGGTGAAAGGTCATCATAGGCAATATAATTTTTCTCGGCATCAAAATCGGAGAGAATACCTAACATATACTTGAAGGTGTTTCTAACCCTTCTATATGAATCTACTAGTCTTTCCAATATCTCTTGAGATATCCTTATATCTTCCCTATAATCCTCCGAGGCAACCCATATTCTTAATATCTCTGCTCCATATTTCGATATGATATCTTGAGGTGATATTACATTTCCCAGAGATTTAGACATCTTCCTACCTTCTGCATCAACAACAAAACCATGAGTTAAAACTGATTTGTAGGGTGCTCTTTTATAACTTACACAACTTGCAAGCAAGGAACTGTGAAACCATCCTCTATGCTGATCTGAGCCTTCTAAATACATATCTACAGGATGTTCATAATTATATTTACTCTTAAGATAGGAAAAGCTGACCCCAGAATCAAACCACACATCCAAAATATCTTCTTCCTTTTCAAAATCTTTGCTACCACAGGTAGCACATTTATAGTCGTTGAGAAAAAACTGTGCAGGTTTCTCAAACCATATATCGGCACCATAGTTCTCAAAAAGACTCGCTACCCTCTCAATTAACTCTGAATCTAAGATATACTCACCACAACCTTTACATTGAAAGGCAATAATAGGAACTCCCCATGACCTTTGCCTTGATATACACCAGTCTGGTCTGCCCTCAATCATATTATAAATTCTATCTCTACCCCATGAGGGTATCCATTTTACTTTATCTATCTCAAAAAGAGCGGTCTTTCTTAAAGATGTCTTGTCCATCGAGATAAACCACTGCTCTTCAGCTCTAAAGATGATGGGCTCTTTGCATCTCCAGCAATGTGGATAGGAATGACTAATATTTTGAGAAGCAATGAGCTTGCCCAACTCGTTTAGCTTTTTTATTATCTCCTCATTAGCAGCGAAAACCTTAGTACCACCGAAGTATTTTACACTTTTAAAGAACTTACCATCCTGATCGACAGGGGCATAGACCTCAATATTGTGCTTTAAACCAAGCTCATAGTCTTCTTGTCCATGCCCAGGTGCTATATGAACACAACCTGTTCCTGTATCAAGGGTAACAAAATCAGCAGGAAGAACTAAAGAATCAACTTCCTCAAAGGGATGCTCACAAACTATACCTTTAAGATTTTCACCTTTTACCTCAGTTATAATCTTTAATTTTTCAGAAAAAAGTTCCGAAAACTTTTCAAAGAGCTCTTTTGCAACTACATAAACCTCTTTTGTCACAGTCTCTACAAAAACATAATCATAATCAGGATGAACTGCTATAGCCCTATTAGCAGGTAAGGTCCATGGTGTTGTTGTCCAAATTATAATGCTGACCTTTTTATTTTTTAGTTCCGGAAAGATATTAGAGATATCTAATTTAATGGGAAACTTAACATATATTGACGGAGACGTATGATCATCATACTCAACTTCCGCTTCAGCTAAAGCAGTATTGCATGATATACACCAATAAACAGGTTTCTTGCTTCGGTAAACAACCCCTTCTTTAACAAAATTGGCGAACTCTCTCACTATATTTGCTTGATAGTCATAGGACATTGTAATATAAGGATTCTCCCAATCTCCAATAACTCCAAGCCTTTCAAACTCATCAGACTGAATTTTTACATATTTATTTGCATATTCTCGGCAAAACCTTCTAATCTCCAGTTTAGTTATCTCTTTCTTGCTTTTGCCAATAGTTTTTTCAGCTTGTAACTCTATAGGAAGCCCATGACAGTCCCATCCTGGAATATAGGGTGTATCATAGCCCTCTTTGTAATAATACTTAACAACTAAGTCTTTTAATATCTTGTTAACTGCATGCCCTATATGGATATTGCCGTTTGCATAAGGAGGTCCATCGTGTAAATGAAATAAATTTTTACCTTTTCTTTCTTCTCTCATTTTTTTGTAAATTTCTAACTTCTTCCATTTTTTTAACCTTTCTGGCTCGTTTTGTGTAAGATTAGCCTTCATGGGAAAGTTAGTAACAGGAAGGTTAAGAGTTGTTTTATAGTCCATTATTTTTACTCCCTATAAGGTATTTTATCTTCATAACCTGCTTCCTTGAATCCTTTAAGTCTAAGTAAACAGCTTTCGCATACTCCGCAGGCTATCTCCTCACTTTTATAACAAGACCAGCTAAGCTCTAAGGGGCTTCCCAAGTGCATACCTATCTTAACTATCTCTGCTTTTGTTTTCTTTATAAGAGGCGTAGCTATCTTTATATCAGTCTCAGGTTTAGTCCCTTCTTTAACTGCTAACTGAAAGGCATTAAAGAATCCCTCTTTACAATCTGGATAACCTGAACTATCTTCTTCTACTGCTCCGATATAAATCCTTTTTGCGCCTATTACCTCAGCCCAAGAAACAGCTATAGATAATAAATGGGCATTTCTAAAAGGCACATAGGTAACAGGTATCTTGTCTTTCGATATCCTGTTTGTTGGTATATCTATATTTTCGTCGGTCAAGGCGGAGCCACCTATCTGCTTTAAATAAGAAATATCAACTATAAGCCTTTTTAAGGGTTTAAAAAAATCACAGAGGTCATTAAAAGCCTTTTCCTCTCTTTTTTCTGTTCTCTGTCCATAGTTTACATGTAAAAAGGCAAGACTATAATCAATAGCTGCGATAGATGCTGTAACACAACTATCCATCCCTCCCGACACAAGAACAACTGCCATATCTCTTCTACACATAGGAATTTAATATTCTAAATCTTTTGAGTAGAAAATGAAAGGAAAAATTGAAGACAAAAGCACCTTTGAGTTGATAAAAATTATTGATTAAATAGATAATTTATCAAAATTATCTGTTTAATCCGAGGCTCCTTCTATACAAAAAAAGGAACCCCTAAGTCCATAGTCACTATAGAGAGGACACTTCTTACAAAGACATCCCTTTTTAGTCAAACTCTCCTTTGACTTACCTGTGGCGCAAAAAACCCCATCATTTTTTGGAAAAACAGGTTTTAAATGAGTAGGACAGTCCTCACAAAGACAAATAGCTAATTTCTCTTCGTCATATTTAATCATAATCAAATTATAACCACAAAAAATTTTTTGTCAAAAATTATAGATTTTTCTTTACATAAAAAATTTTTTTTGTTTAAATTAATAAGTGCTAATTATTAAGAAATTTTTAATTTCACTTTTTCTATTATTACTATTTTTGTTTGCAGGCTGGAGTACATGGAAAAAAGAAAAAAATAAAGGCTTTGAAGGTATAATTACCATTGAACCTGTTAATTATCAAAATCTTATAACCCCTGAGTCACCGCAGCTTAAACCACTCCTTTCTAAAATTACTAGTTTACCAGAAGCCTACTACTATGTAAGAGATTTTATAGAATTTTTTCCTATGGTATCAGATACCTCTATTCAAAATACCATAGCTAACAGATATACAAATTGTTTAGGAAAGTCAATATTGCTTGCTTCTCTCTATAGAGCCTTAGGCATAGAAAAAGATGATGTGAGAATAATAATCGGACAGATAAAAATGAAAGGGGAGATAATAGATCATAGCTGGGTTGAGGTTAAGATTGACCAAACGTGGTATCAACAAGATACAACAGACCTTTTGGGAAAATTCGAGTTTAATCAGTTTCCTAATCGTACCTATTCAAAGATTTTTTGTTCAAGAGAAAACTTCTGTTTCAATGAGACAGGATTCGCTGTTGTTTCTCAGCTAAATTTATTACAATAATTGCAAAAAATACCTCTTCTTTTTCCTAAAAATTTTGTAAGTATAGTTTAAAGGGCTTAAAATATTAGCTGAATAATATAGGGATCTTCTACCTAACAAGTTACATGGGTAAATTTTGAGTTATTGACTTTAAAAGCTCTTTAAATTATATTTAATGCTTATGAAAATAAAAGCTGGAGGATAAATGACAAAAAAGATAAAGGTCTCTAAAAAAACTGTTTTGAAGCAACCAGACGAGTTTATAACCTTTAGCGCCAAAGTACTAGAATATATAAAAAAAAATGAGTCAACCTTTCTTATTGGCTCCGTTATAGCAATAATTTTAGTTTTAATAACAAGCTTTTCCTTTTATTATGTTAGAAAGGTAAACGTATCTGGTTTTGCTCAGTTATCAAAAGCATTAGATGAGACAGACCTCACTAATCGAAAGAAGCTTCTTGGGGATATTAAAAATACACGCTTCACCGATGCTAAGGATTATGCATCTTTTTTTCTTGCCAAGATTTATAAAGAAGAAAATAGTTTAGCTAATGCAAAGATGGAGCTAAAAAGAGCTGAAAAGATTAAAGACGCCTATCTAAGAGGAAATGCAAGGATTCTTATGGTTGATATACTAATAAAAGAAGGAAACCTTGATGAAGCATTAAAATATGCAAAAGCAATTGATAACAATATTCCAAAGTTCCTCAAAGAAGAGATGTTGTTAAAAGAGGCCTTCATCCAAGAGAAGAAAAATAATATTCAAGAAGCCAAAGAGATTTATAAAAAATTGGAAACATCTAATGCAGACTTTTATCTTCTCAAGCTTGTTCAATCAAAATCAAACCTATAGTGATTGATTATGAAAGTTAACTATTTCAACAAAAAAAGAGAATGCCTATCAAGAAAAGAGCTTGAATCTCATCAACTAGAAAGATTAAAGTATGTCGTTGAAAAAGTTTATAGAAATGTCCCCCTATATAAAGAGAAATTTGACAAAGCTGGTGTAAAGCCTAAGGACATAAAAAAATTATCAGATCTCTCAAAGCTGCCTTTTACCACAAAGGATGATCTAAGAAAAGCATTTCCCTATGGCCTTTTTGCAGAACCATTAAGAAAGGTTGTAAGAGTACACTCCTCTTCGGGTACTACTGGGATACCAACAGTTGTAGGCTATACAAGAAATGATATAAAAACATGGTCAGAGTTAACAGCACGGGTGCTTACTGCTGGTGGATTAACCAATAAGGATATTGTACAGATAGCCTTTGGCTATAGTCTTTTTACTGGAGCTTTTGGGATGCATTATGGTGCAGAGAGAGTTGGGGCTACTGTAATACCAATATCTACAGGTAATACGCAAAGACAGATTTTGACTATTAGAGATTTTAAAACTACAGCACTTGTCTGTACCCCTTCCTATGCCTTACAGATATACGACACTGCCGTGGAGATGGGTTTTGATTTAAAAAAATTAGGGCTTAAACTAGGTTTTTTTGGGGCTGAACCCTGGTCCGAAAGCATGAGAAAAGAGATAGAAGAGAAAATGGGGATCTTAGCAACTGATAACTACGGACTTTCTGAGATAATAGGTCCTGGTTTTTCAGGAGAGTGTGTTTTTAAGAGTGGACTTCATATTTGGGAAGACCACTTTATACCCGAGATTATAGATGGTGAAACACTGGATGTTCTAAAGGAAGGACAAAAAGGTGAGCTTGTGGCTACAACACTTAGTAAGGAAGCCCTACCCCTTATTAGATATAGAACTAAAGACTTAACTATTCTTAACTATGAAAAGTGTTCTTGTGGTAGAACAATGTGCAGAATGGAAAGGGTCAAAGGCAGAAGTGACGATATGTTAATTATAAAAGGTGTGAATGTCTTCCCATCACAGATAGAAGATGTTGTATTTTCAATTGAAGGGGTGAAACATCAATATCAGCTTATTGTTGATAAAAGAGGAAGACTTGATTCTCTGGAGTTACAAATAGAGATAGAGAAGGAGATATACAATAACCCAAAGAAAAAAGAAGATCTCCATAAAAAAATTAAAGAATCTATACTGGCAGTACTGGGTTTATCTCTAGACATTACCTTGCTTCCTCAAGATAGTCTCCCTAAAGTTGAAGGAAAAGCAAAAAGAGTAATAGATAAAAGGCCAAAGAATTAATGCATCACTACCCGTTAAATATAGCCTTATTATGGCACATGCATCAACCTATATATTATGACCCAGAAATAAAAAAATTTCGCATGCCCTGGGTTAGACTACACTGCACTAAAGACTATCTTGATATGCTTGAGATATTGGAAGGCTTTGAAAAAGTTAAGCCCATCTTTAATCTCACACCTTCTTTATTAAAACAGATAGAAATGTACCTTATGGGAGTTTCAGAGTATCATTTAGAGCTTACATTAAAGGACCCCCAAGATCTTACTCCCTATGAAAAAAGTATAATTCTAAAAGATTTCTTCATGGCAAACTGGGAGTTAATGATTAAACCTATACCAAGATATTATGAGTTGTTATCAAAAAGAGGGAAAGATTTAGATGAAAGCAAACTCTCAGAAGTACAAAGATATTTTTTTAAACAAGATTTTTTAGATCTACAAGTATTGTTTAATTTGGTCTGGACAGACCCAACCCATATAAATAAAGACCCCTTTCTCTCAGAATTAAAGAAAAAAGGGAGAGGATACAGCACCTCTGAAAAAGAAGAGCTCATTAAGAAGCACTATGAGATAATGGGAAAAATTATAAGCTCCTATAGAAAAGCTTATTCAGAAAATCGTATAGAAGTTAGTTTTTCACCTTTTTATCACCCTATACTACCTCTTCTCATTGATAATAGAGTTGCTCTCCAGTCAGATACATCCACAAAGCTTCCTAAACCTTTTGCTTGGAGCGAAGATGCTATAAATCAAATAAAAAAGTCTAAAGAATACCTAAAAATAAACCTAAATAAGGTTCCACAAGGGATGTGGCCCTCTGAAGGTTCTATAAGCAATGACACTTTAAAGATAATGATTGATGAAGAGATTAGGTGGACAGCAACAGATGAGACTGTATTGTTGAACTCACTTAAAATAAGGGACAAATGGTTGGATCATCTTACTCCTCAACAATTATTTAAATCCTATCATTTTCCTTATGGGGATAAGAAAGTTGAGCTTTTCTTTAGAGACCATAGGCTCTCTGATAATATAGGTTTTGTTTACAGTAAATACAATCCAAAAGATGCGGTAGAGCATTTTTTAAACAGCTTAAGAAACATAAAAAAATTTATTAATTATGAAAACAATATTGTTTCCATAATTCTTGATGGTGAAAACGCATGGGAGTTTTATCCAAATGATGGCTACGATTTCTTGATGAGTTTGTATAATGCTATTGAAAAAGCTCAAGATATAAACATGATAACTTTTAGTGAATACATTGAGAAATATTCTAACTCTGAACCACTATACGAGATACACCCTGGCTCTTGGATAAACGGTAACTTTAAAATATGGATTGGTCACCCCGAAGACAATCAAGCATGGGATCATCTAAGTGATGTGAGGAAAATTATCGATGAAAATAAAAATAAGATTAGTTCAGAAAAATTGTCAGAAATTATGGAAAGTCTTTATATAGCAGAAGGTAGTGATTGGTGTTGGTGGTATGGTGATGAACATTCTACTGAGTTTGAGCTTGAGTTTGATGAGCTCTTTAGGAAGTATATTAAAGATATTTATATAAAACTCGGAATAAACTATCCTGAAAGCATAAACTCACCAATTGTCAAGAAAGAAAAAGATATAAAGCCCGATAAAGAAATTTTAAGTTTCATTAAACCAAAGATTGATGGCAGGATATCAAGCTATTTCGAATGGCTTGGCTCTGGTAGTTTTAACTTAAAAAAATATGGATTAGCTATGCATAGAAGTACTATATATTTCGAGGAGTTACTAGTAGGCTTCGATACAGATAATATTTTCTTAAGGATTGACCCAGAGAATGGTTTCCTTAATCATAGCGAATATTTTCCTCTTGATATAAATATAACAATACCTTCAAAAGATGTCTCCATATTAGGCAAAATAGATACTGAAAAAAAATCAACCTTTGTCTTAAGAAATGGAAATAATACAACTGAGATTGAAAGCGCCTTTGAGAAAATACTTGAGATAAAAATACCTCTCTCCCTTCTTAATGTCTCAGAGGATGAACTAATACCTCTTTATATAAACATAAACTTAGCTACATCTGAGACAGTTAGATTTCCCATAAGAGGAAACATAGTAATTACAGTGCCTACTAAAAATTTTGAAGACATTATCTGGCACGCTTAATAACTGACAGGAGGACTTGTGAACGAAATTAAGCCCTTTAAAGGAGTTTTGTATAATAAAGAACTAATTAAAGACTTATCTGAGGTCCTTACACCTCCTTATGATATCATTGATAAAAAAATGCAAGAAGATTTCTATAATAGAAATAGTTACAACTTTATAAGGATTGATCTTGGCAAAAGATACGAAAACGACAACGAGTTCAATAACGTATATACAAGGGCAAATAAAACATTTCAAGAGTGGCTAAAAAACAATATCTTAATAAGAACTTCAAAACCAGCCTTTTATATCCTTAAGCAAAACTTTACCTTTAACGGAAAAGATTTTGAAAAATATGGCTTTTATGGGCTTTATAGACTTTCTGATTACAGTCCTGAGACGATAATGCCCCATGAAAAGACCCAGACAGGTCCAAAAGAAGACAGATTTAGGCTAACATTGGCTTGTAATGCCTATTTTAGTGCAGTCTACTCAGTTTATGAGGACCAAGATATGACCATTGAAAAAATATTAAAAGACAATACCTTTGAAGAACTTTTTTCCTATACAGATTATCAAAACGTTAATAATACCTTCTATTTATCTACCGACGAAAAAATTAATAAAGAGATAGCTCAAATAATTTCACAAAAAAGGTTGATAATAGCTGATGGACATCATAGATACGAAACTGCTCTCCGAGTAAAGAAAGAACTTAGCACTAAATATCCAGAGAATGGTAAAGTAAACTACACATTAATGTACTTTGCTAACCTTAAAGACCCAAATATGTTAATACTTCCCACCCATAGGTTAGTAAATGACATACATTATGATGAGTTAGATTTCTTCAATTTTCTAACAAATAACTTTTCTATCTCCTATCATAGTAAAAACAATCTAAAAGAACTTCTCTGTAGGATAAACACTTTATCAGAAGTTGCTTTTATAGCTGTTACAAAGGACCAGTTAATTCTTATTGAGAGGCTCAAAAATAAAATAGATAAGTTTTTTCCAGAAAACATGCCTGAAACACTTAAGATTCTTGATGTAAACGTGCTTTTTCACGGAATTCTTAAACCTGCCTTAAAAATAACAGAGGAGGATTTAATAAACCAGCAAAAAATTTCTTACAGTAAGGATGCCTTCTGTGCTATGGAGCTTGTATCAAAGGGAAAGATTAAGTTAGCCTTTATCTTGCAAAATCCAAAGGCTGAAAACTTAAAAAAAGTTATTGATATAAAAGAAACAATGCCCCAAAAATCCACATACTTCTATCCAAAAATTCCATCAGGAGCAGTAATATATACCTTAGATGGAAACGGTTGATTATATCAAAGATTTAGATCTAAAAATCTCACAACCCATTGAATCTTATCGATATAATGAGGACTCTATACTTGTCTGTAATTTCATCGAAAATATCAAGGAAAAGAGCAACGTGGCAGATCTTGGCGCTGGAGTTGGTCTCATATCATTAATATTATGCAAAAAATTTAACTTAGCTAAATACTATCCCATAGAAATACAGCCGGAATTATTTAATTATTTAAAAAAAAATATTGATGATAATTCTCTTACTCCCTGTTTTGAGCCAATAAACTTAGATTACAGAGAGCTACCCAAAAATTTTAATCATTTCTTTGATGTAGTTGTTTCTAACCCACCATATAGAAAAGAGGGAGAAGGAAGAATCAGTAAAAATTTAACCATTGCCATCTCAAGACACGAGAAATATGGTGGCGTAGAAGATCTGATTATTACCTCAGCAAGAATTTTAAAAGATAAAGGAAGAATTTATGTCTCTTTTCTTGCAGAGAGGCTGACGGATTTGTTTTATTATATGAGACATTACCACCTTGAGCCAAAAAAAATCCTTCCTATCTATCCTAACAAAGAAAAAAAGGCAAACCTTGTTCTCGTCGAGGGGGTAAAAAAAGGTGGGAAGGGGGTAACTATTCTCCCTCCTTTTTTTCGTCGAGATATCTCCTCTTGAGTACAACTGTAAATAATTTCTTTAAAGATTCTCTTAAATCATCATCTTTGATTGGAGAAATAGAGTTTTCGATAAATGTCAAGTCCTCCTTTTTTAACTCAACATCGTCAAGAGATAGATATCTCTCTGTTTTTTCATTCTTTTTTTTAGATCCTATAAACTCCACCTTGAACTTAATATCCTTAACAAGCTCTTTACCTACCTTTTGATTAATCATAGGAATAATCTGCTTCTTCATAAGATTTAGTTGATTCATCCAGATAGGATCTTTTACAGAAACTGTAAGTTTTCCTTCATAGAACGAGACTGGCAAAGAAATATGTGAGACAATATCACCAACAACCTCTTCCCAGACCTTACCCAAATCATAACTTTCTGTTATCTTTAAGTTCTTTTTAATCTTTTCAAAAATACTATCTAACTTATATATATTCTCACTCATTTTCAGCATTTATATTTTAAAATCATAACTCCAATAAGAGGCTAAGTTCCCCATAAAGAAACTCTAAAGAGAGTAATAGGCAAATAAAGTCTTTTGAGTTTTAATAATTTAAAACCTCTATTTCTTAAATCTTTCTCAATATCATAGATATTTTTAACGTGGTAATGTCCTTTAAAACCAGCTAAAAATCTTCCGAATTTATATAAAATGCTTTCAGTAGGTCCTGATACTACAAACTTTGTATCCCTATGAGAGAGCCTTAACATCTTATCTAAAATTGGATTTATATCCTCTATATGTTCAAATACATCAAGAGCAAAAAACACATCAAATTTAATGTTTTCTTCTATTTCCATAATATCTTTAAAAACAGGAATATTTATCTTTAAAGCCTTTGCTACCATCTCTGTGAGCAGATAAAACTCCTTCTCACAGGCATATATTTGAGCTTTATTATCTGCTAAATACTTAAAAGTTACCCCTCCTCCTGCACCAAAATCCAAAACCTTTTTACCTTTTATCTCTCCTGCAAGATAAAAAGCCCAATCTAATCTACTCCAAAAAAGATGTGACATTAGCTTATTTTGATGCGTATAGGAAGGCAAAGCAGCTTCATCAAAATAACTCTTTGGTGCTTTTGAGAGTACCTCCCTAAAAAGCTCTTCATAGAAAGATCTATAATTTCTATCTATCATTGTATAACACCTTACCCAAAATCAATATTTTCGTCAAATATTTTTCTGTAATCCAATGCTCTACTAATACCAACATGCTTTATGTTGCTTTACACAATGTTTATTACTGATAATTTAGCAATTGTTTTTTTTTCTGGTTTTTGATATAAATTTCTTATGCCAAGTTTTGATATTGTTTCAAAGGTAAACCTACAAGAGGTTGATAACGCTGTAAATCAGACAAAGAAGGAGATTGAGACCCGATATGATTTTAGAGGGTCAAAATCTTCTGTAGAGCTTACCTCTAAGGACGAGATAACTGTTATTGCCGATGATGATTTTAAGTTAAATGCAGTTTTAGAGATCCTTAAATCAAAGTTTATAAAAAGAAATGTCTCACTCAAGTCATTGGATCTCGGAAAGGTTGAGAAAGCTTCTGGTGATACGGTAAGGCAAAAAATCAAGATAAAACAGGGACTCTCACAAGATGAGATGAAGGAACTCTCAAAAATAATCAAAGACACAAAGCTTAAAGTTCAGACTCAGATAATGGGAGATGAGTTAAGAGTTTCTGGGAAAAAGATTGATGATCTTCAAACTGTTATAGCCCATCTAAAGTCCATAGATTTTAAAGTACCTCTTCAGTTTGTTAACTACAGAGACTAAATACAAAATCAGGAGACAATATGATTGAGATACTTCTGGGATTAGTTTTACTAATTCTTATTGTTAACTCCTTTCTTCTTTTTAAAAGACAAGCAGATAGAGAGCTTTTAAACTCATCGATAGAATTAAAGCTTTTAATATCAAATCTTGATAAAAATATAGAAAGAATAACGAGCACATTAAGAGAGGAGTTTTCTAAAAGCAGAGAAGAACAATTAACCAGTTTTAGCAGTTTTTCCAGCCAACTTTCAACTACAATGACAGGCATAGCACAGCTACAAAAAAACCAGCTTGATACATTTTCAATAAGACTTAATGACCTTACTCAGGCAATCTCAAATGAGCTGAAGGATTTTAATATTCAGTTTACAAACTCTGCAAAGGAAGGCAGAGATGAGCTTTCAAAAAATCTTGAAAAAATTCAAAACATCCTTGATAACCAGCTAAAGACCTTACGGGAAGAAAATACAAAAAAGCTGGATGAGATGAGAAATGTGGTAGATGAAAAGCTTCAAAATACCCTCGAGAAAAGACTTTCTGAGTCTTTTAAAATTGTTTCGGAAAGACTTGAGCAGGTTCATAAAGGTCTTGGTGAGATGCAAAACTTAGCAATCAATGTCGGAGATTTAAAGAAGGTTTTATCTAATGTAAAGACAAGAGGAATTATTGGAGAGATTCAGCTTGGGAATATACTAGAACAGATCTTAACAAAAGACCAGTATGAAAAAGATATTAAGACAAAAAGAGGTTCTAATGAAAAGGTTGAGTTCGCTATAAAACTACCGGGTAAAGACAAAGAAAATGAATATATTTACTTACCTATTGACTCAAAGTTTCCAATGGATATTTATAATAGACTTATTGATGCCTTTGAATCAGGAGATAATGAAAGAATAGATAAATCAACGAAAGAGCTTGAAAACACTATCAAAAATTTTGCAAAGGGTATAAAAGATAAGTATATAGATCCACCAAACACAACGGATTTTGCTATAATGTTTCTCCCAACAGAAGGATTATATGCTGAAGTAGTTAAAAGGACATCCCTAATTGAGGAGCTCCAAACAACATATAAAATCATAATTACAGGTCCCTCCACACTAGCAGCATTTTTAAACAGTCTTCAGATGGGTTTTAAGACTCTTGCTATAGAAAAGAGGGCATCGGAGGTTTGGAATATTTTAGGGGCAGTAAAGACTGAGTTTAACAAATTTGGTGAAGCTCTTGAAAAGGCAAAGGAAAAGATTGATAAGGCAAGTGAAGATATTGAAAATCTTGTAGGAAAAAGGACAAGGGCAATTCAGTCAAAATTAAAAAAAGTAGAGGAGCTCCCCTACGAAGCTGCTCAGAATATCCTGGATGAATAATAGATGAAAAAAATTAAAGAAAAAAATCCTGTTGATTTGAAAGAAAGAGGGATAACTATAAGAGAAGAAATTGCAAGGATTCTTAAAACTGGTAAATTTTCTGCAAAGGAGCTATCAAGATTTTTAGAGATTGGAGAAAAAGAGGTTTATTATCATCTTGAATTTATCAAAAAATCACATTATTTAAAGATAGAGCCTTCGCAATGCAAAATTTGTGGTTTTCTTTTCAAAAAAAGAGAAAAACTTAAAAAACCTACTAAATGTCCTATCTGTAAAAATGAATATATATTAGACCCTGTTTTTTATATTGAACCCAATAATTGAGTATTGAATAGAAGTCTGAAATCATCGTCTATAATGTAAAATTAGCTTCATAGTGAGATAATATATTAACCAATTAGTATAAGTTTAAAAACACTGTGGCATTTTCTAATTGATATTTATGATGAAATCCTTAAAAATAAAAAATATCACAATAATAAAAAAACACTTTATTTATTTTTAAATTAATCATATAATGATAATCATTATCAATAATAATGAGGAAGATAATGAAAGATAAGATAAAGGTCTTGTTAGTAGGAAATCCGAATGTTGGGAAAAGCGCACTTTTTAACGCTCTCACAGGTAAGTATGTTGCCGTGTCAAACTACCCTGGCACAACTGTTGAGATTACAGAAGGTACAATCACATTTAAAAATAAAGAGATAAAGATAATAGATACACCTGGTATGTACTCAATGCTTCCTATCTCTGAAGAAGAAAAGGTAGCGAGAGACCTAATTTTTAAGGGAGAGGCAGATTTCATAATCAACGTTATTGATACAAAAAATTTAGGAAGGATGTTACCACTCACACTACAACTACTCGAGACAGGAATAAAGGTTATAGTTGTCCTTAACATGATGGACGAGGCAGAAAGAAAGGGACTTCATGTTGATTCAAAGCTACTATCTGATATATTGGGAATACCTGTCATTCCAACTATCTCTATTAAAAAAATTGGTATAAAAAAGATTCTTGAAACTTTGACTGAATATAAGTCTGATAATAAATCTATTTCAGCCTATGATAGGGAAATAAACGAGGCTATAGAAAAAATTGCCTCTTTATTAAAAAAAGACTATGTTATATCTAAAAAGATAGTCTCTCTATTATTAATACAAAGCGATTATGAAATATATAATCTGGTTCTTGAAAGAGAAGGGTTGACAGTGATAGA
The DNA here is from genome assembly GCA_964540515.1 of uncultured Pseudomonadota bacterium. Classification (GTDB taxonomy): domain Bacteria; phylum CALINM01; class CALINM01; order CALINM01; family CALINM01; genus JAOAGA01. The sequence continues at coordinate 55,476 of CAZIMS010000009.1, read as the reverse complement.
GGAGATAGAAAAGGTTAGAAGAGAGCTTTCTATAATTTTCAAGACCTCTATTGATTACATACTTGCTCAAGAAAGACAGTTAATATGTGAAGAGATTGAAAAAAGAGTAATAAGCAGAAGGTCTTTAAAAACTGAGAGCGGCTTTGTTAGATTAATTAGTAATATTACTATTCACACTATTTGGGGTTACCCAATTTTGATCTTAGTTCTCTATTTTGGTCTCTATAAGTTTGTTGGCCAATTTGGTGCTGGTACTCTTGTAGATTATATCGAAACTGAGCTATTTGAAAATATCTTATTACCAGATCTTGTTAACTATATTGAAAGAACTTTAAATTCAGAACTAATCAAAGAGCTTTTGATTAGGGATTACGGCGTAATTACCTTAGGGATGAAATACGCAATAGCGATAATCTTTCCTATAGTTACTACATTTTTCTTATTTTTCTCTATTCTTGAAGATAGTGGTTATTTACCAAGATTAGCCTTCTTAATGGATAGATTTTTTAAAAAGATAGGACTAACAGGTAAAGCTGTTATACCCCTTGTTTTAGGACTTGGATGTGATACAATGGCAACAATGGTTACAAGAACACTTAATACAAAAAAAGAACGTATAATAGCTACGATTCTTCTTTCTCTTGCTATCCCCTGCTCTGCTCAGTTAGGTGTTATGCTTGCTGTATTAAGCCACAGTAAAGCCCTTCTTTTCAGCTGGATTTTTATTTTATTAGGCATATTTGTCTTTGTTGGATATCTCTCGGGTAAGATTATTAAAGGTGAAAAAAATATTTTCTTCGTAGAGATTCCACCATTAAGGTTACCAAGAATTAGTAATATCTTTATGAAAACATACACAAGACTAATCTGGTATTTTAAAGAGGTAATACCTCTTTTTATTTATGCAAGTTTTTTCATCTGGATAGGAAGGATTACAAAAATCTTTGATTTGTTGATTGAGATAATTGCTCTACCTCTTAAATACATCGGTCTTCCCTATGAAGCCGCAAAAATTTTCCTCTTTGGTTTTTTTAGAAGAGACTATGGCGCAGCAGGGCTTTATGACCTACATAGGGATGGCATCTTCAATAACAATGAACTACTAATTATGGCTGTAATGCTTACCTTATTCCTGCCCTGTATAGCACAGTTTATTATGACTATCAAGGAAAGAGGGCTCAGAATGGGGCTTAAGATTGCCGGATTTGTTTTGATTTTTTCGATATTTATAGGTTATTTGTTAAACATTTTTCTTAAATTTTTCAATATAGTTTTATAATAACTTATGATAAAGAGGTTATATGATTAAATGTCCTCTCTGTGGTAACAATTTTGATGAAGAACAGGCAAAAGGTGGATGTGCAGGCTGTGGAGTTAAGGGATGCGGACTAGTAAGATGCCCAAACTGTGGATATGAGTTTCCTCCGGAAAAGGGGTTAGAAAAGATAGGTTTTTTAAAAAAGATTTTTAAGAAGGGGTAGTTTATGAGCATTTTATTAGAAAAACTTGAAGAGATACTTGAAATGTTATGGATAGCTAAAAAGGAGAAAAATAAAGATAATCTTACCTTTAATGTATTGGGAGTAGAAAAAGGCTCTGAGGAGATAAAAGAACTTATTGATAAAAAATTAGTTAAAGTTGATGATGATAAGGTGGAGCTTACAGAAGAAGGTATAAAAAAAGGAGAAAATGTAGTAAGAAGACATAGGTTAGCAGAAAAGCTACTCGTAGATGTAATTGATGTATCAGGTAGTGCGATTCATGAGACTGCCTGCAAATTAGAGCATTACCTAAAGGAAGGCATAGAAGATAAAGTTTGTACACTCCTATGTCACCCAAAAACTTGCCCCCACGGAAACCCTATACCACCTGGCCATTGTTGTAAAGCCGAGGTAAAAGTAGGAGATAAATATGTTGTTCCCTTAAGCCAACTAAAGTTTGGACAGAAAGGAAAAATAGTTTATATTCAAGGTATTTCCGACAAAAATCTTCAGAGTCTCGCAAGCTTAGGTATATTGCCCGGTGCAACTATACAGATTAAGCAAACTTTCCCCTCTTACCTCTTTGCCATAGGAAACTCAGAATTTGCAGTAGATAAAACAGTGGCAGAAGCAGTTTATGTAAGGATAGAGAAAGACTAACTTATATGCCTCGGATAGTTTTATTTAATCCAGAGATACCACCCAATACAGGCAATATAGCAAGGTTATGTGTAGCAACTGATTGTGAGCTCCATTTAATAAAACCATTGGGTTTTTCTTTATCTGATAAAAATTTAAAGAGGGCTGGCCTTGACTACTGGGAACATCTTAAAGTCTATGTACATAACTCCTTTGATGATTTTCTATCTACAATAAAAGGTGAGCTCTATTTTTTCTCATCAAAAGGGATGAAATATTATACCCAGATAGATTATAAAGAGGATGATTATCTAATCTTTGGCAGCGAGACATCTGGTTTCCCGCCTATAATTTTCGAAAATTTTAAAGAAAAGATTTATACAATACCTATGTTTGGTAAGGTTAGATGTCTTAATCTGGCAAATTCAGTATCTATAGTACTCTACGAAGCCTTAAGAAGATTAAGGGGTTTTTGAGGATATATTCAAAAAAGTTTCTTCTCTGAATATTTTTACCTCTACTTTCTTTTCTACTGTCAGAGCTAAGTCAGATTTATTATAAAGATTAAACTCTTCATCACTTACAATCTTTGCCTGTTTCATCCTATTTAGTATTCTCTTAGCTCTCACCTCTGTCCTTTCTATGTTTCTTAGGGGGTTAAAAATTTTAGGGCTCGGCAGAAGAGACGCTAAAATAGCGCTTTCTAAAGGATTGAGTTCAGAGGGATGCTTGTTAAAATAATAACTGCTAGCATTATGTATACCATAAACTAAGGGCCCAAATTCTACAGCGTTGAGGTAAAGCTCTAATATCCTTGTTTTTGAAAGCTCCCTCTCAAGTATGAAGGTAATAATAAGCTCTTTAAATTTTCTTATTAAAGATTTTTCTCTATTCAAAAAAAGATTTTTTGCCAGTTGCTGGGTTAAAGTAGAACCCCCCTTTACATATTTGCCTACCTCAAGATTTTTTTTAATTGCTGATCTTACAGCCTCATAATCAACACCGCTATGTTTATAAAATTTTGCATCCTCAGACAGTATCACAGCCCATTTAACATAGGGGCTTATGTTATTCCATTGAGTAAACTTTGGGTTTTTAGGTCCCACAATAAAAGAATAGGGATTCTTTTTCCAATCATAGATAGTAATAGTTATTGAATGTTTGGGATCCTTTAGCTCTCTTACTTTATTAAGCATAAAAAAGCCATAGCCTCCTACAAAGGCTATGGCTATAATCATTAATAATATTAGAATCTTAACAATAATTTTCATCTAAAAAAAACAAAAGTAATGACTATAAAAAGTGGTATCAATATCCCCACAGACCACGCCATATAGCCAAAAAATGAAGGCATCTTAATGTCATTTTCTTCACAGATTGCTTTAACCATGAAGTTTGGACCATTTCCTATGTAAGAGTTAGCACCCATAAAAACAGCTCCTACAGAAATTGCCTTGAGATATACTTCTGGCACTCCTACTATAAGGTTAGTTGTAATGCCTTTAGCAATAGCGACACTCTGAGAAGTAGCCATAAAAACTAAATAAGTAGGTGCATTGTCGAGGAAACTTGAAAGTATACCTGTTATCCAAAAAAACTGCCATGGTTCTTCTATTCCTAACTTATTTCCACTAACTTCCAAGATTTTCATAACAGGTATCATAGTAACAAATATGCCTATAAACAATAGGGCTACTTCTATTATAGGATGATATGTAAAGGAGTTTTCTTCTCTCAATGTTATAGGCGTAAAATAGATAGAAAGTAGTGCAGCAGCTATCATCACTACCTCTCTAAAAAGTGGTGGGAGAAAAAAAGAGCCAATTACCATCAACAAAAAGAAGATATTTCTCTTGCCTTTTATCTCAAGTCTTTTCTCGTAAAATGAGAATGACTTCTCTAATATATCTGGATCCTCTTTTTTGAGAAAAAAATTATCTACAAAGAAGAAGATAACTATGAGTAGAGATGTTGCAAAGAGCCAAAAAGGAAGAAGCTTAAAAGTCCAGAGAAAAGGAACTCCCTTTAAAAAGCCAAGAAAAAGTGGTGGATCACCAAGAGGAGTTAAAAGCCCACCTATATTTGAGACAAGAAAAATAAAGAAAATAAAAATGTGAACAATATGTTTACGCCATTGATTAGCCCTAATAAGAGGTCTAATAAGTACCATGCTGGCACCAGTAGTTCCCACAAAACTTGCAAAAAAGGCTCCTATAAAAAGAATTATTGAATTAAGTTTTGGAGTACCTTTAGGTCCAATCCTTATAACTATTCCACCAGCGATAATAAATAAAGAGCCCAATAAAATTATAAAAGATAAATATTCTCCAACTACATGAATCAAAAGAGAAACTTTTTGAGAAACAACAATCACCCCAGCCGGTATCGCAAGGGTAATAGCAACCCAACCATATCTTTTACTCCACCATTCAGCATTAATTAAAGGAATAACTGCTATGGAGAGTAACATAACAACAAAAAATATACCACTCCACAAAGGGAAATGTACCTCCTCTCCACCACTGGAGGCTAATAAAACCGTCGGGAAAAAAGACAATAGAAGACCTTTAAAAAAAGAGCCAAATCGCATAATAAACTTCCCCCCCAAAAAAAATAATTAATATATCATCCTTGACAGGATGCCAACCTTAAGATTGTCTTCAATCTTTTTGACATCTTCTATATTCTCCAATGATTTAATAAGTTTCTTCTTCTCATTTTCTGAACTAACTATTCCCTTTACTATAAGTGTTCCGTCTTCTTTCATAGTAAAGTTTGCCTTTGCATTTTGTGTGAGGTTTAAACCAAAAAGAATAACCTCCGCTTTCTTTTCAATAAGTCTATTTTTTAGTATAATCTGAGACTTTTTAAAATCCTCTTCTGTAAAAAATTTGTTAACATAGTCAATAATTATTTCTACGGCATTGTTTAATGGGATATAACTTAGATTCATAACGAAATGATAAAGAGTGGGATCAAAAATATTTTTATCAAAATAATACTCTATAAACTTCTTTTTCTCATTATCCATCCTCTGTATTAGGTTCAAAGCATCATCATAACTTAAGCCTTTAAGCTCAGCTATTGCCTTAATCCTATCTTCTATATTACTTACTAGCTGAAGACTTAAGACATTTGGAATACCCTGTAGGATAATATTAGCTCCTCTACCTACAAAAATAACGTTATTCTTAAGGGCAAGACTATATATCGTTGCCAATAAATTAACTTTGTAAAAACTACGATTAGTCATCAGCTCAGAAATTCTATCTAATAAGAGTGGAGCTGTCTCATCTTCATGCCCAAAGAATTCTAAACAGTGCTTAACTTCATCGCCTACAATGGCACAGTAATTTTTATCTATATAGGAATAATTAGTCCTCTCTGAAAGCTCATGGGCAAAAAGAGTACCTCCTGAACCATAGGGTCTAGAGATAGTAATTATAGCCATAGTTAATCCTCCCTTTTGTCTTTTCTAACCTTTTGTCTTTTCTAAATGGTAAATTTTAGGTCTTTTTTCTATAATCCTCAACAAAAAATTTCATCAAATCAAATAAAGAAAAGGGTTTTATAATGTAAATACTTAAAAATAAATATCTAAGAGTTGACAATAAAAATTTTTTTGTTAATATTAAAACAATGTTATGAGGTTTTTAGTCACAGCAATTTTACTTTTTTGTTTCTGGTTTTTGCTCTCAGGAGAGACAAACCCTATACTTATTTTTTCTGGTATAATCTCAAGCCTTTTAGTTGGCTACTTATCAAAAGATCTACTTATCTCAGAGAGAGATCTTAAGAAAGGTCTGCTTAGATTTATAAATTTTTTAAAATATCTACCCTTTTTAATATACGAGATAATTCTTGCAAATATAGATTTAGTTTATAGAGTTCTACACCCCAAACTTCCTATTGACCCTGTTATTGTTAAATTTAGCTCTGAATTAGAGACAGATTTTTGTATAGTAACATATGCAAACTCCATTACCTTGACACCAGGAACAGTTACTATAGATGTTGACAAAAAAAAGGAGTTTATAGTTCATTCTTTAGTGTCTAATTATGCTCAATCATTAATGACTGGAAAAATGGAAAAAAGAATTAAAGATATTGAAAATGTTTGATACTGCCTTACTTTTACTAATACTGTCTTCTTCCCTTGTAATATATAGAGCTATTAAGGGACCAAACATTTTTGATAGAGTCTTGGCTATAAATTTTATAGGCACAAAGGCTGTTATAATACTCTCTCTAATTGGCTTTTCCTATGGAAGACCACATTTTTTAGATATCGCCCTTCTTTATGCCCTTATTAACTTTGTTGCCACTATTGCCTTTTTAAAATACAGAAGTACTGGTAAATTAGGATGATAGAATTAAGAACCATTATATCTGGTGTTTTTATCTTTTTAGGTTGTTTTTTTATAATTGTCGCATCCATAGGAATAGTAAGGTTACCAGATTTTTATACAAGAGTCCACCCAGCAGGTAAGGCCGATACAATGGGACAGATCCTTATATTAACTGGTTTAATTATATATGAAGGTTTATCTCTTATTAGCGTAAAACTCTTTTTTATCATATGCTTTGTTCTTATCGCAAACCCAACGGCCACACATGCGCTTGTTAAATCAGCTTATTTAAGTGGTCTAAAACACTGGACAAAAGAGAGAAAAGATGATTGATATTTTTTTACTTATATTTTTGGTTATTTTTTCCATCTATGCTATTAATACTAAAGATTTGTTAAGCTCTGTAATTATTTTAAGTGCCTTTAGTCTTGTTATGACCATAGTCTGGACAAGATTAAATGCGGTAGATGTGGCCTTTACTGAAGCCGCTGTAGGAGCTGGCGTATCTACAATCATATTCCTTTCAGCCTTAAGCAGAACAAAAAGAGAAGAAGAAACTAAAAAAACAAAAAAAATCAATATTTATAATCTCTTTGCCTTAACAATGGTAGTTCTTACAGGTTTTGTTTTGATATATGGTACTATTGATATGCCAGCTTTTGGTGATATAGAGGCACCGGCATATAATGTCCTTGCCCCTCGATACGTTATTGGCTCTATGGCTGAATTGGGAATAAAAAATTTTGTTACAGCCATCTTAGCAAGCTACAGAGGTTATGATACTTTAGGTGAGACAACAGTAATATTTACTGCTGGTGTTGCAGTAGTAATTCTTTTAAGGCGAAAAGAGGGTATATAAATGATAATAGCCTATATCACAAGAAAGATGATACCTTTTATTCAGCTTTATGCACTATACGTAGTTGCCCATGGTGATTTGGGTCCTGGTGGAGGTTTCCAGGGAGGAGTAATATTTGGAACAAGCATTATACTCTACATTGTGGTTTTTGGACTTGAGAAGGGAAAAAGGCTCTTTTCTCTAAAACTAATGGATATTTTTGGCTCTTTAGGCGCTATAATTTTTGCAACCGTTGGATTTTTGTGCATACTGTGGGGCGGACAGTATCTTGAATATACAAAACTACCTTTCAAAAACCCACATCTTGCCGCTCATCTCGGTATTTTCGCTATAGAGGTTGGGATTGCTATCACAGTTTCTGCTGTAATGGTAATATTTATCTTTGATATAGCAAGGAAAAAGGATGTTTGATTTTATAGTATCAAAATTTAACTACTGGATATCAATACTACTTATGATGATAGGGCTATACGGCATGATAGCCAAAAATAATCTTATAAAAAAGATTATTGGTATGAATATATTTCAAATTTCCGTATTTCTTTTTTATATATCAATGGGAAAGGTAAAAGATGGGACAGCACCTATACACTGGGATAAGGCTTCAATATATGATAATCCCATCCCTCACGTTTTAATTCTAACTGCAATAGTAGTTGCTATAAGCACAACAGCCGTTGCTTTAGCATTAATAATAAGAATTTATAAGAGTTTTCGAACAATAGAGGAAGAACAGATTCTTAAAATTCTCTCGGAAGAAGAAAACAGGGCTAATTAATGATTGTTTTTATAGTTATCCTACCCCTATTTATCTCTCTCTTTATACCTCTTTTCGGAATGATAAACAGAAAATCTGCCTTTTACGTAGCCCTATCTGGAGCGATATTAACCTTCCTTTTAATTGTGTCTACATTAAAAAGAGTACTCCTTTATGGTAGGGAGTTCTACTGGTTTGGAGGTTATGAACCTCCCTATGGGATTGAGTACGTAGTTGATGGATTGAGTTTAACATTACTTATAATTATCTCTTCTGTATATCTTCTCGTAATTATCTATTCAAAAAAAAGTCTCGAAAAAGAGATAGAGGAAAAAAGAATAGCCCTTTTTTACTGTCTTCTAAACCTTTTCTTCACTGGCATATTGGGTATAGTTATAACTGGTGATATCTTTAATCTTTATGTTTTCGTGGAGATCGCATCACTTAGTAGCTACACCTTAATAGCCATGGGAAATAAGAGGCAGTCTTTAATGGCAAGTTATAACTATCTTATTTTAGGAACTATTGGAGCTACTTTTTTTCTTATTGGAGTAGGTTATCTTTTTATGGCAACAGGCTCTTTAAATATGGCCGATATAAAGTTAAGGTTAGTACCACTCTATCATTCAAAGATGGTGCGCACTGCCTTTGCCTTTCTTACTCTTGGTTTAAGTCTTAAGTTAGCCCTTTTTCCACTCCATATATGGCTTCCAAATGCCTATACTTACGCTCCCTCACCTGTTGGTGCCTTGCTGGCTGCTACTGGCACAAAGGTTAGCGCCTATGCCTTAATAAGAATCTTATACTCCGTCTTTACTATTGAGTTTGATATAAATGTTATACCTTTTAACAAGGTTTTTGTCTTTATCTCTCTTGTTGCCATATTAGCAGGGTCTTTTCTGGCTTTGTCGCAGAAAAACTTAAAAAAGATGCTTGCCTATTCCAGTGTAGGTCAGATCGGTTATATAACCTTAGGTCTTGCTATGGGTAATGAGATAGCATTACAAGGTAGTATATTACATATATTCAATCACTCATTAATGAAGGGCTGCCTTTTTTTTATAGCTGGAGGGCTTTTATATAAAAGGGGTATTGAAAATATCTCTGACATGAAAGGTATAGCAAAAGAGATGCCCTTTACTATGGCTCTCTTCATAATTGCAGGATTATCACTTGTAGGAGTCCCTTTAACGGTAGGTTTTTTAAGCAAATGGTATCTCCTTCTAGGAGCCTTTTCTCTTAATAACTTTTTAGTTATCTCTGTAATAGTTATAAGCTCCACTCTAAGTCTAATCTATATATGGCGCATAATAGAGATAGCCTATTTCAAAGAAAAGGATTTACCACAGTCAGTATCGGAGATGCCTTTAAGTATGCTTATCCCTACAGGTATATTAGCTTTACTTTGTTTATTCTTTGGGATCATTACTGATCTACCTCTTGCTCTCTCAAGAGATGCAGTAAAGATACTAATAGGACATTAGTTTATGGAAACATATAGTAGCATTCTACCTGTCTTAGTTCCCTTCTTAGCCTTAATAATTACTCCTTTTATGGTTATATTTAAAGACTACAAAAATGTCAAAGAAGGTCTTTCAATTATAGCTGCCTTTGGTATGTTCATATTAGTACTAAAAATGGCACAGGAATACCTATCAGAAAGAATACTTTTTTTTGAACTTATAAAGATAACTCCTACAATTGCTCTATCTTTTAAAACAGACACTTCTTCAATACTTTTTGCAGGGGTAGCCTCTTTTCTTTGGATTATCACAACTATCTACTCAATAGGATATTTAAGAGGTTTAAAAGATAAAAAAGAAACTAGTTTCTATACATTTTTCGCCCTAACCCTTTTCGCAACTACTGCATTAGCTTTCTCCGCAAACCTTGTTACAACCTTTATTTTTTATGAGCTTATAACACTTTTTACCTATCCACTGGTTACCCACAAAGGATCAGAGGAGACCAAAAGAGCTGGAAGAAAGTATTTGGTCTATCTTTTGGGTACCTCTCTTTTATTTTTCATGACTGCTATTATCTTAACACAAGGTATTTCTGGAAATAACTATTATAATAGTAATGGGCTTTTTAATAACTATCAAAATGAAAAAATCTTGATAGTTATTTTTCTTCTCTTTCTATTTGGTGTATCAAAAACAGCCATTATGCCGATGCACAGCTGGCTCCCTAACGCCATGGTAGCACCTACTCCTGTAAGTGCCCTTCTTCATGCCGTAGCTGTAGTAAAAGCTGGAGTTTTTGTTTTATATCGCATAACAAACTATATTTTCACTCCCGAGATATTAATTACTATAAATGGACACTACATACTTATGTTTGTATCTTCAGTTACAATAGTTTTCTCATCTATGATCGCACTAAAACAGGACAACCTAAAACTAAGACTCGCCTACTCTACTATATCACAACTATCTTATATAGTTTTAGGGCTCTCTTTGGTAAACAAATATGCCTTAACCTCAGCTCTTACCCATCTGGTAATGCACGCCTTTGGCAAGATTACACTCTTTTTCTGCGCTGGTGCCATATATGTGAAAACCCATATATCAGAGATATCAAAACTTGACGGGATTGGAAAAAGGATGCCAATCACAATGATCGCCTTTACTTTTGGCAGTCTATCTATGATTGGCATGCCTGGATTTGGTGGTTTTATCAGCAAATTTCTACTTATGAAGGGGATCGCAAACTCTAATTGTTACTTTTTATTTACAATCTTAGCAATTAGTACTCTTTTAAATGCCTCATATTTTATGCCTATTGTTTACGCTGCCTTTTTCAAAAATGAAAGCCCTAAGCCTACTAAAAATATAGATAAAGTAGATGGTCAATATATCTATTTTATGGAACTATCTCTTTTGATTACGGGACTTATTACCATAGCTTTGTTTTTTAGTTATGACTACTTAACTACTTTTGTTGGAGGCTAAAGTTGCTATTTACTGGTAAAGAAAAGAGATATAGAGCCTTAATTCTTTCCTTACTTATGTTTTTAATACTTCTTTTCATTGAAGTTTTGACTAAAAAATATGTGCATTTTTCTGTAGAGAAGATACCATCATTTTACGCAATTTTAGGTTTTTTATTTGCCTACCTCATAATTTTTATAACCTACCTTGCAAAAAAGATAGGGCTTAATAAAAAAGAGGATTACTATGATTGAGCTTATGCCTCCTTATATCATTTTTTTCTTATCTGCTCTGGTGATAACTCTTCTACCTAAGAAGTTTGGAGATATTGTTTTAGTTGTCACCCCCATTATATCATTAATTCACTTTTTCAGCTTACAGGATGATGTTATTGCTTACCATTTCTTAGACCAAAGTATTAAGCTATTTCATTACGATAGGATAAACCTTCCCTTCTTTTACGTTTTTCTAATCATCGCCTTTATCGGAATTATCTATAATCTCCATAGTAAAGACAAAGCGGAAAAGATATTTCCTCTTATCTATGGTGGAAGTTCTTTAGGTCTTGTCTTCGCTGGTGATTTTCTATCCCTCTTCTTCTTTTGGGAGCTTATGGCAGTCTTTTCTACCTTTATAATTTGGCAAGCTAAAAACTCTTCTTCAAAAGAGGCTGGGCTTAGATACCTCCTTATACATCTTTTGGGTGGCTTTTTCCTTTTATCAGGCATAATCCTTATTTATAAAGAATCAGGCCTTTTCTCTTTTAACAATTTTAACTCCAAAGGCTTATCAAGCTATTTAATACTTGTGGGATTTTTAATAAACGCCGCATCAATCCCCTTCTCTGCATGGCTGCCTGACTCCTATCCCCAATCAACAATTGGTGGCTCAGTTTTTTTATCTGCCTATACTACAAAAAGCGCTGTATACGTTCTTATAAGATTTTTTTCAGGCTTTGAGCTCCTTATAATTTTAGGATCATTAATGGCAGTTTATGGTGTAATTTATGCCTTTATGGTCCTTGATATGAGAAGGCTTCTATCTTATCACATTATAAGTCAGGTAGGATTTATGGTGGTAGGGGTAGGGTTAGGCTCTCCTTTAGCAATAAATGGTGCCATCTCCCATGCCTTTACTCATATAATATATAAGGGACTACTTTTTATGTCTGTTGGAGCAATAATTTACTCAACTGGTAAAGAAAGGCTTAACGAGTTGGGTGGATTGTTATCAAAATTAAAAAATATCTTTATATTCTACGCCATAGGTGCCCTTTCTATCTCGGGTGCTCCCCTTCTTTCTGGTTTTGTAAGTAAATCATTAACAATAACAGCAAGCCAAGAAGAACATAATGTATTTGCTTGGCTAATGCTAAATCTTGCTTCAACAGGCACTTTTATCTCAGTAGCCCTAAAGTTGCCCTATTTGGCATTTTTCTCAAAGAAAAAGGAAGAAATAATTACAAAATCTATCCCAACAAATATGACAATAGCGATGTTTTTAGCATCATCACTCTGCCTTATTATTGGCATCTACCCAAATATTTTATATCAAGCTCTTCCCTATAAAGTTTCTTATGAACCCTATACTATTGAACACATAATCTTTGTGATTCAGCTTTTTTTGGGTGGTTTTGTTGCTTTTACTCTTTACCTAAAGAATTTAGATGCAAAAAATTACTATATTATCTTAGACACAGACTGGTTTTATAGGAAAGGTACAAGACTAATCTTAAAAGCCTTTTATTTCTTCCAAGAAGAGCTAAATAAGCTCATTGAGAAGATCTTTTATAGAAATATCCTTAAATGGTTTATATGGTTCTCGAGAAATCCTTTGCTTGCTTCCAAAATAATCCTTGAGAGCCTTTTATACATATTAGGTGCAAAAAGGGAAGAAAAAGAGCTAAAAACCATCATAGAAAAATATCCTTTAGACATGGTAAAACACTGGCCTATAGGTACAACTGTTTTATACGTAACCTTTTTTCTATTGCTTTACTTGCTAATATACTATTTAAATTAATGTATATGGTTAAGCTCTTTTTATAAATTAGGTTCTTCTCCCCTGGCTCTACGTAATCTATCATTTATTGCCCGTCCTAACCCCACTTCTGGTAAAGCCTCAGCAAATATTACTTCTATATTTAGGGCATCAAAATACCTTAAAGTAGCATAAAGATATCTCGAATACTCCCTGTCATCTCTAAAAATCTCTTTTTGACAAATAGTAATACCTTCAAAAACACTAATACCCATATAGCCGCATCTTTTATATTCCATAACCTCTTTATGTTTTTTTAAATCTTCTATCTTCTCAATTATTATTAACTTTCCTCTTGGTGCATAATGTCTATACCTTGTTCCAGGAGACCTTTTTAACAACTCACTACTGTCAACTGCTTGAATCTCAAATCCACACTCCCTAATATCTTCTATTGGAGTAGCACCTAATCTCAATAGTCTATAGGGATAAGAAGTAGCATCTATAACTGTTGACTCAATACCATATACAGTCTCTCCACCATCAATAATTGCATCAATCTTACCCAAGAAATCTTCTATCACGTGCTCAACCTTTGTGGGACTTGGTCTTCCCGAGAGGTTAGCACTGGGGGCTACTATAGGGGAACCACATTCTTTTATAAGTTTAAGGGCAATAAGATTATCAGGCATTCTTATGGCGATGGTATTTAGATTAAAAGTAAAACTCTTATCTATCTTGCTGTTTAGTACCAATGTTAATGGACCTGGAAAGAATTTTTCTATGATTTTATACTCCTTCTCTGATAGTTTGGCAAGCTTCTCTATCCAGTCTATTGAAGATACATGATATATTAGAGGGTTGTCTTTGGGTCTTCCCTTAACCTCATAAATTTTGTTAACTCCTGTAAGGTCAAAGGCCATTGCGCCTAATCCATACACTGTTTCTGTTGGAAAGGCTACGAGACCACCCATTTTTAGGATACTTATACATTGAGCTATAATCTGATTGATATTATCAGATATACTAAAAACCTTAGTGACCAAAGAGAAACTCTGAAATAAACTTACGCCTTTTTTTCTTCTTCTTTCTTTGCCTCATTTTTTGGTGTAACATCTATGGCATCAGGCTCATTAACAGACTTCTTGAAGTTTTTAATTGCCTTGCCAATACCAGCTCCTACCTCAGGTAGCTTGCCAACACCAAATACAAGAATAATTATCACCAATATAACTAAAAGCTCAGGTAACCCTAATCCAAACATAACGCAGACCTCCTTTAAATTACGGAAGTGCATGGGAATCGAACCCACCTTCCCCTCTCGAGGAACATCGGATTTGAAGTCCGTGGAGCCCACCAGGAGCCCTTGCACTTCCATTAATATTTTAAGTTATTGTTTTAAAGTAGTCAAAAAATTTATTTTCCAATGTTATTGCAGGTACATTCATACTAAAAAGATTAAGAGAGATAAAAAAGATTTGTAAAGATACGGTTAAAGAAAATAGAGTTAGGGCTTGATACCTCATCTTAATTATACAAATAGCGCTTAATTAGTATTTTAGCAAAGCTCCAAATTAATTGAGTGTTTTATTGTTTAAAGAGGAGAGGGCTTTAAAGCCCTCCTAACCTCTAAATCTTAGAAGTTATAATTAACTTGAGCACTCAATATCTTCACATTGCAGTCATAGGTACCTATTAAATTGCCTCTAACTGCATTTTCGTTAGTCGGAGTTGCAATCTGATTTATTTTTGGGTCATTTACAAAGAGATAGGCAGCTCCTAAATCAAAGGAAATTTTTTCTGAAAATTTATGGCCAAAACCAGCAGCTATCCACTTCCTACTACCATCTGGTATTCTTGGTGTTCTATATTGAGGACTTGGAACAGGTGTCTCATCATAGGCAACACCAAATCTGAAGGTGGATTTATTATCAGCATAATAACTTAAACCTAAAGAGTATCTATAATTATCATCCCAATTTTCTGTTGTGAGAATATCAGAGGCACCATTTGTACTTTTTACCCTAAGTTCTTTAAACCTACTCCACTTAGTCCAAGTAACGTCTGCCATAAGGGCCAGTTTGGCTGTTATTTTAGAATAAAAGGAGGCTGATACTGTATCGGGTAAATCTACATCGGCCTTAATTGAACGATTTTGGAAGTTTGGACTTGGTGAGAGAAGAGTATGAACATTTGAAAACTTTATATCACCCTCTAAGGACTGTTGAACTCTTGAACGATAGGCTAAACCAAACCTTGTATCCTTGGAAAGTTCATATAATAAACCCAAATTATATCCATATCCCCATCCATCACCTTCCATTGAGGAATATGAATCAGAAGCAGCTCCCCAAACACCAGCTGGTGCTCCCTGCGAGGCTAAAATTAACTTTTGATCAACAGCACTTGAAAGCTCTGCCTTTATATATTGAACACTTACACCTGTACCTTTACTAAATTTGTCAGTAACCTTATAGGCAAAGGATGGATTTATGTTTAAAGTCATCATATCTGATTTTATTGCGTGATATCTACCTATCCAATCACTGGGGTACTCAGTGCCGAGACCAAAGGGAACATTGACACCCAAACCAAAGGCTCCCTTGTCGCTAATCTTTTTTAAAATATATTAGGAACAAGTGCATTAACACCCCCATCACCACCATTATTGGTTCCAAGAGACCCTATTAAAGGATTGAGTCTTGAAGAACCATTATCTTTAAACTTTGCACTGGGTGAGATAAAATGTAGGCCTGCTATAAACTGATCATTTAGCCTCGTCATACCTGCTGGATTATAAAAGATTGTTGTTGCATCCTCTGCTTGAGCTGCTCCACCTGCATAGGCATTACCTAACCCACTAACACTCTGCTCAATAAGAGCAAAACCTGCTGAAAAAGCATTACCACACATCATAAAGACAGCAAAGAACACTACCGAAACTACCAATTTTTTCATCATCTTTTCCTCCCTTCTAATTAGTTCTTACTGAATTCCCATCCTTCTATAAAAAGCCCTTCAGTGTTGAGATATTCTATATTTTTACATTTAATAATTTCAGGCTTTCTTTTTCACTTCGTAAAAAATTTCTATACAGTCATTTAGAGAAAGTAAGATACTAAATAATGATGGCAACTTAATTTTTCTTATTAAATCGGAAAGACTAAGTCAGATTTAGTAAGAGCTTTAAACTTTTCCTATAATCCTTCCTCTTTTAAAAAGCTTTTTTTAATTAAAGCTCCATATTCATTGATAGGGCATTTAATTATTAGGAGTTTAATCATTTTATTAAGTCCTATTGTCTTTAAGCCCAATACAGAATAGTTTTAACCACAAAAATGTAATAGATGTTACAAATTTGTAAAAAAATCTTCTCCTTAAAATTTAATTTTTCAATTTTTTCAATAAGATATTGAATGGCACGATTGATGCTCAATAAAGATCAAAAGAAAAAAAGGAGGTAACAACTATGAGACAAATAGCAGTTTATGGAAAAGGTGGTATAGGTAAGTCCACAACAACACAAAACACAGTAGCCGCCCTCGCTGAGGCAGGTTATAGAGTTATGATTGTTGGATGCGACCCTAAGGCAGATTCCACAAGACTTATCCTTAATCAGAAGGCCCAGTCCACAGTTATGGACATGGCAAGAGAAAAGGGCTCTGTTGAGGAACTTCTTCTTGATGAAGTATTGCTGACGGGTTTTAAAAACATTAAATGTGCAGAGTCTGGTGGTCCTGAACCAGGTGTTGGCTGTGCTGGTAGAGGTGTTATTACGGCAATAAATTTTCTTGAGGAAAATGGTGCCTATACTGATGATCTGGACTTTGTTTTCTATGATGTACTTGGTGACGTTGTCTGTGGTGGTTTTGCTATGCCTATTAGAGAAGGTAAGGCAAGAGAGATATATATAGTTACTTCCGGTGAGATGATGGCAATGTATGCAGCAAATAATATTGCAAGGGGTATCCTAAAGTATGCCCAGAGTGGTGGGGTTAGGCTTGGTGGGCTTATCTGTAACTCAAGGAAGGTTGATAGAGAGTATGAGCTAATCAGTGCCCTTGCAGAGAGGATTGGTACTCAAATGATCCACTTTCTCCCAAGGGACAATCAGGTACAGAGAGCCGAGCTTAGAAGGCAGACGGTAATTCAATACTCGCCAGACCATCCACAGGCAGATGAGTATAGGGCACTGGCAAAAAAATTAGCAGACAACAAAAACTTAGTAATCCCCAAACCACTTACTAACGATGAGCTTGAGAACCTTCTTATGGAGTTTGGCGTCCTTGATGGGGAAGCAAAATAATAAATAAAAGGAGGAAAAGAGACTATGAGTAATATTGAAAGGACACAAAAAATTATAGACGAAGTCCTATCCATATATCCTGAGAAAACGAGGAAGGAAAGGGCTTTGCATATCAAACCAAACGACCCTACCGGAACTTGTTCCACCTGTCAGGTAAAAAGCAATGTTAAATCACGTCCTGGCGTTATGACAATTAGAGGTTGTGCCTACGCTGGTTCTAAGGGCGTTGTATGGGGACCCGTGAAGGACATGCTTCATATAAGTCATGGTCCTATTGGTTGCGGTCAGTATAGCTGGTGGTCCAGAAGAAACTATTCTAATGGAATTAGTGGTATAGACAATTTTGGAACTGTCCACATTACCAGTGATTATCAAGAAAAGGATATAGTTTTTGGTGGAGATAAAAAGCTTGAACAGATCTTAAGAGAGTTAAAAGAGCTATTCCCTCTTGCAAAGGGTATATCAATCCAGTCTGAATGTCCTGTTGGTTTAATAGGTGATGATATTGAGTCAGTTTGTAGAAAGATGAGTAAAGAGTTGGGTATCCCTATAGTTCCAGTAAGATGTGAAGGGTTTAGAGGTATCTCCCAATCTTTGGGTCACCATATCGCTAATGATGCTATAAGAGATTATGTGTTAGGAAAGGGTGGTGATTTCTCTAAATCAACCCCTTATGATGTAAATATTATAGGTGATTATAATATTGGCGGTGATGCCTGGGCATCAAGAAAGATACTGGAAGATATGGGATTAAGAGTAATTGCTCAGTGGACAGGAGATGCAAGTCTAAACGAGATGCGTATTGCCTCCAAAGCAAAGATTAACCTTATCCATTGTTATAGATCTATGAACTACATTTGCAGATTTATGGAAGAAAATTTTGGTATTCCATGGGTAGAGTTTAACTTTTTTGGTCCCACAAAGATTTACGAGAGTATGAGAAAAATTGCCTCCTTTTTTGATGACAGGGTAAAAGAGAAAACAGAGAGGGCTATAGAGGATTACAAAAAAATTACTGATGCTGTCATAGAGGAATACAGACCAAGATTAGAAGGTAAGAGAGTCATGCTTTATGTGGGCGGCTTAAGGCCTCGACATCCTATAGGGGCTTATGAAGATCTTGGTATGGAGGTAATTGGAACTGGCTATGAGTTCGCTCATAACGATGATTATAAAAGAACATATCCCGAACTTAAAGAGGGTACTATCATATACGATGATGCAACTCCATACGAGTTAGAAGAGTTTACAAAGGTGTTGAGACCTGACCTTATTGGTTCAGGTGTAAAGGAAAAATATGCTTTCCATAAAATGGGCGTGCCCTTTAGACAGATGCACTCTTGGGATTATTCGGGTCCCTATCATGGAGTAGATGGGTTTGCTGTCTTTGCAAGAGACATGGATATGGCAATTAATAGCCCCATGTGGAATTTGATTAGGAGGAAAAAATGAAAACAACTGTCAAAGACCATAACCAATTATTTAAAGAAGAAGAGTATATTAAACAATTTGAAGAGAAAAAGGCCTTTGAGGCACCTTGCTCTAACGAAGAGGTTGAGCGAGTAAAAGAATGGACAAAAGGCGCTGAATATAAAGAGAAAAATTTTGCGAGACAGGCAGTTACGATTAACCCATCAAAGGCCTGTCAACCTCTTGGTGCTGTCTATGCTGCTTTAGGGTTTGAGAAAACTCTACCTTTTGTTCATGGTTCCCAAGGCTGTGTTGCCTATTTTAGATCCTATTTTAGCAGACATTATAAAGAGCCTGTTCCAGCTGTGTCCACATCTATGACAGAGGATGCAGCCGTTTATGGTGGTCTTTCCAATATGTTAGAAGGTTTAGAAAATGCCTATGCCCTTTACAAGCCTCAAATGATTGCTGTCTCAACCACCTGTATGGCTGAGGTTATTGGCGATGACCTGAATGCCTTTATTAGGACAGCACGGGAGAAAAATAAAATACCTCAAGATATCTTAATACCCTTTGCTCATACACCAAGCTTTGTTGGTTCCCATATAGTTGGTTATGACAATATGATGAAGGGTATCTTAAGCATTGTTAAACAAAAGGATATGCCTAAGAATCGCATAAACGTTATAACCGGTTTTGAGACATATCCTGCAAATATTAGGGAGATAAAACGGATATTAGACTTAATGAAAATATCACACATAGTTTTAGGGGATACAAGTGATTCCTTTGATTCTCCTCTAACCGGTGAGTACAATCTATATACAGGCGGGACAAAACTTGCTGATCTCTTTGACGCTATAAACTCAAAGACGACTATCTCACTAATGCACTTTTCCACAGAAAAAACCATGGAACACATAAAAAGTGAATGGCTACAGGAGACAATCTCTTTGCCCTACCCAATAGGCGTGAAGAATACGGATTATATACTTGAGACTCTTTCCAAAATTATGGGGTTACAAATCCCTGAAGAGTTAGAAATGGAGAGGGGAAGATTACTCGATGCCTTAATAGATTCTCAGTCATACCTACACGGGAAAAAGGTAGCAATAATAGGCGATCCTGATATTGTCTTGGGGCTTATTAGTTTTTGCTTAGAAGTGGGTATGTATCCTCTTCATATTCTTTGCACCAATGGTGGCAAAGATTTTGAGCTAAAAGCTAAGGAGCTACTAGAAAAAAGTTCCTTTGGTAAAGGTTGCAATGTATACGCAGGTAAAGATATGTGGCATCTTCGTTCAGCCCTTTTTGAACAGCCCTGCGACCTTATCTTTGGACCCTCACAGGCAAAATTTCTTTGGAGAGACACTAAAACGCCTCTTGTAAGGGTTGGGTTTCCCATTCAAGATAGACATCATCTCCACAGAATACCAATAATTGGTTATCAAGGCACTCTCAATTTCCTAATTCAGGTTGTCAATACCATACTGGAAGAGTTAGATAGACAGTCCATAGATGGTCCAAATTTTGACTTAATAAGATAGGGGGTATAAAATGAAATCAAATGTTTCTTCATTGAAATCAAAAAAAATAGCATTATCTCACCCCTGCTTGTCTGCAGAAGCCCATAACAAATTTAGCAGGATTCATATACCAATCGCCCCAAAATGTAATATTAAGTGTCGGTATTGTGTACGTAAATACGACTGTGTTAATGAGTCTCGCCCTGGTGTGACATCAAGGGTTTTAACTGTTGATGAAGCACTATTTAGGTTGAGGTTGCTTGCAGAAAGAGATAGTACTTTACGTGTAATTGGCGTAGCAGGTCCGGGAGATGCTTTAGCCAATGAAGAAACATTTGAATTTTTCAGATCAGTAAAAAAAGAGTTCTGCGACATGGTTCTTTGCGTCTCCACTAACGGACTTCTCCTTCCCGAGAAGTTAGATGAGTTGGTTGATGCTGGGGTTGATAGCATCACAATCACTATTAACACTCTTCGCCCTTCCACTGCTAACAAAATATACTCCTTTGCTATAAAAAATAATAAAACTTACTCCCAAGAAGAAGCAGCAGAACTAATAGTAGCAAGCCAGAAAGAGGGGTTAATAAAGGCTGTATCTAAGGGATGTTTGGTCAAGATAAACACGGTACTTATGCCAGGTATAAATAGCAGTGAGGTTGAGGAAATATCCCAATTTGTATCTTCCTGCGGAGCTTACACACAAAATATTATTGGCCTAATCCCTCAAGGAGAGATGAGCCAAATTGTAAAACCGAGCTGTCATGATATATATATTGCCCGTTCAGCAGCACAAAAGTACATGCCTCAAATGTCCCATTGTACCAAATGTAGATCTGATGCCTTTGGAAAGCTTGGAGAAGACAAAGATATTGAGTATGAGGCTCTTAATGCCCTTTTTGGGATAGAGTATTGTGAAAACCTATGAGCTATGGAGTTTTATATGGATGAGGATATTCTAACCGCTTTCTTTCTATCACTTAGAGTAGCTACTATATCAACTCTATTTGTGGCTATAACAGGTACAGCACTTGCCTATATCCTCGCACGAAAAAACTTCTTTGGCAAAAACTTAATTGATTCATTGTTAACACTGCCTATGGTGATGCCACCTACAATTGTTGGATTTTACCTAATCATACTATTAGGCAAAAACGGTATAATCGGTTCTTATATCTATAGATGGACAGGGTTAAACTTAATGTTTACATGGCAGGCAGCAGTTATTGCCGCTTATGTGGTTTCTCTACCACTTATGGTTAAGACAGTTAGGACAGCTATTGAATCTATTGATGAAAATATTATCAAGACTTCATACTCTCTTGGTCACTCAGAGGGAGAGACTTTTTTCAAAATTATTTTTCCACTTATAAGGAAAGGATTTTTAACAGGTTTCATAATCTCCTTTGTGAGGGCTCTCGGCGAGTTTGGGGCAACACTAATCTTCGCAGGAAATATACCGGGCAAGACAGAAACTATGCCAATTATGATTTACTCATTAGTGGTTAGTGGAGAGTGGGACAGAGCAAACTTGATTGTTGCTTTCTATAGTCTCTTTAGCATAATTGCTGTTCTCTTGTCTCTTAAACTCTCCGAAAGGAGCGTAAGACCATGCTAAAAATAGACATAAAGAAGCGTATGTTAAAATTCGAGATCAATATATCTTGGGAGATCGGTAATGAGTTAGTAGTACTTTTTGGTCCCTCAGGTGCTGGAAAAACGTCAACTATTAATATGATAGCAGGCTTTGTTAAACCTGATTCTGGTAAAATTATTTGCGAAGATACCATCTTTTTCGATTCAGAAAAAAAGATAAACATCCCTCCCCAAAAAAGAAAGATAGGTTATGTAAGTCAAAATCTATCACTTTTCCCCCATATGACAGTAAGACAAAACATTGAGTATGGTATAAGGAAAGAAAAGGATGAAAAAAAAGTTCAAAGCCTTATTAACAAAATGGGGCTTTTTGGCTATGAAAACCATTACCCCCATGAATTATCAGGAGGACAGAAGCAAAGGGTGGCTTTGGCAAGGGCAATAATTGGTGAACCATCTCTACTTCTTCTTGATGAGCCCTTTAGCATGCTTGATAGCAAATTAAAAAGTAATATGAGAGAGCTTGTATTAGAGATAAAGAGATGTTTAAACATACCAGTTGTTCTTGTAACCCATGACATGTCAGAGGCTATATTTATGTCTGACAAAATTATTTTTTATTCCATGGGATCTATAAAACATTTGAGTCACAAGTATGATTTTGAGGAAAGCCTAATTGATAATCTTGAAGCCCTTGAGATGCCACTTAAAAAGTCGGAATTATTAATCACAGGTGGCAGGATATGATTTTTTCTCTGATATTTATAATATTTTTTACGCCTTCCCTTGTACTTGCATCTGATATGTATATCTCTTCGGCTACCGCTCTTAAAGACACTTTCTTGTTGATAGGTAAAAGATTTGAATCTATCTATGGTATGAAGATTAATTTTCACTTTGGTCCGTCAGGAAGTTTAAAGACTCAGATAGATAAAGGTGCTCCAGTAGACATTTTTGCTTCCGCAGGCTTAAAGGAGATTGAAGAACTCATAAAAACTGGAAGAGTAGAAAAGAATGTCTCAAAGGTCTTTGCGAAAAACTCTCTTGTTATAGCTGGTAACAAAAACATAAAACCTATGGAATCAATAAAAGAGCTGGCCAACTTTAGAAAAATTGCTGTCCCAAATCCAAAGACATCTCCTTTAGGAAGATATACCGATGAAGTGTTGAATCATTACAACCTAAAAAAAGAACTCCTTGAAAAAATAATATATGTAGAGAACGTAAGACAGGCTGCAGATTACATAGTGAGAGGAGAAGTTGAAGCTGCTTTTTTATATATGAGTGAGTTTTATCAAAATAGAAATAAACTAAATCTTTTGCTTAAAGTAGATACTAACTCCCATTCACCCATAGTTTTTGCCATCGCAATTATAAAGGACTCAAAAAATAAAGAAATGGCTCAGAAGTATATAGATTTTTTGATGTCTCAAGAGGGTAAAAACATTTTAACAAGCACTGGCTTTAATCTACCTTAAGGAGCTATTAATGACCTTAGCCAACGAGACACTCTTTAGCAACAGTTGTGAATCAAAAGGAAACCATAAGATTTGCCGTTCCCGTGGTGGAGAGTCCTGTGCCTTAGACGGAGCATTAATAGTTTTACAGCCCATAGCTGATGCAGCCCATATAATTCATGGTCCCATAACCTGTTGCAGTTACTCATGGGATGGCAGAGGTGCAAGATCTGACAAAGGACCTTTTCTTTGCAAAGGACTAACTACAGATATGAATGAGCTTGATATTGTCTATGGTGGTATAGAAAAGCTAAAAGAAGCCATAACCGAAGTGATAAAAAAACACAACCCCTCTGGAGTTTTTGTTTATGCAACCTGTATCTCAGGACTGACCGGAGAAGATATTGAATCTGTCTGTTCTGATATTACAAAAAGGTTAGGGAAAACAGTTGTGCCTGTTATCGCTCCTGGATTTGTTGGTCCAAAAAATTTAGGTAATAGAATTGCAGGGGATGCCTTATTAAGATATGTGATTGGTACAAAGGAGCCATCCCATCCAACGGATGACTATGTAAATATCATAGGGGAATACAATATTGCAGGAGATATGGATGAGATAGAAGATATTTTAACATCTGTAGGGCTTAAGGTGCTATCTCGTATTACCGGAAAAGCAAGCTTTGATGAGATAAGATATGCCCACAGAGCAAGGCTAAACTTGCTTTTCTGCGGCAGAGCTCTTATTAATGTTGCTGAGGCAATGGAAAGTAAATATAACATAGATTATGTAGATGTATCCTTTTATGGTCCAACAGAGATAACTAAGAGTCTACGAACTATAGCAAAAAAGTTTAATAACCCTACCTTTGAGAAAAACGTTGACTCAGCAATTGGAGATTTAAGGTCAAAGGTTGAGGAAGGGCTTAAGGATTATGAAATACTTAAGGGGAAAAAGGCTGTTTTATATTCTGGTGGTTTGAAGAGCTGGTCTCTAATATCGGCCTTGAGAGATATGGGTATTGAGGTATCAGCTTTAATAACTAAGAAGTCGAGCTATGAAGATGAAAAAAAAGCAAAAGAGCTTTTAAGAAATGATGCAATTGTTACAGAATCTTCCGATGCCTCCTCTATAAGAAGGCTTCTTAACGAGACAAAGGCAGAGATGCTCATTGCTGGCGGAAGAAACAAATACTTAGCAATAAAAGAAAATATCCCCTTCGTTGATGTTAATCAAGAAAGGGATAAAAAATACGCAGGGATAAAAGGCTTTTTCAACTTAGCTGATGATATTACAAAGGCCTTATTGTTTTATGGTAATCTCAAAAAAAATTTTATCTTCCCAGTTCCAAAGATAGTGAATAACAAAAAATCTTATAGCGAAGACCCCTTTAAGCTACCCTCTACTCTTGGGGCAGCTTTAGCCTTTCAGGGAATAGATAAAACAGTACCTATTATACATGGAGCGCAGGGTTGTAGTTTTTTAAGCAAGGTTATGCTAATTAGACATTTTTGCGAACCAATAGTAATAAACACCACAAAACTCTTTTCTGAAGAGGTAATTTTAGGTAGCGAAGAACGTTTAGAAGAAACAATCTCTGATGTTATTAATAAACAGAAGCCCGAACTAATCTCCGTCCTCTCAAGTAGCCTTTCTGAGGTAAGAGGAGCCCTATTAGAAAGTGCTGTAAGAACGTTAGACAATAAGACAAAGATTGTAACCGTAGCTACACCAGACTATGAAGGTGGATTAGAAGAAGGCTATGCAAAGGCTATTGAATCATTAATTACACTATCAACTAATGAGCAACTTGATATACCAAAAAATAAGAGTGAGAATAAAATTAATGTGATTCTTGGTTCTCACTTAACTCCTGCTGATTTTAATGAAATAAGGTACATATTAGAAGACTTTGGCCTTTATCCATTGATGATCCCTGATTTAGGATGTCTTGATGGAAGCAGAGAATCCTTTAGTGGACTTACCTGTGGAGGAACATCTTTAAAAGATATTTTATCAATTAGGGATAACAAATGGAGCATAGTTGTTGGTTTAAGCCTTGAAGGTGTCGGAAAAAAATTAAAGGAACTAACAGGTATAGGATACACATTATTAGATAACATCACTGGGCTATCTGGTACTGAGAATTTTTTAAATATTCTCCAACTACTTTCGAAAAAGAAGACAAACCAAAGGGTAGAAAGAGAAAGAAAGATTTTTTTAGATCTCCTAAAGGATGCCCAGTTTCATATCTCCGGTAAAAAGGCAAGCATGGCTCTTGAAAGTGATCAGGCTATACAGTTTTCAAGATTTCTCACAGAATGCGGGATGAAAGTTACAAAGTGTGTGATACCAAATGATAGTTTAGGTAAGCATTCAATTTGTGCTGAGGAGGTTATTGTTGGAGATTTAACAGATTTAGATATCCATGCAGACATCTGGATCTCAAACTCAAGAGCAAGACATTTAGCTAAAAAATTTAACATACCCTTACTCCAATACGGCTATCCCTCTTATAGTGATTTTGGTCATGCCCAGAGAACAACTATTGGTTATAAGGGGAGCATAAACCTTTTGAGGGAAATTGTAAATAAAATATTAGGAGGTGAATTATGAAAGTAGCTTTTGCAACAACAGATGGAACCTATGCGAATGAGCATTTTGGTCGATGTGGAAGGTTTGATATATATGAGGTTACGAAGGAAGGTTACAAGTTCTTAGAGTCCCGTTTTTTTGGAGATGGTAGAGACGAAAAAGTAGAAAGCACCAGAGGTATGGGGGCAGAACACGATGATGCTGTAGAAGCAAAGGTAAGTAAGCTCTCTGATTGTAAGGTAATTTACATAACCGAGATAGGAGGACCTTCTGCTGCTCGTCTTGCAAGAAGAGGGATAATGCCAGTAAAAGCTAAAGAAAATGACAAAATTGTTGATCACCTTGGCAAATTGTTAGAAACAATAAAAAGTAAGTCTATACCATGGTTAGAAAAATCAAAATAAAAAGGAGGAATTAAAGATGAAGATGATTAGGGCTTTTGTAAGACCAGAAAAAGAACAGGAAGTTGTACTTGCCTTAGAAGGTGCAGGATTTCCAGCATTGACAAAGATGGCTGTCTTTGGTAGAGGAAAGCAGAAGGGACTGCAGGTAGGACCAATTCACTATGATGAGCTACCTAAATTACAAATTATGATGGTTGTTGAGGACAAAGACGTAGATAGGGTAATTAATATCATTATGGAGAAGGCAAGAACTGGATTTATTGGTGATGGTAAGGTTTTTGTTAGTCCTGTTGAGACAGCCTATACTATCCGTACAGGTGAGGAGGGGCTATGAAAGAGATATGCGCAATAATCAGAAGAGATAAGGTGGAGCTTACTAAAAGAGCCTTAGAAAACATAGGTGTTCCTTCAATGACCTTGCAAAGTGTTGAGGGAAGAGGTAAGCAGAGGGGCTCTCTTGTGGAAACTGTAGATACTGAGCTTTCCGACTGTTTCCCAGGAAATATTAAGGTAGTACCTACCCCTTCAACCTACGCATTAGAACATTCTCTGCCAAAACCAGCTCTTTACGTTCCCAAAAAAATGCTATTTATAGTTGTAGATGATGAAAAAGTTAAGGAAGTTATAAAAACAATTATTGATGTTAATAAGACAGGAAAGGCAGGAGATGGTAAGATATTTGTTATGCCGATAGAAGATGTAGTTCGTATAAGAACTGGAGAAAAGGGTAAGATAGCAGTTGTATAAAAGGAGGTAAATATGTCTATAAAATGTATAAGAAGGGATGGAACCTTTTGGATACCAAGATTTTTAGAATCTATTGATCCAGAAAAGTGTATCGGTTGTGGAAGATGTTTTAAGGTATGTGGAAGGGGTGTCTTAGAGCTCATAGAGAAACCCTTTGAAGGCGACGATGAGTACGGAGATAATATGGGAAACATGGTTATGTCAATATTAGAAAAGGGTTTTTGTATAGGTTGTGAAGCCTGTTCAAAGGTTTGCCCCAAAAAATGCCAAACTTTTATTGAGCTTTGAACTAATATTATTATTATGAGGATTTAAATGGCAAACCATAAAGGCAAAGATAGACTAAAAATAGCAAAATTTGAGCTAACAACACTCTACGAGATAAGTAATATACTAAGTAGCTCGTTAGATCTATCTTCCACTCTAAGAGGCGTCTTACGAATGCTCGCTGATTATCTTGAGATGAAGAAAGGTAATATTGCACTAAAATTTAGCGATCATATAAAGATTATCGCTGCCTATGGTATGACTAAAGAAGAGGCAGAAAAGGGGGTATATAATTTAGGAGAAGGCATCATTGGAAAGGTTGTTAAGAACGGTTTGCCAATTATTATACCAAATATTGGAGAAGAACCTGCCTTCCTTAATAAGACAGGCTCTAGAGGAAAAGAGAAGAACGAAAAAATAGCCTTTATAAGTACGCCAATAAAATTTAAAAATGAGGTACTTGGTGCGCTTAGCGTAGATAGGTTAGTGCATGAAAAAGAAGTGTCCTTTGAGGAAGATCTTAGACTTTTAAAGATAGTTTCAGCACTAATAGCACAAACAGTTAAACAAAAGATAGAGTTTGAAAAAGAAAAAAGGGCCCTTGAAGAGGAGAGAGATGAGCTAAAACATCAGCTCAAATCAAGATATTCGGTGGAAAACATGATAGCCCTTTCTGATGCAATGCAGATAGTGTTTGAATCAATCCACCGAGTAGCCCCTACAAAAGCAAATGTTCTTCTGTTAGGAGAAAGTGGCACAGGGAAGGAGTTGGTAGCAAAGGCAATTCATTTCATGAGTCCACGTTCCGATAAACCCTTTGTAAAATTTAACTGCGCCTCAATCCCTGAAGGTCTTTTAGAGTCAGAACTATTTGGCCATGAAAAGGGTGCCTTTACAGGCGCAACAACAGCTCGAAAAGGACGTTTTGAGCTTGCCAACGGAGGAACACTTTTTTTAGATGAGATAGGCGATCTACCCCTTTCATTACAACCAAAAATATTAAGAGTCCTACAAGAAAGAGAGTTTGAAAGAGTTGGTGGTGAAAAAACCATTAAAGTGGATGTGAGAGTTATTGCCGCTACAAGTAGAAACCTTGAAGAACTAATGAAAAGAGGCCAGTTTAGGGAAGACCTATATTATCGTTTAAATGTTGTACCTATCATTATACCCCCATTGAGAGAGCGCAAAAATGATATCCCTGTTTTGGTTGAACATTTTCTTAAAAAATTTAATGAAGAAAATAAAAAGTCACTTTCCATTACAAATGATGTATTAAAGCTTTTTCTTGATTACGACTGGCCAGGCAATGTAAGGGAGCTTGAGAATACAATAGAACGACTTGTTATTATGGCAAAAAATAATAAAATAACTGTGAAGGATTTGCCTATGGTTATAAAAAATCAGCTTACCTATTTTATAAACAACAAAGAAAAGCATGAAGAAAGCTCCCTAACGGAAACTATAAAGGATTTAGAGAAAAACACAATAATTGAGGCTCTCAGAAAAAGTGGAGGTGTAATAGCAAAGGCAGCACGTATGCTTGGTATAACCCAAAGGCAACTTGGCTACAAAATCATTAAATATGGAATCAAAAAAACAGAGATTGATAAATAAATACTATGAAAGACAACGCATATCTTCTAAACAATTATGAACTAAAAAGATATAAAAGACAGATTAGCCTACCTAGTTTTAATGAATCTTGCCAAATTACTCTCAAATCAAAAACAGTCTTTGTAGGAGGAGTAGGAGGAGTAGGAGGGACCTGCGCACTCTACCTCGCTGCAGCAGGTATTGGCAGATTAGTTCTTGCCCATTATGGCGATCTTGACCTGCCAGATTTAAACAGACAGATACTTATGTCAGAGCAACTCGTTGGCTATAGTAGAGTTGACCAAGCAAAAGAAGCTATCAATAGATTGAACAGCTCTGTAGAGATAATAACCTATAATGAGAGACTAACGCATGATAACACAATGAAGCTAATAAAAGGCTGTGATATGGCTATCTCTGCCCGTCCTAACTTTTTTGAAAGAAAAAACCTTGCTGAAGCCTGTATCAAGACAAAAATTCCTATGATAGATGGTGCTATGTCAGGCATGTTGGGGCATGTCTTTTCTATGATTCCCTATGAAAGTGCCTGTTATTTTTGTGCCTTTCCTAACGAAGACCCAAACTGGGACGAGTTTGGTTTCTCTGTCTTAGGAGCCTTTTCAGGTCTAATAGGTTGTATTGTTGCTATTGAAACGATTAAACTTATCTGTAATTGGGAAAATCCACTTAAAGGTGAGATATTATGGTATCTGGGTGAAAATCATGAGATACTTCGGGTTCCTGTACCTAAAAGAAGGGATTGTAAATTTTGTGGAGTTTAAAATCACTAATTTGACTCATATTATTATCTTTCTAATCGCTCCTTTTATATCAAAACATTATTGATATGATTTAAGAGGTTAAAAGTGATACACTGGTTTTTGTGCAAGGAGATAGACCAGAAGAAGGCTTAAGAGCTGTTAGGAGTAAGCACCCGGCAAACAAGAAGGATGGCAAAAGGGGCATTGCGGAATGATTTTATCATAGCCCATAACAAAAAGCTTACAAACCAAAGAAGAAATATATTCCTCCAAAAGACCACAGTTGGAGAAATAAACTTTCTTCTAAATAGGACATTTCTAAATGTGTAAAAAGCGGATATTTCTATTTGTGGTTGACTGATATGATTTAAACTTGACTTTTTTATATTTGATGTTATTAGTATATATAAAACCAAAACACAGAAGATGCTATGAACTTAAGTCTCTACAGGAAGTTTGTAAATTTAAATAATCAAACAAAGGTTCTTTTAAGACCACTTATGAAGGACGATTATGAGCAACTTGCTAATCTATATCAATCCGCACCTGATGAAGATGTAGTTTTTCTCAGACACAACGTAAGAGACAGAGATATTATAAAAAAGTGGGTTGACGATATAGATTTAAATACTGTTTTTCCTCTTCTTGCCTTTCATGGAGAAAAATTAGTGGGTAACGCCACGTTACATTTTGGTAAACATAGCCATAGGCACTCTGCCCAGCTAAGAATATATATAAGTCCTGACTATAGAAGATTAGGATTAGGAACAGTTATGATAAAAGAGTTGATAGAGATTGCCCACAAGATCGGTTTAAGAATTGTCTGGGCTGAGATAGTGTTAGAACAATCAAAGGTTATTAAAGCATTTCTTGAGCTTGGTTTTACATTTAATTGTGTTTTGAGAGATTGGTTTATTAGTTTAGCAGGCAAGTGCTACGATGTGGCATTACTTATATATAATCTTGGCAAGAGAAGTGAGCCAGATTTTTAAATTCTTAAACCCATAGATTCCACTAATAGCTTTTGTAAAGACTCAATCTGAGCCAAAGAGTCAATAAACTGTTCCTTTTCCGATGAGGTTAGGTCTTCAGGGTTAAGGTATATATCAGAATCATATTTTCCTAATAGATACATAACCTGTGTGTAAATCTTAAACCTTGATAACAAATAGAAGGAGTTTTTGAGTTTAACCCCTGCTTCCTGTGAAAAGGATCCTTTTTTTACTAACTCGTCAATTCTCTCTATAGTTCCTGTCTTTATAACCTTATTTTTCATTGCAAAGGCCCTTATGACAAGCACAAAAGGTGCCCAGGCATGGAGTTTTAAATTTATAAATCCTTTAAATTTACCCTTTTTCTCTGTCTTTAAAACCTTCATAAAACCTTTTGCAGTACCTAAAGAGGCTGCAGATTTTGCTATTTCCGATAAGACGATGTGGTTATTAAAGATAAAATCATAAGTATTTTTCTTGAATTTCTCTCCTAATTCTTCATCTCCAAAAACTAATCTTAAATCAGTAAGGACTATGAGATTGACAAGATTTTTCTTAAAGTCAGGGTCTGAAAATCTACAGAGATAATCTACCCTTTCAGCCCATGTTCTCAAGCTACCACGCCATTTTGGGTTGGAAGGCATTATCTCTCCAGTACATTTTTTAAAACCACAAAGTGCAAGCCTTTCAACTAAGAGATTTGAGAATCTCTCGTGATAAAATTCTTTGTATCTACTTGGGCTATCTTCATAAACTAAGAGATTATCTTGGTCTGTAAGTAGGGTTTGTTCTCTTCTACCATCACTACCTACGGCAAAATAGGCAAAACTTTCATCAGGGAGGTAGATACTTTGAGAGTTGAGCTCTTTAATGACCATCGGAATAATCTTTTTTGTAATCTTATCTCTGTAATCAGTACATATCTTATGTATCTCTGTTACTGAAGGGAATATAAGAAAAAAATCTTTTTGAAGCTCATTTAACTCACCATGTATATCTCTCAATTCAAAGTAGCTCTCGGCAATGCCTATCTTATTCATCAACTGCCTTGTTTTCCATTCAAGCTCCTTTATATGCTCAATTTTTTCAGAAAATATCTGAGAGATATTTTCGAGAAGCTGAATTATCTTTATCCTATCCAAAGATTGACCTTGAAAATTTATAACACTAAATAACTCTTTGGTAGTTTCAACTACCTTCTTACTTTCTGCAAGCTCAGAAAGGACTTTGGGATTAAACTTAATATCTATTGCCATAACTCCCCCTTTTCTATCTTAACGGAAACAATCTTAGACACCCCTGGAAGCTCCATGGTAACACCATATAGGGCATCTACATCTTCCATAAGTAGCTTATTATGAGTAACCACCATAAACTGAGAAAATACTCCAATCTCTTTTAAAAGGCTTCTAAACTTAATTACATTAGTGTCGTCAAGAGGTGCATCTACCTCATCAAGTAAACAGAAGGGGCTTGGTTTCTGCATATAAAAGGCAAACATCAAAGAGATAGCCACAAGAGCCTTTTCTCCTCCTGAGAGTAGTTCAATGCTTTTTGCCTTCTTATGTGGCAGTTCTACAGATATATCAACGCCTGATTCTAATATGTTGTTCTCATCGGTAAGGACAATTCTTGCTTTGCCACCGCCAAAAAGCCTTTTAAAAACTCTATCAAAGTTCTCTTCAATATTCTTTAAAGATTTTGTAAAAAGCTCAATTGAAATTTTATTAATTCTATCAATAGCCTCGTTCAAACTTTTTATAGATTCCTCTATATCTTCCTTCTGCCTCCTTAAAAACTCATACCTTCTCTTAACCTCTTCAAACTCATCTATTGAAAGGAGATTCACCTCTCCAAAGTCTTTTAGTTTCTTAGATAGGTTTTCTACTTTTTCATCAGTAATATCTTCTTTATCTAAAGGATTATCTAAAATTTTCTCATACTCCCTTTCTAAATCTAAGTAATATTTTTCTCTTATTCTTTCCTCTATAAGTTTAAGATTAAGAGTTATATTTGAGAGCTCCTCTTTTATTGTGTCGCTCTCTTTTCTTGTCTTTTCTACGTCAACTCTTAAGTGATTATATCTTTTATCTCCATCTCTAATAATGTTTCTAAGCTCATTTATGATTTTTTCTTTATCCCTTATCTTAGCCTCTTCCTCTAACTGTTCTTTTTTCATCTTTTCTAACTCACAAGAACGTAACCTATATTTCTCATCGGCATCTTTATCCAAACTTTCTATGTTATCCTTTTCCCTTTTAAGATAATCCAAATCTTTATTAATCTTTGCTATCCCATCTTTTAGCCTTATTAATCCTTCCTTTTGGTGATGCAAACTTCTTTTATTCTCAGCGATAGCTACTTTTATCTCAGTTAATTTTTTTGCATTACTATCAAGCTCAATACGAATATGCTCGACCTTATTAGTTTTTTCCAGTATTAAAATTTCCTTCTTTCCTATCTCATCAGTTATCTCTTTAATCTTATTATCAAAATCAGCTTTCTTCTTTAGATATGTTTGGACATTCATCTCAAGATTTTTTTGCTCTGATTTTAAGGCATCAAGTTTAGAGTGTTTCCTCTTTAACTCTTCTTCCTTGTGTCTAAGCTCTGTTTTATCACTTGAAAGCTCAATATTTAGATGTGCAAGCTCTTCCTTCTTTTCTTTAATAAGAATATCTATCTCTCCGATAGTTTTTTCCTTTTCTTTTATAACATTGTAAAGGCTATCTCTTTCAAGATTTAGTTCAGCTAACTGTTCTTCAATCTCTTTTATTTTCGTCTTTTCCATCAGAAAGGGATTGTGCTTCTCGCCCCTACCGCCGTGAATAATCCCTCCCTCATCTATTACCAAACCATCTTTTGTTACATATACCTCTTTTAGGTTACAATCTAAGGCATCTAAGGATTCAACAATCTTAATCTTCTGAAATAGCTTTGCCAAGCTTCTATTAATCTCCAAACTATCAGTTGTTGATTTGATAAAGATAGGTAATTTAATATCTGTAGCTTCTTCTTTGTCTGAGACAACATAAAGATAACAACTTCCACATCTCCTCTCATTTAGATAGTTTACTATCTCCTTTACTGTCCCCCAATCTTTTACAAAGATTAGCTCTACTTTATCACCCATTATATTCTCAAATAGATTAAGATAGTCTTTCTCAACCTCTATAAAGTCAAGTAGCGTCCCTAAAACTTTAGACCTATCGAAATTTTTCAAGACTTCTTTTGTGCCACTACTAAAACCACCATGGTCCTCTATAAATTTTTTACTTGAGTTTAAAAAGCCCTGAAGACGCTCTTTTTTCAGTTCCAGCTCTTGCAATTTTCTCCTTAGATCACCTACGTTTTTCTTTTCTTTGATAATAAAATCTGTTTTTTCTTTTATAATTGCTTCTGTCCTATCTTTTTCTAACTCCTTTAACTTAATCTCTTCCTTAAAAATTACAAGTTCATCTTTAAAAATTTCTAAATTTTTTGTTAAATCAACAAACTCTTGCTCTAAGATCTCCATTCTCTTTATGGTATCGTTATATACCTTCTCTTCATAGCTTAACTGAGAGTTGAGATAGGAGAGCTGATTTTTATCTCTTATAATCTCTTTTTGCAGGTTTGTTATCTCATTGTTTATTTTTCTTAAATCTTCCCGTAAACTTGTATCTTTAAACTCTTCTTCTTTTAGTTTGTTTTCCTTTTCTAAAAGCTCTTTCTCAAAAACTTTAATTTCATCTTCCAGCTTACTCTTTCTTATAATACTTTGTTCTTTATCCTTAATAATTTCATCAATCTGCCTTTGAAGCTCTTCAATTTTTGAAACTCTAAAGCCCTTGCCATCTCTTAAAGAGGAGATCTCTTTATCAAGGACGTTTATTCTTTCGGTTAATGAAAAGTATATATTTCTACTCTCATCAATCTCTCTTTCTATAAAGAAAAGCTCATTTCTTTTACTTTCTAAGGAAGCAGCAAGATTTTGAAGCTCTAAATCTTTATTTGTGATAATATTAGCTAACTCTTCTAACCTTGTCTCCTTGTCGTAAGAGTATATTTTAAAATTTTTATAGGATAGGGAGTTTTTATAAAGCTCTATCTTTTTCAACTCATCGAAGATCTTTTTATATTCAAGAGCTCTCTGTGCTTCTTTCTCCAAATTAATATAGTTTCTCTCTACCTCAGAGAGTATGTCTTCAACTCTATCTAAATTTTGTTTTGCTGAGTCTAACTTTTGCAGGGTAGCCTTTTTTCTTAATCTATACTTTGCTGTTCCTGCAACCTCTTCAAAGATCAACCTCTTCTCTTCGGGTTTATAATTCATAAAACTCTCAATCATCCCCTGCTCAATTAGACCATAGAATCTCTGTCCTAAACCGGTATCAATAGTTATATCTACAATATCTTTTAGTCTGCAGTGAGATTTATTGATAAGATATTCTGACTCACCGGAACGATATAATCTTCTTGTTATTACCAACTCATTCAGATTACCATAGGGTTCTGGAAAAGCTACATTGGTTCTCTCAAAAAATAGAGATATCTCTGCCATCCCAACCGGTGCGAAATCTGTAGTTCCTGCAAAGATTATATCCTCCATTGACTTAGCCCTTAGAGAGCGTGGATTTTGCTCACCTAATGCCCATTTGAGGGCATCTATTATGTTACTCTTTCCGCAACCATTAGGCCCAACAATGGCTGTTATTCCCTTGGGAACATTTAGAGTTAACTTATCCTTAAAAGATTTAAAACCTATAATCTCAATCTTTGTAAGACGCATAACCTTAAGATTTTACCATAACTTAGCTATTAGTTGAGAAAAAATTTTGAGATGTCTTTTATTTAGAGGATTTGTCGTAGCTCTTTTAGTACAGGAACTCCCTTTTGCTCTAAACTGTGAATAATCTCTGCCAAAACTATCAAAATGTTTTGATTAGGTGGGTAGAGCGCTTCTTTAATATCTTTTACTTTCTTTCCTTCCTCTAACATTTTGATAATGTTTTTAGATTTGTGGGCAATATAATTTTTATGGCATTTAATAATATCGTAGACATTATCAAAGCTATCAAAGTGACCTGGATAAATTTTTTTAGGTTTTATCTTTTCCATAGTATCAAGAGACGAAAGATATTCTGATAGGGTGTCGGAAAGCCTTTCCACATCAAAAAAGGCAGATACACCCTCAGAAAGCAAAGCATCTCCTGATAAGAGAAGTCCTTCATCCTTTAAATATAGACCGATACTACCCTCTGTATGTCCAGGCAATTTGATTATCTCAATATCTTCATCTTTTATAGTATTTACGTTAAAGAAGACATCAATAGTTTCAAGTAATTTTTTATAATATGCAATTTTTTCCTTCTCTCTCTCCGTGGCTTGGCTATCAAAACCAAAAAAATCAAGAACCTTAAGTATCTTAACAATCCTTCTTTCCATCCTCTCGCAAACACCATTAGAAATTCTATCCCTCTCATCAAATGATACATAAATAGGCGCACCCAACTCCTTTGAGATAAGACCTGCAGCACCAGCATGGTCCAGATGTCCGTGAGAGAGCAATATAATATCAATACCACCAGCCTTCTCTATCTCAAATAAAATCTTATCTACCATCTCCTTGTCATTAAGAGTGGTGTCAAAAAGGATTCTATGTCTCTTAGTATTTATTATATAGGAGTTAATATTGTAAGGTGGAAAGGGCAATTTAGTTGTGATAACTCTAATGTTTTTCATCCCTTAAAGACTCTATAGTAATCTTACATAATTTGCAATTATTAATAAAGAAGATGAAAGGCTTAACCCTAATGTTTTTAAGCTTTTAGAGTTAAGCCTTACTCTTGATCTTCTAATAATCTTTGCCTATGGAGATATTTAATTTTTTAACTTATTTTCTAAAAACTTCTTTATATTTTCTGCCCCTCTTATGGCAACCTCTTTCTCTTTCAAAACAAGTATTGGTAATCCTTCCTCTGCCTTTTTAACGAGGCTATAAAAGGCAAGCTGCGCCAATGCCTCCGCATTTTCCTCCGTAAGCTCCATAACCTCAACACCAAGACCTCTTAAATCAAAGCCTTCTTTTATTTCCTTACACTTATCACAGCTTGGAGCGGAAAAAAGTATCATAGACCCCCCTTAATATTTAAAAATATTCTACACTTCTAAATCTTTCCCTCAACTCTCCAATCTTTCCTTTATTCCAACTTGATACCCTAGTAAAATAACCTGTAATCCTTGTAATATTCTCAATTTTTTCAGAACCACAGGAGGAACAGGTATTATGCAGGCCTCTTGATGTCTTTTTACAATCAAGACAGGTTGAGAACTCTGGAGAGAAAGCTACTTGATCATTCTCAGTGAGATGGAATATCTTTTTGATAAAACTTGCCATTGTCTCTTTTGCTGGTCTTTTCTCTCCCAACCATACATGTGTGAGAGAACCTGCCTCTATAAGAGGATGAAACTTACCCTCGATCCTTATCCTATCTATAGGATTCATAGGATGGCTAACATTAATATATGTTGAGTTAGTATAGTAAATCTCTCCTTTTGATATATCACCCTTTACTGTCCTACCAGCTTTTTCGGAATAATGTTTAAGATCCAATCTTGCAAATCTATAGGCAGTACTTTCAGCAGGTGTTTGTTCTAAGACAAAATGCATATTATGCATCTTACTAAGTTTATCACAGAGAAGCTTCATATGGGCTATAACCTTAAGACCAAACTGTATAGCAAAATTACTTTCGTGGAGCTCCTGTCCTAAATGATACTTAACCATCTCATTAAGCCCCACCATCCCTATAAGATAAGAAACCCTGTGCATTCTCAGATAGGGCTGACCATCTTTATTCATGGTAAGTAGAGCAAGAGGACCCTTCTCTCCTTGTGATAGAAGCTTTTCTATAAAAATTCTTTTCTGTACATGTGCTTTAACTGCCAGCTCTACCTTCTCAGTAAGAAGCTCAAAAAGCTTAACATCACTTCCCTTTGCATCATAAGATACTCTTGGGAGATTTATAGTAACATTTTGAAGAGCAGAATATCTCATCCTCCAGGGTTGTTTAGCATCTAAAAGATCACTCTCCTGTAACTTAAAACTCAACCTGCAACATTCTGATATCTTTGCTGTGTTGCCTCTGTCGAAAACAAAATAGGTATTGCCTTTCTCACAGGCAACATCGGATATAAGGTTAAGAAACTCTTCATGGCCCTCTTCTTGCCAAAATTTCTCTGTAATATGTACTAGCGGTTTAGGAAAAAAGAAGGGTCTTCCACAACCATCCCCTTCCATATATACTTCAAAGAGAGCCTTTACAAATCTCTTAGCATCACAAGAATACTCACCATAGGTTTTGCCAGTATACTCTCCTCCAGGACCTATGGCCGGCACAGACTCAAAATGTTTTGGCACTTCCCAGTAAAGATTTATATCTGAAAAGATCGCTTGACCTCCACGGGCAACAGCTTGCTGTGAGAACTCAAAAATAAGCATCTGGGCAAGCTGTTTTAGTTCTCTATCGCTCATTCCCTCCAGATAGGGAGCAAAAAATAGATTAACCGCATCCCAACCTATGGCGCCTGCAAAATTTGACTGCAAAGCAGCAGCAAACTTAACCATATGGGCAAGCAAAACCTCAGGATGTTTAGCTGGCTTAGCAATAGCAAGGGAGTTAGGGAGGGAAAGACCAAACTTTTTTATGTACTCCAAGCTTTGGCCAGAACAATAGGGTCTATCAATAAAACCTAAGTCATGAAGGTGTATATCACCTTTCATATGAGCATCAGCAATGTCCTGAGAAAATACGTTAAGAAGAGCATACTCCTTCTTTATATTCTCTGCCAAAGTAAGATTAGTAGCCTCAGGTCCGTGGGGTACATTTGCGTTTTCCTTATTAGGGTAAACCATAAGCTGTTCTACATCGTAAAGGGGCATACCAAGTCTTGTATGCATTCTTCTCGCCCTTTCAAGGCCATGCTCAATCAATTTGGCATCTACTATCTCTCTTATAAGTGGTGAAGTAAGAACAGATATACCTGATCTCAATATGACCTGCTCCACCTCTTTACTTATCATATCTGCTGTGTCGCTATCAATAAGGGTTTCTTTTACAAGGGCATCAACAATTCTCTGCCTATTCCAAGACACCAACTCCTCATCGGAAGTTCTAACGAAGACAGCTAAATCTGTTGTATCCTTATGATCTAACTTTATAGGTGGTTTTAATTCCAATATCTCAGCCATATATCCTCCATATTTAGTACTTAGTTTGAGATTAAACCACAATATATAGTGGTTGTCAACGAAAATTTTATCAACATATTGAATTTAAATAAAAGTTTTTAACAAATTATTGATATAGAATACTTTTTATCTTAAATAATGGTATTAAAAAAACTTTTACCAACATTATCTCAACATTGAAGTAAATTTGCTGGTAGCTTTTTTTAGATTTATTATTACAAAAACTTTTTAGGATATTTTTTTCTTAACTTTAATAAGTCTTTTGGATAAGATATTTTAGGTTAATACGAGAGATAAGGAGGAGTTTAATGAAGTTTTTTATTGATACGGCAAACATTGAAGAGATAAGGAAATGTAACGATTTAGGAATTATAGATGGGGTTACTACAAACCCTTCTCTCATAGCCAAAGAAAAAAAACCCTTTGAAGAGCTCGTTAAGGATATCCTTAAGGAGGTAAAAGGACCTGTAAGTCTTGAGGTTACAGCCCTTGATTACGATGGTATGGTAAAGGAGGCAAGAAAGCTTGCTAAATTAGGAGATAATGTAGTTATTAAAGTTCCAACTACAGAAGATGGCCTAAAAACTATAAAAAAATTATCAAGTGAAGGTATAAAAACTAATGCAACCTTAATCTTTTCTTCCACTCAGGCACTACTTGTTGCAAAGGCTGGGGCAACCTATGCTAGCCCCTTTATCGGAAGACTTGATGATATATCTCAGAGAGGTATGGATTTAATTGAAGAAGTGGTTACAATTTATACAAACTACGACTACCCAACAGAGATAATTGTAGCAAGTATTAGAAACCCCATGCATGTTGTTGAAGCGGCAGTTATTGGTGCCCATATAGCAACAATACCTTACTCAACTATTAAGCAGCTTATAAAACATCCACTGACAGATATTGGTATAGAAAGATTCACCAAAGATTGGGAGGAGTACAAAAGGACTGTTAAAAAATAAGTTTCTGGTAAATGGTAAGAGCCTTTTCTCTTACCATTTACCCATTTTTAAATTACAATTATGTCCCTTCTTCCCAACTATCTAAATATTTTTTCTGTTCCTTCGTTAAATCGTCTATCTTAATCCCCATACTCTTTAACTTCAATTCTGCAATCATACTATCAATTTGAGCAGGTACAGAGTATACATCTTTCTTAAGCCTTTTCGAGTTCTTTATAAGATACTCAACACTAAGGGCTTGATTAGCAAAACTCATATCCATAACCGAACTTGGATGCCCCTCGGCAGATGCTAAGTTAATAAGCCTACCCTCTCCTAAGACATTTACTCTTCTGCCATCCTTTAAGGTATACTCATCAACAAAATCCCTAATAGTTCTTACGGATTTTGATAACTTCTTTAACCCCTCCAGATCTATCTCCACATTGAAATGCCCAGAATTGGATACAATAGCTCCGTCTTTCATAACCTTAAAATGTTCTGTCCTTAAGACTGCTGTGTTACCGGTAACAGTGCAGAAGATATCACCAATTTTAGCTGCATCAATCATAGGCATTACCTCGTAACCATCCATTACAGCCTCAAGTGCCTTAAGAGGATCAATCTCTGTAACAATAACCCTTGCCCCCATACCTCTTGCCCTCATAGCAAGACCCTTACCACACCAGCCATAACCTGAAACTACAAATATGGAGCCAGCAAAAAGTCTATTGGTCGCCCTAATAATACCATCTATTGTGCTCTGTCCTGTCCCATAACGATTATCAAACATGTGTTTTGTATTAGCATCGTTAACAGCAATAATAGGGTATTTAAGGACATTATTTTTCGCCATACTTTTTAATCGTATGACACCTGTAGTTGTCTCCTCAGTTCCACCAATGATATTTTTTATTAACTCCTTCTTGCTTTTATGAAGGACTGAAACGAGATCAGCGCCATCATCCATAGTAATATTTGGTTTTATGTCTAAAACAGCTTCAATATGTTTATAGTAGGTCTGATTATCTTCTCCCTTTATGGCAAAAACAGGGATTCCTGTGTTTTTTACCAAGGATGAGGCAACATCATCCTGAGTACTTAAGGGGTTTGATGCACAAAGAGCTACCTC
Source organism: uncultured Pseudomonadota bacterium (assembly GCA_964540515.1). Classification (GTDB taxonomy): domain Bacteria; phylum CALINM01; class CALINM01; order CALINM01; family CALINM01; genus JAOAGA01. Next base: position 14,520 of record CAZIMS010000009.1, on the reverse strand, counting down.
AGCACCACCATTTTTTAGTACCTCCATTAAAAAGGCCGTTTCTGTTGTAACATGAAGGCAGGCAGCTATCTTGATACCCTTAAGAGGTTTTTCTTTAGAAAACCTCTCGTTAATCAATTTTAAAACTGGCATACTCTGACTTGCCCATTCAATCCTTAGCTTTCCCTTTTCGGCTAACTTAATGTCCTTAACATCGTATTTAGTATTTTTCTTCATCACTTATCCTTTCTTTTTTTTATTTAATCAGCTTTTTTATATCCTTAACTCTATTTAGGCTTTCCCAAAGAAAATCTTTATCATTTCTTCCAAAATGCCCATAGGAGGCTGTCTTCCTATATATAGGTCTTTTTAGATTTAGGTACTCAATCATAGCCTTTGGTCTGAAGTCGAAGAGTTTATTAACGATATTCTCAATCTCAATATCAGGTATTATACCTGTACCCTTTGTATCAACCATTATTGAAACTGGTTTAGCTACACCTATAGCATAGGCAACTTGTAACTCACACCTTTTAGCTAAACCTGCTGCCACAATGTTTTTGGCAACATGTCTTGCCATATAAGAGGCTGTTCTATCAACCTTTGATGGATCTTTACCTGAGAAGGCCCCACCGCCATGACTTCCAACACCACCATAGGTATCTACTATAATCTTTCTACCTGTAAGACCTGTATCTCCCTTAGGACCACCAACAACAAATCTACCTGTTGGGTTAACAAAAATCTTTGTTTTCTTATCCATCATATCTTGTGGAATAACCTTTTTTATTACCTCTTCAATTACAGCTTCTTTAATTTTTTTATAGGCAACATCTTTGGAGTGTTGAGTAGAAATAACTACCGCATCAACTCTCTTTGGTACCCCATCTACATACTCTATGGTAACTTGTGACTTACCATCAGGCTTGAAAAAGCTTATTATATTTTTCTTTCTAACATCTGCTAATCTCATTGATAGCCTATGAGCCAGATAGATCGACATAGGCATATAGGCTTCTGTCTCATCTGTAGCATAGCCAAACATAAGACCCTGATCTCCTGCTCCTTGCTCTTCGTAAAGTCCTTTGCCTTCATCAACACCCTGTGCAATATCTGGAGACTGCCTATCAATAGAAGTTATAACGGCACAGTTTTCAGAGTCAAAACCAAGCTCAGGCTCGTTATAGCCTATATCTTTTACCACTGACCTTGCCAAATCAGGGATATTTACTATTGCCTTTGAGGTAATCTCTCCTGCAACAAATATCAATCCTGTTGTAACAAGGGTCTCACAGGCAACCCTTGAGTCAGGATCTTGCTCAATCATGGCATCTAAAACAGCATCTGAAATCTGATCTGCTACCTTATCTGGATGCCCCTCAGTAACAGACTCTGAAGTAAAAAGAAATCTTTTCTTATGACTCATTATTATTCGCCTCCTTGTTAGACTTAAAATGCCTTAATTTTATCAAAAAAACTGATTAAGTTTAAATAAAATTTATAATTTTATTTAAACTTTTACTTATAGAACTTTCATTTTCTTGATTTTTTTGTGTGGGAAAAGACTAATATTAGTTTACAAGTAATTGTTAATTTTCAATTGGTGGAGGTGGTGGGAATCGAACCCACGTCCGAAAAGGTCCAATCTTGAGCCCCTACAGGTTTATTCAGGATTTTTTATTTCTCCCCTAAAACTCCTCCTGACAGGATTTTTAAAGGATAGCCCTATTTTAGGTTTCACTCCTTTAGCCTAAGGCAAGCTAAATAAGCTATCCTGTATCACTGACGACTACTTAAGCCTACAGGCAAGCTTAAGCAACCGTTGCAGTCTTAATTATGCTGCAAGAGCAAGTTTTGGTTCGGCACTTGTGTGCATGAGCCTGTTTTACGAGGTAGCTCACCTCGACCTGCGACTCAAAACCTTTCCTCCCCGTCGAAGCCTTTACACCCCCTTACTATCTGAGTTTATAAAATTTCTCTATCCTTTCGATCTCTCTCTTTTCTTCTCTATCTTTAATCTTTTGTTTTTTATCGTATTCTCTCTTACCTTTTGCTAAGGCAATCTCTATTTTTATTTTACCACTTTTAAAGTAAAGTTTCAATGGAACCAGTGAGTAACCTTTTTGCTGTGTCTTACCTAATAATCTTAATATCTCTCTCTTATGCAATAGAAGCTTTCTTACCGCCGTAGGTTCATGATTCTCGTAAGTAGAGAATGGATAAGGTTGAATATTAAGGTTATGAATAAAAACCTCTCCGTTTCTTATTAAACAAAAGGCATCTTGGATATTTACCTTACCCAATCTTATTGATTTAACCTCCGAGCCTTTAAGGACCACACCTGCTTCAAAGCTCTCTATTACCTCATAATTAAATCTAGCCTTCTTATTTTCACTAATAACCTTTATATTTCCATTGCTTGCCATATTTTATTATTTTATCATATAACTTTAGAACTAAGAAAAACTTTATGAAAATGCAGGCAATCAAAAATAAGCTTATTTTTTTTTCCATTCTTTCAATAATACTCATTTTTAATCTTTCCCTTTACAACTTTAACCCAGAGTTTCTTAAACAAGTGGAACTAAGAACCTATGACTGGAGGATGAGCTTTAGTAATAAAAAGATTTATGATGACAAGATAATTATTGCCGCTATAGACAATAAAAGCATAGACACAATTGGAAGATGGCCCTGGGATAGAGATATTGTTGGAAAATTGTTAAATAAAATCAGTGAAGGAGACCCTAAAGTAATTGCCATAGATATACTTTATACAGAGCCATCAAAGGATTTTAAAGATGATGTTCTTTCAAAGGCTCTAAAAAATGGGAAAACAGTCCTTGCTACTGCCTTTAGCTTTGAAGAAGAGATACCATTAGCTCCAGACAGAGAGGATTATTTCAAAAGATCATCCTATCAATTGGTAAACGAAAGCTACTATCACGAAACACCATCAGCCTTAGGCGTCTTTGCCCCTTTAAATAAGTTCGCCAAAAACTCCAGGTTTTTAGGACACATTAATATGTTTCCTGATATTGATGGGGTTGTTAGAAAAGAGTTTACTGCTATTAATTATAATGATTTTTATCTGCCTTCCTTTATGGTACAGACATATAAGATATACAACAATCTTAAAGACGATGAGGTTATCCTTCTACCAGGCAAACAGCTTATTCTAAAAGATAAGGTCGTTGATTTAGATCTTAATTCTGGTTTTTTAATAGACTACTATGGCGAGAATGGCACCTTTAAGAGAGTTTCTATGGGAGATATTTATCTCGATAATGTTTCTAAAGATGTCTTTAAGGATAAGATTGTTCTCGTTGGTGCCACTGCCCTTGGTATTTATGATTTAAGGGTTACACCAACTTCTCAAAATATGCCGGGGATAGAAAAACATGCCTTTGCAATTGAGAATCTTATTAACAATAGATTTATTAAAAAGGCAAGTAATAACTATACTATTCTCTTTATTTTTTCAATCTTTCTTGTTTATACAATCTTTGGTATGAGGCTTCGTGTATGGGGTAGCATCTTGCTTGGGGCTTGTATTTCTATCGCCTCTTTACTAATAGTTTTTATTGCTTTTAATAATTTTTATCTCTGGATTAACCTTGTCTATCCAACTATATCAATACTATCAATGTTTTTAGGTACGATAATTTATAAATACAGTGTTGAAGAAAGAGCTGGCAGAGAGATCAAAAGAATTTTTTCAAGCTATGTCAGTGATAAGATAGTTAATGAGCTTATTAAAAACCCAGAAATGGCAAAACTTGGAGGAGTTAGAAAGGAGATAACTGTTTTATTTGCCGATGCAAGGGGTTTTACTACTTTCTCCGAAAATCATACCCCTGAGGAAGTAGTGCAAATCTTAAATGAGCTATTGGGCTCCATGACTGATGTAATCATGAAAAGTGATGGCACCTTAGATAAGTTTGTAGGTGATGAGATTATGGCTCTCTGGAATGTACCCCTTGACCAGAAAGACCATCCATTAAAAGCTGTTATGTGCGCCGTTGAGATGATAAGAAAAAATAGAGAGCTTGTAGAGAAATGGAAGATGGAGAATAAATCACCTCTCATCTTAGGTATAGGTATAAATACCGGAGAGGCAATTGCAGGCAATATGGGGGCAGAAGGTAAAAAGATGGATTATACTGTTATAGGTGACACGGTAAATTTAGGTGCCAGAGTAGAGGCATTAACAAGACTATTAAATGCTGATATACTTATAACAGAGTTTACCTATGAAAAGATTAAAGAAGACCTTAGAAATATTGAAAATATAGAAATTGAGGAATGTGAACCACAAAAGGTAAAGGGAAAGGCGGAGCCAATAAGGATTTACAAGATTATAGTTAAATAAGCAAGTAAATAATCCAAAAATCATAAATCTAAAAAAATGGAGGATGATAAATGACAGTATACGAGACAACATTAAAAAGAAGAAGCATAAGAAAATTTAAGACTCAACCTATTCCTGAAGATATTATTATCAAGATCCTTGAGTCTGCGAGATTTGCCCCTTCTTGGGCAAATACTCAATGTTGGAGATTTGTTCTTGCAAAAGAAGACGCCACAAAAAACAAGATTTTAGAAGCCTTCTCACCAAGAAACCCAGCTTACTCAAGTATATTAGCTGCTCCGCTTGTAGTTGTCGCCTTCGCCGAGAAAAAAAAATCGGGCTTTTACAAAGGTGAAGCCGTTACAAATAAAGGTGATTATTGGTATATGTTTGATACCGCACTGGCATTGCAAAATATGGTTTTAACAGCTTGGGAAGAGGGTATTGGCTCCGTCTATCTTGGACTTTTTGATGCAGAAAAGGTAAGAACTTCTCTAAATATTCCAGATAACTACGAGGTTGTAGCTATTGTACCTTTTGGTTATCCTGATGAGGAACCCAAGTGTCCACCGAGAAAAGAGATTAAAGAGATTGTGTATTATGAGAACTACACAGACTCTAAAGATTTATAAATCTTCTCTTGCTGAACCTTTTTCACGAAATCTACATCGTAAGTAATTTCTCTGATGTAGAATTTTGGGGGTCTATTAATCTCAACTATCATATAAGAGGCGTTGGATTTACCTTCATCGGGAACTCCAACGCTTCCTGGATTTACAACGAACCCTTCCTTCGTGGTTAATATCATACTCTTATGGGTATGTCCACAAGCTATAATATCTACATTGTTATCTTTTAAAAGACTCTCAAGATAAAAACTCGATGTGTCAGGATATATATAACTAGATATCCCTGCGGGGCTACCATGGACAAGAAGCATAGTAAAATTCTGGAAGGATAAGACCATTTTTTGAGGTAACCCTGAAAGGAAATCCTTCACATCATCACTTAAGTTATCCCTAGTCCAGAGATAAATATACTTTTTATCTTCGGGAATATTTTTCATAAGATATAGTAGACCTTCTTTCTCATCTGGATGAATGACAGCCTTATCGTAATTACCAAGGATACTTACAATGTTTTTATCTATCATAAAATCTATCGTTTCTTCTATAAAAGGAAAGTAGCCAACCAAATCTCCCAGTGAAAAAACTTGACTAACTCCCTGTTCCCTTAAATCTTCATAGACAGATTTTAGTGCAAAAAAGTTTGAATGGATATCAGAAAGTATTGCAATTTTCATTAAATATAGGTATAAACTTAAATAAAAGATTTTTCAAGAAAATTTTTAAAGAAGGCTAAATGGCTGCTCAAATAAAAAAAAGATTAGGTGAGATACTTATTGATGCTGGGTTAATAGATGAGAAGATTTTAAATGATGCCCTCGAAAAAAGTAAGATAAGTGGTGAAAGGATTGGTGAGGTACTTGTAAAGGAAGGTTATCTTACCGAAGATAAAATCGCTAAGGCTTTAGGCCAACAGTATCGTATTCCTTACATAGGTGAAAACATCTTAGAAGTAGACAAGGCTTTTCCTGCTCTTTTGTCTGCAGATATTGCATATAAATTTAATACCATACCAATTTATGACACTCCTCATGAAGTGACTATAGCAATAGTTGACCCTCTCAATGTTATGGTAACTGATGAACTTAAAAAAATTTTTAAAAAAAGAATTAAGCTTGTTGTTACGACAGAGAAGTTGATGAAGGAGGCTTTAGAAAAATTCTACGCCACAAAAAGTGAGCAACTATCTGACATTCTAAAACAAATAGATTTAAAAACCTTGGAGCTTAAAAGTTCTGACGACTCTCCTCAACGATTAGAAAGACTAGCAGAGGAAGCGCCAATTGTTCAAATTGTTTATGGAATTCTCATTCAGGCAATTAATGATCGTGCTAGCGACATACATATTGAGCCCTTTGGTAGGAAGATGAAGATAAGATTTAGAATAGATGGGATTTTGCATGATATAGTTGAACTTCCTAGACCTTTGTTGAACCCCATAGTATCAAGAGTTAAGATAATGTCAGATATGGACATCTCAGAAAAGAGACTTCCTCAAGATGGACACCTTCAAATAGAGTTAACTCTGGAAGAAGGAAAATATCATATAAAGACCTTTATAAAAAGAGAATTATTAAGTTTATCTGAAAATATTGAGAATGTTGATGTTAGAGTTTCAACGGCACCAACGATACAGGGAGAAAAGGTTGTTTTAAGGCTATTAAGAAAAAGAGATGAGCTTTTCGACCTAGAAAAGTTAAATATAGATAAGGAAGTTGTGGTAAAAATAAGAAGGTTACTTAACAAGCCTTATGGGATGTTTCTTATCACCGGTCCTACGGGAAGTGGTAAAACTACAACGGCCTATGCCTGTTTAAAATATATAAACAAGAAAGAAAAAAATGTTATAACAGTAGAAGACCCTGTTGAGTATCAAATAATAGGTGCAAACCAGATTCAGGTAAATCCAAAAATTAATTTAACCTTTGCGGGCACTTTGAGGAATATACTAAGACAAGACCCAGATATTATGCTAATTGGAGAGATAAGAGACAAAGAGACTGCAGAGATAGCAATTCAATCGGCTTTAACAGGCCATTTAGTAGTCTCCACATTACATACTAACGACTCTATATCAACTATCATTAGATTGCTTGATATGGGAATAGAACCCTATCAAATTTCATCAGCCATAAATGCTATAGTATCCCAGAGATTATTACGAAAAATCTGTACTTTTTGCAAAAAGGAATATGTTCCTCCAGAAACAATTATTCTTGAATGGAACTTGCCGCCCTTCGCAAAATTTTATAGAGGAGAAGGATGCCCAAAATGCCACGAAACAGGATACTACGAGAGAATAGGAGTCTATGAATTGTTAGTTATTAATGATAAAATTAAAAATCTTATATTAACCAAAGCCTCTTCAGATAGTATAAGAGAGCAAGCCATAAAAGATGGTTTTGTACCACTCAAACAAAAAGGGATAGGACTTGTAATGGATGGTATTACAACAGTTGATGAGTTAATAGCTAATACATCCGATGAGGTTATATTTTAATGCCTAAATTTTTTTATAAGGCAAGAGATAAATCAGGAAAGGTCTTTCAAGGGCATTTTGAAGCGGAATTTGAAGAGGATGTCTTAAATTTTATAGATTCACAGGGCTTAATACCAATATCCATTAACCTAACAGGCACCTTTGATCTAAAGTCCATAGCCAATAAATTCAGTAGAATAACAAAGAAAGAACTTATCCTCTTTTCAACACAGTTAGGTACTATGTTAAAGGCAGGACTCCCTATTACCCGTTCCTTAAGGGCTATTATATCACAGATAAACAATAAAAAATTTAAAGCAGCCTTAGAGGAGATAGTTGATGCTATAGAGAAAGGTAGAACCTTTTATAACTCTTTAGCCCTTTTCCCAGAGTTTTTTGACGATATATACGTAGCAACAGTTCAGATTGGTGAGATTAGTGGTAACCTCCCTGAAATCCTCTTTAAATTAGCAGAAAACTTAGAAAAAGAAGAAGATTTGCGACACAAAATAAAGAGTGCCACTTTATATCCTAAGATGGTTATTGGAGCTATTTTCGTTGCTATTGTTATCTTAATAACCTTTGTCATACCAAGGTTTGCTGAGCTTTATAGAGGTTTTAAAACTACTCTCCCTTTGCCAACACGAATCCTAATTGGTATCTCAACTTTTTTTTCAAAATATTGGTATTTCTTAGCCTTAATTTTTTTGTCTTTAATTATTATCTATCTTCTTTTAAAAAATACGAAGAAAGGCCGCGAGATCTATGACCCTTTAATAATAAAAATTCCTATAATTAGTGAGATTGCTACTAAAATTATTATGGTAAGGTTTTCAAGATTTTTCTCTCTTTTATACTCCAGTGGTATTGTAGTTACGAACATACTAGATTTATTACAAAAGGTAATGAATAATGTAGTCTACGAAAGGAAGATCTCGAATATAAAAAAAGATATCCTTTCAGGTCAAAGCTTTGGAGATGCTGTATCAAGAACAGGTATTTTTACATCCTTAACTTTGGAAATGATACAGATAGGCGAGGAAACAGGGGCTTTAGACGAGATGCTTAAAAAGGTATCAGAATTTTACGATAGTGAGCTTGATTATACCATAAAAAATCTTACCGCAATGATAGAACCTATATTGTTAATCTTTATATTTGGTATGGTTCTATTTCTTGCTTTAAGTGTATTTCTTCCTATGTGGGATATGGTGAAATTTGTGAAATGAGGATAGACTCATTAGGTAAAATCTCTTTAGAAAATACCCTTGTCTTTATATTTATTATTTTGCTTATAGGTATTTTTTTGGGGTATTATGGTAAGCTTCAAAACATAAGTAAAGAGAGATTAGCACAAGAGCAGGTTTATAATATCAATACGGCCATTGCAATTTTTCTTTTGGAAAAAAAAAGGTTTCCCAAAGACTTAAACGAACTTACAAAGGAAGAACTGCTTATAGAGAATCAGAATACAATTTTTAAGAAAAAATTTCTCGATTTTTCCCCTATCGATACGGAAGGTTACCCTTTAGACCCGTGGGGTAGAAGATTTAAATACGATAGGAAAAACAATATAGCCTACATAGACAGAAGTAGTTAAAAAACTCTATTTGATGATTGTCTTATGTCAGTCAATGAAAAATCAACAATTGGTTTAAAAGGTACTTTAGCAGTGCCATCGCTAATAGCCATACCAACTGCAATTTTAAGATTATAGATCTCTCCGGGTTTTAAATAAATTGGCCCCCATTGCAAAGAAACAATACGGTTAAGTTGATCTGAAAGAGGTTTTTTCTCGTCAACAAGCCCAAACTGATTGGAAAAATAGACTGTACTTGGTGGATTTTTTGGTTCCCACTCTAAGAAACTGGCTATATTTGTAAAATTGTGAAGTTCACCTATCAAATCATTACCATAATCATAAAAACCTACGAAATTATGTTTTTTAGGATCAATCATTTTCTCCGTCAAGATAAGACCATCCTTTGTCCATCCCACATCTCCTTCAGAATAACCGTAGTCACCAATCCAGGGCTCATCACCATAGATATAATAAAAGCCACCAATCATATCTCCAATATTTTTAATGTTCATCTCTAATATAAAATATGGCTCTCCTGCCTTAAAGTACACATATCTATCAATAGCAAAAGGAGTCGCATCAACATAGGCAATGTGGCTACTTTTTAGAACCAACTTATTTCCACCATTTTTAACTATCTCGGAGCCCAAAAATTTCCATTGAGAAGGTGGATATAAAGTGTTTGCATCAAGGACAGAAGTAAAACCCTGGTTGGTAGTACACCAAACATGATACCACCTTACCCCATCATAATATGCCATACCTGTATCATTGAAAAAATCCTTATTTTCTTTATAACTCGTTATGGGTAGTTCACCACCCAGGAAAAGCCCTTTTGGGATGTTTCCATTTGGATCTTCCTTATACCTACTGAATATATAAAGCAGCTTTTCTTTCTCGCTTAGCAAATTCCTTACGAACCCTCTTCCATTATTTTTATCCCATACATAACTCAAAAAGGGATACTCGTCCTTATCAGTAAAGTTTTTAACTATAACGTTTTCATAAAAGGGGTTTAAATCGATTTTAAAAAGCAATCTATTTGCGTCATTGGGATATAGATCATTGCTAACCTCTACTCCAATGCCGCTTTCTTTCTTCAATAAAAAAAGACCGTAGTAATTATCAACTATTTTGACATCCACTAAAACATAAAAGCTAAAGAGAAAAGCAATCAAGATTAAGAAATTTCTCTTATTAATCTTGTTAAAAAAGAAGTTAGCTCTACAAAATAAATAGTTAAAACCAGTCTTTGACCCGCAAGGGTTAGTCAAAATATTTTTAGGTAAATCTCTAAACAAAAGTGCTTTGATGTATTTCATAAGTTTATTATACCGCTTTTTTACGTATAGGCAATAAAATAATTAACAGATAAAATTATTTTTAATTAATCTTTTTAATTTTTCATTTATCGTAAAAAGTATAGTAAAATCAGATGTATAATTAAATAAGATGTTTTTTGGCGGTTTTTTTAAAGAGAATTACTTTGTTTTTACTAATTAGGTTATTTCGAGAAGTAGTCTACTAATTTAATAACAATTATTACATTTTTAACTAAATGATTAAGTAGTATTTTACTTTTTTTATACTATAAATAAGGTGCTCTTTGCATTTTTCAGAAAAAAGTTTAAAATATAATATATATGACAGTTATGAGATGGTTTTTTTTGCTTATCTTTATATCTATTTTTTTTATATTCACAAATACTTTCGCTTCTCAGGAGATTAAAATCCTAAAAATGTCTATTGCTACTACTATAAATCCAACAACGAAAGACTTCATTAAGGAAGGAATAAAAAAGGCAAAAAGAATTGACGCCAAAGCAATAATAATTGAGCTTGATACACCAGGAGGTTTAGAGACCTCTATGAGGTCCATAGTAAAGGATATATTGTCTATCGATATACCCATTATAGTTTACGTAAGTCCAAAAGGGGCACGGGCTGGCTCTGCAGGTGTTTTCATTACTTTAGCTGCACACATAGCTGCAATGGCACCAGGTACAAATATAGGCTCAGCTCACCCTGTATCAATAGGCGGTGGTGAAAAAGATGCAGTTATGACTAAAAAGGTTGCAGAAGATGCAAAGGCTTTTATAAGGTCAATAGCTGAGATGCGTAATAGAAATATCAAGTTAGCCGAGGATGCTGTAGAAAAAAGCATATCCTTAACTGAAAAGGAGGCTCTTGAAAATAAATTAATTGATCTCATTGCAGAAGACCAATCAGAACTTCTTAGAAAAATTGATGGGAAAGTTGTCAAAACATCTAAAGGAGACATTACTATCAATACTAAGAATGCTGAGATTATTGAGTTTGAAATGTCCTTTAGGCACAAAATTCTTGATATTATAGCAAATCCAACCATTGCTTATATTTTGATGATACTTGGTATCTACGCACTAATCTATGAGTTTTCAAACCCAGGTGGCTATGTATCCGGTGTTATAGGAATAATTTTATTAACCCTCGGTTTATATGCCCTTCAGATACTTGAGGCAAACTTCGCAGGATTGATTATGGTAATCATTGGAGTAACATTGATAATATTAGAAGCATTTATACTCTCATATGGATTGCTTGCCTTTGGTGGAATAATATCTCTAACCATCGGTTTTATCATGCTTTTTGATATTAAGGAGCTGAATCTTATGGATATGTTACTTAAGCTATTACCTATTTTAGTATTATTAACTGCCCTCTTTCTATATGCTTTAAAAACATTAAAAAAGATTATGAAGATAAAAAACACTCTCGGTTCAGAAGGACTTGTTGGCGAAGAGGGTGTAGCCAAATCCCCAATTAATGAAAAAGGTGGATGGCTTTTAATTAAAGGGGAGCTGTGGTCTGCCTACTCTAATGATCAGATAGCAGAAGGAGAAGAAGCTGTCGTTGAGGCATACAAAGGGCTGAAGCTTAAAGTCAGAAAAAAGAACTAAGAGTAAATTATATACCTAATATTACCTTTTATCACATCTTCTAACTTAAAATATTTAGCCTTAATAGTTTTAGCTAAATCTTTTGCATAGGGATAGTTTATCCAAGTGGGATCTGTATCAATAACAAAGATTTTCACGTTTCTCTCAGATATCTTTTTGCCCCAGATAAGGGCCTCTTCGAAGGGATCCATTCCAGATAATGAAATATTTCCTCTACCATCAGAAAAAAGTAACATTACTAAATCAGTATCTTTCTCTCTAATAGTTTCTTTATCTATCTCTTCATAGGCCTTTTTTAAAGCAAGAGATAAAGGTGTTTTTCCACCTGTTTTTATATTTCTAAGCTCCTTTTTTGCCAATAAGACACTTTTAGTAAAAGGCAAGATTAACTCTGCCATAACTCCTCTAAAAGTTATAAACCCTACCTTCTCTCTCCTAATATAGGCATCTTTAAGTATCTCAAAGACAAGCCCTTTAGTCTTACTCATAACATCTTCTACACCCATGGAGCCAGAGGCATCAACTACAAAAAGAATTGATGTCTTTCTTTTAGTTGTAAAAGCTTTAGACATAAGATCTTCTTTTTTAACGGTAAAATAACCTCTTTCAACTTTTTTTAATGCAGATTTTAATAATGTTGAGACAGGAGATATCTTTGGAAACTCATAAGTTAAAGGAACAGATTTAAAAAATCTTCCCTTAACAGTCCCAATCTTTTTTGATTTTCTTCTACCAGAATCTTCAGCAGAGGTTAGAAATTTTAAAGAAAGACAGTTATTGATATCTAAAATAAAAGAATCTTTACCATTTTTGATATTTTCTAACTGGGAAGGTGTAATTTTAGGTTTTTTTTTTCCTTAAACTCTAAAGGGACCTTAATATCTTTCTTCTCTTCAAATTCTTTGACGAGAATCTGAATATTATTAAAAATATCATCAACCCTCTTCTCTTCTTCTAAGGGAGACTTTTTTAACCTATGTGCCAAAGCTAATCTTGAGGAGATGGTAATATCTTCAGTCTTGATAAAATTTCTACCCATTAAAGCAGCATAAGCTTTTGCAGATCTTAGGATTACATTATCTGCTCTATGACCGCTTACATCAGCAGATATACATATCTTAGCTATGATGTCAAAAACCCACTCTTCTTCTCTCACCTTTTTAACAAGATTTCTTGCCTTAACTATATTTTTTGCTATCTCTTTGTCTTTTTTTGCCCACTTTTTTACAAAAGATTGTGGATTATTCTCAAAGGAAAGTCTTCTTTTTATAATTTCCTTCCTTAAAAACTCATCCTTAATAGTCTCGACACTTACGGAAAGTCCAAACCTATCCAAAAGCTGAGGTCTAAGCTCTCCTTCTTCTGGGTTCATTGTTCCCACAAGAATGAATCTACTGGGGTGGGAAAAGGATACTCCTTCTCGCTCTACAATATTTACTCCCATAGCGGCGACATCAAGGAGCTCGTCAACTATATGGTCCTCTAAAAGATTTACCTCGTCAATATATAGAATATTTCTATTTGCCTGTGCCAGTATGCCAGGCTCGAAATGCTTTTTTCCATCTTTTAAAATTTTCTCAATATTTATAGTCCCCAAAAGTCTATCTTCAGTAACCCCTAATGGAACATTGATGACCTTCACTGAAACCTTCTTTATATCAAAGGTTAGCTCTTTATCAAACTTCTCTCGACAACTCTCGCACATTGAAAAATAATCATCTGGTTCACAATGAAAAGGACAACTAAAAACTACCTCAATTAGCGGTAGAAGTGTTGCCAGAGATCTTACGGTAGTAGATTTAGCAGTACCCTTCTCTCCTCTTATTAGAAGACCACCAATCTTTGGGTCTATTACATTCAAAAGTAGGGCTGTCTTCATCAGCTCCTGACCAACAATTGCTGAAAAGGGAAACAAAGTAGGATTAAAAGTTGTCATAATACAGAAGTTGCAACGTTATAACGTAGTAATGCCGAAGGCGGGACTCGAACCCGCACGGTTCATCACCACTACCCCCTCAAGATAGCGTGTCTGCCAATTCCACCACTTCGGCTGTATTTAGTTAAAACTCTGCTTTTAAAAGCGGAAGTTTGTAGACTAAATCTTTACCCTTTACCTCAATCTCTGGTTTTGGAAGGGAGACATAAGTCCTATTACCTTTGATCTCTACAAAACTCCTTGTCTCATAAATACCATAAGCAAGACCAAGAACGGTACCTATGATTACTCCTGCCCCAACCTTATTGCCAAACTCATCGTTGTCAACGGCATAGGCAGCAACACCTATAAGACCACCTATTGCTGCGCCGTATAGGGCATCAGTAAATACGACCTCTCCTTGTGTCTGCCTACCCAACCCCCTTGCCAGAGCAGAACCAGTAAATAGTGTACTAATAACAACCGCCATTACCACAAATGCTATTATTTTCTTAACCATAGTATAAATAATCTATTAAATAGAGCTCCTACTTGTCAAGATTTTTTTATTATTCTTTTGCCATCTTACCTGAAAGATGTTTTGCCAACTGTTCCTCCCAGTTGGGTATCTTCATACCTAAGCTAAGAC
>CAZIMS010000008.1:0-131789 GCA_964540515.1 uncultured Pseudomonadota bacterium | reverse complement strand
TATATATCATTTTAAACTGTAGGAGGATTTTTTAGTTATCATTTCTTTTCAATTAAAACTATAGGAATTATAAGAAAAATTGAAAAAAGTTTCTATTTTTAAAATTTTAAAAAATTTTTAAATTGACACGTTAATTTTTATCTTAAATAGGGCTGATATGCTTTGTGAATCAAAAAGTTACTAAGTTTGCATAAAAGTTGTGCAATCTAAATTTTGTCATCCCTTTGTTTTTGCTTGCTTCTTTCGTATTTAACCTATTGTGTTTACAACGCTTAAAACATGTATGAGTATAGGAGAAATTCTCAGCCTCACATAGCAGCAGGTAGATTTACAAAATGGTTTAATACTGCTTAAGAAACTCAAATCGACGAAAAAGAGAGATGTCTGCGAATGAACACCCAAAAGGCTTTGTTTAAAAAGTTATGAACTCAAGGGAGCCTTGACAATGATTGCTGCATAAGTTGGATCCAGCTAAAACGTGATATCATGTTAATATAACATGTGGCCTTCATACTACCCTTAAAAAAGTTCGAATACAGAATTAAAGAGCAAACCCTCTTTTGTCCACCTGTGCAACAACCTTGCAACATCAGGATGTGACATAAAGAACATGCAAGAGCTTTTTAGGAGTGGAAATTGCTATTACCGTGGAAGATTAAGTAAGTGAAACGAATTCTTGGATCGTTCATTTTGAATAAATGGGTGATGAGGGATTTGAACCCACGACCTCTTCCGTGTGGAGGGAGCGCTCTCCCCCTGAGCTAATTGCCAAAAGTGTTTGTAATTTAAAAGATTTTAGTATTTTATGTCAAGTTATTTTTGGATGTTGTGGTTACTATTTTAAAATGTTATACATAATTACTAATTTAAAAACCATATATATGTTAAACTCCTCTTTAAAAATAAAAAATACATTAAAGAGGAGGCTATGGAGAAAAGATACATTATTACAGAGGAAGAAATGAATCGTTACGAAGTTTTAAGTGATGTTGTTTTAGGCTGTATAAGTCTCAAAGGTGCTAAAGACCTTCTTGGTGTAAGCTACAGGCAGGCAATAAGGACTTATTGATATAATTGGTATGAAGTTAAAGCTCTTTATTAAATTAAAAATTAAATAAGGGTGAAAATATTCTTCACCCTTATTTCAGATTAATACTTAACTTTTATTCCATTCATATCTTCCTTTGTTATCTCTTGCCATCTCTTTAGTGTCCAGTTGCCTACCCATTCTTTAAATATCTTTAGATTTTTCTGTCTTTCATCCTCTGTTGAACCAAGATGTTGGTACATATTGCCAGGCTTTCCGTCCTTTGTGTTTTTTCCGTCGTCAAGTCTACGCATAAGAGAACCCGTATCAGGCCATGCTGTGTAAAAGATAAGATGGCTGTATGTATCCATTCTCATCCCCTGTCCTTTTGACATCCATTTGTCCTTTTCTTCTTTAAAGGCATAATATTCTGGGGCTGCATCCTTTCCATGGCAAAAGACACATTTTGCATCGAATAGGGGCTTAATATGTGTCCTATAGCTTACTTCCTGTGCCTGGGTATTAAAAGCGGATAAAGAAAATATGAAAGATATCATCAACAGGAATTTTATTGATCTAATTATCATGCTAATCACCTCCTTTTTTTGTTATTGATAATCATTATCAACTATTATGAAAAGGATGTCAAGATTTTTTTAATTACTACTAAACTTTTTTTACTAAATTCAATAAGCTGATTCGAGTTTTGCTTTTGGAACTTATGGAATGGTTAGTTTTGTTATTCTTTCGTTTATCTCTATTAATATATAGCCCTTTTTTCTTATAAAATCATAGAGTTTATAGAGTAACTCTACATCTTTTTTACAGTACTCTCTTAGGCGTTCTATGTCTCCTTCCCTAAACCATTTTACCGCAGATAGACCATCACCAATTTTAATGTCTCCTAAATTAATCTTGGCAAGGGAGCTCAAACTTTTTCTCTTACCAGTCTTTTCCTTGATCTTTTTTAGTATGTCAAAGGAGTTAATCTTAAGTTTTCTCCCTGCATAGGGTGTTAATACTTTATAATCAAAGTCCTCTGTGTTAAATCCTACTACTAGTTCTGCCTTTTCTAATCTATCTATTAGTTTGTCAACTTCTCTTTCTTCATAAAACTCAAATTCACCCAACTTTTCATCGTATATAACTCCTAAGGAAAGTCCCATAAGATGTGAGTTTTGCCAGCCACCTACCTCATCTGCTAACCTTTTTGTTTCAAGATCAAAGTAGATGGGGCTTTTATCAAATATATCCTCTTTTTTTTCAATTACTATATCAATGAAGGGTTTTTCGTTTTTTATTTCTACTTTTTTTTCTTTATCTGATTTTAAAATGGAGAGAAGGTATTTTGCCCCTTCTTTGTCAAGAGGATAGTTTTGGGAACCACATTTCGGAGAATGAATACAGGAGGGACAGCCTAAATCACAGTCACATTGGGAGACTAATTCTAAAGTATCTTCCAGAAGCTTATTGAAATTTATGAATGCCTTTTGTGTAAGCCCAATACCTCCATCATAACCATCGTATATAAAAATGCCCGCTCCTTTTAGCTGATAATGGTAGGGATAGCAGATACCTCCTATATCTTGTCTATCGCATAGAATTATCGTAGGCATTAATCCTATCATGGCGTGTTCAACAGCATGTAAACTCCCCATAAGATGATAATCTTTTTCCTTTAAGGAAGTGTGAATATCTTTAGAAATTGAGATGATAATCCCTTCGGTCTCAAAGGTATATGGTGGAAGGTCAAGCTCTTCCCTTGAGAGAAGGTTTTGACTGAATATATCTTTTCTTTCAAAGCCAACAACTCTCTCTGTAACTCTCAATCTTCCAAAGTAAAGGTTATAATTATTGCCATTAATCTCTTTCTCAAGGCTCAATATTTCTGTATCTTTGCTTATGAGTGGGACTGTGTAAAAGTTGTCGTTGCTCTCGCTTACATAAACCTCTTTTTTAACTAAATCTATCTCTCTTACATAATAATTTGTACCTTTGTGTAAATATATAGCTCCGCTGTGGCATTCACTAAAGGCCCTTCTACCGCTTATTGTGGCAATAACTTGCCTATTTTTTATATCTACAATATTGTAAGTCTCTCCACTGTCCCTTATGTTTACTTTCCTGTGGGGATTTTTTTCAACAGAAAAAAAAATCCTATTGTCTTCAGATGATACCAGTCGTCCTCTATTGATAAGATCTCTGACCTCCTCTTCATATGAAATTATCTCTTCTGCCCTTAAAGGAAGCTCAAAGGCTGAACAAAGTATATGATTTTTTGAGATTATGCTATTTTTATTGTCAATTACTATGCTTTCTACACCTCTTTGAAAAAAATTCTCTGGATTTTTTACAAAGAACTGATCAAGGGCATCCCTCTGTGCTATTAATACTGTTAAGGATGGTCTTCTACCCCTACCTACCCTTCCTGCTCTTTGAAGGGTATTTATAATTGAGCCAGGATAACCAACTAATATACATACGTCTAAGTTGCCCACATCTATGCCTAACTCTAAGGCAGAGGTTGATATTACCCCTAATAGCGATCCTTCAAATAATTTTTTTTCTATCTCCCTTCTTTCTTCTGGTAAGTAGCCTGCTCGGTAGGAACTAACTTTTTTTGCAAGTTTATTGGATGAACGATTAAAGAAGCTGTATATAAGCTCCGTTATTTTTCTTGCTTTGGTGAATACGATTGTTCTTAAGTTTAATTTTATGGATTCTGTAAATATTCTTCCTGCTAATTTATAGGCACTTTCATCTTCATCAGGGTTTATTATTATGAAATGCCTTTCCGATGAGTAGTCTCCCCTTTCTGTGATGATCTCAAAATTTTCCTGAAAGAGGTTGAAGAGAAACTCTTGCGGATTTCCAACAGTTGCAGAGGTTGCAATTATTTTGGGTGAGGAGCCATAAAATTTTGCTATTCTTTTTAGACGTCTAAATATCCATGATACATTAGCACCAAAAATACCTCTATAGGTATGTACTTCATCAACAACTACATATTTTAAGTTAGAGAACAAGTCTTCCCACAAATAATGGTGGGGAAGAAGTCCATAATGGAGCATATCGGGGTTTGTCATAAGACAGCTGGGGATATTTCTCTTGATTTTATCTCTTTTCCCCTGCTTCGTATCCCCATCGTATATATCACAACTATAAAAGGGGCTTATAAGCTCTAAGCTCTCTGTTAGTTTTTTCTTTTGGTCCTGTGCTAATGCTTTTAGTGGATAGATTAGAAGGGATTTTGAGTTTTTATCATTTATTAATGAGTTAATTATTGGTATGTGATAACAAAGGGTCTTCCCACTGGCAGTTGGCGTAGCAACACAGACATTTTTTCCTTCTAAAATGTTTGAGATTGCCTTTTTTTGGTGAGAATATAGCCTTATGCTCTTCTTTTTTAAAAAAAAATCTATCTTTTTGTCATTGATATCTTCAAATCTTTCGAGTACTTCTGGATATGTTTTATGATAGGTTATCTGGCAATATTTTTTTACTTGTTTTATGAGACTATTTAGCTCATCACCTACTCCAACATCAACCACTCAGTTCTTCCTCCAGCCTGAATCACTTCATTGTATATATCGAAAGAGATCTTTTTATTGAGATCATCTAACTGGCTTATAGTCATCTTTATAAGGTTTTCAAGCTCCCTTAATCTCAATTCTAAACTTGCTGACTCTGTTACGCTTTGTGAATCACCAACGAAAAATGCCCTCGTTCTTACGCTTTCGTATCTTCTCGATAACTCATCTCTCTGATTTTCTAAATCTCTAAGCTCTCTTTCTTTTTTAAACTTCTCATCCATCAATCCTTTATATCTCTGCCTCCAATAGGCTGGAGTGTTGCCAAACTTATCTTTTGGTTGTTCTTCCTCGTCTTTTTTTAGAATCTCTCTTCTTTCGACTGGTGTAGTTGGGATGTTAGAGTCTTCTCTATCGATAACACGTTTTCTGTTTTTATATTTTTCTGGAATCAAGGACTCGTCATCAACAAAGTGGACAACACCTCGATCGTCAATGTAAAACACAGCAGCTTTAAGACTATAAGGAAGAATAAGTGATAGGGTTATGAAAAACAAAAAACTATAGGAGAAGAAACATCTGTTAATTTTTATTCTAAGAGATTTAGAAAGTTGCTCTACTAAGTGAAAAGACATAAACAACATTTGCGCCCCCTTTTTTTAAAACTTTTGTTGCCTCAGTAATAGTTGCAGATGTGGTTATTATATCATCTACTAAAATAATTTTACTAAAATTAATTGGTTTTTTTAAGAAAAAGGCATTTTTTATATTAAGATATCTATCTTTCTCACCTAACTGACTTTGTGGTTTTGTATCCTTAATTTTTAATAGGGTTCTGTGAATAGTTGGCTTTTTAAGTTTTCGAGAGAGGATATCAGCAATTATTCCAGCTTGATTGTACCCTCTTTCTATTAATCTTCTTCTCGATAGTGGAATAGGAACTATTACCTCCCCCTCTGATAAGGGTTTTATTAGCTCCTTTAGGTCTTCCCAGATATAATCAGTAAGCATCTTGTAAAGATAGTATTTGCCACCAAATTTTGCCGAAAGCATTATATCTCTTACCAAACCATCATAAATTAAAGGAGCTATAGTTTTGGAAAATACTGGTTTATCCTCTAAACAATTACCACAGACTGATATCTCCGAGTCATAATCTAAGGGATAGGCACAGTATAAACAAAACTTTTTGTTGTAGCTTACTTTTTTGTGGCAATCTTGGCAGATAAAGCCTCTATCCCAACCACAGGCAAAACACCTTTCATCGGCTATAAAGCTTAAAAAATCAGTTACGCCCCTTTTAATCTTTAATAAAAAGTGATTCACCTGTCATCTCTTTAGGCTTTTTAATAGCCAGATAGGAGAGTATAGTCGGTGCTATATCACAAAGTCTTCCATTTCTAAGCTTTAAACTTGAACTTTTACTTATAAATAAAAAGGGTACGGGATTTTTAGTATGGGCCGTATGGGGAGACCCATCTTCTTCTGCCATCTGTTCAGCATTTCCGTGATCAGAAGTTAAAAAAACGGTTCCACCTTTATCAAGTATTGCTGGGATTAGCTTTGAAACGCATTTATCAACGGCTTCAACAGCCTTAATGGCTGCAGGTAGTGAGCCTGTGTGTCCTACCATATCCATGTTGGCATAGTTTAATACGACAAATTTGTATTTATCTTCCGAAAGTCTCTTTAATACCTCATTGGTAACTTCAAAGGCACTCATCTCAGGTTTGTAATCATAGGTTGGAACATCTTTTGGTGAGGGGATAAGACATCTATCCTCCAACTCAAAGGGTCTTTCTTCACCACCATTAAAAAAATAGGTTACGTGGGCATACTTTTCTGTCTCTGCAATCCTAAGCTGAGTTAGCTTGTTTTGAGAAATTACCTCACCTAATATGTTTTTTAAGACCTCAGGTGGGTAAGCAATGTGCACATTTTTTAGCTTCTCATCATAGAGAGTCATAGTAACGTAATAGGCTATATCTGGTTTTACATTTCTTTCAAAGTTATTGAAGTCTTTCTCTGTAAGAGCATGGGTAAGCTGTCTTGCCCTATCGGCTCTAAAATTGAAAAAGATTACAACATCTTTGTTTTTAATAGTTATATCCTTCTCTCCATTTATGATTGTTGGCTTTATAAACTCGTCTGTCTCTCCTCTCTCGTAGGCCTTTTCTACTCCGGCTACTATGTTATCTACATAATAATCTGCCTTACCTAAAGTTAATGCTTCGTATGCAAGCTGTGTCCTCTCCCACCTTTTATCTCTATCCATAGCATAGTATCTACCAGAAAGAAGCCCAAACCTGCCAATCCCAAGATTATCAACAAAATTTTTTAAATCTTTTATATATTCAACTCCACTATTGGGGGGTGTATCTCTACCATCGGTAAAGCAATGTATTACCACTTCTTGCAAACCCTTCTCTTTGGCAAAAATTAATAGAGCCTTAAGATGCTCTATATGGGAATGAACGCCCCCATCTGATACAAGTCCCATTAAGTGAAGTTTGGAGTTGTTTTTTAAAGTCTTCTCTAAAGCAGTAAGCAAGACTTTATTTTGAAAAAAACTACCTTCTCTAATCTCTTTGGAAATCCTTGTTAAGTCTTGATAAACTATCCTGCCTGCACCTATGTTTAGATGTCCAACCTCTGAATTCCCCATCTGACCTTCTGGCAGTCCTACATCTTCTCCAGAAGTAATTAGCTGGCTATGAGGAAAATTGTGAAAAAGACCTTTAAGGAAAGATGCATTTGCTCTATGATAGGCATTAGTATCTTCTTCCTTACCTAACCCCCAGCCATCTAAAATTATTAAAAAAACTGGATACATACCACCTCCCTAAAAAATGTACTCCCTTTCAAATTTTAGTTTTCTTTCCATAAGCTCTCTTAGAGCTGCTTTTGGGTCCTTTTTGTGATAAATTATGTTGTAAACCTCCTTTGAAATTGGCATATCTATCTCATATTTTTTTGAAAGCTCATAGACTGAACAAGAGGTCCTAACTCCCTCTGCTACCATTCTCATCTCCTTCTCAATCTTATCAATGCTGTATCCCTCAGCAAGCTTTATCCCCACCTGTCTATTCCTACTTAAAGAGCCTGTACAGGTAAGAACTAGATCTCCTACTCCTGAAAGACCCTTAAAGGTCAAAGGATTTGCCCCCATGGCAACACCTAATCTCGTCATCTCTGCAAGACCTCTTGTTATTAAAGCAGCCATAGCATTATAGCCTAATTTCATACCCTCACAAATACCAGCAGATATAGCAAGAACATTTTTTAAAGCTCCTCCAAGCTCAACTCCCATAACATCATCGGAGGTATATATCCTAAAGGAGCTTGTTGAAAATAGTTTCTGAACCATCTCTGACCTATCTCTATCTTTGGATGCCACAACTACTAAGGTGGGTTTACCTTCCATTACTTCCTTTGCAAAGCTTGGACCAGAAAGAACACAAACTCTATTAAGACAGTATCTTCCTAAGACATCTTCAATAACCTGAACCATTACATAATTGGTCTTGTTTTCTATCCCCTTTGCAACAGATATCAAGGTTGAGTCGTTAGGGATAAAGGGCTTCATCGTGTTCAAAACATTTCTGAAGACATGGGAAGGAACTGCTATAAATATGTATTTTGAGTCTTTTAAGGCTGATTCCATGCTAAGGTGTGGAATTATGTTATCTGATAACTTAAAACCGGGCATAAAAATTTTATTTTCTCTATCATCAAGGATCATCCTATATACTTCTTCCTCATAGACCCAGAGATGAACCTCTTTAAAAATCTTAGAATACAATTGTGATATGGCTGTTCCAAAGCTACCGCCTCCTACAACTGCTATCTTCAATATTTGCCTCCTTTTTGATTGATTAATTATAGAAAATTTGTAATTTGTTCTTTACTGCCTAAAATTAACTTCCTTATAAAAGGTATCTTCTCCAACTTTTCTATATCTTTCTCAATCTCATCGTAAACTGCTAAAATTAATTCAATATATTCTTTATGTTCATTAATATTATCAAGGAAATCTGCTAAAAAAAGAAGTTTATTTTTCCAATCCGTAAGATCAGGAATAATTATCTCTCTCAAAACCTTTCTGATAAAGAGCTCATCCATCCAAAGATGTTCATTTTTCTTTGAGTTAACATACCATCTACTTATAATTGATATAAAATCATAATCAATATTTAGCCATTTTAGCCCTTCTATTATATCCCATATCTTATCTGAATTTTTTATAAGCAATTCCCTATCACTGATTATAGTAAATTTTTCTCTTATCTTTTCCGGATTGTAATAGAGAGGTTTAAAATAATAGGATGGTAAAAAATTAATAAATACAGAAAAGAGAGGAGGAAACTTATAATCATTTACATAATTAAAAAAAATGGCGTTGTTTAATAGCCTTATCTCATAACCATTTTCTACCTTTTTTAGATTTAGATATTTAATATTCATCTTAAGAATTTCTTCAGCCTCTATATCACTATTAGGAGTATATAAAACGCACTTATCATCAACACAATGCACGGGATCAATTCTAATTATCATCAAGATATTTTTATTATCCTTTTTGAGCCTATAAAGTATGGTTACTTTACCTTCGTAATAGGGATAACTTAAATAACAAGATAAGATGTTGTTTTCTTCGATTAGCTCATTATTATCTCTAATCCCTTTAAATCTTAGCTTCCTTAAATTCTGTTCTATGAGGTTATGATATTTTGTAGGAAGGAAAAGCAATGCCTTCTTTAATACATCTGCGGCCTCTATATCAAAAGACTTACCTAAAGTACTAATAACAGTGGATATTAAATTATTATTGTTTGTTAAAAGCATTGTAAGAAAGATGCCGTACTTTTTTTTGTCATTATTTTTTTCAATCAATCTCAATACATCTAATTGAGTGTTATCTATGAAGGTAAAATCCTTAAAAACTTTAGCGAACTCTAACCAGTCAGTATCATAATACTTAAGTAGGTTATTAGCTATATTTTCTGATTCCAACACAAGCTCGCGATGAAAGCTCTGAAGGGCTGGTGTTGAAAAATCTACGTTGTAGTACTTCAAAACCCTCAATATCATGGATTTCAATTTAATCTTATCTTTGTTTCTGTTTAGTATGTTAATTAAAGACTTAACAATTTTGGGATTATCAAGATATTTCAAGAGGTACTCGAACTTGTAGAGAACCTCACTGTTATCTTCTTTTTGGATTTCTTCAATAAGAAGCGGAATTATAAGTGTATCATGCTGTAGAAAATACTCTCCAAGCTTTTCAAGAACCTGTAAGTTTAAGTCTTTAGAGTATCTAATTTCTCTCAAATACTCAATGATATTTCTTCTAACAAGTAATATATTGCTAATTTTTGATTCTTTAACCATCTCTAAGAATGAACACAAAAAATGCTAATCCTTTATCTCTATGACAACTTCAGAAAGTGGTTTTTTCTTTGGAGGCACATAATCTTTTGCAGGATAGCCTACAGGAAACATCGCAAGAAGCCTACCTTCTACGCCCAAGAAAGATTCAATATGTTTTGCCACAAGTACAACAACACCTAACCAGACGCTACCAAGCCCCAACTCTGTAGCTTGTAATAGCATGTTTTGTACCGCCGCTGAGGCGCTTTGTATCTCCATCTCAAGAAAAAAAAGCTCTATCTCTTTCTTTAAATCCTCTCCAAAATCATTTGCCTCTGATACAAGCTCGCCAGTACTAAATACAGCGATTACACAGGGAGCAGTGGATATGGACTTAGCACCCATCCTTAGGAGTGATCTGCTTTTTTTAGGAAAAAGTTCTGATAAATCAATGATTAATTGAGAAAGGTTATCTTTTTTGTTCCCTTTGATTACTACAAATTTCCAAGATTGTTTGTTGTGGGCAGAGGGAGCTAAGTTACCGGCTTCGAGTATTTTTCTTATGTACTCATCCGGTACATCCTTGTCGGGCTGAAATGTCCTTATGCTTCTTCTTTTTTTAGCAAGCTCTAAAAAGGTCATATTTAAATTAGTATCAGAAAAAGCTCACCTTATCAATAATAAAAATTTCACTATTTGTTACTGTCACTAATTTTTCTATTTAGCTTTACTCTTCTAACTACAATTATTAGTATGCCCAAAAGGGCAAAGAAGATTATAAGTATCCTTACTAACTCAAGGTATATATATTTTTTTAAAAAATTAACTCTCTCAAAAACATCATTTGGTATCTCATCTTCGCTGTTTTTAATAAATTTTATGTAATGGTAGTAAGCTAAAAAATAAGACTTTTCTAAGTCATAGATTTCTGCAAGATTTAGATGGGTAAAAGATAGATTTGGGTTAAAATATAGGGCTTCTTTAAAAAATTTTTTCGCTGTATTAAAGTTTTTGTTAGAGATCTCTATTACTCCCAAGTTATTGTAGGCTTCTGCCTTACCAACTGGCGTATTAGTTATAATGATTTTTTCATAAATCTCTCTGGAAGCATTAATATTTCCTTCCCTTAATAACAGATTAGCATAAATTATGTTTGCCCTATTCGTAGGAGATTCTTTGAGTTTTTTCTCTAACTCATTTTTTACATTCTTTATATCTAACTCATTATCATCTGAGTATCCTGTTACATAGAGGGGCTTTAAAAATTTATACTCATCCTTCTTTACTATATCCTTAAATTTCTCCCTATCTAAAAAAACCATAAGGGTATCATCAAAGTAAGTAAGTGCATAGTTGTCTTTCAGCTTTGTAACAAATGAAGCTAATTTTGGATGCTCAAAGTCAATAAAAAAAATATCGGGTCTATAAAGGTTTACAATTTTATTAAAGGACTCTTCGTTCTCATGACTATCTGCATATAATTTTACAAAATCGATGGGATAACATAGTCTTCCATCTATAACTGGTTTAAAGTCAGGATAAAGCTTATATATAATATAGCCGCCAAAGGCGTAGTTATTAAAAATGTTACCTTTAATCTGCCTTTTTTTTAAATAATCAACTGCATTGGATGGATAAAAATACTCAGCTAAGCCATAACCATAGGGTATTAAATAATTCTTAAAATAATCCTTTATTGAGGATATTGATAGTATTATTAAAAAAATTATCTGAAAGTAATAAAAAACTTTTGATATTTCTGTAGATAGAGGCTTTTTATGTAGTAAATAGCTATTGCCAGAGGGCGCTATTACGGAATAAAAGCTTAAAAGGGCAAATAAATCTACAAACCTTACAAATCTAAAAGATATTACAAGATAAAAAAGGTATAGGGGTAAGAGGTACCATTTTTTCTCAAATATCAAAATAATCAGTGTAGTAATTACTAACAGTCCATAAAAAGATAAATATAATCTCTCATCAATAGGCTGCCATTCATGAACCTTGATATACTCAAAGATGTTTTTTGTTGTGCCTAAGAAGGGGTTAATCACCTCAAGGAATGGCTTATGTAGATTGGGCGATATAAAACTCCCAGCAACTAACGTTAACAGTATCTTTAAAAAATTAACCTTACCTCTTAAAAAAGGGAACAACAAGATAGGATTAATTATCCCTAAAATGAAACCATTGTGTGTATTTACCCATAAAACCTGATTAAGAAAGAGATAGGCCAGATAATTTTTTGGTAATCTCGATAACAAAAAAAGATTTATAGCAAAAAAAATGTAGCTAAGGTTGTGAGGTCTAAAAAGAAGTCTATATCTTAGAGTAAAAAGGGAAAGTAAAAAAATAATAAATAATGTAATTACCGACCTATTATAATCTGCTGATCTTAACAAAATAAAAAAACTTATTGCAATAATTAGGCTTTGAAATACTATAAGCCCGTTAAAACCAAGATTGTTAGTTATGAAATATGCAAGTTCTGAATATAGAAATGAGTAATTTTTATAAGGAAAATCTGGATGACTATAGGAAAAGAGGTTTACTTTTAGGGGAGAGAAAAAACTCTCTATCTCAGCTATTTTCAAGTAAAAAAATAAGTCAAAGCTTCTAACCTTAACAAAGGTAAATAAAAAGGCAAGAACAAAAATTAATATACTATAGATTTTCTTCATCTAATTGTTCTGCTAATCTTTTTTGAAAAACCTTATGACCGCAGAGAATACAAAGAGAGTTGAACCCAAAAAAATCAATGATAGTGATGGATCATAGACTATGTCAACTATTATTGATCCAATTGTGTCAGGTATTATCTGAGTGATAGTAAAATTTTTGCCCTTTATATTTACGTTTTGACCCAACGACCATATCATAGACTCTTTTTTCTCCCCCTCAGTTATAACAACCTTAAACATAGTCATATCTTCATTATGGGCTACAAACTCATAGACTACATCATCTATTAAAAAGGGGCTTTCTGGAGTAAGAACTGGTATCAAAAGTCTATCATCGCTCTTTAGTTTAAAGGTAATTGACCTTAGATAAGGCGCTATATATTTCATTACAAGATAGTAAGAACCAATCTTTAGGGGGTTATTAATGCTTATAAGGCCTTTTTTTTCTTTGTCATTTTCTAAATAGATAATATTAGCCTTGATATTTTTTGGTATACCTTCTTTTGTGATCTCATAATCTAATTTATCGAGATAAACCTTTAAGGGGCTATGAGGAGCTGGAAGACTGATTGTTTTAGGTTTTTCTAGCGGAATAATATATTCAGGTATCTTAAAAGATAAGCTTGCGTTGATTAAATGGGCAACAAGAACAATAACAAAGGATAGATGAAACAAAAAGGTAAAAATGTTTTTTCTCTTTATATCATAAAAGATACAAAAAACAGCTGATAAGCCTAAATAGGCAAAAATTATTATTACTAAATATAACCAAAAATTGCTGAGAGATTGATTATAATAGAGCCATTTAAATAGGGCTTTGTAGTCTATTGTATTATAAAGCTGGGGATTAAAATATACGATAAAGGCTCCTATGATAGAGAAAAAAGAACATAAACAAAGCCCATAAAAGGCATAGTCAATATCAAGCAATATTTTTTTTAATTTTGCTATCATCTTCTACCTCAAGGAATGGGTATTTCTCATAAATAAACCTATGCCTAAATAAGTGAATAAAACCAACACAAATCCTATAATGGTTGCAATGTTAAGAACTCTTTTATTATTAGTGTACTTAAGGTGGACAAGACCGCTATAGTATATCCACAGTACAAAAGAAAATATCTCTTTCATACCGTAAAGAAAATAGGCACCCCAAGCCTTAAATGCCCAGATACCACCTGCCCAAAGACCAACTGTGTAAGTAATGAAGCCTAAATAGTTTAATCTCAATACTCTCTCAGATTCTATATTAGCTACAGCATATATAAAAGAAAGGGTAAAAAAGGCATAACTGATAAAAGAAAAGGCTACATGTACAGGAAAAAGGACAGTATTTAAAGAATCAGAAACAAAGGCTGAGGTGAAAGGCTTACCATATAGCGATAGAGAGTAAAGAATCAAGGTAAATATATAGACGAAATTATAAACTTTTTTATCTTCTATGCCCCAGATTAGATAGATAACGATGACAGAGAAGGCATAAAAATTCATCGTCTCAAAGAACCCTATAACAGGAAAATGTCTATATTTTATCCCTACAAAGATAAGTAATATTAATGTTGATAAAAGTGGCAGGATCTCCACTATAGGACTTCTCTTGAAGAAAAGACAATAAAGAAGTGAAAAAATTGAGATTAGGACAAAAATCTTTTCCATATTATATCCCTAAGTTTATTTCTATATAATACCTCACCATCTGTACCGTAGTAAGGAAAATCATAACTTTTTGGAAAATAAAAGGTTCTTTTTTCTCTAAACCTCTTTAATCTCTCTTTTTCATAATAGGGTATCGTTGTAGGTTTTATAGATACAATCTTTTCAAGACTTACATAGGGTATGAACTCCTCAATAAAAGGTTCTATTAAATCAACAGAAGGAAGTTCATTAGCCCTATAAAAGGTATATACCCATAAGGAGCTTTTACCCTTTATAGCAAAATAATCCCTTCCACTTTTATCAATATAAACAAGCTCTTCATTCATAGTTTCTGGTAACTCAATGCCTTCTAATAAAAATTCATAGAAAATTTGGTTATAGTCCACTCTAAATGGATTTTTTATGCCATCATTGAGAAATATATGAGGGGGAAAAGCGCTTATTATAAAATCAGCAGTTACCGACCCTTTTTTCTCAAATATAACTTTCCACTTTGATTTTTCATAGTTTAGTTCTGATATTCTATCATTCTCTATAATATCAAGGTCCTTAAAAGATCCTCTTGAGCTATACATTTTATAAGAGTTTTTATTGAGGAGTGAGTATAATAAGTAAAAATTATAATAATTGTAGTTTGCTTCACCAGGGGCAAAAAAAGAGGTTAATCCTTTCATAAAGATCTTAAACTCCTCCGTCGGACAGGGAAAACTTTTGATAAGTCTTTTTATGGAGCTATAGTTTTTTAAAAAATACATCGGTCTTTTTAATAAACCCAACATCCCCTTAGGAAAGTTTTCAACTATGATATTGTTAAGGATTTCAAAATATTCTGCCGATTTTACCTTAAGGTCATCTAATAGGGCGCTCTCAATCTTTAAATCTTTCTGAAAAAAAAGACTTGTAAGGTTTAGATTATGCAAAAGATCTATTCTAAAATATTCAGAACATACCTGACCATAAACTGAAGAAGTTGCTACCCCTGTAGGTATGTAGGACTTACTTGGAAATTGTAGTATTGAAAAATCTCTTTTAAAGTTAGAGTTGGCAATGGCTAAAACTTTTAGTTCTTTCTTGAATATATCAGCAAAAAAACCTGTAAAATCTGATTCTCCAATCAAAACCAGATCGTAAGAAGTCATCTTGCTATTTAACACTCTCTACCAGATCATAAAATCTTTTGAATAAATAGGAGGCATCGTGTGGTCCTGGAGAAGCCTCAGGGTGATATTGAACGGAAAAGAGAGGATATTCTTTGTGTCTCAGCCCTTCAACTGTGTTATCATTCAAGTTGATATGGGTAACCTCAGCCTTGCCACCTAAGGAGTCTATATCTACTGCAAAACCATGATTTTGAGATGTTACCTCTACCTTTCCAGTAGTTAAATCCTTAACAGGCTGGTTGCCACCTCTATGACCAAATTTTAGCTTAAAGGTTTTACCCCCAAGGGCAAGTCCCAATATCTGATGTCCAAGACAGATTCCAAAGATAGGCTTTTTATTGACAAGCTTTTTAACATTTTCTATTGCATATTTCACTGGTTCGGGATCTCCAGGTCCGTTTGAGAGAAATATGGCATCTGGATTTATTTTCAAGACCTCTTCTGCAGGAAAATCTGCAGGTACCACAAGCACCTTAAAACCAGCACTTATAAGATTCCTTAAAATGTTATATTTAATGCCATAGTCATAGGCAACCACAAGATACTTGCCATCTTCTCTTTCCTCATAGCCCTTTTCGAGACTCCATAAAGCCTGTTTCCATTCGTAAGGTCTATCAATGCTAACATTTCTAACTAAATCGAGACCTGCCATAGATGGAATCTTTGACAACTTTTCAAGGAGACTATCTTTATTAAAATCCACTGTTGAGATAAGCCCATTCATTGAGCCCTTTTCTCTTAAATGAGCCGTCAGTGCCCTTGTATCAATACCCTCAATGCCAACTATATTGTATCTTTTTAGGAAACTTTCTAAGTTTTCCTTACTCCTATAGTTACTTGGTTGTTCCTGATATTCTTTAACAATAAATCCTGCTACAAAAGGTTTTCTCGACTCCATATCTTCAGTATTTGTGCCATAGTTACCAATTTGAGTATAAGTCATACATACTATCTGGGCGTCATAGGAAGGATCTGTAAGTATCTCCTGATATCCACACATTGAAGTGGTAAATACAACCTCTCCTCCAGTCTCCCCTTCGGCGCCAAAATTGAATCCTTTAAACATTCTTCCGTCTTTTAAAATTAATATAGCTCTTTTTTTGCTAAAAAAGTTCAAAGGCCTCTCCTTCTTTTATTATATATTTTGCTTTACCTTTAAGAGTTTTGTTTAAAAAAGGGGTATTTTTGCTTTTAGAGTGAATATGCTCTTCCTTAAGTTCCCACTCAAAATTAGGATCAACAATAGTTAACTTTGCTTCTTCTCCTTCTTTTATTTTTGGAGGGTTTAAGTTTAATATTTTGTGGGGTCTTCTTGATAATTTTACAGCGAGATCTTTAAAATCGAGAGCACCAGTCCTTACTAACTCAAGAGAGAGAGGAATAACAGTCTCAAGTCCAATCATACCAAAAGAGGCGTTTTGAAACTCGCAATTTTTCTCGTCTAAATGATGAGGGGCATGATCTGAAGCTATTACATCAATTGTTCCATCTTTTAAGCCTGAAATAATAGCTAACCTGTCCTCCTCTGTCCTTAGAGGCGGATTAACCTTTGCAAAGCTGTTATATTCTAAAACAGATTCTTCTGTAAGTGTAAAATAATGTGGACAGGTCTCACAAGTAACAACAACCCCTTCCTTTTTAAATTTTCTTATGAGATCCAAACCCTCTTTTGTACTTACATGGGCTATATGAATAACACCTCCACTTAATTTTGCAATAGTTAGATCTCTATATATGCCCAAGATCTCTGCCTCTCTGGGTATACCTTTTAACCCAAGAAGAAGTGATAAATCTCCCTCATTCATCTGTCCATCTTTTGAGAGATAGCTCTCCTCTGAGTGACAGATAATAGGCATATTAAAGGTACTGGCATACTCAAAGGCTCTTCTTAAGATTTCTGAGTTGTTAACAGATTTACCATCATCTGAGAAAGCAACTGCACCAGCTTCCTTCAACTCCCCCATCTCTACAAGATTTTCTCCCTCTTGACCCTTTGTAATGGCTGCCACAGGATATAGATCTACTGGAAGGCCTGTATTTTTTGATCGACATATCATAAAATGGGTAACGGTAGAGTTGTCATTTACAGGTTTTGTATTTGCCATAGCTGCTACACCTATAAAACCTCCATAATGAGCAGCCTTTAGACCACTTTCTATATCTTCTTTATACTCAAATCCTGGCTCTCTAAGGTGGGTGTGCATGTCAAGAAAACCAGGAAAAACTAACAAATTTTTATCATTTATTACAAAATCTGCAGACCTTTCACTTATAAGCTGATCTGATATCTTTGATATAATACAATCCTTTATAAGAATATTCTTGCGAAAAACCCCAGAAGAGGTAACTATTGTAGCATTGTTAATTACTATCTTCAAACTTCCCTCCACATAGAAGGACATATAAAATTGCCATTCTCACTGCCACCCCATTTTTTACCTGATCTAAAACTATAGACCTTTTGCTATCTAAGACATCAGAGGAAATTTCAAGCCCTCTATTTACGGGACCAGGATGCATAATAATAGCATCGTCTTTAGCTAACTTAAGAGAGTTCTCGTTAATAGAGAAAAACTTTGCGTATTCCCTCTCTGAGGGATAGAAGCACTTACCCATTCTCTCTTTTTGAATTCTAAGCACCATTATAACATCTGCACCAGATAGGCCATCTTCTAAGTTGTGAAATACATTAACTCCAAACCTTTCAAACTCCTTAGGAACAAAAGTTTTTGGTCCTACAAGATTGACAGTATTATTAAGTTTTTTTAGCGCAAATATATTAGACCTTGCAACTCTACTATGAAGTATATCTCCAACTATAGCCACATTAAGGCCTTCAATTGAGTTTTTATGATCTCTAATAGTTAAAAGATCTAAAAGAGCTTGAGTAGGATGCTCATGGGAGCCATCTCCAGCATTAATAACTGCAAGATTAGTGTTTTTTGCTATGAACTGAGGGACACCAGAATGATGGTGTCTTATAATTACACAATCTACACTCATAGCCTCAATATTTTTTACACTGTCTAAGATAGTCTCTCCTTTAACAGCACTACTTGATGATACACTAATATTTATAGTATCGGCAGATAAAATCTTAGCTGCTAACTCAAAGGAAGTCCTTGTTCTTGTAGATGGCTCATAAAAAAGGGTAACACAGGATTTGCCTCTTAATGGCGGTACTTTCTTAACATCTCTTTCAAGAACCTCCTCCATTGACTTTGCTGTATCAAGGAGATAAAGTATCTCTTCTTTTGATAAGTCGTATGTTCCCAAAAGATCTTTTCTTTTCCATTTAAAGTTATCTCTTGACATAGTTATCTCTCAAAATAACGGAGTCTTTACCATGTACCTCTTCAAAAAAGACCTCTACAATCTCCTTTTTAGAAGTAGGAACAGTCTTGCCAACGAAATCTGCCTGTATGGGGAGCTCCCTATGCCCTCTGTCAACCATAACAGCCAACTGAATCCTCGTGGGTCTTCCAAAATCAAACAAGACATCCATTGCAGCTCTAACAGTTCGTCCTGTAAAGAGGACATCATCAATAAGGACGACGTATTTATCTGTTAGATTAACTGCAATATCGGTTGAATCAATTTTTGGGTTATAACCTATTCTTCTTATGTCATCTCTATACAAGGTTATATCTATATCACCATCATACAAGTTGATTTTTTCTCGGCTCTCTATCTCCTTTTTTATTCTCTCTTTAAGATAGGAACCACCCTTTTTTATACCTATAAGAACAAGTTTATCAAGCTCTTGATTTTTTTCAATTATCTCACTGGCAATCCTACTTATTACCCTTTTAAAGGTACTGTTGTCTAAAATTAATACCTCTTTTTTAGATTTACTCATAAAAAAACCTCCCGTAGGAGGTTTTTAGGCTTTTTTTTGCTATCTTTACCTTTTTTATCATCTTGACCTAATATCTTATTAAAAATTAGAAAGGAAAGTCAATTTTTTTAATTTGCTTATATAAAACAAGTTGTCAAAAATAAAATGACAGACACTGCTTTATCTTTAAATTCAAAGAAAAAACTTGTATTTAGATTTTTTTTTGTATAATCTTTTTTAATTGCTTCAATGAATAAGAAGATACTTTACATCAAAGCTATTCTACTTATAACAATTTTTGTAGTCTTTACCTATATAACTTTTAAATACCAGCTTTGGCAATTTTTCTCTGATAAAAATCAGATAATATCCTTTATTAATAAGTATCAAACACTGTCTGTTTTAATTTTTATAGGACTACAAATATTACAAGTAACTATAGCCTTTATTCCTGGTGAGGTAACTGGCTTTATTGGGGGCTATCTCTTTGGGATAATATTAGGCACCTTTTATTCTACTATAGGGCTTACATTAGGTTCACTACTTGCATTTTCTTTAGCAAGATTTTTTGGCAGACCCTTTGTTTTAATCTTCGTAAAAAGAGAATATCTGGAAAAGTTTGATTATCTAATGACGCATCGAGGCACTGCTATATCTGCCATATTGTTTTTAATGCCCGGGTTTCCCAAAGACTATCTCTGTTACATTCTTGGTCTGAGTAATATGAGACTAAGGGTCTTTTTTATCATCTCAACTTTTGGCAGACTTATAAGTACCTATCTTTTGTCAGTAGCCGGAAGCTTGATAAGAAACCAATACTATAAATCTTTTATAACACTTGTTGTAATAGTAGGTATTATAATGTTGATAATATATATCTACAAAGAGCCTATTGAGAAAAAGCTACATTCCTTGCTGCATAAAGATAATTAGGAAAGAGTTTTAAGCAAAGATGTTCTTATATTTTCAAGGTCCTGTTGTAATGTTATCTTAGAGCTATCTTTCTGGACATAGAAAACGTCTATAGCCCTATCCCCTAAGGTAGCAATTTTTGAAAAATATATATCTAAATTTAGCTGATATAGTTTTTTTGTAATCTCATAGAGAAGGCCTATATGGTCTCTTGTAAATACATCTATAATTGTATACTCCTCTGAGCTCGTGTTGTCAAAATATATCTCATTCCTTTCTTTAAATACTGTTTTTCTATGAAAACTTTTTGCCTTTTTTACAACCTTTTCATCAATATCCTTCCCTTCTATAAGCACATCATTGAGCAAACCTATAAGTCTCTCATTTAAATGTTCATCAAACTCATAGTCCCTTTTGCCTAAATCTACATAAAATATATCTAAAACTGAGCCGTTTGTTCTCGTGTTGATACTGGCACTTAATATGTTAAAGCCTGTGTAAGTTAATATACCTGCCAATTTATAAAATAAACCCTTTTGATCCTCGCTGGCTATAATAATCTCAGTAATCTTATTCTCAAAATCAGGTTTTATACTTACAAAATATTTTTTCTCTGATAGATGGAAGCTTCTATCTATTTGTAAGTGTTTTGCTATATCATCAAAATGATTAGTAAGTATATAGTTTACAGGGAGATAGTTTACATAGGGAATTAAATATTGAAGATCTTTATCTGTTAGATACTTAATAAGCTCCTCTCTTTTTAATCTACTATGCTCTTCTATGTAATCAAACCCTTCTTTTGTTGAAGAGATTACTTTTTCAAAGTTTACGTAAAGGGTATTAAAAAGATTTTCTTTCCACTGGCTAAATACACCTTCGCCTACAGACATTAAATCTGCTAAGGTAAGAAAATAAAGATACTCAAAATTATCTCGATTTTTTATCTCCTCAGAATAAACCTTGCTCAAAAATTTTAGATCAGAAATGTCTCTTCGTTGGGCTATGTTTGATAAAAGAAGATGGTTTTTTACTAAAAAAATCATTAACTCTCTATCGTCTAAATTGAGTCCAAGCCTTTCACAGATTGAGTCAACTATTACTGCTCCTTTCTCGGCATGGTCCTTACCAAGACCTTTACCTATATCATGTAAAAGCCCAGCTAAAGTAAGAATATGAGGTTTTTTTATCTTTTCTCTAATCCCATTTTTATTGTTTATGAAATAATCAAAAATATTTTTAACGGTATATAAAGAATGGATATCAATAGTATAAATATGATATGCATCAAACTGCATCTTATGATAAATATTGCCAAATTCTGGGAAGATTATCTTAAGAAAGTTAGAATAATACATATCCATAATAACGTTAAAATCAGAGTCCCTTTGGGGTGTAAACAACTGAAGGAGGATATTTTTTAATTCTTCATCCCATATCTTAATCTCAAGCTTTTCAGAAATATTTTTAATTAAATCAATCGTCTTAAAAGAGATAGGTCTCTCAAGATTTTTGCTATAGAGAAATGTCTTATAGATTATCCTTGGTTTTTTCTCCACCTTTAAGGAGCTAACATTTATCTCGCCTTCTCCAAGCCCTTCAAGAAATATGCCCGTGTCTATCTCTTTTTTAACAAAATTTTTCTTTTTTTCTACCAATATCTTGAGGTTATGAAAAATCTTTTTTGTAATTATATAGACATTGTGTGTATGTTTATAATAATCTTGCATAAATGATTCTACATAGGAAGCATCTTCTCTATCTTGATAATTTAAAAACTGTCCTACTTCCTGTTGTAACTCAAACGTCAATGTTTCCTTCTTTATATACCTAAAAAGATGTATATAACATCTGATGCGAGAAAGAAATACAAAGGCATTGTTAAGCTCTTCAAGCTCTCTCTTACTAATTATATTAAGGTAATAAAGACCTAATAGATCGGGTTGTTTTATGGCAACAGTGCTTAGCCAGTTAATATAGTGAAAATCTCTTAAGCCACCTATTCCTTCTTTAATGTTTGGTTCTAATATATAGGGATTTTGATTATACTTAGCAAGGCGCTTCTCGTACTCTTCAAATTTTACCTTAATATAGGCTGTTCTAATCTTTTTAAAATAGGAAGCTAAAATTTCTCTTTTCCAAACATCATAAAGTTTATAACTACCGCAGATATATCTTGCGTTTAGATAGGAGGTTATAATGGTAATGTCTTTCTCAATATCCTGAGGTAGCTCCTCAAGCTCTCTAAAGGCATATCCTACCTCAATCTTCGCATCGTGTAGAGAAACTATTATCTTTTGATATATTTTTTTTAAAAACTCTTCTGTCTCCCCTTGAGATATAATTACTATATCAATGTCAGATTGAGGATACAGCTCTCTTCTGCCATAGCCACCTACAGCAGCAATAAAAAAATTATGGTTATTATCATCTTTAATTAGCTCTCTAATATTTTTAGATATTATATTATCAAAAAAAGCAGTCCTTTTTTTTAATAGAAGGAGAGGATTTTTCTGATTTATAAATGATACTTTCTCTCTTTCAGAAAAATTTTTTATCCTATTTATCAAACTATTTTTCATAACTAATTTTTAACTAAAGCAGTCCTTTCAATGTACTCTCTAATGCCATTAAAAATACCCTCTGCAATTTTTTCTCTGTATGCCTCAGTGGCAAGTCTCTTTCCTTCAATGGGATGGGTAATAAAGGAAACCTCCACTAAAATACTTGGCATGGCTGAGCCGAGTAAGACAAAAAAGGGACCTTGCTTTACTCCTAAATCAACGATATCGCTGTATTCTTGAGATAGTCTTGAAACAAGATTTTTTTGTATTACCGATGCAAACATGCTTGATTCATTATATTTACTACTCAAAAGCAGATCTTTTAAAATTGTCTGTACCTCATCAACACCTTCTAAGGTAGTTGCGTTTTCTCTTGCGACTACCTCCATTGCACGTTTTTCCTTTGCAAAATTTAGAAAATATGTCTCAATACCACTGGCCGATTTATTTTTACTTGCATTGGCATGGATGGAGATAAATAGATCAGCCTTCTTTGAGTTAGCAAAGGCAGTTCTCTCTTCAAGCGGGAGAAATATGTCACTCTCTCTTGTATAGTGAATCTCTATATCAGGATGGAACTCTTTTAGCATTCTTCCAAGCCTTAAGCCTATATCAAGGACAACATCTTTTTCCTTCAGACCATCAACACCAATGGCACCAGGATCATGGTCTCCATGACCTGTGTCAATAACTATAGACCTTATATTTGAAAAAAACTGTTTGGTCTCAATCTTTTTTTCCTGTATCTTTCTTGTATCAGTGGGTGCTGTCTTTGCTGAACCTGACTTATCAGATGCAAATATATCAATTACAACTCTATAAGGATTTGTTAAGGTAAAAACATTGTAAGCACCAAGAGACCTTAAATCTAATACCACCCTTGCTTGATCTTCCTTAAACTGCCCTACCCTTATCTGCTGGAGTAGATTATTATTTATCTCGATAGGATTGTTTATAAGCTCTTTATTGACGACACTATTTTTTAAGTCCACAATTAACCTTGGTGGCTTCTTATTTTCTAAATCTTCCTTTAAAGTTCTATGCTCAAAGGTAACTGCTTTTTCCAGTTCTATGACAACTCTTGTATAATTACTATCAGACCAATGTCTTATATTGATAAGCCTAACAAAATCTGTGTTTATGGAACTTTCATTTTTATGTCTCTCAAAACTGCCTAAAGACATAAAATCATCCTTACCTTTGTTTGGACTTAACAAATCTAACTTCTTCTGTGCTGCTAAATATAGATTAGAATTCCTACTTTTACTAACCTCTTCATAGAGTTTAATGGCCTCATTTAAATAAGCCCTGTCTCCAGTTATCTCAAAAAGTTTTTCATTGATATCAGCTTTAAAGTATTTGCTTGCAATGACCTCAGCCTCTTTTCCCTCTCTCGAGAATTTATCAAATTTGAGGATATAACCCTTTAAAATGGTGTCTTTCAACTCATCTTTTGAGTTTTTATAGACTAAATATTCTGCCTTGATCTTCTCAAAAAGAGATGGTCCCTTATTTTTTTTAGATTTATTGTTTTTAGCTCCAGTAAGTATTAAAAAAAAGGCTAATAAAATTAAGCTAACTCTTAATCTCTTCGAGTATTGCATTTAACTCCTTCTCAGCCTGTGGAAGCAATTTTAAATATTTATCAAACTTTTCAGTCAAATGCTCTTTGTCTACCATTTTACAGACAAAATTCATATCTTCAAACCATTTCTTTACTTCTTCTGCCTCAAGATTATATTTCATTCTATGGGTTACAACTGATTTATGAAGCTTGGGTGGAGAAAAAAGTACTTCAGAAGAGGGATACCCAAAAGCCAAAGTTGTTATAGGAAATACCATATCAGGAAGCTCTAACTTTTCTTTTAGGTAGACTACATCACAAATACCTGTCTTTCCTGTCTGAGAAAGCATAATAGATTTCATACCAAGAGCCTCAACGGCAACAGTCATATTCATTGCTGCCAATGAAGCATTCATAACAGAGAGAGTATAGAAAAAGAGAGGATATTGTTTAAAGACCCTATCTACAATCTCCAACCTTTTTAGATCTGCACAGATAATAATAGCAGCAGTAGCACCAAAGGGTATAGGGCTTTGAAACTTTTCCTTCCACTCTTCTTTTGTAAAGGGGAAAAAACTCCAAGTCTGTAAGTTGACAGTTGAAGGTGTGTGATTGCCAACTTTAACAACCTCTTCTATTATCTCCTTAGGAACTGGTATATCTTTAAAATTTCTGCAAGATTTACGGGAAAAGAGAATTTTTATAAACTCATTATTGCTCTTAGGCGCCCTCTGGTTTAAAAGTATTCTTATCAATCTTTTGATCATTAAGCTTTAGTATAACATATTTTTTAGTTTTCTTAAAAAATCAAAAGCCTCTAAGGGTGTTAATTTTTCCAAATTCAAATTTTCTAACTCCTCGACTATCTTTTTTTCTTTATCTTCGAATAGTGAAGGCTGTTTTTTTAATGGTAGTATGTTTTCTTTATAACCCTTAATATCTGCCTTCTCAAGATTTGTAAGTATCTCCTTTGCTCTTTTTATCACCCTCTCTGGAAGCCCTGCTAACTTTGCCACGTAAATGCCGTAACTTCTATTTATTACACCCTCTGTAACTTTGTGAAGAAATATAATATCATCTTTCCATTCCTGAGCAGGTATAGTAAAGTTCCTAATATTTTTTCTTCTATTAGCTAACTCCGTCAACTCATGATAATGAGTAGAGAAAAGAACATAGGGTTTTTCCTTATTATCAGATAGATACTCAAGAAGTGCCTCAGCAATAGACATTCCATCAAAAGTACTTGTCCCTCTCCCAACCTCATCAAGGATTATCAAACTATTTTCTGTAAGACCTTTAATTATATTAGCCGTTTCGATCATCTCAACCATAAAGGTGCTCTTGCCAGAGGCTAAAAAATCAGATGTGCCTATCCTTGTAAAAATTCTATCAAATACAGGCAAATCAGCCTTTTTAGCAGGTACGTAAGAACCTATCTGAGCCATTATGGCTATCAAAGAAATCTGCCTCATATAAGTAGATTTACCAGCCATATTGGGACCTGTAATAACCATAATATTGTAGTCATCCTTTGAAAGTTTTAGATCATTGGGCACAAAAGTAGTCAATCGTCTTTCTACAAAAGGATGTCTTCCTTCTTCAATTGATATGTAGCCTTTCTCATTGAAGGAAGGCTTGCAGTAGTTATATCTAATAGCATTTATTGCGAAGGAGCTAAATATATCAAGCAAAGAAAGCTCATCGGCAAGCTTCTTTAGTTTTGGTATATATATTAAAATAGAAGTTAAAACTTCTTTATATATGGTCTCTTCTAAATCTTTTATCTTTGCTGAGGCACTCAAAACTTTATCTTCATAACTTTTTAGCTCATCGGTAATAAATCTCTCTGCATTTACGAGAGTTTGTTTTCTAATATAATCAGGAGGAACATTTTTAAGATTTGCCTTTGTTACCTCAATATAGTATCCAAATATTTTATTATATCCCACCTTCAATGAAGATATGCCTGTTCTCTCTCTCTCCCTTTGTTCGTAATTATATAGAAAATCAGTATTACCTTTAACAACCTCTCTTAGTTCATCAAGCTCTTTGTTATACCCATCTTTAATAACATTACCATCCTTCAAAGAAAAAGGTGGATCAGGCATAATTGAAGATTCTATTAACTCAATCAAATCATTTAAACCCTCGATCTCAAAGTTTTCTTTTAAACAGTCACTTTCAGATATTAGCTCCTTTAATCTTGGAATTTCTTTTAATGAGTTTTTTAATGAGATAAGGTATCTCGGAGATAAACTTAAGTTAAGGAGGCTGCCGATAATCCTCTCAATATCAATAAAATTAGAAAGTCTATCCCTTACTAACTCAATAATCTGAGAGTTATTTATAAATTCTTCAACAATTGTAAGCCTTTTTCCTATCTCCTTTTTATCTGTAAGAGGAAACAGAAGAAAATCTCTTAACTTCCTGCCTCCAAAAGATGTTTTTGTATTATCAAGTATGGAGAGTAGCGAAGAGTTTTTCTCGCCTTTCAAAAGAGGCTCAAAAATTTCCAAGTCTCTTATTGCATTTTCATCTAAATAAAGATAATCCTTTATGGATATCTTTTTAGGATCTTCAAAATTAAAATCTTTAATGAGAATAACATCTCTTATATATTTATTGATTAACTCAAGAGACCTCTTTTCCACCTCATCAGAGACAAAATCGCTCTCAGGAATATTAATATAGCTTATAAGCACTGTTGACTGGCTCAAGATATTGGATAAAAAATTCTTTTGAGCATCCAAAAGGACGATCTCCTTCGGATTAAACTTCAAAAGCACATCTTTTTTTATATCATCTGTTAAAAAATAGAAGACCTTATTACAGGAGATGTCTGCCATAGCAACAGATATCTCATTATAATTCAGAAAATAGAAAGAAAAGATGTAGTTGCTCTCTTTAGGCTCTAACCTCTCCATATCAACAACGGTGCCGGGCGTAAAAACTCTTGTAACTTCCCTCTTAACAACTCCTTTGGCAAACTTAGGGTCTTCAACTTGGTCACAAATAACAACCTTATATCCCTCTCTAAGGAGCTTGTTAATATAATTATCTACCGAATGGTAAGGAAAACCGCAAAGAGGCACAGCATCTTTCTCACTTTTATCTCTTGATGTTAAGGCAATATTAAGGATTGAAGAGGCAGAAATAGCATCATCATAAAAGAGCTCATAAAAATCACCCACTCTAAAGAAGACAAAGGCATCACTGTATCTTGATTTTACTTCAAGATACTGCCTCATCATGGGGGTTATTTTTTCTTTATTTACTTCTGCCATAGAGGTTTGAGACTGTTTATGGATGAACATCTTATACAGTTAAAAGAGTATATCTCAACTTCTTGTCCACAAAATGAGCACCTAAACCACCTTGTAAAATCAGGAAGGTTATGTAAAAGTGTATCAAAATAAACCATATCAATCTTTTCTCCTGTCTTTCTCAAGCTTTCAATAAAAAGTCTTAAAAGCGCAGGAACTTTAATACTCTTAGATAATGTATCTTTCAAGATATTTATTACCTCTCCATACCTTTCATTAGAAAAGAGATAGTTGCTAAAGACATATAAAGTGTATAAATCTTTTGGGTTTTGTTTAATGTGTTTTATTGTTAATTGAAACAAAGCCTTAGTTTTATTCTCAAAGTATTTCAATACCTTATCTAAAAAAATACCAAAAAACTCGAAGTTACTTTGACTAATTTTTTCTCCTATCTCAATAATATCTGAATCGTTGCCTTCCAATAAATAAATATCAACCCAATGTAAAAGCAGATGAGGATGATCTTTTGATATTAGCTCTGCCTCTTTTAATATTAACTTTGCCTTTTTGATATCTCCCTCAGTTAAGACATCTTTTGAATAATTACAAAGAGCAAAGAGTATAAAATCGTAATCTTTTATCTTCTTTAATTTCTGAGCTTCCAGCACTTTCTTCCATTCTTTCAATTCTGAGTATATGTGAGATTGCATATCAAGAATAGAGTCTTTATTATCTGATATCAAAAAAACTTCTTCTAACACTGAGATAGCATTATCATACATACCTAATCCATGAAAATCTTTAGCTAAAGCAAGCATTACTTCTTCTCTTTGGTTTTTGTTTAATGAGAGAGAAAGCAGAATCTCTTTTATATTAATAGCCTTATCTATATCACCACTATTTGAATAAAGATTGGAGATCTCAATAAAAAGCTCTACAGAGTTACTATCCCTTAAAAAAGCCTCTTCTATTAATCTTTTTATATCCAACTCTTCCTCTTTTATATCTTATTATATAGTGAAGTTATTTTTTAAAAACATTCAAATCTCTTACTACTGGCATGAGTCTATCGAAAGTGTCAGACAGTATCTCATGCAAAACCTTTGTCTCGCCTATTACTGGCATAAAGTTTGTATCACCACCCCATCTGGGAACTATATGCCAATGAAGATGATCGGCAACCCCAGCACCTGCAATAGACCCAATATTCATTCCTATATTAAAGCCCTGGGGATTATAAGCTTTTTTTATAATAGCCACAGCTAACCTTATATTTTGAGACAAATCCAAAAGCTCATCATCCTTTAACTCTAAAAAATCTCCCACATGGGAATAAGGAGCGACCATAAGATGGCCATTGTTATATGGATACTTATTAAGTAGAATGAAACTTAATCTCCCTTTGTAAATAACTAAGCTTTCTAAAGAGACGTTAAGATCCTTTCTTCTACAAAAAATACATCCCTCTTCCTTCTCTTTCTTTTCAATAAAATCTTTTCTCCAGGGAGCATAAATATGTTCCATAATTCCTCTCTGTATAAGCTTACTCAACTTCAACTATATTACAGTGCAGATCATCTTCAGTAACAGTAAGATATCCCACTGTCCTCTTAGGTGCCCATCTTTTATCAAAGGCTGATCCAGGATTAAAAAAGAGCACCCCTTTTTCATAGCCACAGAATGGATAATGGGTATGACCATATAATATACAATCAATCTCACCAAACTCTTTGATTATCCTCTCCCTAATACCATGGGGAGAGCCAAAACCATGAATAATGCCAATTTTTTTATTTAGTATATTTATCTCTCTCTTAAGGGGAAGTTTACTCATCAAGTCCATATTACCCCTAACAGCTATGATATCTTTTTTTACAGGTAAAAATATCTCTTCATTTGTTATATCTCCACAATGAACAATAAGATCACAACTTTTAAAAAATCTTTCCACAAGCTCAGCAAAAGAACCAGTGTCTCGGTCTAAATGGGTATCTGAAACAACACCAATGATAATCTTTTTACTCATTAATCAAATTATTAATTACATCTGATAAATAAAAGGGAATTCTTATCTCAGAAAGTAGCAGATATAGTTTTGAACCCGTCTCGCCTTCAGAAAAGCTATTTAAAAATTCGAGCAAAGTCATTTTTTTCTTCTTTG
Organism: uncultured Pseudomonadota bacterium; assembly: GCA_964540515.1. Classification (GTDB taxonomy): domain Bacteria; phylum CALINM01; class CALINM01; order CALINM01; family CALINM01; genus JAOAGA01. The sequence goes on along the minus strand of CAZIMS010000008.1, from coordinate 102,063 downwards.
GATATACAAGTTTTGGTTCACCTTCAAGATTAGCAACTTTTCTTGCAACCTCAACGGCATCATTAAAATTGCCAAGCTCATCAACAAGCTTAAGCTCCTTAGCAAGCCTACCTGTTATAATTCTACCATCAGCTATCTTTTGAACATCTTCTTTTTTAAGCCCCCTACCCCTTACAATAGCTTCCACAAACTGATTATGTACATCGTCGATAACACCTTGTATTAGTTCTTTCTCTTCTTTCGTCATATCTCTAAGAGGTGACCCAGAGTCTTTATACTCACCACTTTTAATAACATTTCCTTTTACGCCTATCTTGCCTAAAAGCTGCTGGAAGTTAAAAAACTGAATAATCACACCAATACTTCCTGTAATAGAACCTTCATTAGCAACAATCTTTGTAGCAGAGGCTGCTATATAATAGCCTCCTGAGGCACCTAAGGTACCTATGGATGCTATTACTGGTTTTTCCTTTCTAATCTTCATAACCTCTCTATAGATTTCCTGAGAAGGTCCAACGGCACCTCCGGGTGAATCAATCCTTAGAACTATTGCCTTAACTTTCTTATCCTTACCAAACTCGGCCAACTGTCTTATTATCTCATCGGAAGATTTAATAACACCTATAATTTCTACAATAGCTATCTTATCAGAGGCAACTGATTTGCTATAGCCACCTCCAAAGAAATTATCTATAAGAGATACAACTATTAGTAGAAATATTATTATACCGATAGCTATAATAACTCTTTTCTTCTTCATTTTTTAAAGAAGTCTCCCAAAGTAACATTTATCTTATTTTTTTGTTTATGTTCTTCTAATTCTTTCTTTTCATTTGCCCTTTTAAGCTCTTCTATACTTAAAATAAACTTTCTTTTCTGCTCATCTACACCAATAACAAGAACTGAGTGCTCGGCACCAATTTTTAACTCCTCATCTTTCTTAAACTCTCTCCTTTTTACTATCCCTTCCACCTTAGGCATTAGCTCAAAAAATACTACATTTTCTGTAAGACCAATAATTTTTGCCTTTACCTCATTACCAACCTTAATATTAGCTAAAGCAATATTGAAGGGGTCATCAAGAAGGTCTTTAATTGACAAAATAATTCTTCTTCGAGAAACATCTATATCTGTAACTTTTGCCTCAATTTTGTCACCTCTTTTGTAGTTTTTCTTTTCTTCAGAAACTCTACCATAACCTATATTTTCATTGGGTATAAAAGCCTCTATCCCGCTCTCAGTATTAACCACCAACCCCTTATCAACTATATCTTTTAAAACAACGGTAATTACTGTACCCTCTGGGTTTTTCTCTTTAAACTCCTCCCAGGGGTTGTTGATCAGATCTTTAAAACTTAGAGAGAGCTTCTTGTTCTTTTTGTCTATACTTTTAATTAATACAGATATTTTATCACCAATCTTAAAATATTTATCAAGTTTTTTTACTCTTTCTGTCCAAGATATCTCAGAAAGGGGAAGAAAACCATCCAAGCCATCTAAAACTTCAACAAAAACCCCCTTATCTATAATGTTTCTTACAATACCCTCAACCCTATCACCTTCATTATATTTAGATATGAAAACTTCAAAGGGCTCCCTTTCTAAAGCTTTTGCACTTAATACTATTCTCTTGTTTTCCTTTTCTATTCTGATTATCTTTGCCTTAACCTTCTGGTTAGTTCTAAAAAACTCACCTGGTGTCTTAATCCTTTTGTGGGTTATCTCTGAAAAGGGGATAAAACCCTCAACAGAACCAAAACTTACAAAAACGCCTTTATCAATTATATTCTTAACCTCTCCATCAACTATATCACCTAAGTTATAGGTATCAAAAAATTTTTCTAAAGCTTGATTTTTTAAATAGTTCTCATAATCACTTATGGAACAGACTATATTGCTACCTCTATCTTCTATCTTCTTGACAAAAGCCCTATAGACATCCCCTGTTTTAATATCCCTTTTACCCCTTGTTTGAGAACCAGGCACAAAAATTTGAAATCCTTTATAATCAGCTATATAACCACCTTTAGTCTCTGATTTAATAACAATTTCAAGATATTCTTTTGATTCATAGGCAGATTTTATCTCCTCAAAGGCAATCTTTTTTCTTGCCTCTTTATAAGAAACATCACTACCATTAACTAAAATCTCTATCTCATCATTAACATTCAGTTTGTCCCATTCACTATCTAAAAACTCAGTCTTTGGCAAGAACTTATCGCTCTTAAAACCGAGATTAATCATCACTCCATCGCTAAACTTTTTTACAATCGTAGCCTTAACAACCCCTTCTTTTCTTTCGATAAGACTTTCTTTAAGTAACTCCTCAAACTTTTCTTCCATTATTTTCCTCCCCAAATATATCAGTTAAAAATTTTACAACTTCCGTAATATGCTCTTTTGGTGTTGACGCACCAGCTGTTATACCAATCTTTTTTACACCAGAAAACCAATTTTTATCAATATCCTTTAATGTCTCTATATGATAACTCCTATCAAGCTTTGACTTGCAGACTTCGAATAATTTCTTTGTATTAGCACTATTCTTTCCGCCTAGTATTAACATAAGATCAACCTTTTTAGCAAGTTCCATGGCTTCTCTCTGTCTTATTGAGGTTGTCTTGCAAATTGTATTGAATATTCTTAGCTCTTCCGTATTTGACAGCAATTTATCAGCGGCCTTTTTTAAAAGCTCAATCTTTTGTGTTGTTTGAGATATTAGACCAACCTTTTTATATTTTTTAATCTGTATCTCCTCTGGATCTTTAAAAACTATAGCTTTGTTGCCAATGTAACTTAGCAACCCTCTAACCTCCGGGTGGTCCTTATCTCCAAGGAAAAAAATCGTATAGCCATTTTTAATAAGTCTTTCTAAATATTTTTTAGATTTTGTTACAAAAGGACAGGTTGTATCGACAACCGAAATGTTAGGATGACTTATAAGATATTCATTCTCTTCTTTAGATATCCCATGAGACCTTATTACTAAGATACCATCACTTATATCACCTATATTTTCTATAACCTTTAAACCTTCTTCTTCGAGGTCTTTTACAACTAAAGGATTATGAATTATTGGTCCCAAAGAAAAACACCTAACATTAGAGCTTTTTAGCGTTTCTCTTGCCATCTTAATGGCTCTTTTTACACCGTAACAAAATCCCGCTGATTTAGCGATTACAATTTCCATAGTTTGAGCTTTTCTGTAGCTACACCACAAATCTTTGTTACAACTTCATCGATTGTCAAAGCTGATGTATCTATTATCAATGCATCCTCTGCAGGTTTGAGTGGAGCTATATCTCTACTACTATCTTGCTCATCCCTTTTTATAATATCTGCTATTACATCATGTAAAGACTGATTAAGCCCTTTTTCCTTTAGCTCTCTCCACCTTCTCTCAGCCCTTATCTCTACAGAAGCACTTAAGAAAAACTTAGCATAGGCATCTTTAAATACAACCGTACCCATATCTCTACCCTCTGCTACAACTTTACCATTCTCACCAAGCTTCCTCTGCAAGACAAACATTCTATCACGGACCTCTTTTTCCTTAGACAAGGTGGACGCCCACATAGACACATCTGGCATTCTTATAGCCTCAGTAACATCTCTACCTTCGCAAAAGACTCTTTGATTGTTATTTTTAATCTTAAAGTCTACATCAAAGTCTTTTAGCAACTTAACATATTTAGACTTATTTTTTTCAAAACCCTTTTCTAAGACTAACAGAGCAAAAGCTCTATACATAGCCCCTGTATCTAAATAACTATAACCCAACTTTTTAGCGACAAGCTTAGATGCTGTGCTCTTACCTGAGCCTGAAGGTCCATCTATGGTTACTACCTCTATCACTTTATTACCTCTTTAAGTTTCTTTATAAAGTCAGGAAAAGAAACCTCGATAGAGTTCATATCATCACTCATAATACCTTCTTTTGAGATAAGCCCGAAAATAATCATAGACATAGCTACCCTGTGATCACCATAAGTATTAATCTTTCCACATCTATAATTAACGCCACCCTTTATTACCATTCCTTTTGGTAACTCTTCTATATCAACGCCCAGTTTTTTAAGTTCCGTTACCATAGCCTTGATCCTATCACTCTCTTTCACTCTTAGTTCTTCTGCATCATCTATCCTTGTTACTCCTTCAGCAAAAGAAGCTGCTACAGCAATTACTGGAATCTCATCTATAAGTCTTGGTATTATCTCTCCTTTTATCTCAATACCTTTTAAATAACCAGTTCCTTCAACAAGTATATCTCCTACAGGCTCACCATTCATAGTCCTCTCATTATGAATAGATATATTAGCCCCCATGCTTTTTAATACATCTATTATCCCAGTCCTTGTAGGGTTGATACCAATATCTTTCAGAATCAATTTAGAACCTTTAATTAAAACACCTGCCACCATAAAAAAAGCCGCCGATGAGATATCACCCGGTATAACTACATCAAAAGCTGGAATATTATTAACCCTTGAAATTGATACATTGTTTTCCTTAACTTTTATAGGTAATCCTAAATAACTCATTAATCTTTCTGTATGATCTCTCGATCTTGAGGGCTCTGAGATAGTAGTTGTCCCATCAGCAAACATACCAGCCATAAGTATTGCCGATTTTACCTGTGCACTTGCTACTGAGAGATTATAATTTATAGCCCTAAGTTTATTATTACCCTTAATAGCTAAAGGCGGGTAGTTATCATTAGCTCTGCCACTTATCTCTGCTCCCATTAGAGATAGAGGTTCAATTATCCTCTTCATAGGCCTTTTGACAAGATATTTATCGCCTGTAATGACAGAAAAAAAGGGCTGTGCCGATAAGATACCTGATAAAATTCTTATAGTTGTTCCTGAATTTTCTGCATCTAAAACACTAAGTGGCTCCTTTAAACCATTAAAGCCCTTTCCATAAACAATGGCCTTATTTTGAAACCGCCTAATCTCTATCCCTAAATCTCTAAAAATTTTAATAGTCGATAAATTATCTCTTCCCAACCCAAGATTATTTATCTCACATCTACCATCAGAAAGGGCAGAAAACATAATTGAACGATGGGTAATAGATTTATCTCCGGGGAAAACAAGCTCCCCTTCCAAACTCTTCACTCCCTTAAATATCATAGTCAAAAATTATATAGTTAATTCCTTAGAATTTACAAGAAATAAAATAAGACTTACAGAAAATATGATTTTTTATCGATTTTGTTGCTAAATAACGATTTGAGATAGAAAAATACACTTACAAGGCAAGGGGCCTTGTAAGTGTAGAAAATTATTATTTTTTAAGAGATTTAATGTAGGCCATAATAGCTTTCATATCATTTCCTTTTACATCCAGTGGCTTACCGCCCATAGCCTTCTCAATACAAATATTAATTGCCTCTTCCAGAGACTTACCTTTAGTACCCATTATTGAAAACTCTTTCTTATTGAGCCATTTTACAGCAGCACTTTCTGGATGGCAACTTGCACAGGACTTGCCCTTTGTAGAACCGCCCAACTTAGGATCGTTGTAAAGAGCCTTTCCCTTTGCAATATCATCAGCAAAAGACAAAGAAACCAAACTAAAAACAAATATAAGCTGAGCAAAAATCTTTAGCATAAAAATCCCCTCCTTTTATTTATTTTTCTTTTTTTTCACCAAAATAAGACTTCATCTCTTGTAAATTTTTAGTTAGCTCCCACCAACCATATTTAAAAGTTGCATAATCAGGAGCTCCACTCATAGCAGATGAGTACCTTGTGGAGTTTCCGTAAAATAACCATTGTTGTACCCATTTTCTCTCTATCGGCTCATCAAAGGGGTTTTTATTATCAGCCAATCCCTTATTCCAAGCATCAACAAGAAGTAGCGTTGCAGCTTTTGTCATCTCATCGGTCTCTTTAATCGTGTTGTCCATTTTAGAAAAATGTCCATCAATCCAATCAGTATTGTGACAACTAGAACAGACATTTTTCATTTTCTTCATTCTTTTTTCTGCCTCTGACTTAGATATAAGATACTCTTCAGCTAACTTACCGGTAAAAGTAACAGGTAACGGTAACCCATCTGCGTTCTTAATAATTGTTGTGTCACCAGACTTTGGTTGTGGATGGGTATATATTAATCCAAAAATTCTTACCCATAGACGTTCCGAGAAATCATGGGTTCTTTCAGCTATAACTTTACCATCAGGTCTAACAACGAGGCTATTATGACAGGTTGCACAGGTAGGGGCATTAAAATCTTTACCTATCTTCCATGGTACGGCCTCAAAATTCCATTTATTTTCTCCGATAGATTCATATATATTGCCGTGCTTACTTTCTTTATAGACGTTGTAAGCTGGCACATCTGGCTCCAAATGACACTGAGCACAGGTATAGGGCTTCCTTGCCATCTCAATAGAAAACTCATGTCTTGGATGACAAGATGAGCAGGCACCCAAAGAATCATCAGGATTTATCCTTCCAACACCCTGATTAGGCCAGTTTGTAAGATCAGGCACAGAAATCTCTAAATCTCCCATAGAAGATTTTATCTTTTTCATCCCTTTTACCTTCACCTCCGTGCCATGACAACCAAGACAAGTTTCATTAAGCGTCTTGTCTGAAGGCGATTTTTGTAGTAATTTACCGTTCTCATAAGTAACAAGTCCTGTAGAAGTTACGGCAAGGGCATGATAAACGGGATTATTCATTAAATTACCATAGGCATGATACTTCTTTGTCCCTTTGTATTGCTTAACCTCCTCAGGATGACAAACAGCACAATCATTAGGTGAGACTACAACATTGATTTTATTACCAAAATGACTAAAACTATCTTGGTGCTTATCAGTATTTAGTCCATGACACTCAAAACAGCCAACTACAACTGATTTAAGATTATCTGCAACAGACTTTGCACTAATCCTCTTCTCCAGCTCACTTCGTTTCATCCCTTCATCTGGTGAATATTTAGAATGTCTGCTCCTTAACCAGTCATATACAATTCCTGGTGTGTACTGCTTGTGACAACCAATACACTGCTTAGTTTGGGCACTCGTGTTCTTTGGTAGCTCAATATCCTGCCCATAGGAGAGATTAACCAATAAGAAAAAAAACAAAAAAACGAAAAACTTATTCATGAAAACCCTCCTTTGAAATCTTTTTTTAATAAAAAAATAGCATGAATTATAGATTTGTCAACAAAGAGATTAAAATTTTTTATAAAAAACAGGGAAGTATTAATTAAAGGATTTGTTAGTTCAGTTATAAATAATTTTCTATATGTCATCCACAAATGATAATGTCCTAAATGCCACAAATAGAAATGTCCTAAAATAATAATGATAAAATGTCCTCTTTTTGTAAAAAAAGGGGGGCAAATGCAACGAAAGGACATAATAACTATGAGCGTGAGGGAATTGAAGAGGTTAAAAGTGATACACTGGTTTTTGAACAAGGAGATAGACCAGAAGAAGGCGTCAGAGCTGTCAGAGGTAAGCACCCAGCAGATAAGGAGGATAGCAAAACGGGTTAGAGAGAAAGGGGACGCGGGTATTGTCCAGAAATCACGGAGCCGAATGTCAAACAGGAAACTGCCACAAGAGCTGGAAGAAAAGGTTATGAATATATACAGGGATAAATACTGGGGATTTTGGCCGACCCTTGCAAACGAGAAGCTTTATGAACTTGATAAAATAGCATATGGGACTTGTCAAGAGAATTGTGTCTATGAAGAGAAATTTGCATTAAACATTTGTTTAAGTTCATAAAGGGCTGTCCTTGCTGCTGGAAAAGGTTTTTTCCATTTACCAGTCTGTATTTTGTTAATTGTCACATATACAGCAACCTCTGCTGTTTTTAGAGATTGAAAATATCCGCCGCTATTTACTCTTGTATTTTCAAGCCTGCTATTAAGGTTCTCCACAATGTTTGTTGTATATATATGTTTTCTTATCTGTTCAGGATACTTTAGATAAGTAAAATATAGCTCTTTTTTAGATTGCAAAAGCTTTATAAATACAGGGTATGCTCTTGTGGTCATTTCCTGCCTTTTTCCACATATTAAAATAATAATGCTTTCTAATTCACAGACACAATTTAAATTATATCGCCCAATAATTTTTTTGAATATTTTTTGTCTATATACAACAAAAGATTCAGTCATAAGCCTACTCAAAAAGCAAACCTTCATAGACCGTTGCCGAAGGGTATAGACATCAATGATATCCTTTGCATAAAGACAAAAGGGGCATTGCGGAATGATTTTGCTGTAGCCCATAACAAAAAGCTTTATCAGGTATTGAATCAGGCTAATACAAAAAATGTTGTGGTAAAAGAAAGAGTGGACGGCACAATGCTTATAACCCATAAGGGAGTATCTCTGAATTACAAGGAAATACTATCAAGAAACACAAAAGAAAAACAGCAATAACAAAAACAAAAAGCTTACAAACGAAAGAAGAAATATATTCTTACAAAAGATCACCCTTGAAGAAATAAATTTTCTTGTAAAATAGGACATTTTTAAATATGTAAAAAGCGGACATTTCTATTTGTGGTTGACAGCTGGCAAAAAAGAATCTGTTTTTTTCTCTGAGTAGGAATTTAGACCTGATATAAAAGGGATTGCGACCAGAACGTATCACTTATCACTTATCACTAAAATTACACAGATCTCTCATTCCTCATCCTTTAGGTTGAGAGTCACTTTTTTACGATTAGTTCTTTTTAAAACATTAAAACTGCTTTAAAAGGCTTAAACAATTCAAATTTCTTTAAGTTGAACAAATTCAACTCTGGCAACAGTCTATAAAGACATAATCCCAATTTTTTATTGACTTTCCATACTTTTTTGACTTATTATTTTTTAATGCCTTTTGAAAGATTGTTGAAAGATCTGGTTCAAAAAGTTGATGCAAAGGGGGCAATTTTACTCGATTGGGAAGGTGAAAGTGTTGTCCATTATGGCACCATTGATGAGTATGAATTGAAAGTAATGGGGGCTTATCAAGTAATTATACTAAACCATTTTAAAAATGTTAGAAATAAAGATAAAATCAAGTTTTTCCAGATTAAGTTTTCTGACTCTATCATTCAGTTTTTGCCTATTAACGATGACTATTATGTTTTTCTTTGTTTCCAAAATAAAGAATGCGCCTCAAGAGCACTTTATAATCTTCAGCAAGTGGTTGACGTTTTTGCAAAAGAGATAGCATGAATTTCCTTAGCAAAATAAAACAAAGCCTCTCAAAAACACACGACAAGTTAGTTATTGGTTTTAATCAAATTTTTAGTAGAAATACTATAGACGAAGAAGGCTGGGAAGAGTTAGAAAACTTACTCATTACAGCAGATATCGGTTATAAAACTGTTCAAGAGATAATCATAGAGCTTAAAAAAAGAAATATTAAGAGTTTAGAAGAGCTTAAGTCTAATCTGATTGAGTTAATAACTAACGTTTTAAGTAATTATGAAGGACAGATAACTTTAGCCCCACCCTCTCCTTTCTGCATCTTGGTAGTTGGTGTTAATGGGGTTGGTAAGACAACTACAATCGCAAAGTTAGGTAATTTCTTTCAGAAAGAAGGCAAAAAGGTTGTCTTTGGAGCTGCCGATACTTTTAGGGCTGCTGCTATTGAGCAGTTGGAAGTTTGGGGTAACAGGTTAAATATTGATGTGGTTAAACAAAAAGAAGGGGCTGACCCTGCCGCTGTTGCTTATGATAGTCTAAAGTATGCTCAAGCTAAAAATGCTGATATTCTTATCATTGATACGGCTGGTAGGTTACATACAAAATCTAATTTGATGGAAGAGCTTAAAAAGGTTAAAAGGGTTCTTAACAGAGAAAATACAGCCTATCCTCAAGAAAGTTTGTTAGTACTTGATGCTACTGTCGGACAAAATGCCCTCTCCCAAACAAAAACTTTCAAAGAGTTAATAGATATTTCAGGTATTGTAATGACAAAACTGGATGGAACCGCAAAGGGTGGTATTCTTATTAATATTTGTAGAGAATTTAGTTTACCTATAAAATTTATAGGTACAGGAGAGAAGATAGACGACTTAGAATATTTTAATGGGAGATTCTTTGCTGAAGGACTTTTTAGATAATGAACGACTTCCTCGAAAGTATATTGAATAACAACCACTTAGATATAAAGGAAAAGCAATATGTTATAGATGCTATTAAGGTTGGAGATACCTGGAGAATTTTCAGAGTTCTCTCCGAGATGGTAGAGGGTTTTGAAAAATTAAGTAATATTGTTCCTGCTGTCACAGTTTTTGGGTCGGCAAGAGCAAAACCAAACAATAAATTTTATAGAATGGCAAGAAATATCACTGGTTGTTTGGCAGAATACGGTGTTTCAACTTTAACCGGTGGTGGACCAGGGATAATGGAAGCAGCAAATAGAGGCGCCTATGAAAAAGGTGGTAAATCTGTAGGATGTAATATTGAGCTACCTTTGGAACAAAAACCAAATAAATATTGTAATGTTCTCGTAAGTTTCCACTATTTTTTTATTAGAAAGGTAATGTTGGTTAAGTATTCTTCTAGTTTCATCATATTTCCCGGCGGTTATGGAACTATGGATGAGCTTATGGAGGCTCTTACATTGATACAGACAAAAAAGATAAAACCTTTCCCACTAATTCTCGTAGGCTCTGAGTATTGGTCAGGTTTGATTTCATGGCTAAAAAAAGAAACATTAGCAAAAAAGCTTATAAGTAAGGAAGATTTAGATCTCGTAGAAGTTATGAATAGTGAAGAAGATGTTGTCTCAAGAGTACTAAGATTCCTAAAACTTAAATAGGAGTTAAGCATATGTCAAGCCTGCCTAATCAAGAAAAAATTATAAGAATTGTTGCTGGAACTTTTATAATTCTCTCGGTAAGTCTTGGTTATTTTCACTCTCCATACTGGTTTTTATTTACTATTTTCGTGGGACTTAATCTTATACAATCAGCAATTACTGGATTTTGCCCTCTTTGTAAAATTTTAAAGATCTTTGGTAAAAATGAGTGTAATCGACCAACTAATTAGGAGGTATAATATGAATATTTATCTTATCTTTGACACAAGGTATGGCAACACAATGAAATTAATTAAGAAGGCTAAAGAAGGTGTTGAAGCTGCTGGATGTGAGGCTGTGCTTAAGAGAGTTAAAATATTTGAACCTGAGGCAATTATCGAAAAAAATGAGAGATGGAAAAAGGCCTATGATGAATACTCAAGCCTACCAGAAGCAACTGCAGAGGATTTAAAAAACTGTGATGGATTGATACTTGGCTCTCCAACAAGGTTTGGAAATATGTCTGCGCCTTTGAAAATGTTTATAGACTCTACCTCTAAGGTCTGGCTCGAGGGGGCAATGATTGGAAAGCCAGTTAGTTTTATAACCTCTACTTCCTCTATGCATGGTGGAAATGAAACAACTCTTATCTCTATGATGTTTCCTATGATACACCACGGTGCTATAATAGTAGGCATACCCTTTTCTGAGATGGGCCTTATTACAACTAAAAAAGGTGGTACACCCTATGGTGCCAGCTCTGTATCTGGACCAATGGCAGATATTGAACCAGATGAAACAGAACTTAACTTAGCCTTCGCCTTAGGAAAAAGACTGGCTGAGATTACAAAAAAGCTTAGAACTTAATATATTTCAAAGGAGTCTCTTAGGATGAAAGAGTTTAATGTGGCTGTAGCCGGTGCTACTGGTGCAGTAGGTGAGGTGTTTTTAGAGATACTTGAGCAAAGAAATTTTCCTATCAAAAACTTAAGATTATTAGCATCAGAGAGAAGTGTAGGTAAAAAGATTAATTTTAAAGGCGAGACCTTTGTTGTAGAGAAGTTAGATAAAGATTCTTTTAAAAACATTGATATCGCTCTTTTTTCTGCTGGTGGTGATAGAAGCAAGGAGTTTGCTCCCTACGCAGTAGATGCCGGGGCTGTGGTAGTTGATAATAGTTCTGCCTTTAGAATGGCCCCTGAGATACCACTAGTAGTCCCAGAGGTTAACGCACAAGATATAGCCCTCTATAAGAAGAAAGGAATTATTGCTAATCCCAACTGTACTACTATAATCATGGTAGTACCTCTAAAACCACTGCACGATTATGCTAAGATAAGAAGAATTGTCGTATCTACCTATCAGGCAGTATCTGGAGCAGGCGCAAAGGCAATGGCTGAGTTAGAAAGCCAGATAAGACAATACGTAAATAATGAGGAGATGAAGGTTTCTGCTCTTTTCTATCAGATAGCTTTTAATCTTATCCCTCAAATTGATGTTTTTACTGATAATCTTTATACAAAAGAAGAGATGAAGATGGTAATGGAAACAAGAAAGATTATGGGAGACAGCTCAATTAACGTTACCGCTACAACTGTAAGAGTTCCTGTTTTTAGATGTCATTCTGAATCAGTAACTATAGAGACAGAGAAAAAGATTACCCGAGAAAAGGCTATTGAGCTACTTAGTAATGCACCAGGAGTAACAGTTATTGATGATCCAAATAATAGAAAATACCCAATGCCACTATTTTTGTCTGGAACCGACGACTGTTATGTTGGAAGAATTAGAGAAGATATATCCTGCGAGAAGGGTTTGTCTATGTGGATAGTAGGGGATCAGCTAAGAAAAGGTGCAGCCTTAAACGCAATCCAGATAGCTGAGATTTTAGGAGAGAAATATTTATAAAAATATTTTGCCATGAGAGAGCTTAAAAAGATACTAAACTTAGGTAGATCTTTCTGGGATGCTCAAGTATTGCTTACAGCTGTAAGACTTAAGGTGTTTGATTTCTTGAATTCTTTCACTGATGCCGAAAGCCTTGCCGATAAGCTAAAGGTAGATGCTAGGGCATTGAGGATGCTCCTTGATGCCCTTACTTCCTTAGGCATTCTTGAAAAAAAGAGTAATATCTACAAAAATAAGGATAAATACGCAGATTTTCTAACCTCTTCCTCAGATAAATCGGTAACCTCTATACTCAACCATTATTACAATATGTGGCAAGATTGGGGCAACTTAATTGAATCTATTAAAACAGGAAAATCCTCTGATAATAGAAAAAAAGACCCTGAAGAAAACTATCATTTTATAAATGGGATGGATAATCTTACAAAGTTTTATAAGGAAAATATATTATCAAATATAGATTTTATGAGTGCCAAAAAGATTTTAGACATTGGATCTGGTCCTGCAACTTATTTAAGAGAGATGTTAAAAAAGAATCCAACATTAAAGGGTGTAATCCTTGACTTGCCTCAAGCTACTGTTGTTGCAAAAGAGAAATTGAGAGATGAAGGGTTATTGAATAGAGTTGATTTTATTGAAGGAAGCTTGGAGGATAAGAACTTTGGTAGTGGCTATGACATCGTATTAATATCACAGGTCCTTCATTCTCTTAAGAAAGAACTTTGCCAGCTTGCTATTGAAAAATCCTTTGGAGCTCTAAAAAAAGGCGGTAAAATTTATATTCATGAGTTTTATCTAAATGAGAAAAGAACTGCACCAAAGGATAACATCGTTTTTTGTCTAAATATGCTTCTCCACACAGATGGTGGTGATAACTTAACTGTTAATGAGATTAAAGACTTGCTTAGTAATGTAGGCTTTTTTATCAGCAAAACTATACTTTTGAAGAAACCCCCTACAGTCCTAATTGAGGGCACTAAAAACTAATAACTATTTTTTAAAACCAATCTCTGGGAAATAACAGCAAAAGGGGTTGCAATGATGATTGAACCTCTCGTAGTATAAATTTTTCAAAGCCTCTACTCTTTTATCACTATCTTTTATCTCTTTCGTTAAAATAAGGGCTTTTTTTACTAATCTAACGTTCTCAATCTTAAAACTTGCAGGACTACCACGACCTACAATCTTAAGAGCGCTTACTCCAGATTTTATAATCTCAGATATACCACATATCCCACAGGATTGAGATCTATAAAAACCTTGCCATTCTTTCTGAATTTTATAGACCTCAATTGATCCACCATAGTTATATCTTTGCTCGCAGGGCCAGATTTTTTGAGGGTTTGTATGCAAAAGACTACAAAAACCTTCTATATTTGGACATTTACCTATTAGAATAAAGGTATCAAAGTCAATATGAGGTGAGTTTTTTACTATGGACTTAATCTCTTTGATGGACAATGAGCGCGAGAGGGTTACCCTTTTTACATTGAGTTCTTTGAAAAATGATACTGCGTGATGATTTAAGGCTACTGCCATAGTGCTTAGATGGATCGGAAAATCAGGGAATTTTTTTCTTACATTTAATATTAAGGGTAAACTACCCATTATTAAACCCGACACACCCATCTCTATGGCATACTCGGCAAGTTTAATGATTAGAGGAAGTTGTTCGTATTTAAAATAAAGCTGATTAATTGTAAGATAAAAGGGGATGTTTTTTTCTCTACAAAGTTTTATTGTTTTTTCAAACTCTCTCTCGTCCATCTGGGCTTCTTTGAAGGTTCTTTGGTTTGGTGAGAGAAAGTAAGAATAGTCTTTGAAAGATGATGGGAATAACCCTCCATAGAGCTCATCTACTCCTTCATCAATGAGAGCTCTAGCCTCATAAAAGTTATCAACCGGTGAGAGTATTTTTATTTTTTTCTCTTGTCCCATATCATCTTCTTTCTATAATCCCAGGACTTTATTGTAGCCCTTTTACCAAGAACGTAACCTACGATTACTAAAGCCATAGAGGGCTCTTTTTTGCTCTCAAAGTAGTCTCTTTTTACCTTTTTGGTAATATCCTTAAGTGTACCTATAACTAACTCTTCTTCAGGCAATGAGACCTTATAAACAATCGCTATGGGACATTTTTCACCCATATAGGGAATTAACCTTTTTGAAAGTTCATCCAGAGGTATATGATTCATAAAGAGGACTAAGGTTATGTCTTTACTTAAAAATTTTGTAAAGTTATGGTCTTCAAAGGTTGATTTAAGAGACCGAGAGCTTGTCAAAACTATAGTATTTGAGACATTGGGAAGGTCGAGAGTCTTTTTTAGCAGAGCCGAACTTGCATTTACAACGCCCACACCTGGTATCAACTCAGAGACATCATTATAATAATCTATTATAGGCTGGAAAGGAGAAAAAACCGTCTCATCTCCTGGCAAGAGAAAACATATATTAGTTGAAGATATATGTTCCTCTATAATCTTTTTTAGATCCTTAAAAAGATAATCCATTGGATCATAAATTTTTTTACCCTTAAGCAAGTCTTTATAAGTTATTTGATATATGTTTGGAGCAAAAACTACCTTGCTTATTTTTAGACATTTCATGCCTTTTAATGTAAGATGTTCACAACTACCTGGCCCTGCACCTATAAAAAAAATCTTATTCACCTTTTATCCTTTTGTTTTTTTAATATTCTAACATATAGTACAAAAGACCTACCCACTCAATAATGACGACCTTCTTTAAAAATCTACTTTTCCACCATTTATCTAAATCTATATTAGGAGAGACAGCTGGATAGACCATTACCTTTATACCCTCTTTTTCGAGTAGTTTTTTAAAGATGTATGAAGTTCTTCTGGTATGATAGTATGATGTAACTACAATAACGGATTTAAATTTATTCTTTAGGGCAGTATCCCTTGTAAAGACAGCCTCTTCATAAGTGTTACTTAGGAATCTAACAGGGTATATAAAATCTTTGTCCTTGATGCCATAGCGGTAGTAATCTTCTTTTTCTATCTCAAAACCTGTAAATAATATTTTCTTACTAAAACCCTCATTAAATAACCTTACAGCCTCTTTTTTCCTGATATTCTCACCGCCTAAGGCAACTATCAGATCGGCTTTTTTTATCTCATCGCTTACAATAAGCTTCCTGCCTATGGAGACTAAAATATCATCGCCCTTAACTATTAATACAAATATAGCAAAAGTAATTAGCAAAAATAAAAAAAATACAATCTTATGTTTAAGCTTTTTCACCCTTAACTCCTAACCGTAAATAGAAGGCTACTATCCCTGCGGTAACTGATACATTTAGAGAATCAACCTTTTTACTTATAGGGATGTAAACGTCCTCTTTGTGTTGAAAATTTATATCTATACCCTGCCCTTCTTGACCTAAAACAAAGACATTTCTTTTTTTAAAACCAATTTTGTTGATATCTTTCGCTATGTTAGATGAAGAGGTAAGAAAATAGATGCCATATCCTGCTTCCTTAAAACTATACAATGTATCTATATTACCTTCAATGCAAGGGACTCTTAATATGCTACCTGTGCTTGACCTAACAGATTTTTCATTATATGGGGATGACCCCCTCCTTTCGTAGATTATGCCTTTAAAATGAAAGGCATCGGCAATTCTAATTATAGCACCTACATTACCAGGATCTTGAAGTCCAGCGAGATAAAAAAAATCTCCACCTTTTTTCAAAAGACCATTTGCATTATAATTGGGTTTCTCTATTATCCCACCTATCCATTGAGGAGACTGAGTAAAAGATAATTTTTCAAATACTCTTTTGGATACAATAAAAGATTCTCCATAATTAATATCTAATCTCTCTCTTAGCTGATTTTTGTAGAAATCTTCTTCTACAAAAATATTTTCTACAAAAGTTCCTTCTTTTAATATCTCTGTATAAAAGTTGTAACCTTCCCACCAGAAGAAATCTTTATCCCTTAATTTTAGGACCTCTTTAATCTTCTCGTTGTGTATAGATGTGATAGCTTTCATTTTAGTTCAAACTCAACGATATCAATGACATCAGATAGGAAAGGACCATAGACTTGAAAAAGTTCTGAATCAGCAACCTTTTCTTTTAGACCTTCTCTCAAAACTATTACATATATCTTTCCAGTAAAAAGATTTACAATCTTCTCATTTTCTCTTATATCTAAGATATAAGAGGGACTTCTCTTTAAATCTTCACCTTCATAAATTAATAGCTTTAAGTTTTTATTTATAGCGCCTTTTATTTTAACTTTAATCTCTTTATCCCCTAAGGGCATCTTCTTTTGATAGATAGAACTGGCTGGTGGTAACACAACTTTAACAGTTGTAACTTTGCTGGGCTTAACGATTATTGGATTTTTGTTATAAATGACGGATCTGTCGCCCTCTCTTAAAGGTCCTGCATCACCACCTCTAAGTCTCTTTCTCGCTACCAGATAATACTTGCCCTCAGGAACATCAAAGAAAAAATAACCCCTTTCATCAGTCTTCTCCATAAAGTCTGAAGGTCCCATAAGCCCACCAGATAGAGTACGATATAAGGAAACATATACATCTATTTCTGGCGCATCAGTATTTGATACTATATATCCCTCAATGCCTGTCTTATCTATCTCTTTTTGTATGTAAGTGGAACAAGAAAAAAGGGGAATTAAAAGTAATAGCAAAATTAATCTCATATAATAATGATATTATAGAAGTTAAAGATAACTCTTTTCAACAGATTTGAGAGATTGGCGTTAGATATTAGAAAAAAGACTGGGCAATAGGTGAAAGCCCATTGCCCAGAAATTATTATTATAAAAATCTATAAAAACTATTTTTGAGTCGCAGCACTTTTTTCTTTAATGGCTTTATCAAGAATCTCAATGCCTTTTTTAGATGCTTCTATTGAAGTAGCTAAAGATTGTCTCGCCTGATCGGGGTTATGAAAACCATCAGAGTTTTCGGCAGTCCACCATTCCCAGTGCGTATGGGCAATATCGTGTTGTTTTCTTGCCTCTTTTAAGATATCTTCTGCAACACCAACCTTTTTTGCTTTATCAAACTTATCTATTAGCTGAGATAACCAGTATTCAGATTTTCTTATCTTACCTTTAATGTAATTTTTTACACTATCAATAGTATAAAGAGCCTGCTTTTCCGTCCAGTCTTTGTGACATCTTAGGCAAGTCTCCTTTATAAACTCTTTTGGACTTGCGACAAAATGGGTAGTATAGACTTTACCTGCCTTATTTTTAGTTTTTGGCATATGACAATCAGCACAAGTTACGCCTGCCCGATCATGTTTACTTGCAAAATGGGTCTCTGCTTCGGGATGTTGAAACTTGATTAGATTTGCTTCTGTAATTGGATGTCTGTAATCTCTAAAGTTAATATCATCATAAAATTTCAAGACATCAAAGACATTTCTCCATGGAAAGACATTAGTCCTAACATCCGATAATCCGATCTTTTTGCTAAAATCATCTTTTTCAAAACCTGGATTACAGGCATACTCTACATGGCACTGGGCACATTGAAGAACAGAATCATTTTTCTTTAGTAGCCCTATTTTTCTATAACCCCTAAACTCTACTACATTAAGAGCATTCTTGTTATTATTTTTACTGTAAGGCCTATCACCATCTCTTTCAACGGCCTGAATAAGTGCATCTCTGATTATTCTTGCTTTAGCTGCATGGGGATCATGACATTCTATGCAACCTGCTGGATTCTGAACATCTTTTATAACTTGCATGATGTCTGATGTTCTATCCCATTTAGCCTTTTGATTTTTCTCTCCTAAATATGCCCATTTTAAAACCATATCTGATGTTTTACAGGTTAAACAGGTTGGATTTGCTGCACGAGCTGTCTCTGGTAAAGTTTTTCCTGTGTCAACTAAAATATCCCATGCTTTACCATATTTAGTTATATCTCCCCAATTTTTGTATTGGAACCTACCACCATAAGCCCTGTCAACGGTTATGTGGTCAATCAACATATAAGGGTGACTTCTCGGTTCGGCATGTTCTTTTGTAAATCCATGCCCTAAAAGTAGCTTGTCAAGAATCGGTGCTCTACCATCTGGGCTCGCCTTTTCTTTCTTGGCTCTTTTATGATAGTTTACATTAAAAAAAGATTCATACTGGTCTTTGTGACATCTACCGCAGTTATCTAAATCTAAATTAGTATGGGGCTTATTATCAGGATTATTAAGATGCTCCTTTAATTGGCTATGACACTGACTACAATCTAATTTCGCATGCTTTGACCCCTCTTTTAACGTTTTAATCTCGCTGTGGCACTGATAACATTGTTTGGTATCGGCTTTTTCCACAGTATCTTTCTTGGCACCTATAGCGTAGGTAGAAAAACAGAGAAAAGAAAAAAGATAAAAAATTATAAATTTTTTCATGCTAACCCTCCTTTTTTTTCTTAATTAAATTATTAACAGATTTTAAGGAATTCGCAAGGTTAATTACTGTTAAAGCTTGTAAAAATTGGTAAAAGATTAAATTTGTGACTTTGAGTAATAATTACAATTTAAGTTTATATCCTTTTTCAGGTATTGTTATTAAAAATTTTGGTTCCTCAGGATTATCTTCTATTTTCTCTCTTATACGGCTTATGTGTACATCTATTGTTCTACTCCATTGATAAAGCTCTTTATTTTTCCAAAGGGCTTCTTTTATCTCCTTTCTTGTAACAACCTCGTTGACTCTGCTTAAAAAATATTTTATAAGCTCAAACTCCCTATAGGTGAAGAAAACCTCCTTACCCTTAAAAATTATCTCTCTTTTTTCTTCAATAATAGTAATATCATTAAGGTTACCTATCTTTTTCTCAGCCTCTTTTGTCCTTCTTAAAACTGCCTTTATTCTTGCCAAAAGCTCAGCACTATCAAAGGGTTTTACTACATAATCGTCGGCTCCTAACTCAAGTCCCAAAATTTTATCTGAGCTTCTATCTTTTGCGGTTAACATTATTATGGGAATTTTACTTTCCTTTCTTATAACTTGAATTATCTGAAAACCATCAATATCTGGAAGCATTACATCAAGAAGCACCATCGATATTGCATCACTGTTCTGTCTAAATAAATCGATACCCTTTAAGCCAGTAGGGGCTGTCAATACATAAAAACCTTGTATCTTTAAAACTGCTGATAATACATCTCTTATGTCTTCTTCATCATCAATTATTAGAATGGTACTTTTCATATCCCTCCAAAATCATAGGCAATTTAACAAAAAAGCTTGTCCCAACATTTTCTTCGCTTTCAAACCAGATTTCTCCTTTATGCAATGTGGTAACATTCTTTGCTATATAAAGCCCCAAACCTGTGCCCTTTTCTCTACCTTCCCTATCTTTATGAAAAAATTTATCAAAAACCCTTGTCTTATCTTCTTCTTTTATCCCAATACCATTATCACTAACTTTAATTATGGCATAAGTGCTCTCTCTATATACATAAACCTCAACTTTTAAACCTTCTTTATTAAATTTTATAGCATTATGAATCAAATTCTCAAAGAGATAGGAGAGTTTTTCCCGAGAACCATTAATTATCAAATCTTCCTTACAATGTAATTTTATCTCACTATTTACAAAGGAATAAATAATTTCCTCTAATAGATTTTTTAAGCTTATACGCTCAAAGGGCTCATCTATAATCCCCATATCAAGCTGGGCTGTCTTTAAAATCTGATTTACCGCCCTATTTAGAGAAGATACATTCTTTTTTAATGTATTTAGGTATTTTTCATCTTGGCAAGCACCTTTCATAATTAGATAATCTATACTTGCAGAAATCACAGTTAGTGGGGTTTTAAGTTTGTGACCAATCTGAATCAAAAAATCTGTCTTTTTCTCATTTATCATCTTAAGCTCTCTTGTCGCCTTCTCTACCTCCTTTTCTAACATCTCTTTTATCTTTTTATCCTTTATCTTTGACTCTCTAATATTTTTCAAAAGCACTGAAAGCTCTAAAACAGTTAAATCTTTTAAATACTCCTTTTCGTTGCCCTCTGCATAATTGGCAAGGTATTTTACAGGTTTGATAACAAATCTCTCAAAAAAAATAAAGAAACCTATAAAAATTACTATGTGGAATATTGTTAATATTACGAAGAAAAGAAATTTTGTATTTTTGAGCTTTAAAAAAAGACCATCGGAAGGAAGAAATAAACTTAAGGCGCCCCTTACCTCTCCTATATTATAATTTTGATGGCATTTAAGGCAGGAATCCTCTGTGTATAATGGTATTATATATCTATATGTCTTTCCAATAATCTCAGATTTTTCTAGTAACTTTTTACCTTCAAAATCTAATAATACCTTTCTTTCAAAATCATCGGGTAGATTTTTTTCATTAACCGCCTTCAAACTAACTACTCGGAAGTAAAATCCTTTCTCTCTCTCCGCCAATTTTGATATCTCTCTCGTAACAAAGGCTGGATTCATTTTTACAAAAATTCTACCTTTTTTATCAATAACATAGGGTTCTTCTAAGAAGGGGTTAGGTTCTACATCTTTTTTCTTTTCTACCAGTACTGCTCCGTGTAGGGCTACCCATTTTCTCGTCAAAAGTATTTGTTGTGCAAGTATCTGGGCTGTTTGCTTGAGTTCATTTAAAATTATCTGCTCATATCTCAAAGTTATGAAAAAATAGGCGATAAGATAGGATGTGATAAAAATTAAAAGCAAAAAGGCAGTAATATAAAATCTTAACCCTTTTCTCATTCTTCAAGTAAAACTGTTGAACAAAAATGATTGAGTTGCTTTATAGGGAAACTTCTTTATTTTTAAGAAAATCGCCTATAGCCCTGTCAGTCTTTTTAATATGATTTATCAACCATTTTATTAGTAAATCGTTTAATCTCAAGGTGGCTAAAAGTATTTCCCCCTTTGCCAGATGCTCTTCTTTGATTTTATTAAAGTTCTCAAGAAAATATTTGTGTTCCCTTCTATGTTCTTCAATGTTAGGATAATTATAAGCCTGCATATACTCCTCTTCCGTAGAGAAATGAAAAACCACATATTTTTCAAGGAAGCTTACTATATCGTTAATATATTGTGAACCCTTGCCTTCTTTGCAGGCATTTAATAAATTATTTATCTTACCTATCAACTCCTTATGCTGTTCATCAATTTTTTCCACATGTACCGATAAATCATCACTCCAACTTAATGCCATAGATACCTCCTTAATAATTAAATTTGGTTTTGCATTTTTAAAATCTTTTTTTGAAGTATATCTATATTTACTTCAAGAATTTTGTCATCAGGCTTTATCTTTTTTGCCTCAAACCATATATCTAAAGCCTCTTTCAACTTACCAGATCTATAAAGTTCAAAGCCTTCTTCAAGGAGTACATTAAAATCTTTGACATCTTTTTTAGGCTCTGAAAGTTTGGAGCTAATCTTTTCTTTTATCTTATTCTCTAAGCTATTATGGAGTTCCTGAATATTTCTTGATATTGTTGTCTCATCTATATCCTCTTCTATCTTCATAGTCAGTTTATCTATGATCTTACCACCTAAATCCGCTATAGACTGGATATGTAAGTAGGGATAGTTAGCCACCTCAGTCTGAATTGTAATTACTTTATCCTTGAGACTTATTTTAGAGATAAGCCCCTTCCCTTTTATGGAAGGTTGAACTATTTTTTTATAAAATTTCTCTCTCTCTATCGGTGTTTGAGATAATATGACCTTACCATGGTAGTTCGAAATCTTTTTTTTTATCTCCTCATCCATCTTACCTTCAATAATCTCATAGCTTTCATATATGTTTTTGTCAATAAAAGTAATTTTTGTGTTATAAAACTCACTGGATACTAATTTAATTATTTTTTCTCTGTCAGCATTAACTAAATCAATTATAGTTTTTTGATTCCTTTTCTCTTGCACAAATTTTAGGGTCTTCTCAATCTTTGCTAACAAAACCTTCTCTGAGATAGGCTTTGAAAGGTAGTCATGGGCACCGTCATTAAGTAACTGACTTATCTTTTCTGGATCATCCACAGAGGAGAGAAAGACAATCGCTGTGTCTCTATAACTATATAGTTCCCTATAATTTTTAGCGAACTCAAAACCATCTATCTCAGGCATCATAACATCACATAAAATGATATCTGGTTCTTCGTTATCCAGCTCAATAAGGGCTGATTTTGCATCTATAAAGCACTTTAAATGATACTTATCTTTTAAAAATGCCTCTATTAAAAAGAGATCATCCTTAGAGTCATCAATACAATATATCAATGCGTCAGCTTTCAATCTCTTTCTCCAGCATCTTGGTTGATATTATTACTTCCTCTTTCTCATCAATAGTCTGGGGCATAATATAGATTAACACATATTTGCTATTCTTTACTTCAACCTGCTTTACAACTAACTTATCAAAACTATCAATCTCAAAGGTTATGTAATCAAGAGAATAATTTGAAAAAAATCTGTTAAACTTATCTCTCATCTCAATGATAATTGAAGAGACAGCGCTTAATAAGTCTGGGTTGGGAACATTGTAATAGGCAAGGGGAAGACCTGCATAATCAGTAATCAGCCCAAGCTTAAAACCTGCCCTCATACAGGTCTTTTTTAAGATCTCCGTTAGTCTATCTTCCTTATAGGTTAATCCTGTTAAGTCAATAGAGCTTTGTTCTTTTGGAGTCTCAATAGGTTCTGGATAATAAGGTTTTACAATCTCTTTTTTCTCAACGACCTCTGGCTTAACAGTAGTCGGCTTCTCTACCTTAACAAATTTTTCAAAATACTTTCTTGCTTCGTTAATCTCAAAATAGTTCAACATAGTCTTTATCTACCTCTTCTTCTTTTTCCCTTTCGAGAAGTTCTAAGGCTAACTCGAAGTAATCTCGTTTTGCATCAAAATTTTTATTAAGCAAGAATTGTGGAACACCTTTTACATTAGAAGCCTCAAAATCCTCAGAGTAAGGTATTATTTTTTTAAATATTAATTCTTCTGGTATTATCTTTTTTAGTTCTTCAAGCATGTTTTTTTCCTGCTCCGAACCTCTATACATTGTTATCAATATCCCATCTAAGTTGAGGTCCTTGTTTTGTTGAGCCCTTACCCTGTCAATAGCTTTAAAAACCAATGGAAAAGACTTTAAAGACAAGATCCTTAAAGTAGTTGGTATTATAACTGAGTCTGAAACACTCATATAGGTATATAGGAGAGAGTTCATAGAGTATGATGAATCAATTAATATACAATCGAAAAACTCTTTAAGTTTGTTTATCACAAGTTTTATCAAATCAAGATTTTTTGGGTCTTCAAAAAGGTCAAAGTCTTCACTTTCTAAGTTGCCAATACCAAGAACGCCAAAATTTTTATTTTTAGCATATAAGATTACTTCATTAAGTTTAGCTTCCTTTTTGATAACATTTATCAACCCTTTCAGTGTCTTATCTCTTAGGTTTACTGACATTGATATCCCACCCTGTGGATCTCCATCAAAGACTAATACCCTCTTACCAAGAACGCTTAAGCAGTAACCCAAGTTTAATACTGTTGTTGTTTTACCTACGCCACCTTTTGAGCTTGTAACTAATATTGTCTTCACCTTATCTCATCCTTTATTTTTATTCTATTATTTTGTAATAAACTTTTCAAAATCCAAACCCCTTCTTTTAAATCATGGGGATAAAAAGATAGCAATTCTAAAACATTTATCTCTTCTTTTTCTATATGAAAATTTGTAAGAACTGTTTTATCAATTATTGTTATTACTGTCTTTTCATTAAATTCTGGCTGTAAATCCCTTTTCAACTCATCAACATAGGAGAGAATGTCAAGCAATAGATCAGAAATCTTTAAAGTCTTATCTTCGCTAAAGACTGTATTAAAATCAACCTCAAACTTGCCATAAGAATGTATCATAAGCCTTTTTAATGCTTCTATACCATAAAAACTTTTAAATCTCACCTTATTTATATAACCTGAGGAGATCTCAATCTCGCTATCTAAATCTATTAACTTAATGTTGCCACTTTTTCTATTAATATCAAAAAATTGCAAAAGATCAACAAAAGTAAATTTAGATAAGTCACCCCTTAATATATCGCTCTCTTTAATGTCTTCTTTCGCCGATGTCCTTTCTGACCGTCTTAGAACAGCCCTAACTCTTGCCAAAACTTCTGCCTTCTGAAAGGGTTTTGTAATATAATCATCGGCACCTTCTTCCAAACCCTTTATTTTATAGTTTATATGATCATGAGATGTTAACAATATTACTGCTGTATCTTTAAAAGCCTCATTTGTCCTTATTCTTTTTAATACCTCAAAACCATTCATCTCTGGCATATTTAGATCAAGCAATATTACATTAGGTTTGAAATTTGATAAATCTTTTAAAGCCTCCATTGGGCTTAAACTATAGCCTACTTCAAAATCAGAGAGCTTAAGGTAATCATAAAGTACCTCCACCACTGACAAATCATCATCAATAATATAAATTTTTTTCAACTGTCCGTTCATAAATTAAATAAAGAAAAATCTCCTATGTTCTCTTCTCTGATTATTATATCTGCAAAGTCCACTTTTCTGTCTGAACTGACAAAAATTATCTTAAGTTTATCATTCTTGATATTTTTTAAAAAGCTTTCTGTTTCAGAATCTAAATAATCTCCATAGATAAAAAGGTAGTCGGGCTTCTCAAGTCCGTATATTCTTTTTAACTCATAGAAGCTTTTAATAATGTAAACATTAATGTTATAGGGCTTTAGTTTTTCCTGAAGAGGATTGATAATAGTATTAGAAGGATCGAAAATAACAGCCGATAATGCCGTAGGAACTCTGTTAGCATTTTTATCAATAATCAGAGAGAATATAGTGCCATCTTTGTCTCCCCTTCTTTTTACCTCTAACTTCCATTTGTGTAATTTTACATATTTATAAGTTATATAGAGTCCAAGGCCAAAACTGTCCTTTGTCTTGAAATCTGAATAAAAGGGCTCAAAAATCTTATTTAATTCCTCCTCATTTATCCCTTTTCCCTCATCTTTAAAATTTATAACAATATTATCATCATTGTTTTGATATTCAACCGTAACAACACCTCCTTCAGGAGTTTGTTTAATGGAGTTTTCAAGAATATTATTTATTATTTCCTCAGCCTTTATAATATCACAACCTATTGGCTCATCCTCACCTAAGGTAATAAACTTTATCTGTACATTCTTTTTCATTGCAACGGACTCAAAACAACGTATGCTATCGGATAGAAGATAATATATATGGCACCGAGAAATTTTTAATAAATCAAGACTCTGTTCAACCCTTGCTAAAGAAATTGTCTCTTTAATAAAGTTACTCATATTAAAGGCTATCTGTAAGGCTCTATCAATAAAATCCTTGCTATTCTCTTTATTTTTTGCTAACTCAAGATAGTTAATTATGGAGCCCAAAGGTCCCTTTAAGTCATGGGAGATAACACCAAGTATACTGTAAAATTGTTTGTATAGATTTTTGAGTTCATCTTCTATTGTTTCTGACTTTATCTCTGAGTATTTTAATCTCGATAAGTTCATATGAGTTGCAACAAAACCAGCTATCTTACCCTTAAAATCAAAGACCGTTGTTATAAAGGCAAAAACAATTACCTCCCTACCATCTTTCCTTCTATTAATGACCTCTCCTGAATAACTACCAATATTCTTATCAAGTATAGATGTCCATATCTTCTTATAAACATCAGGAGATTGTCTAAATGATTTTAGAATCCTAGGATTTTTTCCTAATACCTCCTCAAGATCATAGCCATAAAAATCAAGAAATGATTTATTAGCATCTAAAATATTACCATCAATGTCTGTATAAAACATGGGGTTCAGATTGTTTATAAAATTTTGATATAAAAAAAAGAGCTTGTTCCAAACGTCTATCCTATCTGTCAAGTTCTTAAAGAAACATCTTAAATATTGACCATCTTTTACTATTAAAGTCTCAAGGGTTAGACCATTATTGGTAGTAAGATAGGCTGTATTAAAATCTTTTTCAGTTAAATCATATATGGTATCCATAAGCACCTTTTTAGAGCTATCGTCGAAGCAAGAGATAAAGTCGCAGTGAGGTATAAAGTTAGCTTTATCATCATGGGAGACGTTTATTATCTCAAATTTGTCATTTATAATAACCAACTGCCATTTTTCCATCTCCATTACTATTGAAGACATAAGCTCCTTATTCATAATTAACCTCACAATGATAACTGAAGATAATTTTCTAGGTCCTGTCTGATTGTATATATCTTATCCACCAAATTTAAATCAATCTTACCACTATTTGCCCAATCTTTTAATATGCCAAGAGTGTCTATAAAGCCGTATGCAGATCTATAGGGTCGATCTTCTAAAAAGCTTGCCATTATGTCACAGATCATTAATATCTTTGAAGAAAGGGAGATTTCTTCGCTTTTTAAAGCCCGTGGATAGCCGCTTCCATCCAATCTCTCATGGTGGTTGGAAGCAATATCAGCTACTTCATCAAAATCTGTAATATCACTTAAAATTTTTCTTGTAAAATAGGGATGTAAAGAGACTATCTCTCTCTCTCCTTTATCAAGGGGACCTGGTTTCTCAAGTATATCAACTGGAACATAGATCTTACCTAAATCGTGTAGGTAGCCACTTAGGTATAGCAAGTTTTTTTCACGTTCAGACAATAATAAATTATCTCCTATTAGATATGAAAGGTTAGCTACAAAGATAGAATGACACTTGGTAAAACTGGAATGGGAATCTATTATCTCTCCAAAAAATGGCACAATTTCTTTTAAATCATCTTCATCTAAATAAAAGGGACTAATAAAAAAATCTTTAACTAAATTTTTAAAATTTAAATCCCTAATAAAAAAAAGATTTAACCAAAACTCTTCGTAATTTCTCATATTATCTAAAAAAAGATCAACTATTTCAGGATTAAAGTTGATACCTTTTTTTGCACTGAGAAATTCGATTACATATTTTTTTGCATTTTTAATATCATAATAACTATTGCAATTTGTAACAAAAGTTACTGCGATTCTATCTGATATATGAATTATCTGGGAGAGTAAAGGCACCTCATCTTCAATATTCTTAATCTTCTCATAGTTTAAATGATGGTAATAAATAGCCTTTGACAAAGAAGCAAAAAATTTATATTTCTTTAATAAATCAGAGCCTAAAGTCTCATGATTAAAGTAGTTTTTAGGGATATCCTCTAAAAAACAGGTAACCTCCCTTTGCCTGAGTCTAACAACCCCAATGTCATGTAAAAGAGATGCCAATAACACATCTTGAGGATTTAAACCATTATCTCCCAACCTCTTATTGATTGTGAGAGCAGTATAGGTAACCATCCTACTATGAAAATCGAACTTCGGATTTATGCCATCTACTGCTCGGGTCAAACTAAAAACTATCTCGTTTAAGTCAAACATATTATATTGAAAATTTATAACCTTCTGATAATAGATCTACTCCACAGGGAAGATTATATAGCCAATCATAAAATTTATTTATATTCTCTTTACCTTTAATAATCCCACCATGTTGGGGTGCAATAGTTTCTATGTCAAGGTTTCTTACATTATCTACCCATGTTTTTAAAACTTTATTAGATGCCATGTATCTTTTGTGGAAGGCTTCCATGTATTTTATATGTTCTTCAAAATTATCAACCATAATCTTCTCTGTACCTAAAGAAGCACCTAAATCACCTGAATAAAGGATTTTAGAAACAGGGTCATAGACCTGAAAGTTTCCAGGTGAATGTAAGAAGTGGGCAGGGATAAACATAATCTCAATACCCCCCAAATTAATAGAACCACCAGCATCTTGAATGGGAACAAGCCTTTCAGTAAGATAATCATCAACGCCGAAATGAGGAATAAATCTTGTCCATAAACCTGTAATATATGCTTTTGCCTCAGTAACCATTAACCAGCCATTAGCAGCAGCAACTATGTCAGGATCCTGGTGGGAGAAAAATATATATTTTATCTTACTTGTTGCTATTACCTTACCTATCTCAGAAAGCAGTTTTGGATAAACCTTATGTCCACCTGGGTCAAGGATCATAACCTCATCATTATGGATAATTATATGTTGGTTTGCTTGAACCATTGCACCTGATGTTAGGTCATTATATAATATATTTTTATGTTCATTATTTTCAAAAAGTGTTAACATAAGATGCTCCTTTTAACCTAAGATTTTTTTAACTTCATCGGCTGTCTTTTGCATGTCAAGAAATAACAAACCCAATTTAGCCTCTTTTCTCGCTAAAGCAACTAATACAGCATGAGAACCAGCATGCATAAGAACAATAAAACCAACCTCTCCTTTAACGAATATCTGTTCTAATTTCCCTCTCTTAAGCTCCATACCTATTCTATCTCCTATTGATAACATCGCAGAACTCATAGCAGCAACCCTACCTTCTTCAATACCCTGCTGTAAGGCGCTTGCGATTATAAGCCCATCTTCTGAGACTAAAGCAGAGCCCTCAATATCCCCTGAGCTTGAAAGCAAACCCTGAAGAGCCTTATTCAATTCATCAATTCTTGCCATTTTACCCTCCTTTTGTTTTCTATCAATAAAGATAACTTATAATCGAAATTATGTCAAATTAGACCAGATTTTGTGTCAACCTCAAATAGAAATGTCCGCTTTTTACACATTTAGAAATGTCCTATTTTAGAATAAAGTTTATTTCTCCAAGGGTGGTCTTTTGGAGGAATATATTTCTTCTTTCCTTTGCAAGTTTTTTGTTTTTCTTCCGGCTGTTTTTCTTTTATGTTCCTTGATAGTATTTCCCTAATCAGTGTATAACTTTTGCCTTTTTCAATTCCCTTATGCCCATATATTATGTCCGTTCGCTGCATTAACCCCCCTTTTTTTACAAAAAGAGGACATTTTACCGTTTTTATTTTAGGACATTTCTATTTGTGGCATTTAGTCATTATCATTTGTGGATTACAGTTAGACCAGATTTTTAAAGATGTTTATAGAACTGGAATAAATATTGAGAGTAATTTAAGAAACTTTATGTTTTAATGATATATTATTAAATTTGGAAAAAATCTTTTGATAAAAATTTGTTAAGCCTTTAACATCCCTAAGATCCATATAAAGTAGAATAAAGCTATCACTACCCCTATTGATGCTCCCTTTTTAGGATAAAACTCACCTTTATCACCAAAGGCTTTGAAGATAAAAAGTATTGTAAATCCAACCCAACCTAAAAAACCTATAACAGTTAGAAAGGCATAAAACTCATTTATCACATCAGACCCCCTAAACCTTTTTTAAACTAAATATCCTATCAAAAAACAATACTAACACTCTAAAAAGTGCCTCATAGACTATCCTGCGGGAGAGTTTTGATGTACCAGCATGCCTATCTATAAAAATTATAGGCACCTCAACAATCTTAAAACCCAATTTCTGACAAAAATAGTTCACCTCAATCTGGAAGGCATATCCGTCAGAGTGAATATAGTGAAAGGGTATTTTCTCAATGACCTTTCTCTTAAAACCTTTGAAACCACCTGTGCAGTCTCTAATTTTAAGTCCCGATAATGTTCTTGCATACCAATTAGCAAAATAACTTAGCATCAACCTTTTTATGGGCCAATTAACTACCGATACGCCATTTAAATATCTTGACCCTATTACTACATCATAACCAGAATCTAACTTTTCTAAAAACTCAAGTATTTTCGTTGGTTCGTGGGAAAAATCTGCGTCCATCTGAATAATATAATCAAAGTGTTTAGGATGCTTAAGAGCCCAGCTAAATCCATCTATATAGGCAGTTCCAAGACCCATCTTTCCTGGTCTTTTAAGTACAAAAACTCTATCGTTAGTCTGAGAAAGCTTCTCCACATAATCGCCAGTACCATCTGGTGAGTTGTCATCTACTACCAAAACATTAATATCATCTCTCAAGGTCAATAAAATACTAATTAACTTTCTAATATTTTCAATCTCATTATAGGTTGGAGTAACAACAAGAATATTCAAGTTAGAAATCCCCTCTCTTTGATTTTTTTCATCACCTTACTCTCAAAATACTTTATCCCTTCATAAACTACCTTTTCGTCTAACCTTTTTCCCATGGCCGGCGTCTCAAAAAACCTTTTGGGGAATTTATAGTCTTTTAGATTAAATCCTCTTTTAATTTTAAAGGCAAGCTTTTTTAGATAAATCTCTTCTCCTAAGCTTAATAACTCTTTTGCGTTATACTCAATATTCAAAGAGTTAACAGATTTTTGAAGTGTTTCTAAATCATATACCTTTCTTGCAAAAAGACATATACCGGTACAGTTAAAGGCAGCTCTAAAAATCTCTTCTTCGTAAAGCTTGTCTACTATCTCTTTAATGTCTTTTAAATCTCTTGTTGTCTGGTCGATGGAGTATCCAGCGTTATCAGTATGAGCATTTCTGATACCAACAATATGTTGACCCAGTAAGTTTGCATAGCCTGTATGATAGCCAGCGATTGCATTGTTGTAAGCTAATAAGGCAAAATCATCTCCACCGTATCTTTCTATTAGCTTGTGTAAACCCATTTTAGCTAACCTATAAAACTCATTGTCAACAGTAACTACGTTTTTTAAAACCTGCTTCAGACCTTCATAGTCTCCAAAATCAAGAGAGTTTACCTTAATATCTTCTGATGTAACCAAACCCTTTTGGTAGGCTTCTACAACCCAAGCTAAAAACACACCCGCATAAATAGCATCAACACCTAACTCTTCTACCTTCTCCATCATAGACAGTAGTAGGACCCTATCATCTATACCTATTAGCGTACCTAAAGAGAATATAAGCTCATAATCGTAGGAGATATCTACTCGCTCCCATTCTTCTTCCTTGTCAAATCTTCTTCTCACTGTTGCTATATGAATACAGCCCAAAGGACAGCCCGCACAGGCAAACTTCCTTGTAAGACTATGCTCTGCTAAGGCCTCTCCACATATCTCTTCAATCTTATCAAAACTATTTTCTTGGAGGTTTTTAGTCGGTAAAGCTTTTAACTCGTTGAGTACTATAACGTTTTCTGCTGTTCCTAACTCATGATATTTTTTCATTGAACCACTTAAAACATTCTTATGAATCTTTTCAAAGAGATCTCTATATTCTTTAAAGTTATTAGTTTTCAACTCATTTTTGCCACTACCAGTAACTATCAAGGCCTTTAAGTTTTTAGCCCCAAACTGGGCGCCAAGACCTAATCTGCCAAAGTGTCTATAGGTATCAACAACTACTGTAGAATAGGCTACCCTTTTCTCTCCATAAGGCCCAATTCTTAATATACTTCTTAATCCTGCATTGGATTCCTTTTCTCTTATATAGGTAGCTGTCTCTGTAGCCTTCAAACCCTTAAGATGCTCTGCAGTATTAAACTTAACAACTCCATCATTTATAATAAGGTACTTCAATGATTTACACCGACCTTTGATAACAATGGCTGTAAGACCTGCTAACTTAATGGCTAATGAAAGTCTGCCACCTGCATGACTTTCACCTAAGTTATTATTTAATGGAGAGTAAAATATAGCAACACTCTTAGTGGCGGTAGGAAAATAAGGCGCTAAAAATCCTGAGGAGATTATAATAGGTTGTTCTTCATCTAACGGATCTTTATCAAATTTTACTTCTTCTTGAAATAGTTCAAAGGCAAGTCCTGTACCACCTAAATATCTTTTTAAGTCATTTCTTACCTTTATTTCAAAGGTTTCTTCAGTAAGATTTACGTAGAGGACTCTAATATCCATCAATAAAGCTCCTCTATTGATAAACAGTTGTGGGGACAAAAATTTACACAGTTGCCACAGTGGATACAGAAAATTGGCAAGTTTTTCTCTTCATCAAAAAATATCGCTGAGATAGGACATCCTTTTAAACAATCTTTACAGCCATTACACAACTTTGGGTCTAACTTGATACCACCTTTCTCTCTCTTAGAAAGGGCATTGTTAGGACAAAAGGGGATACAAGGTGGCTCTTCACAGCCTAAACAATGAAGAGCTGTCATCTGTCCACTTGAAAAACCACCCTTTGTCCTTACCCTAATGGCTGATTTTGCAACAGAAAGACTACTCCTTAACCTTCTTGCACAGGCAAGCATACAGGACATACATCCCATACATCTTGACATATATTTTGCATAAAGAACCTTTCTCATAGCATCCTTATCTTTTAATCTTAACCTTGTTTACTAACAACAACCCTTATCGCAAGAAGGACCGCAGTTTGAAGGTGACTGCAACAGTTCCTCTAACGTAGCCTCTCTTATATCTTTGATAGTTATATCAAAAACAAGCTCCTCTCCTGCTAAAGGATGATTAAAATCTACTACAACATTGTCTCCTTCTATCTTGACAACTGTTAAAGGCATAGTACCACCATCTTCGTTTTCCATCATAAACATCATGCCTTCTTCTACATCTGCCTCGGGAGGAAACTGGTTTTTAGGTATAGTTACAAGCCCCTCTTCTTTCCAGTCACCATAGGCCTCTTCTGGGGACAAGGTAACAGTTTTTGTTTCCCCAACCTCAAGCCCTAAAATAGCTTTTTCCAAGGAAGGTAATAAATAACCTTTACCATAAACAAACTCAATTGGTTGATTAGTCTCTATGCTTGATTCAATAATTTCTCCATCAGCATATTTTAAGACATAATCCATTGTTACTACTGTTCTTTCTGCTACTTTCATTTTTCTGCTCCTTTTTTAATTTTTCTTTGTTTTTTTTCTTCGATACCGGAGATGCCAAAGCGTCTTTTAAACTCACCTTCTATATCTTCAAGACTAACATCTCTATATTTAAGAAGAATCATTGTATGAAATAATAAATCTGTTGTTTCAGAAATTATCTTTTTTTTCTCTCCTTCCCAACCTGCTAAAATTAGCTCCATTGTCTCTTCTTGAATCTTTTTTAATATCTTTTCTATACCCTCCTTTTTTAGTTTTGCTGTATAGGATGTCTCAGGATCTCCCTCTTGAAATCTCTTTTCTATTACATTAAAGACCTCTTTAAATATCATAATCCCTAACCCTAATACCTTTTTCAGCTAAATACTTTTTTGTCTCCCCTATTGTTAATATCCCATAATGGAACAAGGATGCTGCTAATACTGCATCGGCTAAACCATACTTTATGGCCTCATAAAAATGAATTAACTCCCCTGCACCTCCTGATGCAATGACTGGAATGTTTACAGCCTCTGCAATAGCCTTTGTAAGCTCTATATCATAACCTATCTTTGTGCCATCTCTGTCCATACTAGTAAGTAATATCTCCCCTGCCCCTAACTCTTCCACCTTTTTTGCCCACTCAATAGCATCAATACCAGTACTTTTTCTACCACCATGGGTAAAAACTTCAAAAGTCAGCCTATCATTTTCATACTTACGCTTCGCATCTATTGCAACTACTATACATTGGCTTCCAAATCTGTAGGATGCCTCCTTTACCAACTCGGGGTTTAAAACTGCTTGGGTATTTATAGAAACCTTATCAGCACCAGCCTTAAGTAGGTTTCTTATATCTTCCACCGTTCTTATACCACCCCCTACAGTAAGGGGCATAAAAATCTTTTCTGCCGTTCTTCTTACAACGTCAATAATAATTCCTCTATTCTCATGGGAGGCTGTGATATCAAGAAATACAAGCTCATCAGCACCAGCAGTGTTATAGGCAACAGCACATTCAACTGGATCACCGGCGTCTTTTAGTTCAACAAAGTTTACACCCTTTACAACTCTGCCATCTTTTACGTCGAGACAAGGAATTATCCTCTTAGTAAGCATTTCTCAATCCCTTTGTTTTGTTGATAGCCTCTTTGAGGTTTATATCTCCTTCATATATTGCTTTGCCTACAATGACTCCATAGATGTTATCAATACTATAGTCATAAAATCTTACTATATCTTCCAATGATCCAATGCCACCAGATGCTATAACAGGTACAGAAACATTTTTTGACAAATTTACCGTCGCTTCATAGTTAGGGCCAACTCTCATACCATCCTTTGATATGTCTGTGTATATTATCCCCTTAACACCTTTTTTTTCAACAACCCTTGCCAAATCAATAACTGATACCTCAGAAACTTCTGTCCATCCTTTAATAGCAACCTTTCCATTTTTCCCATCAATACCTGCAATAATATCAGCCTCCACCTCACCAGAAAGCTCAGAGAAAAAATCAGGATTTTCTAAAGCCCTTGTCCCTATTACTATCCTTTTTACGCCTATAGAGCTATATTTTTTAGCTGTCTCAATATCTCTTATACCGCCACCAACCTCAATAGGAATACTAATGCTTGATATGATCTTCTCTATTATCTTGAAATTTTCAGGCTTACCAGATTTAGCGCCATTTAAGTCCACTATATGTATTATTTCAGCGCCTTGTTGCTCAAAGGTCATAGCTATCTCTTCAGGATAGTTTGAATATACCGTAACCCTATTGTAATCTCCTTGCATTAGCCTTACACATTTGCCATCAAGTAAATCTATTGCCGGTATTATTATCACTTTGAAACTCCTGGAATCTTATAAACAACCTCAGATATGCCAAATTTAGCAAGCTCATCGGCGGTGAGCCATTTAAAACCCCTCTTAAAAAAGAGATTTATATTCAAAAGATTTTCAGAAAGAGATATCTGTGTCTCTTTATAAGACCCTGACCATATCAAGGAACCATCCTTTGCATCATATAAATGAATGACAAAACTAACACTGGCAGGTCTGCTAACACCATATTTACCACCAACTCTATCTACATATCTTAGAACATATCCTTTTAATACCGTATCTGCTTTGAAGTGAGCACCTAAACCTTTTATCATCTCTACATTAGAGCTATAAAAATCTTCTTTAGCTAATATACCATTTTGTTCTATAGTGCTTTTAACTTCTTCCCATGTAACAATCTGAAAACAGGCAAGTTTTTTTAATGTATCTTCAGTAAATGTAGTAACCTTCTCTATCGCACCATCTTCAATATCTCCCTCTCTTTTAATACCCGTGGCATCCTTAAGCCCCTCTTCAAAGGGTAAAACTAATATCTTAGTGATTTTAGGTAAGATAGGACAATAACTCTTCTCCTCAAGTACATAACTCTTCGTATAAGAACAACCAGTAAAGAGGACTAAAAGAATTAATATGGAAAAAAATTTTTTCATAAATTACCAAATACTTTCTACAGTTTTAGAAAAATTTTTTAAAATCTTTAACCCCAAAGACTGACTTTTTTCCGGGTGAAACTGACAGGCAAAAAGGTTATCAACGGCAATAGAAGACGTAAAATCAATACCATAGAATGTTTTTGTAGCCACAATTGATTCTTCTGTCTCTACATAATAGGAGTGGACAAAATAAAAAAAACTATTATCTTTAATGTCTTCCAATATTTTAGTATCTTTTACTTTTTTTATCTCACTCCAACCCATATGGGGTACCTTAAGCCTCTCACCTTCAAAGGATATATTATCAGGAAATCTCTTAACTTTTCCAGGTAAGACCCCTAATCCTTTAACAGGTCCAAACTCATCGCTCTCCTCAAAGAGTAGCTGCAATCCTAAACAGATGCCCAAGAAGGGTTTCTTTAAAACAACTTCTTTTATGGGATCAATTAGATTTAATTTTTTTAAATTCTCCATGCATATAGGAAAGGCACCAACACCAGGAAGTACAACTCCCTTTGCGTTATAAATATCCTCTGGTGATGATGAGATCTTACAATCTATATCTAATGACCTAAAGGCGTTATAAACACTTTTTAGGTTGCCCATCCCATAATCAATTATTACTATCATATAACTCCCTTTGAAGAGGGGATACCATACCTATCTTCCCTTTCTAAAGCAGCAGCTAATGCCTTTGCAAAGGCCTTAAAAATTGCCTCAATACAGTGGTGAAGATTTTTACCATATCTTAAATTTATATGGATAGTCATAAAGCTGTGATCAGCAAGGGCTTTAAAAAAGGTCTCCACAAGCTCTGTATCAAAGTCCCCTACCTTACCTAATGGCATAGAGGCATTAAACACAAGATTTGGTCTTCCTGATATGTCAATAGCTACCTCACACAAGGCCTCATCCATGGGAATTATTGAAAAACCATATCTTTTTATACCCTTCCCATCTTTGACAAGCTCTTTAATAGCAGAACCTAATGTTATCCCCACATCTTCTACGGTGTGATGAAAATCAACCTCAATATCCCCAACTGCCTTGACAGTCAAATCAATAAAACTATGCTTTGAGAAAAGAGTAAGCATATGGTCGAAAAAAGGTATTCCTGTAGAAATTCCTCCATCTTCTTTATTTCCCAAAGATATTGATAAGCTAATCTCAGTTTCTTTAGTTTTTCTCGTTTTCTCTATTTTTTCCACTATTCTTCCTCCATAAATCTAAGGAGCAGCTTAATAAAAAAGTCATTCTCTTCCTTCTTCCCTATAGTAAACCTATAAAAATTTTTCATACCAAAGGAGGGATAAAGATCTTTTATCAGTACACCATTATCTATGAGAAATTCATAAAAGCCATTCTTTTCAACTCTAAAGGTAATAAAATTCGCTGAGCTTGGCAAGGTATGAATACCTCTACTTTTTAGCTCCAAATAAACCCTCTCTCGTTCATTTATTATAGCAGAAATATAGCTCTCAACTAAATTAATATTTTTAAAATAAAACTCGGCTATTTTTTGGCTAAAACTGTTGATATTATAAGGCAATCTAACCTTTTCAATCTCCCTTATTAACTCTCTATGTCCTATGAGATAACCTAACCTAATGCTTGCAAAACCTATCTTAGATAAAGTTTTCATTACCAAAAGGTTTTTGTTACTACTAACCTTATTAACTAAGCTTTTGCCGTTAAAGGGAGAGTACGCTTCATCAGAGACAAAAATTATATTTTCATTACCAAGATGTTTAAAGAGAAGCTCATCAGGAAAGCAGTTACCAGTTGGATTATTTGGATTTGCTATAAAACATAGATGTGGTTCCTTATCCATAACATATTCAAAAGATTCTTCATTAACATTAAAATCTGTCTCGGATAGCTTATAAGGAAGAAGCTCCTTACCAAAAATCTTCCCTGAGATGGCATACATTGAAAAACCTGGTTCAGGATAGCTTATTAGAGCACCATTTTTTAAACAAAAGAGGATTAGATAAATTAACTCATCAGAACCATTGCCAAAAACTATTTGATCTTCTTCAACACCCTCTCTTTGTGCAATTAATTTTCTGAGGGTTTTACAGGATGGATCTGGATATCTATTAACACTAATATCTTTTAAGAGTAAAAGTAGTTCATTCTTTAACTCCTCTGGTAAATCATAGGGGCTTTCATTGGCATCTAATTTAAATCTAACCTTTTTCTCGTCTATAAAATAGGGTTTAAGATTTTTTATTTCCTCTCTTATTCTCATCTTATTTAGAGCTCCTTTTCTTACTTCTATCATTTTTAAGTCTTAAAGACACAGAGTCGCTATGGGCAAACAAGCCTTCTTCTTTAGCAAAATCAACCACATAATTACCTAAAGCCCTTAGTCCCTTTTCTGTAAAAGATATTATGCTCATTCTTTTCAAAAAACTTTCAACCCCTAAAGGTGAAAAAAACCTTGCCGTACCACCTGTAGGAAGGATATGATTTGGACCAGCTATATAATCCCCTACCGCCTCTGGTGTGTTTGAGCCCAAAAAAACTGCTCCCGCTTTATTAATCATCGGTAATAATGAGTAGGGATCTTTTATCGCCAGCTCTAAATGTTCTGGAGCTATTCTGTTAGCTACTAAAGCACACTCTGCCATATCTTTGAGAGATATAATAGCTGAGTTTTTTAAAGAATTTTTTATAATATTCCATCTCTCAGATTTTTTGGCCAGTAAGATGAGGCTTTCATCTAATCTTTTTGCCAACTCAACCTTTGTAGTTAAAGCAACAGCTATAGCCAGCTCATCATGTTCGAGCTGAGATAACATATCTAAAGCTATATGCTCAATATTTATAGTTTCATCAAAAATTATTAATACCTCACTAGGACCTGCTACCATATCAATATCAACATAACCAAAAAGCTCTTTTTTAGCTAAAGCAACATATATATTTCCAGGTCCTACAATCTTATCAACCTTTGGCAAGCTCTTGGTGCCAAAGGAAAAGCCAGCTATTGACTGGGCTCCACCAATACGACAAATCTTTGTTATACCAGCCTTTTTAGCTGCATATAAGATAGAGGGCCTTATCCCATTACCCCTATCTGGAGTTGTTAGTATTATCTCCTTTACCCCAGCAACTTTAGCGGGGATAGCTCCCATCAAAACAGAGGAAGGATAAACGGCCTTACCACCAGGCGCATAAACAAGCACCCTCTCAAGGGGGATAACTCTCGTCCCAATTAGATTTTCATACTCATCATAATAAAAAAAAGAGTTGTACTTTGTCTTTTCATAAAAGTCAAAGAGCCTTTCAGCTACCTTATCAATAACTTCTTTTATTCTCTTATCAACTTTTTTTGTACCCTCTTCCCATTCCTTTGGGGTGATAAAAAAATCTTTCTCTGTTATTTTTACATCGTCAAACTTTTTAGTATAGTCAATTATAGCTTTATCACCATCTTTCTTAACATTGTAAATAATCTCTTTAACTGTATTTTCTTCAGCAGAGTTTAAAGAGAGCCTTTGATCCATTTTTTTCAAATAGGCTGTAATCTTACTCTTTTCAGTAATGAGTATTGACATAATCACCTCACCGACTTTCTGATATTATCAATAATTTTTTTAACCTCTACAAATTTTGTTTTAAATGAAACCTTATTCCCGATTAGGTAAGAAGAAACTTTTAAGACATCCTCAACCTCAATAAGACCATTTTTTCTTAGCGTCTCTCCACTTGAAACTATATCAACAATATAATCAGATATCCCAACTATTGGAGCAAGCTCAATTGACCCATATAGCTTAATTATCTCAACGTTTACACCTTTATTCTCATAAAAATTTTTTGTTATTTCAGGAAATTTTGTGGCAATCTTTAATTTCTCTGGAGACGAATTTAAGGACCTCTTTGGTTTTGCAACAACGATTCTACATTTACCCATCTCCAAATCTACAAATCTTAATATATCACTTTGTTCCTCTTCTATTACATCAAGCCCAACCATACCTATATCTGCAGCACCCTTCTCTACATAAACTGGTACATCAAAGGGCTTAAGTAGCATTACCTTTATGTTGTAATCGGGGAAATCAAAAAGCAGTCTTCTCTCATCTTTTAGAACATCCGTTAGGTCATAACCAGCTTTTTTAAGCAACGATAGCTCTTCTTTTAAGATTCTGCCTTTAGACAAAGCTAAGGTAATCAATGGTTCTCCTTTTTTACTCTTTTAACCTTTTAATTTTAGCTCCCAACTTGCTTAGTTTTTTTTCCATAGCCTCATAGCCTCTATCAAGATGATAAATCCTTAAAACCTCTGTCTCGCCTTCAGCAATTAATCCTGCTATTACAAGGGCTGCCCCTGCCCTTAAGTCTGATACCATAACAGGCGCACCTGTTAGCTCATCTACACCTTTTACAATAGCATTCCTGTCTTTTATGGTAATATCTGCTCCCATCCTTTTTAGTTCACTAACGTGAATAAATCTATTCTCAAAGATTGTCTCTCTAATAACAGACAATCCCTTTGCAATAGTCATAAAAGCCATAAACTGAGCTTGTAAGTCTGTTGGAAAGCCTGGATATGGCATAGTTGTAATATCTACACTTCTAGTCTCTCTTTTCCCTATCACCCTAACTCCGTTCTTTTCTTTTTGAATAGTGACTCCTGCTTCAACAAGCTTTTGCTCAAGCGCATCAAGATGCTCCATTACACAGTTTTTAACAAGTACATTACCACAAGTTGCAGCAGCAGCAATAATGTAAGTACCAGCCTCTATCCTATCAGGTATAACCTTATGACTTGCAGAACTAAGATTATCTACTCCCTCAATTCTTATTATCGAAGTCCCTTCACCTTCGATTTTTGCTCCCATTTTTCTAAGAAAATTTACTAAATCAACAACCTCTGGTTCCTTTGCAGCATTTTCAATTATTGTTTCACCCTTTGCAAGAACAGCAGCCATAATGACATTCTCTGTTCCTGTTACAGTTTGAGTATCAAAATATATTTTAGCGCCCTTTAACCTCTTTGCTTTAGCAATTATATAGCCGTGAGACTGTTCAATCTTAGCACCCATCTTTTTTAGGGCATTTATGTGTAAGTTTATAGGTCTATCACCAATGGCACAACCACCAGGCATAGATATTTTTGCCACGCCATATCTACCGACTAATGGTCCTAATGCCAAGACAGAGGCCCTCATAGTTCTTACAAGATCATAGGGAGCCTCATAATTTTTTATCTTTTCTGTCCTTATCTTCATTACACCTTTTTTGTCTCTTTCCAACTCACTACCAAAAGAGGTTAGTAGCTTCCCCATAGTATCTATATCTTTTAGATAGGGTATCCCCTCCAAGAGGCATTCCTTATCGGTAAGAAGACAGGCAGACATTAATGGTAATGCTGCATTTTTAGCACCGCTAATCTCCACCTCTCCTGTTAATCTATAACCACCTTTAATAATAAACTTATCCATCAAACCTCCGGATTTTTACACATTAAAAACTTTTTTCTAACCAACAATAATAAAACCTTAATAATCAACAAAAAATCTAAGTTCTCAATTTTAAAACTCTTTCCATACCACTGTAGTCAGAAATTAGATGATTTTCATAACCAAAATTTTTGGCATATTGAACCAGATAATCTCCCTGACCATCTCCAATCTCTAAAAATATATATCCTTTACTTTCCTTTAAAAATTTTCTTCCTTCGCGGATAATCTTTTTGGATAAATACAATCCTCTCTCTTTAGTCATTAGAGCCCTCTTTGGCTCAACTCTTACCTCTCTATCTGCTGTTCTATAGTCATTAAGACTCAAGTAAGGTGGATTTGAGACGATAATATCAAACTTGCCAATTTTTATACCCAAAAAATCATTTGTCTTAATAACTCTAACTTTA
Organism: uncultured Pseudomonadota bacterium; assembly: GCA_964540515.1. Taxonomy (GTDB): domain Bacteria; phylum CALINM01; class CALINM01; order CALINM01; family CALINM01; genus JAOAGA01. The sequence goes on along the minus strand of CAZIMS010000008.1, from coordinate 60,281 downwards.
TTTTGCAGATTATATCTTAATATATTTTTTTTAGTAACTAAAAGGGATTTTTGACTAATATCACAGCCTATTACCCTCAAATTTTTTATATTTAAAGCTAATGTTATAGATATTACACCTGTTCCAAGACCTATCTCATATAAATCAATATCTCTATCTTTAAAATCTTTCTTCAAGGTTTTTATAACTTCCTCAACAAGGACCTCCGTTTCTGGTCTTGGCGTAAATACCCCTCTCTCCACATAAAAGCTATTTCCAAAAAACTCTTTTTCATTAAAAATATATGAGAGAGGTAATCTTTTACCTCTTTGTCTGATTAAAGAAACAGCCTGTTTTTTTAGTTGAGATGGGATAACATACTCTGGATGGGCATAGAGATAGCTTTTTTCTTTACCTAAAATTGTTGTTAAAATTACCTCTATATCAATTAAAGGATAATCGATTCCTTTCTTGGAGAGATAAGCCTTCCCCCATTGCAGAATATCTTTTATGTTTTTCATTCCTGTTGATTCTTAAGTGCTTCTGTTTGGTAATGAGTTATAAGGGCATCAATGAGTTCTTCTATGTCCCCATCAAGAACCTCATCAATCTTATATAAAGTCAGATTGATTCTGTGGTCTGTAACCCTACTTTGAGGGAAATTGTAAGTCCTTATCTTTTCACTTCTATCACCAGTACCAACCATACTTTTTCTAACAGAAGAGAGCTCCTTTTCCTTTTCCATCATCATTCTCTCATATAATCTTGCTCTTAAAACTTTCATCGCCTTTTCTTTGTTCTTTATCTGAGACTTTTCATCCTGACACTGAACTACCAAACCAGTGGGGATATGAGTAATTCTAATGGCTGAATAAGTCGTATTTACGCTTTGTCCTCCTGGACCAGAGGAGCAGAAGGTATCAATCCTTATATCTTTTGGGTCTATCTTGACATCAACCTCTTCTGCCTCAGGCAAAACTGCAACAGTAACAGCAGATGTATGTATTCTCCCTTGAGACTCAGTCTTAGGTACTCTCTGAACTCTATGAACACCAGCCTCATATTTTAGCCTACTATAAACTCTATCCCCTGAGATCATAGCTATAATCTCTTTAAAACCACCTATCCCAATATCACTCTTATCAATAATCTCAACCTTCCATTTTTTTCTCTCGGCGTATCTTAAATACATCCTAAAAAGCTCTGCAGCAAAAAGAGCTGCCTCATCACCACCAGTACCTGCTCTTATCTCAAGAAAGACGTTTTTATCATCATTTGGATCCTTTGGAAGGAGCATAAGTTTTAGTTTGTAACTAAGTTCTTCCTTTTCTCTCTCTAGCTCTTCCACCTCATCTTTTGCCATTTTTTTAAGCTCGTCGTCCTTTTCATTCTTTATAATCTCCAAATCTTCATCAATCCTCTTTAAAATATCTTTATATTTCCTATACAAATCAACAATTGGTTCTAAATCTTTGCTTTCTTTTGAATATTTTGCATAGGAAGATGGATTTTGTATCACCTCGTTACTACTTAACTTATTTTGCAGTTCTGTATATTTCTCAACTAAGGCACTTAGTTTTTCAAACATAACTCACCTCAAATAATATCTCTAAAAAGCCTATTATAAAATTTTTTATTGTAACCTATAATTTAAGATTTTTAAATGCCTGAATGGCTACTTCAATCTGTGCATCATCAGGCTCCCTTGTTGTTAGCTTTTGTAGCCAAAGACCGGGGAGAAAGATAAACTTAAAATATTTTGTCTTCTCTAACTTTAGAAGCTCATAAATTATCCCAGCAAGTATAGGAAAGGCTATTATTCTTAACAAAACTTTATAAAACCATATATCTGATTTAAAAATAGAGAAAAAAACAATACTTAACAAGACAACAAGAATTAAAAAGCTTGTGCCGCATCTTGGATGAAATCTACTGTATTTCTTTGCATTCTCAATTGTTAGCTCATCGCCCTTCTCGTAGGCAGCTATTATCTTGTGTTCAGCACCATGGTACTCAAAGACCCTTTTTATATCATTCATCATAGATATTGATATTAAATACAAAAGAAAAAGCGAGACCCTTACAAAACCTTCAAAAAAGTTAAACCAAAAATGAATTTCAAGTATCGATAAATATTTTACAAAAAAATTTGTTATAAAAAGTGGGAGTAAGAAAAAAAATAAAACAGTGAAGATTATAGCTACCATAGCAGAGGCTATAAAATATAAGTTATTATTTTTTTTATCGGTCTCTTCAATTACATCAACGGAAAACTTTAAGGCTTCAAAGCCAAGTATTAGCAAAGAAAAAAGTTGTAAAAAACCTCTAACAAAGGGAAGACGAAAAACATAGGCCCTTTTAGAAAGTGGTGTTAACTCTTTAAGTTTAGTTTGAATCGTTCCATCAAGCTTTCTGACAGCTACAGACATGGTCTCGTCTGATTTTAGCATTACCCCTTCTATTACTGCCTGACCACCAACCTTTGCCATTATAGATTTTTTAACTCCTTTTTAACTTCTTTAAACTTACCGCAGCTCATATCTCCTTCAGGACAGTGTGTCCTTACACATTCAGGACCTGCATTATCAAAAATATTTGGACAAACAACTTTTACCCTTTTAAGCATCATCTTTGCCAAATCCCGTATCTCCCACTGTGCCCTCATACAAAGCCTTAGAGAGAAAAAATGTAAAAGCTCCCTTGCATTCATAGTAACAATGATTTTTGTCTCTGCTGCGTTTGGCAATACATATCGGGCGTCTTCTTTATCAACTCCTAAAGACAAAAGCTTATCATAGGTATCTTTTGATAATTTAATAAAATCATTAAAAATCTTTTCTGCCGATTTATTTTTCTTAATACTTGTTGGGGTAATATAATTAAAGTTTTCCTTAAAAACAACGTATCTCTGGCTTTGCTGAGAATAAGAAGCTATCCTATGCCTAACAAGCTGATGCGAACAAGCTCTTGATATACCTTCTATCCCAAAAGTAAAACTTGCATGTTCAAAGGCTGAAAGATGACCACTCTTAGCAAGCTTGTTAATTAGCTCTTTAGATTTTTTTTCTGTCATCTCCTTCTCTAAATCGGAGATCTCAGATTTAAAGTAACAAAGCCTCCCAGCCTTTGAAATCGTTTTTTCCGGATCTTTGGTATAGGAAAGTAAAACTACATTTAGCAAAATTACTTCCTATTATATTTTTTATTAAACTTTTCTATCCTTCCTGCTGAATCAACAAATTTTTGTTTCCCCGTATAAAAGGGATGACAGAGTGAGCATATCTCAACGTGAATCTCTTTTTTTGTTGATGCTGTCTCAAAGCTGTTGCCACAAGCACATTTAACAACGCATTTCCCATATTGGGGATGAATACCTTTTTTCATATTCCTACTCCTTATCAAATTTATGTAAGTTTTCTAAAAATTCTCTATTAGTTTTTGTAAGTTTAAGTTTATCAAGCAAAAACTCCATACACTCAACAGAAGAAAACTGTTGCAAAACTTTTCTCAATAGCCATATTCTTTGCAACTCAAAATTGGGAACTAAAAGTTCTTCTTTTCTTGTACCAGATTTGTTTATATCAATGGCTGGAAAAATTCTTCTATCTGCCAACTTTCTATCTAAGACAAGTTCCATATTTCCAGTACCCTTAAACTCTTCAAAGATGACTTCATCCATCCTACTACCTGTTTCTACAAGTGCTGTAGCAATAATTGTAAGACTTCCACCTTCTTCTATGTTTCTTGCGGCACCAAAAAATCTCTTTGGCTTCTGTAAAGCGTTAGAGTCAACACCACCTGACAAGACCTTACCGCTGGCAGGCACAATAGTGTTATAGGCTCTTGCTAACCTTGTAATACTATCAAGTAAGATAACCACATCCTTTTTTTGTTCCACAAGCCTCTTTGCTCTCTCAATAACCATCTCAGCTACCTGAACATGCCTTGAGGCAGGCTCATCAAAGGTAGAACTAACGACTTCTCCCTTAACTGTTCTTTGCATGTCTGTAACTTCTTCAGGTCTCTCATCTATCAATAGGACTATCAAGTAAATCTCAGGATGATTTCTGGAAATGCTATTGGCTATATTTTGTAGTAGAACTGTCTTTCCTGTCCTAGGTGGAGCAACTATTAAACCTCTCTGTCCTTTTCCTATAGGAGTTAACAAATCCATAACTCTCATAGAATAATTATCAGAGGTAGATTCTAACTTAATTCTTTCCATTGGATAGAGAGGCGTTAGATTGTCAAAAAGTATCCTATCTCTTGCTATCTCAACAGAGTCGCCATTTATGGATTCAACCTTAAGGAGAGCAAAATATTTCTCGCCTTCCTTTGGTGGCCTAATCTGACCTGATATTAGCTCTCCCGTCCTTAGGTTAAATCTTTTTATCTGAGAAGGGGAGACATAAATATCATCAGGACCAGGCAAATAGTTATAATCAGGAGACCTTAAAAAGCCATATCCTTCCTGGAGCACCTCTATTACTCCTTCCCCATATATGATGCCATTTTGCTCGCCCTGAGCCTGCAACATAGCGTAAATGAGATCCTGCCTTCTCATGGTTGCTGCATTTTCCACATTCATTAATGCAGCCATATGAGCTAACTCGCTTATCTTTTTTTCCTTTAGCTCTTTGAGATTTATTCTTTTAGGAAGGAACTGTTCGAACTGCTCAATATTTTCTACACTTTTGCTAGTCTCTGCTGTTTCTTTCTGTAAATCACAATCGTCGTTACTTTCCCTTGTTTTTTCATTTTTTCTTGATCTTACCATACCTCACCTTAATTTTTTTAAAATGTTGCTTCCCGATACAAAACTCACCATTTAGTGATTTTAGTTTAATTTGGATTATTCATTGTTAAATGGGAAGGCAATTATGCACATCTGTCTAAATATTAATTATAAATTAAACTTCTAAAAAAAAAATGTCAAGCTCTTTCTTTCAGATTTGATATTGCCCTCTCTATCTCTCTTATAACATAGGGTATACCAATATCAGAAGGATTATCAATCAATAGTCTTTTTTCTATCTCTAACCTCTTTTCCAGATCAGGGACTACCTTTTTTTCTCCAATATTACGTAGGATAATAGCTGCATTCATCCTTATAAAGGTATTTTCATCATTTAAACAGCTTGTCCTTAGTCTATTAATAAACAATATGGCCTTTAGTGGTCTTTTTTTCTGATAGTCTTTAATAGCATATATAATATTTTGACTTGCTAACTGTCTTACATATCTATCAAAAACCCTATCTCTTATTCCTAACAAAGGAAACTGAAGCTCTATTACAAGCTCATTGGTATTCTCTGCTAAAGATTCCATCATAAACTTTCTTATCTCATCACTCTCTTCTTTTTTTAATAAATCAAAATAACCCCTTAAAACGTCTTCAAAGTCAGAATTAGCGGAGACCAATATTATGGCTTTTTTTAACCTTATTGGGATATTTTCCAATTTAAAAAAATCAAGTAAGGCCTTTTTCCAAAGTAGAGATGAGGTGTTAACACCTTTTAAAAATGGGTTTTCTTTTTTTAAAATTTCATAAGCTTCTTCGAGTTTCATATCTTAAGCTGGTAGGAAATTGTTTCTACTTGAATTCTTAACCTTATACATAGCGTTATCGGCTTTTACTACAAGCTCTTCTTTATTTTTAGCATCTTCAGGAAAATTTGCATATCCAATACTTGCAGTGAGTTTCAAAGAAAGACCTTCTTCACTTAAAAATGTATTGTTTCTTATGTTATTTAGTATTCTCTCAGCCACAAGACCAGCTTGCTCCTTTGTAGTTTCAGGCAAGATTATTACAAACTCATCTCCACCATATCTAATAGGTATATCAATGCTTCTTATTGTTGCTCTGATGATTTCAGCAACCTCTTTTAAGAGCATGCTACCATACAAATGTCCGTAATTATCATTTACTTCTTTAAAATGGTCCATGTCTATAAAAATAAGGGAAAGCTCACGATTCTTTCTTAAAGCCCTTTTTATCTCTCTCTCGAGCATCTCATGAAAGAAACGGGTATTATATAAACAAGTTAAGTCATCTTTTACTGTGAGTTCCTGAATTTTAGCAAAATTTTTAGCGTTATCAATAGCAATTGCGATATAGTCAGATAGATAAATTAATACATCTAAGTCATCTTCCGTAAACTCTTCACCAATCTTCTTATTTATAAGCTCAATTACTCCCAAGACATTGTTTCTACATATTAAGGGACAACAAATTATCGATTTTGTCTTAAAGCCTGTAACATTATCAATTATCGGAGAAAACCTCTTATCTTTCTCCACATTAGGAACAAGAAGAGGTTCTCTATGTGTAAAAACCCAACCTGCAACGCCTTCGATTGCCTTTAATCTCTTATTTTTTATTTTATCGGCAAAATCTCCCACGACAATCTCAAAATATAGTTCCTTTGTTGATTCATCTACTAAGATTAGTGACCAGTTTTTTGCTGATAGTATATCTCCTACCTTTTCAAGAACAAGTTTAAGAACCTTATCTAAATCTAAGGTAGATGTCAGAAGTTTACCAATTTCAGAAAGAGCCTTTAAAGTAAGTATCTTTTTCTTATATATAGAAGATCTCATTTTCCTAATAATATTATTAAAAACAATTTTTAAAATCAAACAAAATAAGAGTTTTTTTTCTTGTCCTCAAAAAATATTTGCAATTGTAAAAAAGAGCCTAATCTTTTATAATTTACAAGATTATTTTTGGAGGTAAAAATATGGATGGGCATATTTATAAATCTTTCGATAAAGAGCTGAAGGAGCTTAAAGAGAAGCTTCTTTTCGAAGGAGGCTTAGTAGAAAAGTCTATAGGTAACGCTATTAAGTCACTTTTAGAGAGAGACTCAAAACTTGCAGAAAAGGTTATTCAAGACGATGATATTATTAACTCCCGAGAGGTTGAGATAGATGAGCTATGTCTTAAACTTCTTGCTTTAAGGCAACCAGCCGCAAGGGATTTAAGATTTATTACAACGGCTATTAAAATTAATTATGATTTAGAAAGAATTGGAGATATGGCTGTAAACATGTGTGAGAGAGTCTTGGAGTTAAACGAGGAACCCCAGTTAAAACCTTACATTGATTTACCAAAGATGGCAAATACAGTTCAGCTGATGTTAAAAGAAAGTTTAGATGCCTTTGTTAAAGAAGATGTTGAGCTTGCATGGAAAGTCACCAAAGATGATGAGATCGTAGACGTACTTCACGACCAAATTTTTAGAGAGTTGTTAACGTATATGATGCAAGACCCAAAAACAATAAGTAGAGCCACTCGACTACTCTTTATCTCCAAGTATTTGGAAAGAATGGCAGACCATGCAGTTAATATCTCAGAGCTTGTAATCTTTATGGTTGAAGGAAAGATTGTAAGACACCTTAAAAATTCATAAGAAGGCGACTAACTTGAAAAAGATACTTTTCCTCATGATGTTGACAGTAATTTCTTGTCAATCATCAAAGGATATAAATTCAAATAGACATACCATTACTATTGCTGGCTCAACCTCTGTGATGCCTTTTACAGAAAAGTTAGCAGAGTATTTTATGGTAGGCAACCCCACCTTTGTAATAAATGTTCAAGCAGGTGGTTCCACTGCGGGAATACAAGCAACAATTTACAAAACTGTTGATATAGGAATGTCATCAAGAGAGTTAAAAGAGGAGGAAAAGGTTTTGAAGGAAATTCCAATCTGCTATGATGGAATTGCAATTGTAGTTAATCCTAAAAATCCCATCAACGGTCTAACTCTTAAAGAGGTTCAAGATATCTTTTCAGGAAAAATAAAAAACTGGAAAGATTTAGGATGGATAGACAGAAATATTGATGCTGTTACAAGGGAAGAAGGCTCTGGTACAAGAGGCGCCTTTGAAGAGCTTGTTATGAAAAAAGTTGAAATATCTGACTCAATAATGGTACAAGACTCTAATGGCTCAGTAAAAGAGATGGTAGTTACTGATCCCTACGCAATAGGTTATATCTCTCTTGGTATGGTTGATAATAAAGTTAAAGCACTTGCGATAGATGGTTATTTACCCACCATTGAGAATATACGGACAAATAAATACAAAATCTTCAGACCTTTTCTATATCTTATTAACGGAGAACCCTCTGAAAATGCAAAAAAATTTATAGATTATGTGTTATCTAAAGAGGGACAAAAAATACTAAAAAAAGAAGGACTAATTTCCGTAAATGATTGATAGAGCAATGATAATAGATAAATATATTAGAATAATTTTGATGATCTTCGCCCTTTCCTCATTATTATTCTTGTTTTTGATCTTTCTTTTTATCTTGATAGAGGGACTACCATTATTTTTTAAGGTTGGTGTAAAAAATATTGTATTAGGCCTTAAATGGGCTCCGACTAAAGGACATTTTGGTATTTTTCCAATGATTGTATCTTCTTTTTTAGTAACAATTGGTGCGTTGGTAGTAGGAGGGCCTCTCGGCCTTGCCTGTGCCACCTATTTGGCAGAATATGCGGGCAAAAAAAGAAAGTTGTTTTTGAAACCAGCCTTAGAGCTTTTGGCAGGCATACCTTCGGTTGTTTATGGATTTTTAGGTGTTATTTATATAGTACCTATAATTAGAGAAACCCTTGGTGGATCTGGCTTTTCGCTTCTGACATCCTCCATTATTCTTGGAATAATGATATTACCAACTGTAATTAGTATATCCTACGACTCTCTTATGAGTGTTCCCAGGTCCTATAGAGAAGGAGCTTTAGCAATGGGAGCCACTAAATGGCAGACAATCTGGCGTGTCGTAATACCTACCGCCAAATCTGGCATTATGGCTGGCTTTATACTGGGAATGGGAAGAGCTATAGGAGAGACAATGGCGGTAATAATGGTAGCAGGAAACGCATTAAAAATTCCAACAAATCTTACAGACCCTTTAAGAACACTTACAAGTAATATAGCCCTTGAGTTAGCCTATGCTTCGGGAGATCACAGGAAAGCCCTTTTTTCTACAGGAGTGGTGCTTCTTATAATTATCATGTTTTTGAATTACTTGGCCAATTTTGTCTTTAGGAAGAAGGTATTAAAATGAAAATTGAGCCCAAATCTGTAAATCGGTTGATTAAAATTTCCCTCAATATTCAAGCAATTTTTACAGTTTCTATTCTTGTTGCTATAGTATTAGTTATCTTTATCAAAGGTATCAGACATTTTAATCTTGAGTTTATTTTAGGCTACCCAGAAGATATGGGTCGTCATGGTGGAATATTTCCCGCCATTATAGGCACTGCTTTTTTAGTAATCCTATCTCTTGCCTTTGCCACACCACTTGGTTTAGGAACCGCTATATTTCTTACCGAGTATACTAAGGAAACTACTCTTACTAAGATAATTCGCTTTGGTGTAGAGTCGCTTGCTGGGATTCCTTCCATTATCTATGGGCTTTTTGGTTTTATTTTTTTTGTAATAAAGTTAGAGATGGGGTGGTCTCTATTAGCAGGGGCATTGACAATGTCTATAATGATTCTACCAACAATTATTAGAACAAGTGAAGAAGCCATTAAGTCTGTTCCTAAAAACTTGAGAATGGTAAGTTTTTCTTTAGGAGCAACAAAGTGGGAAACAGTAACTAAGGTTGTTTTGCCTTCAGCAGCACCGGCAATACTTACTGGAATTATGCTTTCTATAGGTAGAGCAGTTGGTGAAACTGCTGCAGTAATATTTACTATGGGAAGCTCTCTGAGACTCCCAACATCACTGGCAGACTCAGGTAGAACTATGGCTGTCCATTTTTATATACTGGCAAGAGAGGGTATCTCAATGGAAATGGCCTATTCTACTGCTTTGGTACTAACTCTAAGCATTCTATTTATAAATATTTTAGCCTATTACCTTATGAATAGATTTATCTCAAAATACTCTTGAGGATTTATGGATATAAAGATTGAGGCTGGTAACTTAAGTATTAAGATTGATAATAACAAAGTATTAAATAACGTTAGCCTATCTATTTATAGAAATGCCATTACAGGTCTTATGGGCCCGGCTGGTAGTGGTAAAAGCACTTTTATATCTGTTATTAATAGGATGATAGACTTTGTAGAAAATCTCCAGATATCTGGAAATCTTTATATAGATAGCATAGACATACTTGAAGAAAAAGATGTAGTTTCTCTTAGAAGAAGAGTGGGAACTGTTTTTGCTGTTCCATTACCGCTACCACGTTCTATCTATGAAAATATTGTCTTTGGGCCACGATTAAAGGGGATAACCAATAAAAACAAGCTGGATTTTATAGTAGAAGATTGTCTTAAGAAAGCCTTTCTATGGGACGAGGTCAAGAATAGACTTGACTCCTCCGCTCTAAAATTATCAGGTGGTCAGCAACAAAGACTATGTCTCGCAAGGACCTTAGCCTTAAATCCTGAAATAATTCTTTTAGACGAGCCCTGCTCTGGTTTAGACCCCATCTCGACAGCAAAAATTGAGGAAGCCTTGAACGAGTTAAAAAAAGACTATACCATTATACTTGTCTCAAACAATACAAAGCAGATCGCCCGTGCTACAGACTATACAGCCTTTTTCTACTTAGGTGAGTTAGTAGAGTTTGGCGAAACAGATATAATGTTTACAAAGCCTAAAAACAGACAAACGGAAGATTATATACAGGGTAAGTTTGGATAACAATTATGGAAAATCTTGCAATATACACAGAAAAGTTAAATCTTTATTATGGTAAGTTCCAGGCCTTAAAAGATATAGACTTTTGTGTTAAGAAAAATACTATTACTGCTTTAATAGGTCCTTCAGGCTGTGGTAAATCTACCTTACTAAGATGCTTTAATAGGATGAATGATATCATAGAAGATGTTAAGGTTGCTGGGAAAATATTAATCAATGAAAAAAACATAGAAGATATTGATATTATTGAGCTAAGAAAAAAAGTTGGGATGGTTTTTCAAAGACCTAACCCCTTTCCCTTTTCAGTATATGAGAATTTAGTCTTTGGTCTTAAGGTTCACGGTATATCAGAAAAGAAAAAAGATCTTGAAGTTGTTGAGAAAGCTTTAAAAGCTGTAAACTTGTGGGAAGATTTAAAAGATAAACTTAATATGTCTGCTTTAGAGTTGTCAGAAGAAATGAAACAAAGACTTTGTATAGCAAGACTTTTGACTGTTGAGCCAGAGATAATTCTTCTCGATGAGCCTTGCTCTGCCCTTGATCCAATTGCCACTATGAAGATTGAAGAGCTTATGATGGAGCTTAAAGAAAACTACACAATACTTATTGTAACCCATAATATGCAACAAGCTGCAAGGGTCTCAGATTATAGTGGTTTTATGCTACTCGGTGAGCTTGTTGAGCTGGATAAAACATCAAAGATATTTACTTCTCCTAAAGATAAAAGGACTGAAGACTATATAACAGGTCGGTTTGGCTAATTACTCTACCACCTTATTTATAAAACCATACTTTTCTAACTTATATCTTAAGGTTGTTCTTTTAACACCTAAGTACTCGGCTGTTTTAGTTTGTGAATAACCACATTTCTTAAGAGCTTTCAAGATTATACTCTTTTCTATTCTTTCAATAGCATCATCGAGGGTCTCACCTGATTTTAACTCAACTTGATCTATAAGTTCCATTTCTTTAGAAAGGTTCTCTGGTAACTCTCTTGGTGTTATAAAATCATCATTACACAAAACAACAGCCCTTTCTATAACATTCTGTAGCTCTCTAATATTGCCAGGCCAGTTGTAGTTTTTTAGCATCCTTATCGCTTCAGTGGAGAGCCCTTTGATTTTTTTATTCATTTCTTTAGAAAACTTTGTGATAAAAAAGTTAGATAACTCCTCAATATCTTCTCTTCTTTCCCTTAAAGGTGGTACTTTTATCTTAAAAACATTTAACCGGTAATATAAATCCTCTCTAAATCGATTTTCCTTAACTTCTTTTTCAAGGTTTTTATTAGTAGCAGTAATAATCCTTACATCCACCTTTATCGTATAGTTACCGCCAACCCTCTCAAACTCCTTTTCCTGTAGCACTCTAAGCAACCTTGTTTGGGCTGATAATGATAACTCTCCAACTTCATCAATAAACAATGTGCCCGTATGAGCTAACTCAAATCTTCCCTTTCTTTGAGTAAAAGCCCCAGAAAAGGAACCCTTTTCATGGCCAAAAAGTTCGCTCTCTAAAATACCCTCAGAAAGTGCACCACAATTTAAAACAATAAAGGGATTGTTTTTTCTATGACTGTTTTCGTGAATAGCTTTAGCAATTAATTCCTTACCAGTACCGCTTTCTCCTTCAATAAGCACAAGTGAATCAGTTTTAGATACAGCATCAATTAGTTGAAAAACCCTTTTCATACTCTCAGATTTACCTACAATACCTTGAAAATAAAATTTTTCATCTATCTCTTGTTTTAGATAGATATTCTCAGAAAGAAGATTAATTCTCTCAAAGGCTTTTTTAACTATAATTTTAAGCTCTTCTATCTCAAAGGGTTTTATAAGGTAATCGTAAGCACCAAGTTTGAGGGCTTCAACGGCAGACTCAACGGAGGCATAAGCAGTTATTATGATAATTGTGACAGTAGGATCAAAATTTTTTGCCCTTTTTATCATCTCAATACCATTCATAACTGGCATATCGAGATCAGCAATGACAATATCAAAAGAGTTTTCTTTTATTAAACTTAATCCCTCTTCTCCATCCTCTGCAAGCATCACATCGTAACCCTCTTTAGAAAGAACTTTTCTAAGAAGGTCTCTCATCCCTTTCTCATCATCAACTACAAGTATCTTTCCTATGTTCATAGACCTATTATTTTAACAGTTTTACAAAATTTGGCAAAATTTCTTTTAATGCTATAATTAAAATAATAAAACTAAAATAGCTATTTTTTTCAAGCTAATGAAGGAGATAGTATGAAACCTACACCTTTTCAGATTTTAAAAGATTTACCAAAGACAAATTGTAAAGACTGTGGGTTTGAGACCTGTTTAGCTTTGGCCACCTATGTTTATGCCTATGGTCCAGTTTATTTAAAAAAATGCCCCTATCTCTCAGATGATACCATAAAAAAAATCACTGACCTATTTCCTATAGAAAAAGATAAAACTAAATCAGGCACTATGATTGATCTATGGGAAGAGTTTAGAAAAAAGCTTTCTACCATAAATTTTGAAAACTTTAAAGGTATAGAAGGATTTAATATAGAAAACGATGGTGTTAGTTTCAATTTACTTGGTGAGAAAATTATCGTTACTAATGAAGATATCCTTTCTGATACAAATAAGCTCTCTGAACACACAAAGATACTTATTTTTTATTTTTTACAATGTGCTGTTAAGTTAGAGGGTAAGCTTGATTTTTGTGATTACAGAAATTTTTACTCTAAACTTAAGGTTAGAGATGTAAAACAGGAGGATTTTGAGATAAAGATACAATCAGCCGTTAAGAATGAGTTAGGAAAACTAAAAAATATAATTCAATCATTTGGTGGTGTTGAAGTAATAGACTACAGAGATGTTTATGACCTCTCTATGATGGTTAATATATTCCCAAATATTCCTATTCTTGTTCTATATAGACAGGGGGAGGAAGAGTTTCCACCTTATTGCAAGATTATGTTTGATAAGGGCTGTGGTCTATGCTTCGATTCAGAAGGTCTTGAATATTTAGCAAACTATTTATCTGATAAGATATTAGAAAAACTTTAGAGATAAAAAAAAGGGGGGATACCCCCCTTTAAATTATTTCTTATCGTATCCTGCAAGAGTAATTGTATATTTTGGATGAGTAAAGGGATGAACTGTTGGATACAACTCAAAGAGCCATCCACTAAAGATATCCTGACCTTTTTCCGATACCTTTATCTTAGCTGCTGGGTTTGTAGTCTGGTCTGGACTTGTTGATGTGATTGTTCCTCCGTCCATCTTAAAGGCTGGCAAAAAGGCTTCCACAAAAACCTTTAAATCAGTTCCAGGTATCTGAGACTCTTTACCTATCTCAACAGAAACAATTGAAGATTTATTTGTTGTTTTATCAGTAACATTAAGCTTAATAGCCTTCCATTTTTTCTTGACATCTTCAGGCACCTGAAGCACTGTTTCAATTTTTTGAGGCATACCCATCTGCTGACCTTGACCAACTGGTGGCATAGGTGGCATCTGCTGTGGAGCTACTTCCTCCTGTTTCTTCTTACAACCAGATACGGTTAAAAGACCTGCGAAAACAACTAAGCAAATTCCCCCGATTAAAGCTTTTCTCATAAACATTCCTCCATATTTAATATTTTTTTTATCTATCCAGCGGAGAGAGAGGGATTTGAACCCTCGGTACCCCTTTAGGGGGTACACACGCTTAGCAGGCGTGCGCCTTCGACCAGCTCGGCCATCTCTCCATAAGACTTTTTATTATCCTATTTTTTTGCTAAATCTGCAATAAAAAACGGAGAGGGAGGGATTCGAACCCCCGGTACCCTTGCAGGTACAGTGATTTTCAAGACCACCGCCTTCAACCACTCGGCCACCTCTCCTAAATATCTCTAGCAATCTTATCTACACCGTTTAAATAAGTCACTAATGCTTTTGGGATTGTAATAGAACCATCTTCATTTTGATAGTTCTCCATAATTGCCACGAGAGTCCTTCCAACTGCAAGTCCCGATCCATTAAGTGTATGAACATATTCAGTCCTATTAGAACCCTTTAGCCTATATTTTATACTCATTCTTCTTGCTTGAAAATCTTCAAAATTACTACAAGATGATATCTCTTTGTAGTCATTATAAGATGGTAAATATACCTCGATATCATAAGTCTTGGCAGAAGAAAAACCTAAATCCCCTGTGCATAGAGATACAACTCTATAGGGCAGCTCTAAAAGTTGTAAAATCTCTTCTGCATCTTTAGTAAGTTTTTCTAACTCATCATAGGAGCTATCAGGCTTTACAAACTTTACAAGCTCAACCTTATCAAACTGATGCTGTCTTATAATACCCTTTGTATCCTTACCATAAGATCCTGCCTCTGCCCTAAAACAAGGGGTAAAGGCAGTAAAATAAATGGGTAGCTTATCTTCTGAAAGAACCTCATCTCTAAAATAATTTGTAACAGGAACCTCTGCTGTTGGAATCAGATAATAATCGTACCCTTCCAACTTAAACAGATCCTCTGCAAACTTAGGCAACTGTCCAGTACCTGTCATACTATATTTATTTACAATGAAAGGAGGTAACATCTCCTTATAACCATGCTTTTGTGTATGTACGTCAAGCATAAAGTTGATTAATGCCCTTTCAAGCCTTGACCCCCACCCTTTAAGAATCGAAAACCTTGCTCCTGTTAACTTAACAGCCCTTTCAAAATCAATAATATCGAGCATCTCGCCTAACTCCCAGTGAGGCTTAGGCTCAAAACCAAACTTTTTAGGCTCTCCCCATCTTCTAACCTCAAGGTTATCTTCTGAACTCTTACCTATTGGTACTGTTGAATGAGGAATATTAGGTATGCTAAGTAATTGTAAACGGTGGTTTTCCTCTATCTCTTTTAGCCTTTCATCAATTTCTTTTGTATCTTTGTCTATCTGCGTAATGAAAGCCTTGTTTTGTTTAATATCTTCTTCAGTAAGCTTGCCTTCTCTCTTTTTCTTACCAAACTCTTCAGAAAGCTTATTTTTCTGTCTCCTTAAATCCTCAACCTTTCTTATTAAGGACCTTCTCTCGTTATCTAACTCTTTGAATAAGTTAAGGTCTAAATCTATACCTCTAAGGCGAGTTTTTTCAGAGATTAGATCTATATTTTCTCTTACGAACCTTAAATCCAACATAACTTAAAAATATTATCAAAAAGAGTCAGATAAAGTAAAGATTTTTTTCCAGTTAGATTAACTTAATCACAATTACTCCATAAGGTTTTATAAAAAATTTGACAATTATTTTTTTAATGGCATAATTTTAAATAAAATCTTTAAGGAGGCTTAAAATGAAGGGAGATAACAAACTAATTGAAACACTTAACTCATTATTGGCAGACGAGCTGACAGCCATTAGTCAGTATATGGTACACGCTGAGATGAGCGCTAACTGGGGATATAAAAAATTACATGAACATTTTGAGAAGAGAGCCTTTACAGAGATGAAGCATGCGGAAAAACTTATTGAGAGAATACTTTTTCTTGAAGGTAGACCTATTGTATCTAACTTAAGACAGATGCACATAGGAAGTGAAGTACCTAACCAGCTAAATAATGACTATGCTTTAGAGTTAGGCGCTATTGAAGCCTACAATAAAGCTATAAAGTTAGCAGAAGAAGTGAATGATAATGCTACCAAAGATCTCCTTTTAAATATCCTACTTGACGAGGATAAGCACGTAGATGAGATAGAGCAGCTAAGGGATTTAATAAATCAACTTGGTTTAAATATTTTTCTATCAACCCAGCTCTAACATTA
This sequence comes from uncultured Pseudomonadota bacterium, assembly GCA_964540515.1. Classification (GTDB taxonomy): domain Bacteria; phylum CALINM01; class CALINM01; order CALINM01; family CALINM01; genus JAOAGA01. The sequence continues at coordinate 43,852 of CAZIMS010000008.1, read as the reverse complement.
TATTAGGAGGTTAAATATGGTCAAGATCATATATCATGGTCATGCCTGTATAGAGCTATATGATGGCAAATACGATATATTGTTCGACCCTTTTATTACCGGAAACCCAGTTACAACAGCAAGGGCACAGGAGCTAAAACCAGATGCTATTTTAATAAGTCACGGGCATGGTGATCATTTAGGAGATGCCGTCGCCATTGCAAAGAGGACAAAAGCCATAGTTATTGCACCCTTTGAGTTAGCTGATTTTTGTCAGAAAGAGGGGGCACCAAACATTCATCCGATGCACATCGGTGGTAGCTTTAACTTTGACTTTGGTAAGGTAAAACTTACTCAAGCGCTTCATGGCTCTGCTTTTGTTACAGATGAAGGAACTCGCTACACCGGTAACCCTTGTGGTTTTATCGTTCATTTTGGTGGGAAATGTTTTTATTTTGCAGGTGATACAGGGCTTTTCGGTGATATGAAAGTGATTGGAGAAAATAACAATATAGACATAGCCTTTTTACCAATAGGTGATAATTTTACGATGGGTCCTGATGATGCTATCAAAGCTTCTGTTATGCTAAAGCCAAAAACTGTTATACCGATTCATTATAATACTTGGCCACTGATAGAACAAAATCCCGAAGATTTTAAAAATAAGCTAAAGGAGCTTAATATAGATTGTACAATAATCCCTTTCAATGGCTCTGTTGAGATATAGTTTAGATGTTTGGAAGTTATTTTTCTTCTGTTCTTGATATTGTAATTATAAATGATATAAACTTAATGATGTGATTATAACCTTTGAAGGCATTGAAGGATGTGGCAAGTCCACACAGATAGATAAACTAAAAAAGAGTCTCACTGAGCTTAATATTAACTTTGTTATCTTTAGAGAGCCTGGAGGAACAGAGCTATCGGAGGAGATAAGAGAGATATTATTAAATAAAAACTTAGATATCTCTCCTCTTTCCGAGTTATTGCTATTTGAGTCTGCAAGGGCTGATCTTATAACAAAAAAAATATTACCAGAACAAAAGAGCAAAAAGATCATTATTTTAGATAGGTTTATAGATTCAACAGTTGCCTATCAAGGCTTTGGCAGAGGCTTGTCCCACGAGATAATATCAATGCTAAATGAGATAGTGATAGGTGATATAAAAATTGACCGTACCTATTTACTGGATGCTCCAACTGAGATTATAGAACAGAGAAATAGACACAAGAAGAAAGACCGTATAGAGAGAGAGAGCTTAGACTTTCACAAAAAAATACGTGAAGGCTTTCTAGAGATCGCAAAAAAAAATAGTCATAGATTCCTGATAGTTGATGCTACTAAAGGTGTTGATGAGATACATAATTTAATACTTAAAGACTTTTTAAAACTCTATGAAAATTCAAGAACCTAAGGGTAATAAATCGGTACTAAAAGTTTTGAAAAAACTATCTAACAGCAAAAAAGTTCCCCATGCCTACACTTTTTACGGACCTGAAGGTGTTGGAAAAAAGCTTTACGCCCTTTATTTCTCCAAGTTATTAAACTGCACTGGAGAAAACAAACCCTGCAATAGCTGTATTAACTGCAGAAAGATTGATAAAAATACCCACCCTGATATAAAAATTATATCAACAGAGAAGAAGCAGATTAAGGTTGACGAGATAAAACAAGTTATTACTTTTACCAACTCCTCCCCTATCGAAGGAAATTATAAGTTCATAATAATAGATGATGCCCATAAAATGAACATATTCTCAGCCAATAGTCTATTAAAAACACTTGAAGAACCTCTCTCAAACTCTATCATAATATTAATCACAGATAACCACAAAAACTTATTACCAACAATCCTATCTCGTTGTGTGAAAATATCTTTTTCCCCACTTTTAGAGGAAGAGATAACAGAGATACTCATAGAGAAAGGACACAAAAAAGAGCAAATACTTCAGATTGTCCCCTACTCTTCTGGCTCCATTAAGATTGCAGAGGAGCTTCTCCAAGAGAAAAACTACGAGCTTTTTAATGACACCTTAGATATTTTAGAGAAGATAAAACATACCAGATTTTTAGAGTTATCTGCCCTTTCTGAGAAGATATCACAAAATAATTTTGAAGAAACAGCCTTTAGTATAATGATGCAATATTTCTATCAAAGATCTAAAAAATTTGAAGAAGACTGTCTTAGTGCCCTATCAAATTATGAAAAAGTAGTTAATTTCAGAAGATTTTTAAGGTATAATATTGCAAAGTCTTTTATTTTAGAAGCGCTATTCCTAAGCATCTCAACAAGTGAGGATATATGATTTTAGTGGGAGTAAAGTTTAAGTCTTCTGTCAAAACTTATTTTTTTGACCCCGATAATATAGAGTTGAAAAGAGGAGATTTTGTTGTTGCCGAGACAGAGAGAGGTTTGACCATAGGCAGAGTTGTTGCACCACCTAAGGATGTGGAGCCACCTTCATCGGAGATAAAAAAAATCTTAAGAAAGGCTACAGAAGATGATTTAGCCTCCCTTACTAAAAATTTTGATGATGAGAAAAATGCCTATAAAGTATGTCTACAATACATAGAAAAGCATAATCTTCCTATGAAACTCATATCCTGTGAGTACACTCTGGACAGAAATAAATTAATTTTTTATTTTACAGCCGATGGAAGGATTGATTTTCGTGAACTTGTTAAGGATCTGGCAAGGGTCTTTAAAACACGTATTGAAATGCGTCAGATAGGTGTTAGAGACGCATCAAAACAGTGTGGTGGTATAGCAGCCTGTGGCAGAGAGCTTTGTTGCTCCTCTTTTCTTTCAGGCTTTAATCCTATATCAATAAAAATGATAAGGGTTCAGTCTTTGCCACTTAACCCGTCTAAACTTTCTGGTATGTGTGGGCGACTACTTTGCTGTCTCTCTTACGAAGTTAATAATTATTTTGAAGGTGGAGACCTTTATCAAAAATCCGCATCATATCTAAGCTCTCTTGATGAACCAGTAGATTTAGACACCTTAAACAAACTTGACGAAAAGGAGAATGGAAAGTGAAAAACACATTCTATGTAACCACACCGATATATTACGTAAACGATGTTCCCCATATAGGTCATGCCTACACAACTATTGCTGCCGATGTTATAGCACGGTATTATAGGTTACTAGGATATGATGTATTTTTTCTTACAGGAACTGATGAACATGGCCAAAAGATTGAAAAGACAGCAAAATCTCAAGGATACTCTCCCAAAGAGCTTGCTGACAAAGTTGTTGTAAATTTCCAATCACTATGGAAAAAGCTTAATATTAGTAACAACGATTTCATAAGAACTACCGAGAAGAGACATTACGAGACTGTCTCATATCTATTCAAAGTAATTCAAGAAAAGGGAGATATTTATTTAGGAGACTACGAAGATTGGTACTGTATTCCCTGTGAGACCTTCCTTACCGATAGTCAGCTCGTCGATGGCAAATGTCCTGAATGCAAGCGACCTGTTGATAAGCTAAAAGAAGAGAGCTACTTCTTCCGTATGTCCAAATATACAGAGCCACTACTTAAGCATATTGAAGAAAATCCAGATTTTATCTACCCCCTCTCAAGAAGAAATGAGATTATCAGTTTTGTAAAACAGGGTTTAAGGGATTTGAGTATCTCAAGAACATCAACAAAATGGGGAATACCTGTTCCTTCCAATGAGCATCATATAATATATGTCTGGTTTGATGCGCTTACAAACTACATTACAGCTATTGGATATCCCAATGAGATTGATAAGTTTAATAAGTATTGGCCAGCTGTACATTTTATAGGTAAAGATATCCTAAAGTTTCATGCTGTCTATTGGCCTTGCTTTTTACTATCAGCAGGATTACCCTTACCCGAAAAAGTAGTTGCCCACGGTTGGTGGACTGTGGAAGGACAGAAAATGAGCAAATCGCTTGGAAATGCCATTGACCCCTTTGCCCATGCCGATAAGTATGGTGTGGATGCCTTTAGATACTTTTTGTTAAGAGAAGTACCTTTTGGTCTTGATGGAGATTTCTCAGACTCAGCTATGACAAAGAGAATAAACTCAGATCTTGCGAATGATCTGGGTAATCTGGCAAAAAGAAGTATCTCAATGGTAGAGAAGTTTCTTGATGGAAAATACGAAACTCCTACCACTACAGGAGTTGATGATAGAGTCTTATCTATATTTCTTGACTGTCAAAGGAAATATGATGAGGCGATGAAAGAAACAGCCTTTAGTCGTGCCCTTGAAGCTTTGTGGGACTTTGTAGGTTTTCTTAATAAATACATAGTTGAGATGGAACCTTGGACTCTGCACAAAAAAGGAGATATAAAGGAGCTAAAAAAGATACTCTCAAACCTTATGGAAGGCCTTAGGCTCATTTCTATATACATCTACCCTTTTATGCCCGAAAAGGCAAATCTTATATTTTCATCTCTTGGTATAAAAGAAGATGTGGAAAACTTCATAAAGAAAAACTTTGATACCCTTACCTATGGAAATATAGCTGGTGAGTTCTCTATCTCCCAAATTGGTGATCTATTTCCAAGGATAGAGAAAGAGCCCTCTGATATTAAAAAGGGGCAAGAAGAACCCCAACAGGAAGAACAGTTAATTACTATAGATGATTTCGCTAAAGTAGAAATTCTAATTGGTAAGATAAAACAGGCAGAGAGAGTTGCCAAATCAGATAAACTAATAAAACTAACAGTCTTTGATGGAAAAAGGGATAGAACAATTGTTGCTGGTATAGGAAAGCATTATGAACCTGACACATTGATAGACAAAGAGATAGCCTTCGTTGCTAATCTAAAACCTGCAAAACTTATGGGGATAACATCAGAAGGGATGATCTTGGCAGCAACAGATGAAGAAGGGTTGTCCCTGCTAAAACCAGAAAAATTAGTTAAGGCAGGCTCAAGGGTAAAATAAAATGCTTGAGTTTGTTGATGTCCACACACACCTTGAGATGCCTGAGTTTGACAATGATAGAGAAGAGGTTATAAAAAGGGCTACTTCCGATAACTTTACCTTTATCTGTACAGTCGGCACAGAGCCGAAGTACTGGGATAAGGTAAAAGAAATCTCTCATAATCATAAAAATATATACTTTTCTGTAGGGCTACACCCTCACGAAGCCACAATCTACAGCGATAAAATAGAAAAAAGGCTATTGGAATACCTAAAGGACGATAAATGTCTAATGCTTGGAGAGATTGGGCTCGATTTCTTCAAAAATTACTCGCCAAAAGAAAGACAAATTGAGGTTTTTAATAAACAGCTTGATATTGCAGAAGAAATTAACAAACCTGTGATGATTCACATAAGAGATGCCCATGAGGAAGCCAAAAAAATACTTAAAAAGAGAGAGCTAAAGGGTATAATTCATTGCTTTTCTGGTAACTTAGAAGATGCTAAGTTCTACATCAGCTTAGGCTATCTAATTTCCATACCAGGAACAATAACCTTTAAAAAGGCACAGAATGTCTATGATGTTGTTAAGAATATCCCCATTGACTATTTACTAACCGAGACAGATGCCCCTTTCTTAGCACCAGAGCCTTACAGGGGGAAAAGAAACGAGCCCATCTTTGTAAAAGAGATAGTTAAAAAGATAGCCGAGATAAAAAACCTTACTATCGAAGACGTTTGTAGGTCAGTAAAACTAAATACATTAAGGGCTTTCCGTTTAGAGATAGAAAAGGTCTCACAGATTGTATATAAGATTAGAAACTCTCTTTATATAAATCTTACAAATAAATGCACCAACAAATGTATCTTCTGTGGCAAAAACAAAGACTTCTTCGTAAAAGGCCACTACTTAAGAATAGAAAAAGAGCCTACCTTGGAGGAAATATTAGCAAATATTCCAGAAAACTTGCAGGACCTTGATGAGGTAGTTTACTGTGGTTATGGAGAGCCAACACTTCGTCTCGATTTAATAAAAAGTTTAACTCCCCACTTAAGAGAAAGGGGTGTAAAAAAGATAAGACTTAATACCGATGGTCTTGCAAACTTAAGAGAAAAAAGAGATGTAACCCTTGAGCTATCAAACCTAATAGATGCTGTCTCGATAAGCTTAAACGCAAGCGATGAGGAATCCTATAATAAGATCTGTAACCCTCAGATAGAAGGAGCCTTTAGGTCCTTAATTGATTTCATCAAATCGGCAAAGAAACATATAAAGGATGTAACCGTAACTGCAGTAGCCTTGCCAAACTTAGATATACTAAAGATTAAAAATTTTGCAGAGAAAGAACTAAAAACTAAGTTTAGAATAAGACCCTACGATGATTTGGGGTAATAAAAAAGGCTGCCCGAAGGCAGCCTTTAAATATTAAATTTTAGTATTTATTCGCACCAAAACCACCACCCCAGTTTGACCAGAACTGACCGGTATTTGTATTATAAACCCAACCAACTTTATCAGTGTTATCAGCAGCAGTACAATAACCAAAATTATTTGTTCCAACAGAAACTCCAGATTTATTACCTTGTGTAGCTAAAGGATTTTCAGGCAAACTACCATTTTGCATTATAGAAAGTAACACGGCTTGTGAGTTTGGATACTTTGTAGGCTTATTTTTTAAACTTGCATTGGCATAATAAATATTAATGGCACTTCTTACACTTGCTAAGCTACCTTTAAGGGCATTTTTCTTAGCCTCTTCCTGAATATCCAAAAACTTTGGAACTGCTACCGCTGCGACAATACCAATAAGGATAAGTACTATCACAAGCTCAATTAATGTAAAACCCCTTTTGCCCATATTTAATCCTCCTTGTAATAAGATTTTTTAACATCTAATATTAAATTAACTATAAAATATATATTTTGTCAATCGCAATTATCACAAAATAAATCTTTTTCCTATTTATTGTGTTAATTAAAAAGAAAAGTTAAGCTATTTAACACACTTTTCATATCCTTTAGGTAAGTCAAGGGTCTATGTTTATAAAGATTTCCTTCACTGCTAAGCCCCAACCCCAAGGCTATAAAATCAACTCCACAGTTATTTGCAAACTTACCATCTATCTCCGAATCACCTATATAAATTGTCTCTTCTTTATTAATCTTAAACTCCTTCATAATCTTTTCCATTATCTCACTATCAGGTTTGGGAAGGTATCCCTCCTCAGCGCCATTTACAAAATCAAAAAACTTATCTATCTTAAGATATCTAAGTAACTCTTCTGCAAAACTCACCTTTTTGTTTGTAATAAGTCCAACAATTATTTTCATATCTTTTAAATACTTAAGAAGCTCCCTAACACCATCAAAAAGTATTGTCCTTTCTAAATACCTCTCTTTGTAATAACTCCTATATAGATTTACCCCTTCTGCCACTAAATGCTCTGGAACAAGTCTTCTAAAGCCCTCCGATAAGGCTGGGCCTATTACCTTTTTAATCTCTCTAATAGGTATCTCCTTAAGCCCTAAGGTTTTTAATGAATAATTAAAACTTTCATAGATAATATCAAAGCCATCTACCAATGTACCATCTAAATCAAAAATAACAGCCCTATAGTTGCCCTTTTTTTGTAACAAATCTTTAAGCCTATCGTAATCATAAAAATAAAACTTTTTACCTACATTAATCTCCTTAAAAATCTTTCTCTTTCCGAAAAAGACATCCGCCCAAGAGGAGGGACAGATATCAGATAAGCCATCTCCGATGTAGATTATCTCGTTATACTTTCGTCTTAAATTTTTTATTATATCTTCTTTACAAGTTCCGCATCTCTCACAGTGGGGTTTTTTATTCGGAAAGATTAGGCTATAGCCTTCCTCTGTCTTTATTACCCTATTAGCAAAGTAAGGTATATCAATATTATATTTTTTAAGAAAGGCTGATATATAGATATCAAAGCCATCACTTAGTATAAGTAAATCGTAATCTTGTTTTTTGGCGAAATTAAAAAAATTAACAAAACCATTGGTCTGATGAAGATACTTATTTATGATTGATGATAAATTATGACCATCCTTAGAGATTATTGGAGCCAGATATCTTTCATAGATCTCATAGTTACTTATTTTTCTGTTCTTATAGACCCTATCTATTAGTTTATAATCCTCAGTGGTAAGGAGTGACTTAGTAATCTTATTACCAATGTCAAACCTATTTATTGTACCATCAAAATCATTAATAATTATTCTTTTCATGTTTTTATATTTTACCTTAAAAAAACAAGAAAATAAATTAATCTTTGACCCCAGAAACTTTTTGGTTAAATACCAATTTTTAGCTTGTAAAGTTTTTTTAAAAAAGTAAAATATAAATAATGTCGAAAAGTGTACTCGTTGTGGATAATAACCACTTCTTTCTGGAAACGATCAAGAAATATTTAGAAGAAAAAGGATATAAAGTTACAGCCTTAGATGACCCTCTTGTTGCCCTCGAGTTAGTCAAGAAAGAGAGTTTTAATTATATACTCGTTGACCATATAATGCCAAAAATTGATGGCACAAGACTCTGTGATTATCTTAAGAAAAATCCCAACCTTACAGAAACACCAGTTATCATACTAACTGGTGTAGCTATAGAGGCATCCACAAGGGTTAAAGATATAAAGGCCGATGCCTATGTAGCAAAAAGCCCTATACCCAACTTCATGGCTGACCTCTTCTCTGTTATTAAAACCTTTGAAGAAAAAGAAGATATCCAAGAGCTTAAAGAAAAAGTTATTGGTATAGAAAAGATATATCCTCGCGAGATGACGAAGGAGCTCATCGAGATTGAAACACATCTTAACCAAATATTATCAACAATGACTGAAGGTATTGTTGAATGTGATAATAACTACAAGATTTTTTTTGCTAATAAGGCAGCTCTAAAATTCTTAGAAATAGAAGAAAATGAGGTAATAGGTGAGATATTTTTTGATATTTTAAAAAAGAAGTTTCAAATTGACGTTGAAAATATATTTCCTTCCACAGAATCATTGATTAAGAAGAATAATATTTCTGAAAGCTTCTGTCTTTCCTTAAAAGACAAAACTTTTTGTATCAATATAAACACATTAAAGAGTAAAACCGTTGAGCATGGCATATTAATTGTTCTTGAAGATATTTCAGACTTAACAAATAAGATAAATGAACTAAATATTGTAAATAACTTTGCTAAAACCCTTACCTCAGAGTTAGAGCTTGAAAATGTAATAAAAAATACTGTTTCAAGCTTCAAAGAGTTTATTCACTGCGACACAATAATATTTATGATTTTTAAAGATAATGAAGACCTAATTGTTAAGGAGGTTTCAGGGCTCAATAGTAAGTTAGCACCTAATAATATATTTAATATTGATTTTTTATATAATAGATGCCTCGATTCTCCTAACAAACCTTTTTTCAGTAATAAGACAGAAGAGATCAAAAAGCTTATCAAACCTATCATTGAAAAATTAGGATACTCACCGAAAAAGATGTTATGCCAATCTATTAAGTTTCAGAATCAGTGTCTTGGTGTAATAATGTTTTTAAATGAAAACGAAGATTTTAATAATTTTTCAATGCCTTTATTCCAGTCACTTATAAACTTTTCGAGTATCGCTCTTGAAAATGCTATTAGATATAGAAAACTAAAGGAACTCAATTTGTGGCGCCAGAACTATATGGCAAATATATCTCACGAGCTACGAACCCCCCTTACTATCATTAAGGGCTTTAATGAGATATTAGTTGGCGATTTGATAAAGGATGAAAAAAGCAAAAGCGCTATCCTTACTAACATGCTAAACGAGGTGAACAAACTTGCGAGGCTTATTGATAACCTCCTTACAATAAGTAAGTTTGAAAAGATACCAACAATACTTAAAATTAAACATTCTAATGTCTCAATTCATGAGGTTATTAACGAAGCGATACAACTTCTTTATCAAGAATCTGAGAGCAAAAACATTGTTTTTAGAACCTTTTTCTGTGAAGGAGATATAGTAGTTGAAGGAGACAGGGATCTACTCTTGCAAAGCTTTTATCATTTGATATCAAACGCTATAAAATATTCAAAAAATGAGAGTAAGATTGAGATTATAACCTCAGTTAACGCAAACTTAGGCTATATAAAAATTAGAGATTATGGTATTGGTATACCGCCCGACCAGATTGACAATGTTTTTGAAAAGTTTTATATGATAGACGCTGGTCCTAGTAAAACAACCCGTGGCACAGGGTTAGGATTATACTTAGTCAGAGAAATCATTAACCTTCATCATGGTAATATTCAAGTAGATAGCTCTCTAAACAGAGGCACAGTATTTACTATTAAACTACCATTAGAATCAGAATCAATTTTTTAATTTTTGAGAAAGATAATGTCTCAATGGGATCTAAATCAAGAGCTTTATGAGGACTATCTTAAAGTCTTTAAAAATTTAAACATAAATACTCTCGACGTAGAAACCTTGAATCGTTTTGACCAGATCCACGCAGGCGGTATATCTTCCACAAAAAAAATTGCAGAGCTAATAGATTTTAAAAAAGGTCAAAAAGTCCTTGAGTTAGGTGGAGGTATTGGGGGGGTTGCAAGATTTTTAGCGAAAAATTTTGCTGTATCTACTTATAACCTTGATCTTTCCTATTGCTATTCTCTTACAGGGCTTAAGTTAAACAATCTTATTAAAGAAAAAATCAATGTTTATTATGTTAACGGAGATGCAAACCATATACCCTTTTTCGATGGCCTCTTTGATATTGTCTGGCTACAACACATTAATATGAATATCCCTGATAAAAAGAACTTTCTTAGAGAGATTAAGAGAGTTACCAAGAAGACAGGACAAGTTGTTTTTCATGAGTGGTTTATAAAGGATTATCAGAGGAGTTTATTATTTCCTTTGCCTTGGTCAGATAATGAAACCTATAACTTTTTAATAACTTTTGAAGATTTCTTAAGTCTTTTAAAGGAGCTGGGGTTTAAAATAGAAAACTTTTACCTAGATACAGAAAATGCTCTCGCCTTTTACAAAAAAATCTATCAGAATCGTTTATTCAATAACCCAATCTTTAAAAAGAGAGACGGTGAAAAAATATTTAAGAATATGATAAGCCTTATCGAAGACGGTACTCTTTTAGTTTATTATGGTAAGTTAGTTCCCTGATTTTTTCTTTTCAAGTTTTTCTTCTATAGAACACTGGGACCCAGTGTCAGGATTGAAACCTCAGGTAGGTATTCCAAGTCTAGGAAAGATAACCTGTGTAACTAAAAACCATACAACCAAAATTATAACAACAAAAATTATCTCCTTCATATATTCTCCTCTAATATTTCTAAATATTTTCATATAACCCTGTAGGTTTAAACTAAACCTAATAAATTAGGCTCAAGAAAAACCTGAAGATTTGCCACCACAGCCTGAATGAGAACTACCATCACTGGAACCACACAAGTTAGGAGCTGATAATAACTTTGCTATTTTCTCACTGCCACATTTAGGACAATTAATCTTTTCTGCCCCTCTTAAGATAAAACTCTCAAAAACCTCTCCACAACTTTCGCATTTAAACTCAAAAATAGGCATTTTAACCTCCTTACTACATAATATTATTATATTCATTTTTTTGAATAAATCAATAAAATTTTAACTAAACCGTACTAAGAGACTTCAAAAATTTGTAAGCATTTTCATAAAAAATTTTATCAAGAACATCTTCAGGAATACATAAATTAGTCAGAGCAGATACTGAGCTCTCATAGGAATGACAAATGCCCGGAAAATCACTCCCAAAAAGGATCTTCTCTTGAGCTTCCAATAATAGCTCTACTGGAGCTATAAGTGTATTGGTAGGATTTGATATGAAGGTGTAGGAGGTATCTAAATATAAATTTTTATAATCAAGGCTTGCCTTAATAAATTTATCACTTTCAAAAGCCCCTAAATGAGCAACTATACACTTTAAGTTAGGGAATTTTTTTATAAACCTCTCGAAATTACAAAAACCTACAAAGTCATTAGGAAAAGGGCCAGTTCCTGCGTGAAATAAAATGAAACCTCCCCTATCACCGACATATTCATAGAATTTATGAAATCTTTTGTCATCAGCGGTAACTTTCTGAACCTGACAATGAATCTTAAAGCCCTTAAGACCTCCATCCATCGCCTTCTTTGCTATATCAATTAGATCCGCATCATCTTGATGTATAGTTCCTAATGGAATTACCTTAGGAGAAAGTGATTTTAAAGATATATAAAACTCATTTAACCTTGAAGATATATCTTTTTTATGGGCATACCCAAAGCATATAAAATATTCCAAATTATCAATATTATTTAAGAAGCTAAAAACTTCCATCGAAGATCCCTTAAAATCAAAGTTCCATCCTACGTTATTTAAGAACCAGCTTTTTATTGCTGAATAAAGTTTTTCAGGAAAAATATGGGTATGAAAATCTATAAAGTTTTTTTTATATGATAGTTCCAATATCAACTCTCAAAAATTATTATTAACTGCTATTTTAAAGGCCTCATCAAATTTTGATTTGTATTTTAAATAGGATTTCTTTGAAAAATAAAGTATCTCTCTGTTTTTTATAAAAAAGTTATCTATATTTAAATTTTTTGAAATTTTAGTCCCTGGATAAATAACAAGAGGAGATAAGACACCTGACATTATCCCTGAGTTTTTAATAAAGTTAATGGTTGGTTCTATATCAAAATCGGTCTCATTAAGACCTGCAATAAAATACCCAAAGGGTGCTATTTTATATTTCCTCATAAGGTTTATCTGACTTTTTAACCTATCTACATCAATCTTTTTATTAAAAAACTTTAAAACCTTTGGTGATAGTGACTCTATCCCTATCTGAATCTGATCACAACCAGCCATTTTTAGATATCTAAGAGTCTCTTCATCTATAAAACTTGCTGAGCCTTGAAGATTAAAATTTATCTTCCAACCCCTATTTAATATCTCTTTACAAAATTGAATAACCCTTTTCTTGTTTGAGAGAAAATTATCATCCCTAATACTAAAATAACTTACTTTAAAATTTTCAATAAGGTCTTCTATGTACTTAATGATATTTTCGATGGAATGATATCTTATCTTCCTTCCCCATAAGACAGGAGATGAACAAAAAGAACAGAAAAAGGGACAGCCACGAGAAGTTATTATAACTTGTAGATTTTCCACTTGTATGAACTTGCTGTATCTCATCACCTCTGAGGGAAGGTAAAAAAAATCATCAATCTCTTTATGTAGATAGTAGGAGTTTTTAAAAATCTTACCGTCAGCTCTATATATGAGATTTTTTATTGATCTAATATCAGATGTTTTTTTATTTATAAAATTTAGTAACTCCAGCGAAGCTAACTCTCCTTCACCATTGATGATATAATCTACATTTTTAAACTTCTTAAGTATATCTTCACCAATGACAGATATGGGGCCTCCTATGACCGTTGTGCTGAAGGGATTATTTTGCTTAATATAATTAACTATCTTCAATGTTTCCCAATGATTACCATAAAAGGAAGACAGAAAGGCAAGCTTAGGGTTAAGTTTACAAATTAAATCAAATAACCTTTTGTCAGAGAGAGATGAGAGATTATAAAGTCTTGTTGGAACTCCGTTTTTATTTAGAAAATTTAGAATATTAAATAAACCAACAGGTACAAGATTTGAAAACTCATTTTTACATTCTCCCTGAGGTCCCCTATAAAAGAGATAAACAGGAGCAAAGCCCATAGTACTATTAAAACACAAAGACTCTATTAATTGAATAAAAATGATTTGAAAATTAGAAAATTTAAAGCCTTTAATTTAGTTAATGTAAATAAATAAGTTTTACCTTAAACCTTAAAAAATATTTACAACTTGAACCCATAATTTTAAGTTGACAAATATCATTTTTATAGGTTCAGACCTTAAATTTACCTAAAGAGAACAAAATTTGATAGCAATGAGATAGTAAATTTTATTATAGTAGAGAAAATCGAAAATAAGCAAATTTTAAAAAACTAAAAATTAACGGTCTCAAAGCAGATTTAGCCATGATATCTCATAAACAATACTATCGTCCAAGAGTAATTTTAGCGTTCTTACTAGCGACGCTTACTATTTCTTCAGTAGTAATGATCTATATTACTGCACAAAATATTCAAACCGCAAAAAACCTCTCAATTCATGCCTTGGATAGCATAGCCTCTTCGCTTTCTATGGCCGTAGAACAGAGCTTGCGCGAAAGCGGTGGTACGGCTGATTCAAAAATTAAGGAAGTCTTTTCCGACAGAGTTGTTGCCTATGCTTTGATAGTAAATAGAGAAGGACTTATACTGTTCCATACCAATCCAAACTTGGTAGGTCTTCAAATAGATGACCCAAAAATAAAGCAGTGGTTTGATAAGGATATTAAACAGATGGGTCGACGCATTAACCTTCAAACCGGATTACCCGCCTATGAATATAATTATCCAGTACATCTTCCTGACGGCACTCCTGAGGTTGTTAGGATAGTCCTACACACAACCCCTGTAGACAAAATCTTGTTGCAGACAAAGCGGTTATGGTTGACAGTTGGGATGATCCTTACTTTGTTATGGGCCAGTGGGTTATTATCTGGATTTATGCTTATGCGGCACCTTAGGGTACAGAAAGAATTAGAAGATAAAAAGCAATTGGCATTGATAGGCCAGATGGCTGCTGTACTTTCTCATGAAATAAGAAACGCCTTGGGTGGAATTAAAGGTTATGCCCAATGGTTGGATGAAAAAATCAAAGCGGAAGATCAAAAAAAGAAAGGACTAGCCATGATACTCAAAGGAACTGATAGAATAGAGCGTTTAGTTAATGAGCTTCTTATGTATTCAAAGAAGGAAGAATATAAAATAGAAGATGTAAATATACTAAATCTTGTGGAGGAAGTGGTAAATAATTTATGTTCTAACTGGAAAGGTGAAGTTTATTTTGATATAGAAAAAGATTTTGAGGCGAAAGCTGATAAAGAAAAATTATACAGAGTATTAACTAATGTGGTACAAAATGCTTTACATGCTATGGGAGATGGGGGTAAGCTTTTATTATCTGCCTATTGGGAAAGAGGCTATGCAAAGATAGAGATAAAAGATACCGGAACTGGAATCTCGGAATCTGATTTGGGTAAACTATTCACACCATTCTATACAACCAAAGTTGATGGCACTGGTTTGGGGCTTTCCTACTCCAAAAAAGTTATTGAGGGTATGGGCGGGCGAATTGAGCTCTCAAATAGAAGAGATGAAAAAGGAGCGGTTTTAACAATTTTCTTATCAAAAAAAGAAGGTCGCTGATGGGAAAAAAAATTTTAATCGTTGACGACGATGAACTGATGCGTTCCTTTGTAACAGATATTCTTGTTGAGGGATCATACTCAGTTGAAGAGGCTAGCACTGCAGCTAAAGCTTTGGCAAAATTTATGGCCACTGACTTTGACCTTGTTATAACTGATCTTAAGTTGCCAGATATGTCCGGACTTGAGCTTTTAGAAAAAGCAAAAAAAATAAATCCCTATGTCAAGTGGATAATTATTACAGCCTACGGATCTATAAAAAACGCTGTTGATGCAATGAAATTTGGTGCTTCAGATTACCTAACGAAACCCTTTAAAAGTCCTGATGAGCTGCGACATGTAGTAAGTCGCGTTTTAAAAGAGGCCGAGGCAGAACAAAAAATTTCATTTCTTTCGGAGGAGCTTGATAAGCAGTTTCCCCCGATGGATATAATCTTTCTTGGAGAAAAGATGAAAGAGGTGCAGAAGCTGGTGTTTAATGTAGCTCCTACACCTGCTACGGTCTTGATTGAGGGCCCAAGCGGAACGGGAAAGGAGCTTGTTGCCCGTGTAATTCATCAGCTAAGTTTAAGGAAAGAAAAACCCTTTGTGGCGGTTAACTGCGCTGCTTTAGTTGAATCGCTGCTTGAGAGCGAGCTTTTTGGACATGAAAAGGGTGCCTTTACAGGCGCTATAACTTTAAAAAAGGGAAAGTTTGAGATAGCAAACGGTGGCACATTATTTTTAGATGAACTCTGCGAGATGCCTTTAACGGTACAGGCAAAGCTTCTTAGAGTTCTACAAGAAAGAAGCTTTGAAAGGGTGGGCGGTGCCAAGTCCATATCCGTTGATTTAAGAATAATCTCGGCTACAAACAGGGATATCAAAAAAGAAGTACTTTCAGGTCGTTTTAGAGAGGATCTTTATTATCGGCTCAATGTTTTCCCTATCAAATTACCATCTTTAAAAGAAAGAAGGGATGCTATAATTCCACTGGCAGATTATTTTGTAAAAAAATTCTCCGCTGCCTTAGGTAAAAGAATTAAGGGGTTAACAGAAGATGCAAAATCAACTATTATTGATTATGAATGGCCGGGAAACGTGAGGGAGCTCCATAATATTATAGAGCGGGCAGTTATACTGGCAGATAGAGAATTTATCGATTCTTCAGAGCTTACTATAGAGACAGATTCTTTGAGCATAGCTATATCCTCTTCCGATGGGCTTCTCGAGGCATCAGAAAAAGAAACGATAAGGAAAGTACTTTTGGATGTAGGCGGAAACAGGAAAAAAGCGGCAGAAATCTTAGGTATCTCCTTAAGAACCCTTTATTATAAAATAAAACAATACGAGCTTTGAAACTAAGGTGCAGTAAGTGCATCTTAACTGCAAATATTGCACCTAAAATTAAACAGTTGTAAATAATAGATTTGAATAAATGATTTTATTTCAATAAATTATAGTTCATTGGAGGTTTGGCATTGACCTTGCTCTTTTTATAGTCATCAATAAAAAAAAGGGAGGTGGATGACATGAAGAGCACATTAAAAAAGGGGATTGCAGTGGGGCTTTTAGTTATGTTGGGATTAGCTCCATCAGTTTTTGCAGGGCAGAAAGGAAATATTAAAGGTAACATTATGAGGACAAACAACAAAACTCAGGAAAGACAGCAGCTGCGAGACGGCTCATGTGTTAATGGCAGTGCCGCTAAAAATGGAGCTATCAACAAGAACGGTAAAACTTTCGGACCAGGCGATGGCACAGGTCCAGTCTCGCCAAAAGATGGTGCAGGATATGGCGCACCTACTCAGCAGTAGAAATACTCTTCTACCGATTAGGAAGGCAGTTTTAGCTGCCTTCCTAATTCTTCTTTTTTCGCTTATTGCTTCCATGCTTTTTGCCGCTCCAGCCTTAGCGGAAGAAAAAGATAGTTTATTGGAGCGCAGTGGGATTATCTATCCTGAAGGATATGATATAAATACTGTCGGGGAAGTGAGCGGTAAAGTCTATCAATTATATATCCCTGAAACTGGTCCAGTCAGATTTTTATTGCTATCAAAAAAAGAGAGCTATACTGTCTTGTTATCCCCCCGTTGGTACTGGGAGGATTTAAAAGTTAAACTTTCTGATGGAGATGAGGTAACTGTTATTGGCTCAAAATCGTTGGGCAAGGACGGCAATTTATACATTATAGCTCAAGAGCTAAAAATTTCAGTTACTGGGAAATCCATTGTCTTGCGAAACCGCAAAGGTATGCCTGAGTGGAGCGGCGCCGGGCAGGGTTTCGGAGGGATGAACAAGGGGAAAGACCAATTCAAAAGTGGTGGAGGCATGAGGGGAGGCGGTCGTGGCGGCAGATGATATAAAATTCAATATAACTTTAGTGCCTTTAGTTATTTTATTTACTTTACTTTGCTTTACATCTCTTAGTTATGCCTCATTAGAGGTAGGGGCAAGAATAGGATATGATTCTAACGTCAACCAATCAGTCCAAGACGAACAAGAAGACAGCTATCTTTCTCTTTACTTAAGCTACAACAGAGAACCTACTGGGGAAGCGCGAGCCGATTGGTTTCTTGCTGCAACTTTGACAAGCACCGCCTATAGAGAATTAGAAGAATTAAATTATTCAGAAGCGATGCTTAGTCCGGGCATAGCCTATTTTCTTCATCCATCGTGGAGATTAAAACTTTCACCTTTTGTTAAATTTAAGATAGCTTCTGACTCTGATAGGTCAGCGATAGCTTACGGCGGCAAAGTAGCTATTAGAGAGAAGATCTCTGATAATGTATATCTCGGCCAATATTATATCTATACCAACAGCCTTGCTAAAGTAGATACCTATTCCTTCACAGAACACGCTGTGGGTATTTACGGCGGGGCAAATTTGACGTACAGATTAAATGCCGAAATTGGTTATGAGTATTCACAGGGCTATTCATTCAGAGGAATCGGCTATGCGACCGACCCAATATTTTCTGGAAGAGGAAGAAACAGAAGATTTTCTGGAAGCTTTAACGAATACATAGTTAAGGATAAGGTGGACAGCAATATGATGAGCCTGACCCTGTCTTACGATATAAGCCAGGCTTTCTCAACTCATCTGGGCTATACTTATACCATTACCGATGGCGAGCTTGGCAAATCTAAGTCACATACGAGTTATATAGGCTTTGCCTACGGTTTTTGATAGGCTCTTTTCTTAGAAAATGCATTGATGTCTTTTCATTACCGCTTCTGTAACGCTTTTTTCTTATTACTTATTCATAACATATATTATAAAAACCCAAGCAAACATATATATCATTGAAAGCGAATCGAATTTGTAAATATGGTTTTGGCGGTTGTAAACCACAAATAGAAATGTCCGCTTTTTACACATTTAGAAATGTCCTATTTAGAAGAAATTTTATTTATCCAATGGTGGTCTTTTGGATGAATATATTTCTTCTTTGGTTTGCAAGCTTTTTGTTATGGGCTATGATAAAATCATTCCGCAATGCCCCTTTTGCCATCCTTCTTGTTTGCCGGGTGCTTACTCCTAACAGCTCTTAAGCCTTCTTCTGGTCTATCTCCTTGCACAAAAACCAGTTTATCACTCTTAACCTCTTCAATTCCCTCACGCTCATAGTTATTATGTCCTTTCGCTTAATTTGCCCCCCCTTTTTTTACAAAAAGAGGACATTTTATCATTATTATTTTAGGACATTTCTATTTGTGGCATTTAGGACATTATCATTTGTGGATTACACATAATTTTCATCATAGAATAAGAATATACTTCCTTCAAAAATCATCTGCTTGATAATATTAATATTTATTGCCATAATAAGTTCATGGCGATAAATTTATGGAAGGCTACACATTTTAACGGAAAAGACTTTGAAGAGATTGAAACACCCTTAATTTCAGAAAGACCTCTAACCATATATATTAATGATAAGGAGTTTATAACCCTACTATCTTACCCTGATAATATAGAAGAGCTGGCATTAGGTTTTCTCAAATCAGAGGGATTAATAGAAGATATCGATCAGATAAAAAAGATTAAACTTGATAAAGATAAAACTAAAATCCATATAGAGGCAGATATAACTACTCTTGAGGAGCGGTTATACGAAAAGAGAATTGTAACTACAGGATGTGGTAAGGGTAGCATATTCTTTTTTGCTTTAGATTCCTTAAAATGCAGATTTGCTGAGGTAAAAAAAAGATGGGATTATAAACAGATAATAGCTCTTATGAGAGAAATCAATACTCACCGTGGCACAAAGAATATAAGGGGGTTGCACGTATGTGGGTTTTACGATGGGACAAATTTTGTTGTTAGAGAAGATGTGGGCAGACATAATGCCCTTGATAAGATAGTGGGTCACTGCTTGATAAATAGGATTAACACAGAAGATTCTATAATTTTTACAACCGGAAGAATTTCCTCTGAAATATTACTAAAATCTGCAAAGATAAATGCCGCTATTATCGTATCCCGTTCAACACCTACTGATCTTTCTCTTGAGATAGCAGAAAAACTTAATCTAACAGTTGTTGGTTATGTGAGGGGTAATCAGATGACCATTTATAATGCTAAAGAAAGAATCCTAATTTAATTACTCTTCGATAGAAATGGCATCAACAGGACAATTGTCTCTTGCTTCCTTAACAAGATCTTCATAAGTTTTAGGTACCTCTGAAACTCTTACTATAGATTTATCATCTACAATCTCAAAAATATCGGGACAGGTGTCTACACAGAGCCCGCAACCTATACATAAATCTTCATTAACAAAAACCTTCATAGAGAGACCTCCAATTTTTTATATTTAAATTTTAACTTTCTTTATTTAAAATGCAAGTTATGGATATTTTTCAAGTGTTGGTAAAAGTTGAGTACGATGGAACTAATTATTTTGGCTGGCAGAAACAAATAGGTCAGATAACGATACAAGAAGTTATTGAAGAAACCCTTTCAAAATTTTTAGACGAAAAGATAAAAATAATAGGTTCTGGAAGAACCGATACAGGGGTTCATGCTATAAATCAGTATTTTTCTTTTAAAACTCAAAGGAGGCTTCCCATAGAAGCTTATGTATTTGGATTAAATCATTTTCTACCTAAAGATATAAGAGTTAAGGATGCCAAATATGTCTCTTCTGACTTTCATCCTATATTTTCAGCTAAAAAAAAGACCTATATTTACAAAATCTTAAATAGAAAGGAACCCACAGCCCTCGATTTTAATAGGGTTTGGCATATTCCTTATCCTTTACATATTGATAATATGAATATCTGTGCCTCTTGCATTTTAGGTACCCATGATTTCGCATCTTTCAGAGCCTCAGCCTGCACAAGAAAAAATACTGTTAGGATTGTTTACGAATCAAAATGGGAGAAAGTAAAGGATTTAATTATTTATACAATCACTGCCAATGGCTTCTTGCATAATATGGTTAGAATTCTTATAGGTACTATGGTTGAGGTTGGGTTAGGAAAGATTAGTCCAGAAGATTTTGTGTTTATAAAAGAATGTAAAGACAGAAAAAAGGCTGGAAAAACGGCACCTCCACAGGGGTTATATCTTTATGATGTCTATTACTAAATATTTAGCATTGAAAATTATCTTTTTATTTACTTTTGCTGGAGTCATAACCACCCTTAATACAAATGATAAAATTATTGCTATTACCTTCGATGCCTGTGAAACAAAAACACCAGCATATTTTGATAAGGATTTGCTTGATTTTATAATCTCAAAGGAAGTTCCTGTAACCTTATTTTTAAGCGGAAAGTTTATAGAAAGAAATATTGAGGATGTTAAGAGGATAAGTAAGTTGCCTTTTATTCAGATAGAAAATCATTCTTATAGTCACCAAGATTTCAGAAAACTATCTACTCAAGATATTGTAAAGGATGTTTTAAAAAATGAACAGCTAATTGCAGATATTACTGGTAAAAAACCAACTTATTTCCGCTTCCCCTATGGTTATTATAACGAGAAAGCATTAGAGACTGTTAAAAGTATGGGTTATAAAATTGTTCATTGGAGTTTTGAAAGTGGCGACCCCGATAAAAATCTTTCAACCGATCGGCTTATAAATACCGTCATAAGAAATACTAAAGAAGGAACAATACTAATTTTCCATATAAATGGCAGAGGCTGGAAAATAAAATTTGCCTTTCCAAAGATTTTTGAATATATTGTAGATAAAAATTACAAACCTGTTTTATTAAGAGATGTTATTTTTAAATATTAAAATACAAAAGGAGGACTCCATGAAAAAGGCAGCATTACTAACATTTTTATCATTAATACTTTTTTCCTGTTCAAGTATAGAGTTTAATGAAATATCTCCTACTGCATCTATTTTTAAACCTAAGGTCTTGGTAATATTACCAGTAAAAATGCCAGCTGGCTATGACCACGATATTTCAAAAGCAGAAAAGGCAATTTATGATAATTTAATAAACACAAAAAAGTTTGAAAGGATCATAAAACCAGAGGATGGAAGACAGCAAATGAATGACAGCAAAGAGCTTCAAGAGCTTGTTATGGCTTTTTACTCAAAGTTAAAGACATTAAATATATCCGATAAAGACATTTCTCAAAAGATTGTTGATCAGTTCATGGCAGACACCATCATCGTAGCTGAGTTCAGCAAATGGGGATATATAGATTATTTGGGAGACAAATTTGCTGAGGTAGCCATATCTATCAAGCTTATAGATGGTCCTACGGGAACTATCTATTGGAAGTCTATGCATCAAGAAAAAGAAAGCTACTCTTTATTTAAGCCAGACTTGGATAAGATAGCTCACAAGGTCCTACAGAGGATGTTTAAATATATGCCTAAACTACCCGAGGTGAAGAAAAAATCTTAAAGTTAGAGACTTATAAATTATATTTTAACGATAAAAATATAAATAAGCTTCTTAAGGCTCTATTATTCTTAGTTATTGCCTACGGTGTTTTTTTAAGAGTGCGGCAGTTTTTGTTTTTTAGGTCCTTCTGGCTTGATGAGGCAGGTATTGCCTTAAATATAGTGAGTAAAGATTTTATTGCCTTAGCTAAACCTCTTGATTACAATCAGGTTGCTCCTTATGGCTTTCTTGTCATTGAAAAAATTTTTACAATTTTATTTGGCACTGAAGATTATATTTTTAGAATCATTCCTTTAATTTCGGGGATATTATTAATCTTTATCTTTTTATATCTCTTAAAAAATATTTTTAAAAGTTATCTTGCCATTTTGACAGGTATTATTCTCATTAATCTTAATTTTGATCTTATTTATTATAATATTGAGTTAAAACCCTATATTCTTGATGCTCTTCTAACGTCAATCCTTATTGTAGCCTTTCTAAAGCTATTGGAAAATTTTGAAAAGAACATATTTAAATATTCAGTTCTATGTGCTTTGGCACTTTGGTTTTCCTACCCTTCTTTTTTCACAATTGCCAGTATTTACACATCATTCACAATAATCTTTTTAACAAAAAAAGATTTTGTAAGATTAAAAAAACTATTAATCTTCTCACTAATTCCCACAATTAGTTTCTTTATCTATTACATACTTATTCTAAAAAAATCTGGACAAAATGATTATATAAAAAATTTCTGGACAGACCATTTTGCACCAATAACCCTATCTTCATCTACTCTATGGTGGTATAAAAGAGCTTTTTTATGGGCCTTAGACAGACCATTAAATATAGAGAACCTTTATTTAGGAACCTTTTTCACCCTCACAGGTTTATTTGCTCTGTACAAAGAAAGGAAAAATTTATTTTTATTTATTATTTTAGTTTTGATTTTTATGCTTATAACATCATCCATAGGGAGATACCCTCTTTACCAGAGATTGTTAGTCTTTTCTGTGCCTTTATATTACATAATACTACTTTATAGTTTTGAGCTAATGGGAAGCAAAATATTTAAATTTATTATTTTTGTTTTTTTCTTGATATTTCTTATGTCACCTCCTTTAAAAAATTCATTTGAGATTGCAAAATATAACTTGAGTAAGCAAGAAATTAAGCCTGCTTTAAAATATATATCTGAAAAAAAAGAAGAAGGAGACCTGCTGGCAATCCACCATAGCATTGACACTATCTTTGAGTTTTATAAAGAAAAATTCGTTCTCCATAATATTGAAACTATTAGAAAGATAAAGCCTATGTGGGATCAATCTGAGTATAAAAAGGCCCTTGAAAAAATAAAAAAATCGAAAAGAGTCTGGGTTTTATTTACCGATTTTAGGCGTCAAGAAAATGAGTTATTCTTAGGTTATCTAAATATTATAGGTATTAGAAAAGAAGAGCTCTATTTTCCCGGAACAGAACTCTACCTCTATGAAATTAGAAGCAGCCCTTAAAAAGCTTAACTACTATTAAGATTAATTTTCTGTTGAATTAAAAAAAGGTTAAGGCTAAGTATCTAAAAATTTTTACTTAACCTCAACCTTTTTGCAGTATTTTAACTTAACCTAATAAAATCATATATCATAGTAAAGGAAAAACTCCATCGGAACTGGTCTTAAGTTAACAGCATTAAACTCTCTCTCAGTCTTATAGGTAATCCATGCATCAATAACATCTTCTGTAAATACACCACCTTTTAAAAGGAACTGATGGTCTTCTTTTAATGCCTTAAGAGCCTCTTGTAATGAACCAGGAGCTGAAGGGACATCTTTTAGCTCTTCTGGAGACAATGCATATATATCCTTATCTAATGGCTGTCCTGGGTCTATCTGATTCTCAATACCATCAAGACCTGCTAATAGCATAGCCGAGAAGGCTAAATAGCCATTACATGATGGGTCGGGTGTCCTAAACTCAATTCTCTTCGATTTTGGTGATGGAGAATACATGGGGATTCTTATAGCAGCACTTCTATTTCTGCTACTATAGGCAAGATTAACTGGTGCCTCAAAACCAGGAACAAGTCTTCTATAGGAGTTTGTTGTTGGGTTTGTTATGGCACAAAGTGCTCTTGCATGTTTTAAAATTCCACCTACAAAGTATAATGCCAGTTTTGATAAACCACCATAATGATCGCCAGCGAAAAGAGGCTTACCATCTTTCCATAGACTTATGTGAGTATGCATTCCAGAACCATTATCGCCATAAAGTGGTTTAGGCATGAATGTAGCAGTCTTACCAAAATTTAAAGCTACATTTTTAACTATATATTTAAACCACATAAGTTTATCTGCACACTTTAAAAGACTATCAAACTTGTAATCAATCTCTGCCTGTCCAGCACTTGCTACCTCATGATGCTGTCTCTCCACCTCTATACCAACAGACTCCATAACTCTAACCATCTCTTCTCTAATCTCTTGTTGGCTATCTGTAGGAGATACAGGGAAATAGCCTTCTTTGTGCCTTATCTTATAACCTAAGTTAGGCTCTTCTTCTCTACCTGAGTTCCATATACCTTCAACTGAGTCAATAAAGACAAAACTTTTGTTACTTGCCAAATCATATCTAATATCATCAAAGATAAAGAACTCTGCCTCAGGACCAAAATAGGCAACATCTGCAATACCTGTTGATTTTAAATAGGCCTCAGCCTTCTGAGCAATGTTTCTTGGATCCCTCTCATAGGCCTCCCTTGTGATAGGGTCGTAAACATTACATATAAGAGAAAGTGTGGGAGTTTCCATAAATGGGTCAATAATGGCTGTTGTTGGGTCTGGGACAATAAGCATATCACTTTCGTGGATAGATTTCCAACCTCTAATACTGCTCCCATCAAAACCAAGTCCCTCTTCAAAAATGTCCTCATTGAACTGACCTATAGGAATTGTAAAATGTTGCCATGTACCAATAAAATCCATAAACTTAAAATCGACTGATTTTGCATTATGCTCCTTAGCAAAGGAAACTACTTCTTTTGGTGTCATAAATACCTCCGTGTTGTTTTTTAATTAAATACATTGCAATTTGTTTGCCATTGTTTATGCCTATTTTTTATGCCAATATGGATAAAAAATTAGCAATATCCTACAAAACTAAAACAATTTGACTATTTTTTAATCATCAAATAAACTGTTTTGACAACTTTTATTTTCAATTTTTAGATACTTATAGGCAAGTGGAGTAGCCACCCTTCCTCTTTTGGTTCTTGCGATAAAACCTTTTTGAATAAGATAGGGTTCGTAAATATCCTCTATAGTCTCCCTTTCCTCATTAACTGCCACAGATAAAGTATCTATTCCAACAGGGCCACCGTTAAACTTATTTATAATTGTTGAGAGTATCTCTCTATCCATAGCGTCAAAGCCTTCTTCATCTATATCAAGGGCAAAAAGACCCTTTTTTGCTATCTCAAGATCAATCCTGCCGCTTCCCAAAACTTGGGCATAATCTCTTAATCTTTTCAAAATCCTATTAGCAATTCGAGGTGTGCCACGAGACCTCTTAGCAATCTCAAGGGCACCTCCTTCATCTACCTCAATGTTAAGTATCTTTGCAGATCTTCTTACTATTTTAATTAAATCAAAGTCATCATAAAATTCAAGTCTACCTATAAAACCGAATCTATCCCTCAGTGGTGATGTAAGCAGCCCTGCCCTTGTAGTAGCTCCAATCAAAGTGAAATGCGGTAATGATATCCTCAAGCTTCTTGCCGATGGTCCTTGACCAATCTTAATATCTATCTTAAAATCTTCCATCGCAGGGTATAAAACCTCTTCAACAACGGAGGGTAATCTATGTATCTCATCTATAAAAAGTACATCCTTGTCTGAAAGAGAAGATAGTATGGCTGCCAAATCACCTGACTTTTCTAAAACTGGGCCTGAGGTAATTCTAATATTTACAGCCATCTCTTTGGCTATTACAACTGATAGTGACGTTTTACCTAATCCTGGTGGTCCATAAAGCAAAATATGATCAAGTGCTTCTCCTCTTTCTCTTGCAGCCTGGATAAAAATTTTAAGATTTTCAATTATTTTCGGTTGTCCTATAAAATCGTCTAAAGAAGAAGGTCTTAAGGTTTTATCAAGTTCTATATCATCGATAGTCTTCTCGGCTTGAACAAGCTCATCTCTCATAATTAACCTTTCACGAGGTTTTTTAGGGCAACTTTTATAATCTCTTCTAATGAAAAATCTTCCTTCAACTCTTCTTTTGCCTTTCTTATAGATTCTCTTGCCTCTTTGAGACTGTAACCCAACGAGATGAGCGCAAGCTCCACATCTGACTCAATCTGTCCACTTTTTGGTAGATTTGGTCTGTCACTAAACTTTTTTGCCCTATCCTTCAACTCGAATATAATCCTTTCTGCTGTCTTTTTACCTATTCCAGGAACAGATAGAAGAGAGTTAACATCTTCATTAATAATATTATTTATTATATCGTCTGAACTAAAAAAAGATAGTAAACTGAAGGCCGTTCTTACTCCTACACCCTTTGCTTCTCTTAAGAGCTTAAAAACTTCTTTCTCTTCTTTATTTAGAAAACCATAAAAAGAGATATCATCTTCTCTAACAATAGTCTGTATATAAAGAAATACTTCCTTACCTAAATCAGGAAGTTGAGGAATTGCTTTTAGAGGTAGAAAAACCTCATAACCAACCCCTGCGACATCTAAAATTATCTTCTCTGCTTCCTTTTGGATTAATCTTCCTTTAAGAGTTCCAATCATAGCTTCCCTATGTTATTAAAGACATTTAAATGATAAATTGCAAGAGCTAAAGCATCAGAGGCATCATCTTTAATGGCATCTTTAATATTTAGTATAAGTTTTACCATTCTCTTAACATCTTCTTTTGTTGCATTTCCATATCCTGTTATACCCTGCTTAACCGCTCTCGCTGAGTATTCAAAAATATTTATGCTATGACTCTTACCACTAATTATACTTACAGCCCTTGCCTCTCCTATTAAGAAGGCAGACCTTACGTTCCTACCAGAAAATACCTTTTCTAATGAGATTGCCGAAGGATTATATTTCTTAACTAAATTGTTGAGACTTTCGTATAGAAAATATAGTCTGTCTTGCCTATCGGGATAAATTTCAAGATTTATAACACCTGCATCTATAAAATTTAGCTGTCCAAAAGAACTTTTTACAAAACCATATCCAGTCTTTCTAAGCCCCGGATCTATTCCGAGAACTAACATTATTTACCTCTCTAATATCAATCAAAAACTATATTATTCTATAGCCATATCTTCTGGCAAATCAAAGTTTGCATAGACATTCTGAACATCATCATGGTCTTCAAGGGCTTCAAACAATTTTAACATATTTTGAGCATCTTTATCTTTAATCTCTACATAATTTTTGGGTATCATAGTAATTTCTGCCAAATTATATTTTAATCCCTTCTGATCAAAAACTTCTTTTACCTTTTCAAAATCTTCCGGTACACAGATTACTTCGAGAGATTTCTCATCTCTTTTAACATCTTCTGCACCAGCCTCAAGGGCTATCTCCATAAGCTCATCTTCTGATACTACTGTATCATCAAATACAAAATATCCCTTCTGATCAAAAACCCAGCTTACACAACCTGACTCCCCCAAATTTCCATTATATTTTGAAAATAAATGTCTAATCTCCCCGACTGTTCTATTTTTATTGTCTGTCATCACATCTACCATAACAGCAACTCCACCAGGTCCATAACCTTCATATCTAATCTCCTCATATTGGGAATCCTGTAGTTCTCCAGTTCCTTTTTTAATAGCCCTTTCAATATTGTCATTTGGCATATTAACAGCTTTAGCCTTTGCGATAACAGTTCTAAGTCTTGGATTCATTTCTGGGTCCTTCCCACCCAACCTTACAGCTACAGTTATCTCCTTAGCTATCTTAGTAAAGATTTTCCCTCTTTTTGCGTCAACAGCTGCTTTTTTGTGTTTGATTTGTGCCCATTTAGAATGACCTGCCATCTTAAATCCTCCAAATTAGCTAAATTTTAATAAATACTGCTCTATAAAATCGTTTATCTCTCCATCTAAAACTGCATCGGCATTGCTTGTCTCGTGTTGAGTTCTATGATCTTTCACCTGCTTATAGGGTTGCAAAACGTATGTCCTTATCTGACTGCCCCATGAAATATCCTTTTTTTGTTCGTGAGCCTTTCTTTTTTCTTCCTCTTTTTTTTCTAACTCCAACTCATACAATCTTGCCTTGAGAAGCTTCATTGCCATCTCTCTATTTTTATGCTGTGACCTTTCATTCTGGCACTGAACCACAATCCCAGTTGGTAGGTGCGTTATTCTTACCGCCGAATCTGTCTTATTAACCTTTTGCCCCCCACATCCTGAGGCTCTATAGGTATCCACTTTTATATCCTCTTCCCTAACTTCTATCTCAATATCATCATCTACTTGAGGAATTACAGAGACAGATGCAAAGGAAGTATGTCTTCTACCAGAGGCATCAAAGGGTGATATCCTAATAAGTCTGTGAATACCAACCTCTGCTTTGAGATAACCATAGGCATAGGGACCATCTACAGTTACTGTAACATTTTTAATTCCTGCCTCATCACCTGCAAGTATGTCTACTATCTGAGTCTTATATCCCCTATTCTCCGCCCATCTTAAATACATCCTAAGTAACATCTCTACCCAATCTTGTGCTTCAGTACCACCTGCGCCTGCGTTTATACTCAATATGGCGTTACAATAGTCATTCTCATTTTTAAATATTTTTCTTATCTCTAACTCTTTTAAGAGCCGATTAAAGGTTTCAAGATTTCCCTTCATCTCTTTTATTAGAGATTCATCCAGATTAATCTTCAATAAATCAATAGCGGTCTTAATATCCTCATAGATAGAGATAATACTTTTCCATTCCTCAAAAAACTTAAGTAGCTCCGACCTCTCTCTTAATATATGCTTACTATTTTCTCTGTCTTTCCAAAAATCTTCTTTAGATACATAAGATTCTATATCTCTCAATCGAGACTCCTTCGCTTCTAAACCCAGATGGTTTTTTAAGTTAAGGAATCTTGCCTCATTCTGCTCAAAGTTCTGTATTAACTCGTCTAAATTGATGTTTGTCATAGCAAACTTTTTATTTTACTTAAAATCTCCTTCTTTTTCTACTTTTTTCATGGACCCTGAATTTTAATTTTTATCTCATCCATCTCGTTAATTTAATTTATTAGCAAAATTAATATAAAAAATGGAGATGAGGGGATTTGAACCCCCGACCCCCGCATTGCGAACGCGGTGCTCTCCCATCTGAGCTACATCCCCTTAATCTATAAAAGATAAAGCCTTATTGAGAAAGTACTGGCTACTTTCATATTCGCCAGAACTTGATAGTAGATCCCATCCTTGATAGTAATAATAAAAGGCGCTACTTCTATCTCCAACTTTAGAATAAAGCTCTCCCAAACTTTCTAAATTTTTTAGTATTTCCTTTTTATTATTCAAGATTCTTTCTAAGTTTAAGCTCTTTTGATAATCCTCTATCGCACTATAGAAATCTCCCTTTTCTTCATAATATGAAGCTCTTAACTTATAAGCATAGGAAGCTAAATAATGATCCTCCTCTTTAATAGTCCTTTTAAGAGCCTTTGACATTAGTTTTTTGAAATCTTCATCTCTGTGCTCATCTTTGGCGATAATAGATTCAAACAATAGTTGATGACTTTTTAACACTGAGTGGACTTTTTCAATGCTATTAAAAAGTTTTTTTGCTTCTTCCCTACGCCCCTTTTGATACAATAACATGGCTTTATTAAACTTAATATGGTTTGTCAGATCTTTCGCCTCTTTGTTTATAATCTCTTCAGCAAACTGAAGCTCCTTTTCAACATAATCACTACCTAAAAAACTTGCAACAGCTGCTCTCTCTAAATAAACATAAGCCTTTAGGTAGGGAAGATTATTTTTTTGAGCTATATCTAAAGCAAAATCTAAATTTTTTATAGCACTTTCTAAAGCTGATCTTCTAATATCCATTCTTGCCTTTTCGATATATTTATAGCCTGCAACTTCCATAGGAGATGTAACCCTTTCTAAGGGTGTTGAACAGGAAAAAAGAAGGAACGTAATAGTTAGAATTAAATGAACTCTCATTTCTTATCTCTTTCTCTTTTTATCTCTGGAAGCAAAATACTTGGTGATGGAGATTGAGGTAGATTCCTCCTTATAAACCAACTTCTTTTTATAGATTCTGTGATGTCTTTGGTATTATCTGTTATACCCTCTACGTTATCTATGATAGAACCTGTTTTTGGAGCTTCTTTGGCAATATCGCCTGTAATCTTATTCAAGTTATTGATAGTTTTATTGGTATTTTCAAGCAGATTAGGAATATCTTTTTTCAGACTTTCTGACAAGTTTTGAATATTAACAAGAGACCTGTCAATCTCTCCTCTAAGTTTAGGAATCTCCTCTGTCTCCTTTTTTATATTTTTCGTAATTTCCTCTATATTTTTGACAACTGGTTTTGTATCTTTTATTAAGTCCTGAACTAAAAGAGCCGTATTAGTAAGTTCTTTTGTAAGCTCAGAGGTGTTTTTAAGTATTCTTGTAACATCTCCTTGAGGATCAGTAATATACATAACAAAATTTTTGACATCTAAGGCAACAGGCTTCAACTCCTCAACAATCTCTTGAGCAATGTCTTCTATACCCTTTGCCTTTTTAAAAGTTATCTCCATATTATCTTGTAATTCTGGTTTATCAAGGGAACCAAAGCTTATCTCTATAAAATCTTCTCCTATATAACCTTCCTTTTTTAGAGATGCCGTTGAATCTTGTCTTATCCATTTAAGATATTTTTTTTGGATAGTTAAATCAATTTTTACCCTTGCCTGTTCATCAAGAGTAATCTTGCTAACCTTACCTATCCTAAAGCCTGCTAATTTCACAGCCATCCCTTCTGAATAACCAAAGGCTGTGTTAGTAATGAAATAAAGTTTTATCTTTGGAGAAAACAAATCCTTTTGCTTACCAAGAAAATATACGGCAGTAAAAATAAATATACCCCCTAAGAGGATAAATAAAAAAACTTTAACTCCTAAGTTTTTAAAACGTGGGTCTATGTCTTGTAAAGTTGCCATATTACACCTTTATAATTCTATCAAAATTTATCAAATTTAGTAATTTTAGATTTCTTTCTATTATTATAACAAGAATCTCTCTGTTTATCTTCTTATGTTCTAAAATTTTATCGATTAAAAAAGATTTCTTTGATTCATCTAAGTCACTAAAAAATCTCGAAAAGATAATGATTTTATAACTACCCATAAGTGTTCTTGCAAAAAGAGCTAATTTTTTTTCAAAATTAGTCAGATAGGCAGGATTTAGATTGAACTTGGCAGAGATACCAAGGTCTTGAAGGACTTTAAAGGCCCTTTGAAATAATTCTTTTTCTGTATCTATTGAAAAGAATAAAGAGGGGAGATATGCGTTTTCAATTAACTTCAAGTTTGAAATGAGAGGGTAGCTTAATGATATAAGTGATAGATTTTTTCTTATCTCTGAAGTGCTTAGATAGTCAAGCTCTGCTAAATTAGTATTTAAAATCTCTGCTTTTCCTGTAAAATCTGTGCTCTCACAGGAAAAAAGTTCATTTAAAGCCCGATCATGTAGATCTCTTTGAGTCTCTATACCTATTATCTCTCCTTCTTTTCCAGTTAAGTTTATTTTAGGAAGGCTCTCGCCTTCAAAGTTGATTATTAAGTCCTCGAAATGGATCATTGCCATATTAACACCAACATATCAAGTATAACATTTGTCAAAAAAACATAAAAAAATGCACTCATCACCGCTTTTGTAGAAACTTGAGGTATCTCTGTGATACTTTTACCTACCGATAATCCGTAAAAGCAACAAATAGAAGATATAATAAGACCAAAGCTGATACATTTAAGCAAAAATAAGGATAAATCAAAGATGCCCAGATTTAAGAAAAAATACTCAAAAAAATCACCAAGAGAAATCCTTTGAAAAAGGTAAATAGTCAATGCACCTGATAATATGGCTGTGGTAGTACCTATTATTGTTACAACAGTAATTGAGATTATAAAACCTATAACCCTTGACGAAACAAGATAATAAAGGGGATCTATATTGAGTAATCTTAAAGTTTTTATCTCGTTGTTTGTCTTCATTAAAGCAAGCTCAGAGGTAATAGCTGTACCGCTTCGGGCAATCATTATTACTGATATAAGTAGGGGAAATATCTCCCTGACAATTGCTATTGTTACAATCTTTCCAACAAGGTTTATACCGCCAATTCCCTTGATAAAGGATGTTATCTGAGTAATAACTACTATACCCATAAAAAAACCTATCTGAAGAGTAATTTTTAATGATTCTATGCCAGTAAAGTAGATCTGTTTTAAAATTACTCTCTCCACTGCCTTTATGCCTATGGGAAAATTTTTAAAAAAACTCTCTATGACTAATACAATGAAAGATAAATAATTGTATGGCTTACCTAAAAATCTATCAAATATATACTCAAATAACTTTTTTACCATATTCTGCTTGCCATATTTTATACTTTTGCTATTCTTATTGATATGATAAATGAAACAGAACAGATAAAACAACAATTAATCTACAGAAAAAAATTAATGGAAAAAATAAATGAGATCCATTCTGCCAGTAGCCTTAATGCCATTCTAATCCAGTTAAGAGATAGTATTGCAGAGCTTTTTGATGCCGAGAGAATAACTATTTTTTTAGCTGATACCAAAAGAAATCTTTTATTTTCTCGTGTAAAATCTGGAGAAGAGTTAAAGGAGATAATTGTACCCATAGGACCAGAAAGCATAGCAGGTTACGTAGCATCCACAGGTCAGTACGTCAATATTAAAGATGCCTACAACAATGAAGAACTAATGATGATCAACACAAAACTTAAGTTTGATGTCAGTTGGGATAAGAAAAGCGGCTTCCGTACCAAGCAAGTATTATGTGTCCCAATGATGTTTCAAAACACCTTGATTGGAGTAATTCAAATTATCAATAAAAAATACAACCCTGCTTTTACAGAGATAGATTTAGCCTTTGCTTTAGAGTTAGCAACCTCACTTTCAATAGCAATTTTTAACCTCCACAAAATTACAATGGCATCCAAGATTGCAAGGCAGAAAGGAAAGTTTCAGTATCTATTAGGAAAGAACTTAATTGATGAAAGAACAATTGAAAAGGCAACAGATCATCCTGATGTAAGTAAGATAGGTATTGAAGGGATACTGATTAGAGACTTTGGGTTATTAAGAGAAGATGTTGCCAAGTCCTTAAGCCTTTTTTATGGAACTGAGTATATACTTTTTGACCCAAACTTACCTATAATTACAGATATTCACAATAGAATTAAACCAGACAGGTTAAAGAAAGAGCTTTGGGTCCCTGTAAAGATAGAAAATGGTGTGCTTAATATAGCCATGGAAGACCCTTCTGATTTGCAAAAACAAGATTTTATTAAATTTTTATATCCTGAACACAAACATATAAACTTTCTCGTGTCTCTTAAAGAAGATATTTTAACTTTCATAGACCTTTTCTATAAGTTGGGGAAGTTTGCTGAGGAAAAAAGCTCAATTACAGAGATATTAGAGAAGTTAGATAAAACAGAAGAACCTGATGTAGAGGAAGAAGTAAAAAAGGTTTCTGAGGAAGATAGTGTAATAGTTCAGCTTGTCAATAAGATTATTTATGATGCCTATCATAAAAAGGCTTCGGATATTCATATCGAACCACTTCCGGGGAAAAACGATACATTAGTTAGGATAAGGGTTGACGGTAGATGCTCTGTATATCAAAGAATTCCTTATAAATATAAACATGCCATAGTCTCAAGAATAAAGATTATGTCCGGACTTGATATCTCGGAAAGAAGAAAGCCTCAGGACGGTAAGATAGACTTTAAAAAGTATGGTCCCATTGACGTTGAGCTTAGAGTTGCAACTGTTCCAACAGCCGGACAGTTAGAAGATGTGGTTATGAGAATTTTAGCCTCAGGTGAACCTCTCCCTTTTGATAAGTTAGGTTTGACCGAAAGAAACTACAGAGTTTTTGAACAGGCCATAAATAAACCTTACGGACTAATTTTGGTAGTTGGACCCACAGGCTCAGGTAAAACGACAACCCTTCACTCTGCCATCGCAAAAATAAACACTGAAGACGTAAAGATATGGACAGCAGAAGATCCCGTCGAGATTACACAAAAGGGACTAAGACAGGTCCAAGTAAATCCCAAAATTGGTTTTACCTTTGCAAATGCTCTAAGATCTTTTTTGAGAGCCGATCCAGATGTAATTATGGTAGGAGAGATGAGAGACCAAGAAACCGCCGAGATAGGTATAGAGGCATCTCTTACAGGACATCTTGTCTTTTCAACACTTCACACTAACTCAGCACCAGAGACAGTAACAAGACTTCTGGATATGAAAATGGACCCCTTTAGTTTCTCCGATGCTTTGTTGTGTATCCTTGCACAGAGACTGGCGAGAAGATTATGCTCCGATTGCAAAAAGCTCTATAAACCTGATAAGGAAGAGTTAGACGATATTATTAATGAGTATGGTAGAGAATACTTCCCAGAGCAGAATATTGACCTATCAGAACTTTCCTTAGCAAAGCCTGTAGGATGCCAAAAGTGTAATAATACTGGCTATAAAGGAAGACTCGGAATACATGAAATTCTTGAATGTACAGACGAGCTAAAAAGTCTTATAAAGAAAAAGGCAGATATAGACGAGATAAGAAGACAGGCAATTAAAGATGGTATGACTACTCTCAAACAGGATGGAATTTTAAAAGTATTTCAAGGACTTACTGACTTAAAGGAGATAAGAAGAGTTTGCATAAAATAGAAAAAGTATGGCCTAAAGTTAATACTATTTGATATCTTTTATAAAGCTATTGTAATTATTTAGAGCCTCATTTAGTACAAGGTCATCAACTACTTCTCCAAAACTTGCTTTTCCGATATCTTTAAGTAGCACCCATTCTACATCTCTATCTTTTCTTTTTTTATCATAGTAGAAACTTTCCTTTAGTTTATCAAGGGGAAAGGAAAAATCAATCCTATAGCCAAAATTTTTGACAACCTCAATTATTCTCTTAAATTTCCCAAAATCTAAATAACCCTTAAGATAACTTATATAGGACTCAAATGCTAAACCCTTCGCAACTGCTAAACCATGCATAATCTTCCAATTTGATAATTTTTCAAGACTATGTCCTAAGGTGTGTCCAAAATTTAGAATAGCCCTCAAACCACTCTCCTTTTCATCTCTAACAACTACATCTACCTTAATATCCTGCGCCCTTGAAATTATCTCGTTAACAACTTTTTCATTAAGCTCAACAATTCCTCTAAGATTATTCTCAATGATTCTAAAAAGCCCTTTATCAGCAATTAAGCCTGCCTTTATAACCTCTGCAAAGCCTGATAAAAACTCCTTTTTGCTTAACGTAGAAAGATACTCCGTGTCAGTAATTATATAATCAGGTTGATAGAAGGTCCCTACTAAATTTTTTCCAGACCTTAGGTTAAAACCAGTTTTTCCACCAATAGAGCTATCAACCATAGCAAGCAGAGTTGTGGGAATCTGAATTAGCTTCATACCTCTATGATAGGTACTTGCACAAAAGCCTCCTAAATCACCAATAACACCGCCACCAAAGGCGACAAGACAGGAGTTACGTGTAGCCTTATTCCCCGTTAGAAAGTTAAATATTTTCTCAACATATTTAATATTTTTGTATCTCTCTCCATCGGGCATAACATACAAAAAAAACCTATCTTTCAATAGATTCCTTACCTGCTCTCCCCACAAACTCCACACTCTCTCATTCGTTATAATATATAAGCCATTATAATGTTTATAAATATCTTTAATAAAGTTGGTAGCCCTAAAACCTCTAACTATCTCAACTTTTTTAATCTCTCCTGAAAATTCTACTAATCTCTTTTCCATTTTTCATAACTATCCAAAATTTCTTTTGCTATCTCCTTAACATCCTTTTGATGGCAGTTAAGAATATAGTGGGCTTGAGTGTAAAAACTCTCTCTCGCCTTCAAAAGATCTATAACATCTTTTCTTTCTTTATCAATTAATAGGGGTCTTTTATCTTTTTCTGATGATACCATTAGTCTTTTTAATATCTCTTCTGGATGGTGAGATAAATAAACAACAAAACCTGTCTTTTTCATTATCACAAGATTGTCGAAGAAACAAGGCGTACCACCGCCAGTAGATATTATAACCTTATCTTTTTCCGCCAATTTAATAAGTAGTTCTCTCTCTTTCTCTCTAAAATAGCCTTCACCATATTTTAAAAATATATCTCTTATAGAGATACCCTCTGTCTCTTCAATTTTTTCATCCATATCAAGAAAGGTATATCTTAAAAAATTGGCTAAGGCTAGAGCTGTCTCTGTCTTGCCTGAGCCCATAAAACCGATTAAATAGATCTTTTCCATAAAGAACTTATTGATTTTAGATAGTCCTGAAAAGCCTTTTCTATATCTTTTAGATTATCAGAACCAAACTTAATCAGGAACTCATTCATAATACCATAGGCCAACATACTTTCAGCGACAACAGCACAGGCAGGCACCGCTGTTACATCAGACCTTTCAAAGGACGCTAAATCAGGCTCTTTTGTTTTTATATTGAAAGACTGGAGTGGTCTTTTTAAGGTAGGGATTGGCTTCATAAAGACAGTAAAAACTATGTTTTCGCCATTTGTAATACCACCCTCTATCCCACCAGCAAAGTTAGTTTTTCTATATACCCCTTTCTTTTTATCAAAGAAAATCTCATCGTGAAATCTTGATCCTTCCGCATCAGCTACAAAAAAACCACCTCCCAATGAAACCGCTTTTACCGCAGGAATGCTCATTAATAGCTGACTTAAAATACCATCAATTTTTCTATCGAACTGGCAGTGAGAGCCAAGTCCTGGTATAAGACCTGTTGCAACTACTGTAAATAATCCTCCTAAAGTATCTCCTTCTTCTTTGGCGGCATCTATCTTTTTTTTAATTCTATCTATTACCTTTTTATCTGCAGGAACACGTAAATCATTTTCCTCAGCCTTTAGAAAGGTTTTCTCAAGATCAATCTCTTTATTAAGTAATTTTTTTATCATATGATGAGTATTTAACCCTGTAGCACCAATTTCTAAAACAAAACTATAGATTTTAATCCCAAAGTTGGCCAGAAAAATTTTACACAAGGCACCCACCGCTACCCTACTGGCTGTTTCTCTTGCACTAGACCTTTCTAAAATGTCTCTTATATCTTCTCTCTTATACTTTAATATCCCGGCAAAGTCCGTATGCCCTGGTCTTGGTTTTAAAACAACTTTATCATCCGTCTTCTCGGAAAAGGGCATCATAACTTTCTCCCAGCTTTGGTAATCCCTATTTATAATCTCCATTGCTAAAGGAGCGCCTGTTGTCTCGGAAAACCTAACACCAGAGGTGACAATTACCTCATCACTTTCTATAGCCATCCTTCCACCTCTGCCGTACCCTACCATTCTTCTCTTTAGTTCTCTATTAATAAAAGAGGGGTCAATCTTGACCCCTCCGGGATAACCATCTATTATAACGGTGAGTTTCTTTCCATGAGACTCACCAGCTGTTAAAAACCTCATGATGCATCAACCTCCTTGATGTTTTTAATAATACTTGGGGTTAAAAATATTAATAACTCACGATTCTCAACTGCCTTAGCCTCTTTCTTGAATAACCATCCTATTAAAGGAATATCCATCAAAAAGGGAACTCCACCTTTACTAACTGTCTCTTTGTTTCTTATAATACCACCGATAACTATTGTTTGTCCGTCTCTCACAAGTATCTCTGTAGTGGCCTCATTTTTATCGATACTTGGGACACCGCCTGCACTTCTTAAGGCCGTATTGGGATTATTGTTGCTTACTTTAACTTTTAATATTATTGAGTTATCAGGTGTTATTCTCGGCGTCACGGTAAGCTGCAAACTTGCATCAATAAACTGGGTCTGTGTACCTTTATCAGATAAGGTCTCATAGGGTATTGATGAGCCCTGCTGTATATTTGCCTCGATGTTATTAAGTGTTGTAATCTTTGGTCTAGAAAGTATTTTTCCAACTCCTTTGTTTTCCATAGCAGAAAGCTGGATATCAAGTCCTGCACCACTTTTTAAGTTTACAAGACCAAAGTTAATACCACCACCTACACCTGCACCTATAGCTGCTGGTAAATTAACCATATAGGGGGCAGGAGTAATCCCAGTGCCAGTAAGGTCTAAGGATCCTGTTCCCCCAACACCTGTCGGAAACGTTGGAGTACCAGTAATATCTGTTCTTGTTGATGGACCTGACAATCCCATCCTATATCTATTACTAACAGTTTGAGCAAATTTCATCCCCCACTGTATCCCCATCTCCTTACTAAAGTCTGAACTTGCCTCTACTACCCTCGCCTCTATAATAACCTGTTGTGGTGGTGTATCTAATTTTTTGATTAATTTTTTTGCTTCCTCAATGTTTTCCTTAATATCGTTTATTATGAGTGAGTTATTTCTTTTATCTATTGTTACACTACCCCGACTACTTAACAATGGCTTTATCTTATCAGAAAA
The DNA here is from genome assembly GCA_964540515.1 of uncultured Pseudomonadota bacterium. Classification (GTDB taxonomy): domain Bacteria; phylum CALINM01; class CALINM01; order CALINM01; family CALINM01; genus JAOAGA01. The sequence continues at coordinate 5,054 of CAZIMS010000008.1, read as the reverse complement.
ATCATTAGCATCGGCATAACTAATAGGTACTATTTCCAAAACAAGATTTTCCACCTTCTCTCTGATTTTGCTTGCTGCTAATAGATCCTCCTGTTCTCTCTTCAATCTATCCTTGGGCATTACCCGAATTATATTTCCAATTCTTTTCATTCCTAAGTTATTAACTTCCATAACTACATCCAATACCTGATCCCAAGGAACCTCTTCCAGCTGTATACTAAGTTTACCTTTTACATCTTCACTGGTAACAATATTTAAAATCTCACCATCCAACTTTGCAACTTCTGTTAATAATTTGAAGATATGTTGTATCTCTGCATCTTTAAGATTAATCGTTATAGGCCTACCTTTGAATCTTCCATCTACTTCCTGTCTTTGTCTATCCTCTTTTGAGGGTTGTTGTGCCGGTTCTTCCTTAGATTTTATAGTTATAACAGTTTCTTTTGATTTTTCTTCTTTCTTAACCTCAATCTTTTTTTCAGGCTCTTTACTTTCCTCTTGCTTAACTAAAGCAACTTTTGGCTCTTCTTTTGGTTTAAGCTCTTCCTTTGGTTTTTCATCAACCTTAGCCTTTTTTTCAGCCTCAACAGTGGCTTTCTTTTCTACTTTTATATCAGCAGGCTTAGTTTCTTCCTTTTTCTCAAGAGAAATCTCTTCTTTTTTTGGTTTAGCTTCTTCTTTTGGTTTCTCTTCAGCCTTTACTATTTCTTTTTTTTCTACCTGTTTTTCTTCCTTAACTTTTGGGGGAGCCTGATTAAGGGGAGCAATAGGTGCGGGTGTGGGTGGTGGTGTGGTAACTGGAACAGCTGGCTTTGTTGGCTCCTTAATTTTTACCTCCTCTTTAAGAACCACCTTTTCTTTATTAAACTCTACAACAATATCATCACCCACTTTCTCTGTACTATAGCTAGTGGGCTCCTTTAAGACCGCAACAAATCTAACCCTATTCTCCTCTTCTGGCTTTACCTGATATAGTGTAAAACTATTCAACAATTCACTTACTTCTTTTACGTCGTAGGTTTTTTCAATGCCTTTGTTTAATCTAACCCCTTTAAACTCATAGACAAGAACAGTATCACTAAGTTTATAAACCTTATAATCGGCTTTCTGGATATCTTTAAACTTGAAAATATTTTTCTTAGGTTCTGGTATATAATCAACGTTTTCAAGATTTAGGAATAAAACCTTTTCTTCTTTCTTTTCTACCTCTTCAGTAGACAACTCAATAACAAATTTATCTTTTTCTGCCCTCGATATAAAAATAGGCATTTTCTCTAAATTAATATCTATAAATAGTCTTGTTAAGTTAGGAAAGGGCTCAACTCTAAGTGACTTAACAATATTATTATTTGTAATAAAGCTTTTTTGAGCCAAACTATATCTTGCACTTTGTATGTCAAAGACAAGCCTTAGTGGATTTTTTAGAACATAGTTTAGAGCCTCCGGTTTCCCCGTAGTCTCGATTATTGCCACAAACTTTTTATTGTCTCCAGAGTATATGATGTTATTTATGGTTATGGGTTGAGCCTTAGTAACTTCTTCTTTGACAGCTAACTCTTTTTTAACATAAACAGTAATACCCTGTGCTAACCTCTCTATAGCAAAGTCTGGTTTCTTAGTAAAGAATATCTCCATCTTACCTGTATAATTTTCCTGTTTGCCTAACTGAGTGATTTTATATGATCTAATTATTCCTTTATCCACCTTTGTCTCTCCAACAAAATTACCAAAATCAACAACTGGGAACTCAAGAGTAAGTTTATAGGGGTTTTCATCGCTATAGCTTGTATAAATTAGATTTTTGTTAGAAAAGATTTTTAATATATAAGAGCTATTGTCCTCAGCAAAATCAACACTCTGAATCTTTACTCTTAATCTTTCTATATTCTGAGAGTTGGCAAGGCCAACAAAAGATATATTAATTAGCAAGAAAAAAATTAATATCTTATTAAGCTTCATAGGAATCTCCTATCTAACCTTTTTTATAGGTATAAATAATTCATTCTTTTTTTCTTTTCCTCTATCATCTATTATTACCTCTTCAATATATACTCCTTCAGGGGCAATTTTTTTAACTCTTGCATCGTCTTGACCTATAGGAGCGCCCTCTTTTACAACCCAACCTTTCCCCTCTGGGTCTTCAAAAATAGCGCTTTTAATCTTTTTGTTCATCATTATTCCTATAAGCTTATACTTATCTAACTCATATCTCTCGGTAGGGCCTGTTTTCTGTTTTTTAGGCCTTACTTGTTTTATCTGTGTCTGCGCTAAGGGCGTATAGAATGGATCTTTTATAGCATAAAAGTTATATCTTGGCATATTAGCCAGTTTAGCAGATATTGTCTGAAAAGTTATTGCTGGCTTAGAAGTAATGTTACTCATCGTTGGCTTATTAGCTGGCTGCGGAGATTGTTCTTGAATATTTTTTTCTCCACAAGAGAAGACAATGAGAAGTAAAACAGAAAAAACTAATATTATTTTACTTTTTTTCACTCTTTTTTTCCTCTTTTTTGGGAAGTTCGTCAGGATTTAAGAATCTAAAGGTAACTGCCTTTGTGTCTACTGTTAGTATAACCTTTCCATCCTTAGGCGTTGGAGATTTGATATTTAACCCCATTATGTGGATTAATCTTTGATATCTTGCTAAGGTTTGAAGAAACTCTCCTGTCTCCCTAAAACCTCCACTAAAGACCAAATTTATAGGTATCTCTGCGTAAAAATCCTTCTTTACCTCTTTCTCAGGTTTGAAGCTAAGTATCTCTAAATTGTACCTCTTAAGATTATTTTCTATAGAAGAGACAACGGAAGGTATCTCCTCTGTATTTGGTAAAACAGTCATAGAATATTTTAGCTCTTTCTCAAGTCTCTCTACTTCTGCCTTTAGCCTTGGCAAATTAGCTGCATCTCTCTTTTTAGCATCCCTTTTTTGAGTTAGCTCTTGAATCTCAGCATTAAGGGCATTAAAACTATTATATTTGCCATAGCCTACAAGACCAATGTAAAGTCCAAAAATAAGCACTATAAAAATAGAGACTATCAAAATCTTAATCTTTAACGATAGACCAAGTATAAAATCAAAATTTATATTCTTAAGGTCTATTTTTAAGTTTATAGCCATCTTTTAGCCTCGTAGACAGATAATATTAAATTTTATGACCTTTACATTAGCTTTCAGTTGTTGATCTAAGGATATAAGATTAACTTTAGTAAACAGACCTGTACTATTAAGCCTCTCCATAAAATTTGAAACATCATTGGCACTATAGGCTTCTCCATCTATAACAACTTCCTTGCCTCTGTCTTGGAAGTTTGTCAACCATAGGCTTTCTGGTATTGCCTCACCAACCTTATATAATAGCTCTGTAGCTGAGATTCTTTTTGTGTTTAAAGTATCTATTACTCCCAATTTCCTCTCAATCTCAGCCTTCTGTTCTTTTATCTTATCAATCTGTCCTAATTTTTTATCAAGGTCTGATATCTCATTTTTGAGATCATCTCTTTCTTTTATCTTACTTTCCTCATAGCTTACAATCTTTAAGTGAGCTAATCCAACAATTACTATTGATAACACCATAGCTCCTATCATTATTATGAACTGGAAAAGGATCTTCTCTTTCTTCTCAATCTCACGATAGGGTAGAAGATTTATCTTAATCATCTAAAATACTCCTCAATACTAAAAGACAAATGGTTAAACAATATAAGAAAAATCATTTATCTCCCAACCTTCTCATTGCAAGTCCAACGGCTACACCAAAATGATGATAAGGTATATCCTCAACTTTTTTATCAAGAGGTACTAATGTAAAGGGATTTCCAATAATTGTATTGATGCCTGATTTTTCTTTGATCTTTTCAGGCAGCCCCTTTAATTTTGATGTGCCTCCAAAGAGAAAGACATTCTCAATAATATCGTTTGGATTGGAATTATAAAAAAAGTCTATAGTTTTTTGTATCTCGCCACTTAATACATTAATTTCATCACTAAGTATTTCCTCAACACTTTGAAGATCAATATCTTTTTTAACTCCTATTTTTACTTCTTCCGCCTCTTCAAAAGAAATGTTTAAGTTTTTTTGCAAAGATTCAGTAATTCTGTTGCCTGCGACATTTACACTCCTTGTAAAGAGAGAGGCACCAGCCTTTACGATATTTATATTAGTAAAACTAGCACCAATATTACATATAAGGTTCGTTTTGTTTGTAAAACTAGGATAGTTTATCTCAAACATGTTTTGAATAGTAAATACATCAATATCTACAACTACTGGCTCTATCCCCAGCTCTCTTAAAACAATTAAATAATCGTTAACTAAATCTTTCTTTGCGGCAGCTAAAAGCACATCCATCTGCCCCTGAATGTTTTCAGTAGCTCCTAATATCTTAAAATCCAAATAAAGGTCTTGAATATTAAAGGGGAGATATTGTTCCGACTCCCACTGAATTGAGTTTGCAAACTCTTCTTCTGTAACTATAGGTACGGATATTTTTTTTACGATAACGCTCTGTCCTGAGACTGAGAGAGCAATATTTTTTACTGATGGCTTGACTGTATCAATAAGTTCTCGTAAAGCTTCACTAAGTGCCACAGAATCCATAATGGCACCATCAATTATAATATCCTTATTTATTTGCTTAATACCAATTTTTTTAACTTTAAAATCCTTTCTGCCTTTCTTCAACTCCACCAGCTTGATACTATGAGAGCCAATATCAATACCGAAAAGGTCTTTTTTTGATTTGAATAGCCTATCAATCATCTAAAAATACCTTGCCCTTGTCTTTTATATCCATTCCTAAAGCTAATAAAATCTTCTTCTGAGTATCAAGTCTACAGGATTCACCCTTTTCTACGCGAGCAATTGTTACTATGGAAAGCCCGCTTCTTCTTGCCAACTCAGATCTACTAATTAAAAGCTTATTTCTCCATTCTTGAAGTCTATTCTTAGGCACATCATGGCTCCTTGCTATAAATTATGATAATGAAATTATTAGCAAAGTTTTTTATATAAGTCAAACTTTTTTTAAAATTTTATAATTTTTTATAAAATTTT
>CAZIMS010000007.1:0-139309 GCA_964540515.1 uncultured Pseudomonadota bacterium | reverse complement strand
AAATCCAATGCTAAATATTCTTGAGATTGATAAAATTGGTTCAATCTGTAAAGAAGAAGGAGTGCCACTAATTCTTGATAATACTGTTCTACCCTATCTTTTTTCTCCAAAAAATTATAATGTCTCCATCTCCCTATACTCCACAACAAAGTTTATAACTGGTATGAGCACATCTATTGGTGGAGCCATGGTTGAGCTTGGAACATTTAACTGGAATAATGAAAGATTTCCTGAGATAAAAGAGCTCTATAAAAGGTTTAAAAATTTTGCCTTTCTGGCAAAGGCTCGTATTGTTTTAAGGGACTTAGGTTTTATTCAAACACCCTTTAATGCCTTTTTGCAAACTGTCGGCATAGAAACGCTTCCACTAAGAATTGAAAAGCAATGCAAAAATGCCTTAAAACTTGCAAAATTTTTAGCTGAACAAAAAAATATTACCCATGTAAACTATCCAGGTCTTTCCTCTTCCCCCTATTATCGGATAGCTAAAAGACTTTTTAAAAATCTGTTTGGGGCAATCTTAACCTTTGAACTAAAAAGCGAAAAAGAAGCCTTTAAACTTATTGACAGTCTAAAATACGCAAAAAATCTTGCAAATATAGGAGATGTAAGAACCCTTGTAATCCATCCAGCATCAACAATATTTAGTGACTTTACCGAACAAGAAAGACTTAAAAACGGTGTCACTGAAGGTTTAATAAGGGTATCGGTTGGCATTGAAAATATCGAAGATATAATAGAAGATTTTAAGGAGGCACTGAAGAAGTTATGAAGCTTACAAATGAGCAAATTGAAAGATATTCAAGACAGATTATCTTAAAAGAGGTGGGCGGAAAGGGACAGGAAAAGCTATTAAACTCAAAGGTTTTAGTTATTGGTGCAGGCGGACTCGGAGCACCTGCCTTGTTATACCTTGCCTCTGCTGGTGTTGGAACTCTTGGAATAGTCGATGGAGATCTTGCCGATTTATCAAACTTGCAAAGACAGGTAATCCATTTTACTCCTGATGTTGGGAGAGAAAAGGTATTATCAGCAAAGGAAAAGATTGAAAAGATAAATCCTGATGTCAAGGTTATTACATATAAGACAAGGGTTAATTCAGAGAATATAAGAGAGATTATTAGAGACTATGATTTTATTATAGATGGAACAGACAACTTCCCTGCCAAGTTTCTTATCAATGATGCCTGTTTTTTTGAAAACAAGCCCTATTCACACGGAGGAATATTAAGATTTCAGGGGCAGACTATGACCTTTGTCCCGGGCTCAACCTGTTATAGATGCATTTTCAATTCACCACCACCAAAGGGAGCAGTGCCAAGCTGTAGTGAGGCAGGAATAATTGGTTCAATGGCTGGACTTTTGGGAACAATTCAGGCGTCAGAGGCTATAAAATACTTACTTTCTGCTGGAGAGCTATTAACAAGCAAGCTACTTTTTGTAGATCTTTTAAATCTTGAGTTTAGAGTAATAGACTTAAGAAAAAATAAAAAATGTCCTCTCTGTGGAGAAAATAGGGAGATTTTAGAACTAAGAGACTACGAACAGCCCGTTTGTGAGTTTAAAATAGGAGAATAAATATGCTGAAAATACCCAGAGTTATCTATGATAAAATGATTAAACATTGTCAATCAGAACTTCCCAATGAGGCTTGCGGCATATTGGGTGGAAAAGATAACTTGGTAACTGAAATTTATTGTATGGAAAACATAGAAAAAAGTCCAGAAAGCTTTCTTATGAACCCAAAAGAGCAGTTGCAGGTCACAAAAGATTTAAGAAAAAAAGAGCTTATGATGCTTGCTATTTTTCATAGTCACCCATCTTCCCCCGCAAGACCATCTAAAAAGGATATAGGTATGGCATTTTATGAAGATGTATCTTACATCATTGTTTCTTTACAAGAAAAAAATCCCAAAATCAAAGCATTCAATATCAGGGGAGAAAAGGTAGAAGAAGTCCCTATTGAAGTTTTTTTAGATTATCAGTCTCCTACTTAAAAGGCTTTTAGGTAAGTTAGAAGACGCACCAGACCTATAAGTTGCTTTAGTAATACCCAAATTATTGAAAGAATTGTCTTTGCTGTTATATATAACCTTAATAATCGTTGTAGAAATAAACCCTTAAAAAATTTTACACTTAACTCTTGACACTTCCCTTTACTAAGTTAATTTTTTTATCTTTTCAATATATTTAGCCACATTAAATTTTCTTGTACAACCTTCATAACTCATATACCTTATCATACCAAAAAAATCTCTTTCTTTCCAAGGTCTGTCATGTACACCCCCTATGCTCCAGGCTATTCCAGTATAGCCGTTTGGGTCTCTTCCATCGATCTCGTATTTGTCATTTAAATATATTGCGATTTTTAATGCCTCTTCAGGTGTTTCACTCCATTGGAGTATCTTTTTTGCCCAGTACATCCTTAAGTAACCATGCATTTTGCCGGTTATAACCATTTCTAACTGGGCTGAGTTCCAAAGTTCATCATGAGTATTTGCTCCTTCAAGGTCTTCAAGGGAATAAATGATGGGTCTTTTATCAAGCTTATGTTTGTTTAGAGTTTTTTTTGCCCATTCTGGAAATCCTTCGAAATTATCATAGTTTTTTTCATGATAACAGAAATTATCGGCTAACTCTCTTCTAATTATTAGCTCTTCTAAAAAAGCATCCTTACTTTTTTTATCACCTTGAGATTTTAGAACTTCTAAAGCAACTCTTTGAGGTGATATCTGACCAAAGTGGAGATAGGGCGATAGATTGGATAGGGCATCTTTTGAAGGGTCATTTCTTTCTAAGACATACCTATCAATTTTTTCATCTAAGAATTTTTTTAAAATCTTCTTGGCACCACTCTCTCCAGAGTCAATCCAGCCTACTTTATCAACCTTCTTGTCAACCTTTAGATTTTTTAGTGTTTCTTCTAAATCAAAGCTATTTTTTATAGTTCCATTGTTAAAGGGGTGAGAAATAATGGCAGGAAAATCAGTTAAAAAATCGTCAATAAGCTTTCTATATCTATTTCTAAAAGTAAAGGCGGAAAACTCTTTTTTATCAGATACAACCCAACAAGGTATTATATTATGGGCATCAACCTCATAGAAGGGGATTTTTATCTTATCTAAAATCTTTTTTTTCCAATCTAACTTAATCTTTAAAGGGTCAAAGTCTGATATTATCGCTGAGACATTATTTTCATCGATAAATCTTGGCAACTCTTCTTCTGGAGCGCCCTTAAGTAAAACAAAAGGGATTTTAAATCTTTTAAGATTTTCAGAGGTTTCCTTTAAACCTTTTAACATAAAGTGAAAGTGTCTATAAGTGGCACCTAAAAAGAAGTCAACAAGACAAAAGACTACAATTAGCGGGCTTTTTTGTTCAATTGCCAAATTTTGTGCAAAGATAAGTGCCCAGTTGTCATCAACTCGCTGATCCCTGCTCATCCAGTATGCGACAGGCTTGCGATCTTTGATTTTAATGTTTTTTAATATTCGTAACCTTCTTGTATCAAACATTTCTAAATAATTATATACTTTAAAAAATTTCAATTCAAATTTATGATTAAAATGATTAATATATTAAATAATTCTCAATCCGAAAAAGGAGCTCTGTTATGTCATTTAGCGGAAACTTAGAACATCTCCCCATAGTTGATGTCATCCAGCTTCTTAACTCAACTAAGAAAACAGGGACTCTTTTGGTAAATACAGATATTTTAGAGTATAAGATTGGTTTTAATGATGGACATATAGTTAGCGTAACACACCCTGATACCAATATGTCCCTTATAAAAGTTATTAAAGAGAAAAAGATTATTGATGATATCACTATAGATACCGTTCTTGAAAATATAAAGGATTTTTCAAGACCTCTAATAGTGGAGCTATTAGAAAAAAATGTTATAGACTCAAAGACTGCTTTAGCTGTTTTGCAGAGTCTTGTTGAGCTAACGGTAGTGGATATCTTGACTTGGGATAAGGGCAATTTTCAACTTTTTGTGGATATAGTAGAGCTTGAACCAAATTTTCAATATTTATCAAATATCTTAAAAGGAAACTTCTATATAAGCATACAGAACACCTTGATGGAGGCCTTAAGAATATTCGATGAGATGAGAAGGGATAATCTACTGTCTAACGGAATTTTTAAAAATTTGTTTCATAAAGCTGTTGACTCAACAGTAGAGGAAATAGAAATAACTGAAGATATTTTAGGTCTTGATAATGTTGATAAGATTGAAAGAAGGATACCTTCTGTCTTTAAATGCATAGACGCTCAGGATTTTGCAGAACCTCATAGAAAAAAGGTTTTGTCAACCTTTCCAGATATAAATAGGGTTCAGGAAGACTTAATCGTAAACTATCTTTTGAGGTATAGCCAAAATAACAGAAATATAGATATGGCAAGAAGGGTAGCCATAATTTTGTATACAAAGGATGAGTTTACTTCCTATGTAATTAATACAATAGCAAATTCAATGAAAATTTTTATCTTTACGACAGATAGTGAGGAGAATCTCTCTATTATAATGAGACAATCTCTTTCAAAACAGTTGATACCAATTATTATTGTTGACTGTTCCTCTGTTGATGATACTTCTTATTATGATAGGGTTAATTCTTTTAAAAAAGATTTAATAAACAAATGTCCTATTGTTAGATTTATTCATTTTGTTGAGTGGAATAATGAAGAAAGGGTGCTTACGTTGCTTAAGGAAGGGACCTTGGCTGTCTTTCCAAAACCATTACCTATTGGTGAAAATGTTGATAAGATTATTAATTTTTATGAAGCCCTTGTTAGTTATATAGAAAAGTTGAATTTTTCTGAAAAGGAAGAGTTAAATGCCTTAGCAAGTCTGACAAATAAACTCGCTAATGTCCAAAAAATTGCTGAGGTAATTGATATTTATTTAGATTTAATATCGAAAGATTATAATCGTTGTGGCCTTCTTGTAAACCATAGGGATGAGTTTTTTTTAGAGAAAGTAAAAGGTATTAAAATTGATACTTTGCCTAAAAAAATTATTCTATCCCAATCCTTTATTACAAAACTACAAGATGAAAATGTTATCAAAGGCAAGATTGATAGAGAAATGGCTGAAAATTTCTTTTCTCTTTTAGGGAAGCCTGAAGATGAAGATATACTTATATTAGCATTGAAAGGTGGTGGTAAGTTAATAGCAATAATATATGCCGATAGTCCTCAGGGTTTTAACTATAAAGAGACCTACCAAGTCCTACAAAGTCTTATTGGGTATGCTATTGATTTAATGCTTTTTAGAAAAATGTTTGATAAAAGCAAAAAAACAGAATAAACTTAACTGTAATTATGGATTTAAAAACCTTTAATCAGATTCTTGAGATAGCGTTTCAAAAAAAGGTCTCTGATATACATTTTGAGGTTGATAACCCCCCATTTTTCAGGGTAAAGGGTCAGCTAATTAAGTCAAAACTTCCTAATTTAAGCCCTCAAGATGCCCAGTTTATTGCAGAGAGAGTTTTAGAACAACATAGTCTTACTCTTGAGGCCTTCAAAAATGATATGGACTCAACTTATTCTCTACCTAACGGTGGTAGGTTTAGAGTGAGTCTTTTTAAACAAAGAGGGAATATAGGTGTTGTGATGAGGGTGATACCACCTCAGATAGGCAACTTTGAAGAACTACATCTTCCTCCTGTTCTTGCAGAAATAGCACAGGCTCCCAATGGCTTAATTCTTGTTACAGGGCCTACTGGCAATGGTAAATCAACAACCCTTGCGGCTATGATAAACTATCTAAACGAGAATTTTAGTTATAATATTGTTACTATTGAAGATCCCATAGAGTTTCTTTTTAAATCTAAGCAAAGCTGTATTATACAGAGAGAGGTTGGCTTTGATACAGAAAGTTTTAATAGTGCCTTAAAATCTGCCCTAAGAATGGATCCTGATGTAATTATGGTAGGAGAGTTAAGGGACAGAGAAGCCATTGATGCCTGCATTAAAGCAGCTGAGACAGGACATCTTGTTTTATCTACATTACATACTCAAGGAGCTGTCTCTACTATAAATAGACTTGTAGGGCATTTCCCACCTGAGTCACAGGAGATAATAAGGCAGAGACTTGCTGATATTTTGGTGGCAACAATATCCCTAAGATTAATAAAAGACAAGAGCGGTGAAAACATCTTGCCTGTTGTAGAGATTATGAGAGCTACTACTACAATTCAAGCATGTATAAGAGAAGGACGTTTGGATGAGATAGAAAAGCATATAGAAAATGGCCAGCTAATGTATAGGATGCAGACGATGGATCAACATCTCTTAGAACTACATAGAAATAACTTGATTACCCTTGAAGATGCCAAAAGATTGTCTCGCTCTACAGACTTTGAGAGAAAACTACTCCTTGAATAACAAAAGGTGATTCAAAAATGAGATCGCTAATGCCTTTCAAAGGTAATCTTATAACAACTGGTATGGGGATACTCCCCCATAGAGACATTGATTCTGCTCTTTTAGTGTCTATGTCAGTTGATATCCCCTTTTGGCCTCAGTTACCTAAGATGAGTTTTTTTGAGGATATGTATGTTCAGGTTTCGGAAAACTTTCCAGGTATAATATTGGAGCCTGACCAACTGAATATCTATTTTAATACCGAGAAGTTTTATAATGAGCTTGAAGGGGCTCTCATTAATATGGAAAATTTAGAGTTTTTTAGAATGTCTGAAAAATATTCAGCAACTTATCACAGATTTTTATCAAAGGAGTTGAAAGATTACATATCCATAAGGGGACAGATAGAAGGACCTGTAAGCTTTGGTCTTAAGGTGCTTGACGAGAACAGAAAACCCATAATATTTAACGAAGAAGTAAGGTCTATACTTTTCGACTTTATGGCAAGGAAAGCAAATATTCAGCTAAGAGAGTTAAAGGAAAAGAACGAAAGAGCCTTTTTATTTATAGATGAGCCAGGGCTACAATATATCTTTAGTAGTGTCTCGGGATATACTAATGATATGGCTAAGTCTGATTTTGAGATATTTTTCAATCAGATAGAGCATCCAAGAGGCATACATCTCTGTGGAAATCCAGACTGGGATTTTTTGCTTAATCTCGATATAGATATTCTTTCCTTCAATGCCTATAATTGCGGTGAGATCTTTATAAGATATAGAGATAGTATAAAAAAGTTCCTTAATAAGGGAGGGGTAATCGGTTGGGGACTCGTTCCTGCAAACTATGATGAGTTTGAAAAAGAATCTCAAGACAGATTGGTACATCATATAGAAAAGCTTTGGCAAGAACTTATAAAAGAAGGCTTTGAGATGGAAGAGATAATCGCTAAATCTATTCTTATGCCTGCTACCTGTGCCTTGTTGAACCCCGATGAGTTTAAGACAGTAGAGTCTGCCTATAATTGGTTGAGAGAGCTATCTCAAATACTAAGGGATAAATATTCAAGATACATCATTTAAGAATAGAGAAAGGTAATATAATATTACAGGCTTAATATTAATTAATCTAATAATTAATCTAATATCTTCGAGTTCTGCACTAATTTAACCATCTCAATACCTATTTGTGGCTAAAACAATTATTTTAATTGATTTAATGAGAGGTTTTTATATAAAATCTAATATTCATTGTTATATTCATAAAAAGGAGATATTTTATGCCAACAGGTCATTTCATTTGGATGGATGGTAAGTTTGTAAAATGGGAAGATGCTAAAGTGCATATACTTACGCATACTCTTCATTATGGGCTTGGCGTTTTTGAGGGTATTAGATGTTACAAAGGTGTTGATGGTAACTCCTATATCTTTAGAATGAAAGAGCATACAGATAGACTTTTTGATTCAGCCCATATATGTCAGCTTGAGATACCTTTTACAAAAGAGGAGATTATTAAAGCAACTAAAGAGTGTCTTAAAAAAAACAAGTTAGAGGAAGGATACGTAAGACCATTGGTTTATGTAGGAGATGGTCCTATGGGTTTATATGTAGAGAAGTATCCTGTTAGGGTTGCCATTGCCTGTTGGGAGTGGGGTGCCTATTTGGGTGAAGAGGGTCTCAAAAATGGTATCAGAGCAAAGGTTTCTTCTTTTACAAGACATCATCCCAATGTAATGATGACAAAGTCCAAATCAGTTGGTAACTATGTTAACTCTATATTAGCAAAAAAAGAGGTTAAGAAGGCTGGTTATGATGAAGCAATTATGCTTGATCCCGAAGGATATGTTTCTGAAGCAAGCGGTGAAAATATTTTTATTGTAAAGAAAGATGCTATCAAAACAACTCCATTAACTACCATATTACCCGGTATCACAAGGGATACAATCATTAGTATAGCAAGAGATTTAAAACTGCAGGTTATTGAAGAGAGATTTACCAGAGATGAGTTATATTTAGCAGATGAGGTCTTTTTCTCGGGGACAGCTGCTGAGGTTACTCCTGTAAGAGAGGTTGATGATAGAAAAATAGGCAAAGGTAAGCCAGGACCAATAACTCAAAAGATACAAAAACTCTTTTTTGATATAGTCAAAGGTAAGGTGAAGAAATATAAAGAATGGCTCGAAAAGGTATAATTTTTATAATCTTCTCATTATTATTGATATTTAATAATGAATGTGGAGCCTACGACATCTATTTAAAAAATGGAAGGGTTTTTGACGTCATTGAACACCGAAAGGAGAGAGGTCTTTTAATCGTAAAGCTTAGGTCTGGCTATGAGGTGGGGATACCTTTAGAAGATATAGATCTTGAAAAAACAAATAGGTCTATAGCAGACTATGAGGAGAGAAGAAGGAAAGAACAGGAATATTTAGAAAAAAAGAGGCAGTTGGAAGAGAGTGAAAAACCCAAAAAGGATTTAGCAGAGCTTGAGATTTTTGTTTTTGAAAAGAGGGGGATGCAAAATCAGTTTACCGATGATGAGATAATGAAGCTTATTGGGATTGGCGAAAAATATGCCGATAGAGTTGATGATATTTTAAAACCCTATACATTTTTTTATGATTATCTTCCTTCTATCGTATATACAAAAAGGTTAAGGCTTATACTTTATGGGACTGAAAAGGTATTAAAGAAAAGAAATGTTGTAACAACAGATATACATAATATATTACAAGATCCCTATTTACTTGTTTTTTTTGTAATAACAGCAGATACTGTTGATTTTTTAAAGGGTGCAAAGGTTTATATTGAGCAAGATGGAAGGATTATAGAACCCTTTAACTTTAAAGTGCCAGAATTAGGAGATAGAACTAATCTTTGGCCCAACACACCTGCCTATTTCTTTAGGATTCTTGCTAATTTTGCTTATAAGGACATAGATGTTACTAAAGAGGCACGGTTCATTTTAAAAAAAGATGGTTTTTTTAGAGACTTTAAGTTAGATTTCCCCTCTTATCGTTAAAATTCTTTTAAGGAGTTTTTTTATGAAAAATAAAATAGTAGGAGAAGCTTTAACTTTTGATGATGTATTATTAGTTCCCCAGTACTCTGAGGTTTTACCTAAAGATGTAGATGTCTCAACTTATCTCACAAAAATTATAAAATTAAATATCCCCCTATTAAGTGCTGCTATGGATACAGTAACAGAGGCAGCAACAGCTATAACAATGGCAAGGGAAGGTGGACTTGGAGTTATACATAAAAACATGTCCATTAGTGCTCAAGCCATAGAGGTAGATAAGGTAAAAAAGTCTGAAAGCGGTATGATAGTTGACCCAATCACACTCTCTCCAGAACATAAGATATTTCAAGCTCTGGAGGTTATGAGAAGCTACAAAATTTCAGGTATTCCTATTACTAAAAACGGAAAACTTGTCGGAATTTTAACTAATAGAGATTTGAGATTTGAAAGGAATCTTGATAAGAATGTATCTGAAGTAATGACAAAGGAAGGGCTTGTTACTGCTCCTGAAGGTACTACTCTTGAAGATGCAAAGGAGCTTTTGCAGAAATATAGAATCGAGAAGCTACCTGTTGTTGATAAAAACTTTAAATTAAAGGGTCTAATAACTATAAAAGACATTGAGAAGGCGAGAAAATACCCAAACTCCTGCAAAGATGGATTAGGCAGACTTAGAGTTGGAGCTGCTGTAGGAGTAGGAGCAGATAGGGATGAGAGGGTAGAAGCACTACTTAAAGCTGGTTGTGATGTTATATTTATTGATACAGCCCATGGGCATTCTAAGGCAGTTATCGAGTCTGTAAAAGAGATTAAGAAAAATTTTAAAAATGTTCAATTAGTTGCAGGTAATGTGGCTACCGCTGATGCGACAGAGTGTCTAATAAAGGCAGGAGTTGATGCCGTAAAGATTGGTGTAGGACCTGGATCGATTTGTACAACAAGAATAATTGCTGGTATCGGTGTTCCTCAAATAACAGCTATTATGGAAAGCTATGAAGTGGCTAAAAAACATGAAATTCCCTTAATTGCAGATGGTGGTGTTAAGTTTTCTGGAGATATCACAAAGGCTTTAGCTGCAGGTGCTAGCTCTGTTATGGTAGGAGGACTATTTGCAGGGACTTTAGAAAGCCCTGGTGAAAGCATCCTATATCAAGGAAGAACATATAAGGTTTATAGAGGCATGGGTTCTTTAGAGGCAATGAAGATGGGTAGTAAGGATAGATATTTTCAGGAAGAAAGAGAGGATATAAAGTTGGTTCCAGAAGGCATAGAGGGAAGAGTTCCATACAGAGGTCCCCTTTCAGATACAATATTTCAGTTAATAGGTGGGTTAAGGTCTGGAATGGGTTATTTGGGATGTAAAAATGTTGAAGAGCTAAAGACTAAAACTAAGTTTATTAAGATAACTTCTTCGGGGTTGAGAGAAAGCCATGTCCATGATGTGATAATTACTAAAGAAGCTCCAAACTATAGGTTGGATTAGCCTATGAAGAGAGATAAACTTCATCAAGAAAGAGTGATAATACTTGATTTTGGCTCACAGTACACCCAGCTAATAGCAAGAAGGGTAAGAGAGTCAAAAGTTTATTGTGAGATTTTTCCTTACTCCCTGACTATTGAGGAGATAAAAAAATTTGCCCCTAAGGGTATTATTTTATCAGGGGGACCTAAAAGTGTTTATGATGCCGATGCACCATTGATTTCAAAGGAGATATTTAAATTAAACATCCCTATACTGGGTATTTGTTATGGTATGCAGCTTATGACTCATCTACTTGGTGGTAAGGTAGCAAGGGCAAAAGAGCGTGAGTATGGCTTTGCAAACTTAAAGATTAGAGAAAAGGAAGACCTTTTTTCTTATATCATTGAGGACGAGATACCTGTCTGGATGAGTCATGGAGATAGGATTGAGAAGTTACCCGAAGGTTTCGTAAGTATAGCTAAAACCTCAAACTCTCCCTATGCAGCTATTAAAAGTGACAGGGCAGATGTATTTGGTGTTCAGTTTCATCCTGAGGTTTATCATACACCTTTAGGTAAGGATATTATAAGGGCTTTTCTTTATAAAGTCTGTGGGCTTAAGGGTTTCTGGAATATGCACTCCTTTGTAGAGAAAAGCATAGAGGAGATTAAGAAGACTGTTGGAGATAAAAAAGTGCTTTGTGCCTTAAGCGGAGGTGTGGATTCTTCTGTCACTGCCGTGTTAATTAATAAAGCCATAGGTAAAAATCTTTTCTGCATCTTCGTTGATAATGGTCTCTTAAGAAAAAATGAGGCTCACAATGTTGAGAGGATGTTTAGAGATAATTTTGATATGAATCTTAAGGTAGTAGATGGAAAGAAACTTTTTTTGAAAAGATTAGAGGGGGTAGTCGATCCTGAGCAAAAAAGAAAGATCATCGGTCATACTTTCATCGAAGTTTTTGAGAAAGAAGCAAAAAAGATAGGTAAGGTTGATTATCTTGCTCAAGGGACCTTATACCCCGATGTAATTGAGAGTGTGTCTTTTAAAGGTCCTTCAGCAGTTATTAAGAGCCACCATAATGTGGGAGGGCTTCCAGATAAGATGAATTTGAAACTTATAGAGCCCCTGAGAGAACTTTTTAAAGATGAGGTGAGAGAGGTAGGAAGGGAGCTTAGTATTAGTGATGATATAATTTTGAGACAGCCCTTTCCTGGTCCTGGGCTTGCAGTAAGAATTTTAGGCGAGATAACTGAAGAGAAGGTGGCTATATTGCAGGAAGTTGATGAGATAGTTGAAGAAGAGATGAAAAAGAGTGGCTTTTACTGGAAAGTTTGGCAATCTTTTCCCGTATTGTTGCCCGTAAGGACTGTTGGTGTCATGGGCGATGAGAGAACTTATGATTATGTTATAGCCCTGAGGGTTGTTGAGAGTATGGATGGGATGACGGCAGACTGGGCTAAACTACCCTATGAACTACTTGGAGAAATTTCCCGCAGAATTATAAATGAGGTAAAGGGTGTCAACAGAGTTGCCTATGATATAAGCTCAAAACCACCAAGCACGATAGAGTGGGAGTAAGATGGTTTTCTCTGATTTTGTACATTTACATTTACATACAGAGTATAGTCTATTAGATGGTGCTATTAGGATTGAGGATGTAATAAAAAGGGCAGTAGAGTTTAAGATGCCTGCTCTTGCTATAACAGACCACTCGAATATCTTTGGTTCCTATGAGTTTTTTCAAACAGCTGCTAATGTTGGTATAAAGGCAATTCTTGGATGCGAGGTTTATGTAGCCCCTGAGAGTAGGTTTAAGAAACAGCAAGGCACTGAGGGAGAGGGAAGCTCTTTCCATTTAGTTTTGCTTGTAAAAAATAAGGAAGGATACGCCAATTTATGTAAACTCCTTACCTTAGCAAATTTCGAAGGGTTCTTTTATAGACCAAGGGTTGATAAGGAGATACTTTCAAAATACTCAAGTGGTTTAATTGCCCTCTCAGCGTGCTTAAAGGGAGAGATTGGGTTTAATGTAGTTAAAGGTAGATATGATGAGGCTAAAAAGAGGGCTTTAGAGTATAAAGAAATTTTTGGTGATGATTATTATTTAGAGATTCAAGAAAATGGACTTAAGGAACAGAAGATTGCCAATGAAGGAATAATAAAGCTCGCAAGGGAGCTAAATATTCCTCTTGTAGCAACTAACGATTGTCATTATTTGCGTAAAGAAGATGCCAAGTTTCATGATGTGTTGCTTTGTATTCAGACACAAAAAACCATTGATGATCCTAATAGATTGAAAATGGAGACTGAGGAACTCTATTTTAAGTCTCCTGAGGAGATGAAGAAAAACTTTTCCTATGCTCCTGAAGCTATTGAGAATACCCTAAAGATAGCTGATAAATGTTATTTTCAGTTTGAGGATACGGGTTATCATTTTCCCAATATAGGGATACCTAATGAAGAGATAGACAAAAAATTTACCGAGCTTGTAAGAGAGGGTTTCAATAAAAAGATAGATAAGTTATTGAAAGAGAATGGTGGTAAGTATGGTGTCAAAGATTATGAAGAAAGACTTGACTATGAGATAAATATTATAAAAAAAATGGGCTTTTCCAGTTATTTTATAATAGTCTATGACTTTATAAGATATGCTAAAGAGAATGGTATCCCCGTAGGACCAGGTAGAGGGTCTGCTGCAGGTAGTCTTGTAGCCTATTTTTTAGGTATTACTAACCTTGACCCTTTGAAATATAATCTTCTCTTTGAGAGATTTCTTAATGTTGACAGAGCCTCTATGCCTGATGTAGATGTGGATTTTTGTCATGATAGAAGGGAAGAGGTAATCAACTATATTAAGAACAAATATGGTAAAGACATGGTGGCTCAGATAATTACCTTTGGCGCTATGAAGGCAAAACAGGTAATTAAAGATGTAGCGAGGGCTATGAACAGATCTTTCCAAGAGACAAACCTTATTACCAAGATGATGGGCAATGCCCCAACTATTCAATTGGCCTTAGAGAATGAAGAAAACTTTAAAAAGGTCTATGAAGCCAGCACTGAAAATAAAGAGCTTATTGATTTTGCAATGGCTTTAGAGAAACTGCCAAGACACACCTCTGTTCATGCAGCAGGTATCGTTATAGCCGATAAACCATTGGTTGAGTATATGCCTTTACATAGGGGTAAGAATGATGATGAGCGATTAACCCAGTTCCCTATGAAATATATAGAAAATTTAGGTCTTATTAAGTTTGATATATTGGGTATTAAGACTCTTACAGCTATAAAAAACACTATTGAGATGGTCTATCAAAACAGGGGGATTAAGATTGACCTCGATGAGCTTGACTTAAAAGATCCAAAAGTTTATGAACTGCTATCTCAGGGGGATACAACTGGTGTATTCCAGCTTGAAAGTAGTGGTATGAAAGAGTATTTAAGAAAATTAAGACCCACAGTCTTTGATGAGATTATAGCTATGAACGCACTTTATCGTCCTGGACCATTAGGAAGCGGTATGGTAGAAAGTTTTATATTAAGAAAACACGGAAAAGAAAAGGTGGATTATGATTTTCCAGAGTTGGAGGATATCTTAGCCGATACTTATGGAGTCATAGTCTATCAGGAACAGGCAATGCAAATAGCCTCTCGCATTGGAGGTTTTTCAAAGGGCGAGGCTGACAATCTAAGGAAGATTATCAGTAAAAAAAAGGTATCTGAGCTTCCAAAGATTAAAGAGGAGTTTATAAAAAGGGCCTTAGCCAAAGGTTTTGATGGTACTAAGGCAGAGAAACTATTTGAGAAAATAGAAAAGTTTGGTGAGTATGGTTTTAACAAGTCTCATTCAGCAGCTTATGCGCTTGTAGCCTATCAGACGGCCTATCTAAAGGCTTATTATCCTGCCGAGTTTATCTGTTCACTAATGAATATAGAGATTGATAAGAGTGAAAGGATAGTTATTTATATAAATGAATGCAAAAAGAAGAGTATAGAGGTATTGCCACCAGATATTAATAAAAGTGGTGAAAAATTTACCGTTGATAAAGATGGTAAGATTATCTTTGGGCTAACAGCCATTAAAAACGTTGGCAGAGCAGCCGTTTTAGATATTTTAGAAGAAAGAAAGAAGGGAGATTTCAAAGACTTTTTGGACTTTCTTAAGAGAGTATCGGTGAGGAAGATTAACAAAAGTGTTATTGAAAGTCTTATAAAAAGCGGTGCTATGGATGTCTTGGGTGGCCATAGAGGACAATTTTTGGAACATTATGAGGCTATTCTAGATAAGTTTTCACAGAAAAAGGGAAAAAACCAAACAAATATGTTAAACATCTTCTCTGATGATCTTTTGGAGGAGAAGTTAGTACTTCCTGATGCACCGGAGCTCTCAAGGTCTCAGATACTTTCCTTTGAGAAAGATGTGTTAGGTTTTTACCTATCTGGTCATCCGCTTCTTGATTATAAGGAGCAGATAGATAGTCTTTCAGATACCTCAGTGTCAAAAATACATAGTTATGAAAATAACAGAGCTGTCTCAATTGTTGGCTCTATTATAAATATTTCAGAGAAAAAGATTAAGAAGAACAATAAAAAGATGGCAATAATAAGCTTTGAGGACCTTACAGGAAATATAGAAGTCGTAGTATACTCCGAACCCTATGAGAAGTACAAAAATGTCTTGTTCAGCGATAGACCTATATATTTAAAAGGTGTAGTAAGTAAGGAAGATGATAAAGTAAAGATAATTGCAAATGTAATTATGACTATTGAAGATGCCTGGGCTAAAGAGATAAGAGGCGTAAGATTAAATATTTTGAAGGATGAGATTGATGAAAAGATGATTAAAGAGATGAAAACTTTTTTGAAGACCTACAAAGGTTTTAAAAATGTTCCTGTTATCTTATCTATCCCCATAAAAGAAAATAAAGAGATGGATATATTGATCCCTGAGGAGTATTGGGTAGAACCTTCAATAAGTTTTTATGAAAATTTTATAAGCTTTTTTAAATCAGCAAAAGTAATTTTTACTAAAGAAGAGGTTTTTTAAATGACTGATAAGGTAAGTAATGAATTAAAACAAGTTAGAGATGAGATAGATGAGATAGATGATAATATCCTTGATTTGCTTGAGAAGAGGGCACAGCTGGTTAAAAAGGTAGCTAAAATAAAGAAAAAGATAAAGTCAGGCTTTTATGTACCCCACCGTGAAGAGGAGATAATTAAAAGATTAATAAGCAGAAGTAAGGGAGAGTTTCCTAAAAATGCCATAAAACCTGTTTTTAGAGAGATTATATCTGCCTGTTTATCTCTTGAGAAACCCCTTAAAGTAGCCTTTTTAGGGCCTACCGCAACCTTTACCCATGATGCGGCACTTAGATATTTTGGACAAAATGCCCAGTATGTTGCCCTTAGATCTATATCGGATATATTTGATGAGGTAGCTAAAGGCAGGTCAGATTTAGGGGTTGTGCCTGTTGAGAACTCTACAGAAGGCGTGGTATCTTATACCTTAGATATGTTTCTAAAATATGACTTGCTAATAAGCGGAGAGATAATTTTGCCTATAACTCACTGCCTTGTTTCAAGGCTTACTAGAAGAGAGGAGCTAAGAAAGATATACTCCCATCCACAGGCCTTTGCCCAATGTAGACAATGGTTAGAAAAAAATTTGCCCCACTGTGTCTTGATAGAAGTTAACAGCACTGCAGAGGCTGCTGAGATGGCTAAGAAAGATGAAGAAGCATCGGCTGCTATTGCAGGTGAGTCTGCTGCAAAGATTTATGACCTTAATGTTATTGAGAGAAACATACAGGATATTAATGAAAACTCAACAAGATTTTTAATTGTAGGGAAGATTAAACATAAAAGGACTGGTAATGATAAGACAAGTATTCTTTTTTCGATAAAAGATGAGCCTGGAGCGCTATATAATATGCTATCACCCTTTGCAAAAAGGCATATAAATCTTACCAAAATAGAATCAAGGCCTGTAAAGACTAAAGCGTGGGAGTATGTCTTTTTTGTTGACCTTGATGGGCATATTGATGAGAAAAATGTATCAGATGCTATAGAAGAGTTAAGAAGGAAGTCAGTTTTTTTGAAAATGATAGGTTCTTATCCAAAATTTAAAAGGGAGGAATAAAGATGAAAGTTGGAAGTCATATTGAAAAGCTTATACCCTATGTACCTGGTAAGCCAGTAGAAGAGTTAGAGAGAGAGTTGGGTATAAAATCTGCCGTTAAACTTGCCAGTAATGAGAACCCCTTAGGTCCATCTAAGAAGGGTATTGCTATGATGAAAAAATATATAGGTAGCCTTCATCGATACCCCGAAGGGGGTTGCTATTATTTAGCCAATAAGCTCTCTGAAAAGATAAATGTCCCCATGGAAAATATTATTTTTGGGAATGGTTCAAACGAAGTACTTGAGATTATCGGCAGAACTTTTTATGAGGCTAATGATGAAATAATATTTTCTCAATATGCCTTTATTGTATATAAGCTTGTTGCTCAGGCATTAGGAGCAAAATACCATGAAGTGCCAGCAAAGGGGCTTTCCCATGACCTTTCAAAGATGAAAGATTACATTAATAAGAATACGAAGATGATTTACCTTGCTAATCCAAATAATCCAACAGGTACAATGTTTAACAAAAAAGAGTTTGAAGATTTTATGAGCACTGTTCCTGATAATGTTATTGTGGTTCTTGATGAGGCCTATAGGGAGTACGTAGAAGAAAAAAGTTATCCTGATGGTTTGAAGTATCTTAAGAAATATAAAAACCTTATCGTAGTAAGAACCTTCTCTAAGATCTACGGTCTTGCAGGGTTAAGGGTTGGATATGCAGTTGCGGATAAAGAAATTATTAACTATATGAATAGGGTGAGAGAACCCTTTAATGTGAATACCCTTGCACAATTTGCTGCCTTAGGTGCTCTTGATGATGTAGAGCATATTAATAAAACAAAAGAGCTTACTAAAGCAGGTCTATCATATCTCTACGAAGAGTTTAAGAAGTTAAAGATTGAATATGAGAAATCCTATGGTAACTTTGTACTTATAAAATCACCTATTAAGGCGATGGATCTTTACAATAAACTTCTAAAAGAAGGTGTGATAGTAAGACCTGTAGGTGGTTATGGCTTGCCAGACTACCTAAGAGTCTCGGTAGGTTTAATGGAAGAGAACAAGAAATTTATAAAAGCCATTAAGAAAGTATTAAAAAGCTGATTATAGGAGGAAACCTTTATGATATTTGTAATGAAAAAAGATGCTACAGATAAGGAGATACAAGATGTAATTGAGTTAATACAAAAATACGGACTAAAACCCCATCTCTCAAAGGGAGAAGAAAGGACAATAATAGGTGCTATAGGAGATGAGTCAAAGATACGCAATCTTCCCTTTGAGTCTTTTCCTGGTATTGAAAATGCAGTACCTATATTAAAGCCCTATAAACTTGTAAGTAGAGATTTTCAGAAAGAAGATACTATTATAGAGGTAGATGGGATTTCTATTGGTGGAAAAAATATTGTAGTTGTAGCTGGTCCCTGTGCCGTTGAGAGTAAGGAGCTGCTTTTTGAGACAGCCAAGGAGGTCAAAGAGGGTGGAGCAAAATTTTTAAGAGGTGGAGCCTATAAACCGAGAACATCTCCCTATACCTTTCAGGGATTAGGAGAAGAGGGCTTAAAGTTATTGCATGAAGCCAAAAAGGAGTTCGGGCTTCCAATAATTACAGAGCTTATGGATCCAAGAGATACAGATCTTCTATGTAAATATGCCGATATAATACAGATTGGTGCGAGAAATATGCAAAATTTTAGATTGCTTTTAGAAGTAGGTAAGATAGACAAACCAGTTATCTTAAAAAGGGGTCTTAGCTCTACTATAAATGAGCTTCTTATGGCAGCTGAGTATATAGCTTCAGAGGGAAATAAAAAGATAATCCTCTGTGAGAGAGGGATAAGAACATTTGAGACAGCCACAAGAAATACCTTAGACCTTTCCGCTATACCCTTGATTAAAAAATTGAGTCATTTACCTGTTTTTGTTGATCCAAGTCACGGTACAGGACATTGGGATTTAGTGGCACCTATGTCTTTATCGGCGATAGCTTGTGGTGCCGATGGTCTTATGATAGAGGTTCATCCCCAACCAGATAAAGCTCTTAGTGATGGTTCTCAATCACTAAAACCAAAAAAGTTTTCAGATCTAATGAAAAAGATAAGAGAAATAGCTAAGTTAGTGGAGAGAACCTGTGAATAAGTCTTATTTTAATCGTCTTGGAGTTATAGGGGTTGGGCTTATTGGTGCCTCTTTTGCCTTAGCCTATAGAGAGAGAAATCTTTGTAAAGAGATTTGGGGATACTCTCTATCTGGTAATTCGGCATTAAAGGCTTTGGAACTTGGGATTATTGATAGAAAGATTGATTCTATTGAAGAGATAGGCAAGGGGTGCGATATTATTGTTGTATCCACCCCAGTTTTAACTATACCTGATATCTTAAAAGAGCTGTCCACATATGTTTCAGAGAATACTATAGTTACAGATGGTGGAAGTGTCAAAAATTTTGTTTATGAGGCAGAAAAATTTTTCCCCTATAAAAACTATATTGGTGCCCATCCAATCGCAGGGACAGAAAAGTCAGGACCAGAAGCAGGTTTCTCAAGTCTCTTTGATGGTAGCTTATGTATAGTAGTTGAAACCAAAAACACTTCGAAGACCAACTTAGAGAGAGTTGTTAAGGTATGGGAAAGCTTAGGAATGTTGGTTGAGATTACCTCTCCTGATATACACGATGAGATTATGGCTTACGTAAGTCACATGCCCCATACTATATCTTTTAGTTTGTCTTACTCCGTCAAGGACAAATTGTATAATGGCAAGAGGCTAATCAAGTATGCCGGTGGCGGTTTTAGAGACTTTACTCGGATTGCAAAGAGCGATGCAAGGATGTGGACGGATATCTTTATCTCAAATAAAAAAAATATTGTAAAGGCCATAGAAGATTTCCAAAGAAGTTTGGAAGAACTTAAAAAAATGATTGAAAATTTAGATGAAAATGATATATTCACTTATCTTGATAAATCTAAAAAATCTCTTTTAGATAAATAAGATACTTATCTTTTTAATTTAATTGTGATACAATATCACAATTAGATTAAAAACAGGGAGGTAATATGATGAAAATATTGTTGGTAGAAGATGAAAAAAAGGTTGCTAATTTTATAAAAAAAGGTTTTGAAGAAGAAGGACTTTCTGTTGATGTCGCTGAAGATGGTAATAAGGCCTTAGAGATGGTCTCTTCTGTAGACTATGAGCTTATAATACTTGATGTTATGCTTCCTGGTAAAGATGGTATAGAGGTTTTAAAAGAAATAAAAAAAAGAGGGATTGTTAAACCTATAATGATGTTAACAGCAAAAGATACAACTCAAGATAAAGTGATTGGGCTTGATGCTGGGGCCGACGATTATATGACAAAACCTTTTGCCTTTGAGGAGCTCCTTGCAAGGGTAAGGGCACTTTTAAGAAGAGGACATGCTATAGAAAAGGCTTTGCCTATACAGATTCACGATCTTGTTATCGACCCTGTAACGAGAAAGGTAACAAGAGGGGGTAAAGAGATTGAGCTTACCTCTAAGGAGTATGGTCTTTTAGAGTACATGGCAAGGAACAAGAATAGAATACTTACAAGAACTATGATAGCTGAGAATGTATGGGAGTATCAGTTTGACAGTCTTACTAATATAATAGATGTATACATTAACTATCTAAGACGAAAGATAGATAAAGATAGCTCAAAAAAACTGATCCACACCGTTCGTGGTGTAGGATATATGTTAAAAGATTAATAACTGAAGGTTAATGAATCTTAGAACACGTATTGCCATATGGTCTAATGTCTTTAATATAAGCGTTTTGCTTTTTTTTGCTGGGGGAATGTATTTAGGTATAACCCACAGTGTTGACGAAGGCATCAATAATAGACTTTATTCAACTGCAGAGGCAACCTATTATATAGTAGAGAAGCCTATCAGCAGCGGTAATCTTGTTATTGCATCAAGAGATTTTGAGAATATCTTAAGAGCCTTTTTAGGTTTTAGCGGTGCAGAGGGTTATGTAAGGATAGTAAGATACGATGGTAAGGTTATATCTTCAACGCAAAATGTCTTTTTTCAAGATCTAAAATTAGATTATGAAGATCTAAAAGTTTTAGCCAATAATAGGGAAATTTTGAGAGATTATCCTGCTCCAGAGGGTGCCAACGAAAAGAGAGTAAGAGTTATTTTCTACCCTATAGTAGTTGATAACAAGCTTTTAGCCTATATTGAGGTAGCCTCTTCGTTAGCTAGGTTAGAGAATATACAAAACTCAATATTACAGATTCTACTTATAATAATTCCCGTAACTATTGCTATGCTAAACATTGGTGGAGTTATTATTTTTAATAGAGGCTTAAAACCATTATCCATATTAAGTAAAGAGCTTAAGAATATATCAGCTAAAGATCCCAAGAAGTTTCCTCAGTGGGATAAAGACGATGAGTTTAGAGAGCTCTTTCAGTCTATTAATGATATGCTTGATAGGTTTAATAAGGCCTGTATGCAGACTGCCCAGTTTAGTGCCGATGCCTCCCATGAGCTTAGGACGCCTCTTACAATTATTAAAGGTTTAATTGAGGTTGCCTTAAGAAGTGAGAGAACTGTTGAGGAGTATCAAGATATCCTTGTAAGCATACTTGAAGAGATAGAAAGAATGGTAAGAATTGTAGAAGACCTTCTATTAATATCAAAGAGCGAGGCAGGGGAGGTCTTAATTGAAAAGAAAGAGATTAATATAAAAACTCTTCTTACGGAGCTCTGTGAACATCTTTCTCTTTTTGCTAATGAGAAAAATATTATCCTAAACTGTTGTGATATTGAAGATATTACTATAATGGCAGATGCCTTGAGATTAAGACAGGTGTTTACTAATCTCATCGATAACGCAATTAAATATAATAAGGAGAATGGCAAAGTTTCTGTTTACACAAGAAGAGAGAATAATGGCTTGTGCATATATGTAGAAGATACAGGTATTGGCATTAAGGAAGAAGACATTCCCCATATCTTTGATAGGTTTTTTAGAGCCGATAAATCTAGAAAGAGAGAGATCGGGGGTGCAGGGCTCGGTCTTAGTATTTGTAAGTGGATTATTGAAGGGCATAATGGTTATATATCAGTTGATAGTCACTATGGAATAGGTACAACTTTTAAAGTCTGGTTACCTATAAGCTGAGAATAAATTTTTCTTTTTTATCTGTTTATTTTCTGTTAATTTATAGTTTAACATTATGAAAGAGACAAAAAGTTTTGAGAACTCCTTAAAAAAGTTGGAGACCATTACAAGAAAACTGGAGAACGAGGATATCTCCCTTGATGAATCAATGGAGCTTTTTGAAGAGGGAGTTAAACTTGTTAAATTTCTGCAAGAAAAGCTTAACGAGGTTGAGAGAAAAGTTGAGATACTTATAAAAGAATCGGAAGAAAAATTTAAGTTAGTAGATTTTGTAGAAGAGAAAAAAGATGATATTGAGGAATCGTAATAGATGAGATTAAATAACTATCTTAATACAAGAAGAGAGATTATTGAAGAAGAGTTAAAAAAATATTTTCCTAATGATTTCCATCCAGAGATACTTACAAAATCAATAAGATATAGTCTTCTTGATGGTGGTAAGAGGATAAGACCTATTCTTGTGCTTGCTGTAGCAGACCTATTTGATACGCCCTATGAGAAGGTTTTACCTTTCGCCTGTGCCATTGAGATGATTCACACCTACACCTTAATTCACGATGACCTACCTGCGATGGATAATGATGATTACAGGAGAGGCAAGTTGACAAACCATAAGGTCTATGGAGATGCTATAGCAATACTTGCCGGTGATGCGCTGCTTACAGAGGCATTTAGAATTATGTCAGAGCATAGTCTATCTAATCTTGTAAGTCCTAAGAAGGCACTATTAGCTATTTATGAGGTAGCCTATAGATGTGGGATAAAAGGTGTTGTAGGTGGTCAGGTTATGGATATAATTTCTGAAAACAAAGAGATTGACTTTGCTACAATAGAGTATATCCATACTCACAAAACTGGTGCCTTAATTCTTGCTTCTATAAGGGTCGGAGCCCTCTTATCTAAGATTACAAAAAAAGACCTCCAGAGACTTACAACTTATGGTAAGAAGATTGGTTTAGCCTTTCAGATTATGGATGATATCCTTGATATAGAAGGTTCCTTTGAGAAATTAGGGAAGAAGATAGGTGCAGATATTGAGAAGAAAAAGAATACCTATCCATCTATAATAGGTATTAAAGAATCAAAGGAATTACTTAATAATTTAACTAATGATGCCATAGAGGCGATAACTCATTATGGTAAAAAGGCTAAGATATTAGAGGATTTTGCAAAATATTTAAGGGATAGACAGAGCTAATGTCAGTTTTATCAAAGGTTAATTATCCTTCAGACTTAAAAGATTTAGCTATTGATGAATTAAAAGAGCTAGCTAAAGAGATTAGAGATATTATTGTTAATACAGTCTCTAAGAATGGAGGGCATTTAGCTTCCAGTTTGGGTGCTGTAGAGCTTGCTATAGCAATTCACACCGTCTTCAATGCACCTGAAGATAAGATAATCTGGGATGTGGGACATCAATCTTACGCCCATAAGATACTTACAGGTAGGAAGGAAGTATTTCATACTTTACGCACCTATGGAGGTATATCAGGTTTTCCCAAGAGAGAAGAGAGTATCTATGATGTGGCAACCTGTGGACATAGCTCAACTTCCATCTCTCTGGCTTTGGGTCTTGCCTGTGCGAGAGATTTAAAGGGTAAATATAATAAAGTCATATCAGTGATAGGTGATGGTTCTCTAACAGCAGGTCTTGCCCTTGAAGGTATTAATAATGCAGGTCACTTAGATAAAAATCTCATAATCATCCTAAATGATAATGAAATGTCTATCTCTGAGAACGTAGGAGCTTTATCGTCCTATCTATCAAGGATACTCACTGGTGAGTTTTATACAAGATTTAGAAAAGATATTGAGCAACTCCTTTTATCAATACCTCGAATTGGTTCGTCTCTACTTAAGATTGCCAAAAGAGCTGAGGAGATGTTAAAAAGTATCATTACACCAGGAATAATTTTTGAGGAGTTAGGTCTTAAGTATGTAGGACCTATAAATGGTCACGATATAAATAATCTTATAGAAACTTTTAAAAATTTGAAAAATCTCGATGGTCCCATACTTGTTCATACCTATACAAAGAAGGGAAAGGGATATAAGCCAGCAGAGGATGAAGCTGAGTTTTTTCATGGGGTTCCACCTTTTGACAAAGAGTCTGGTAGAGTTTTAAAGCCAAAAGAGATAAGTTTCACTGATATCTTTGGGGAGACGCTGTCGCAACTGGCTGAAGAAAATGACAAAATAGTTGCTATTACGGCAGCAATGAGGTCAGGAACAGGCTTAAAAACTTTTGCAGATAAACATAAAGAAAAATTTTTTGATGTTGGTATTGCAGAGCAACATGCTGTCACCTTTGCTGCAGGTCTTGCCCTGGAAGGATATAGGCCCTTTGTAGCTATTTATTCTACCTTTCTTCAAAGAAGTTTTGATATGATTGTCCACGATGTAGCTCTTCAAAACTTACCAGTTTGTTTTGCCATAGATAGGGCAGGATTAGTAGGAGAGGATGGACCAACTCATCACGGACAGTTTGATCTCTCCTATCTAAGATGCATCCCTAATATAGTAATAGCAGCACCAAAGGATGATAAGGAGCTAATCTCTTTAATGAGATCATCACTAAAATGGGATAAACCTTGTTGTATTAGATACCCTCGAGGAGCTGCTGTAATATCAGATGAGCCTATTGAGGATATTGAGATAGGCAGAGGTAAGTTTTTGAGAGAAGGAAGTGATATAGCCTTTATTAGTGTGGGACCAGTTTTATATGAGCTATTAAAAGTAAGGGAAATGTTTGATAAAGAAGGTATTGATATTACAATTTTTAACGCAAGATTTATAAAGCCCTTAGATGAAGAAAAAATTGATAAGATATTAAGAACTCATAGATTAATTGTTACTATTGAAGAAAATACAGTTGTAGGTGGGTTAGGAAGTGCCGTCCTTGAACTGGCAAGTAAAAGGGGGATAAATAGTAATATAAAAATTTTAGGGTTGCCTGACAAATTTGTTGAGCAAGGTCCTTTAAGTATCTTAAAAGAAAAATATTCTTTAACTTCCCAAAGCATTTATTCTTATGTAAAGAATCACCTCCTTTAGTTTTTCAAATGAAAAAAATCAGGGCAGATGAGCTAATTTTTCAGAGAGGCTTTGTAGATTCAAGAAGTAAGGCAAAAACTCTCATTATGATGGGTAAGGTCTATGCAAATGGTAATAAGATTGAGAAGGCAGGTGAAAGTATTGCCGTAGATTGTCAGATAGAGATAAGAGAAGATATGCCCTATGTTAGCAGAGGTGGTTTAAAGTTAGAGGCAGCAATAAAAAACTTTACTATAGATGTGAAGGATAAGATTGCACTTGATATTGGTGCCTCAACTGGTGGGTTTACTGATTGTCTGCTTAGGTTTGGAGCGAAGAAAGTTTATGCTGTAGATGTTGGATATGGATTGATTGATGACAAATTAAGGAAATCTGATAGGGTAGTTAATATAGAAAAGGTTAACTTTCGTTATGTGGAGGATGATTTTATCCCTGAGAAGGTGGATTTTGTAACAATTGATGTATCTTTTATATCGTTGACCTTAATTTTACCCAAGGCAATAATGTTCTTGAAGGAAGAAGGGGGGGTGGTGGCTCTTATCAAACCCCAGTTTGAGCTTTCTCCTAAGGAGATTGGCAAAGGAGGAGTGGTAAGAGAAGAGTCTTTTAGAGAGAAAGCCGTATCTAAGATAACTGATTTTTCAAGAACTTTAGGCTTAGAGATGGTCGGTATAATGGTCTCACCTATATTAGGTCAGAAGGGTAATAAAGAGTATCTACTCTATGCAATCAGAAATAAAGTCTTATCTTGATCAAGTAAGATTATTGGAATATTTTTTATGAAAAAAGTTCTTTAAATATTTCCGATACGGATTGAATTGCTCTTACCTTATAGGCCATTGCGCCTACCGTGTATAGTGGCTCTTCTATATCATTATTATAACCACCAGAACTTAGAAGACCGTTGCATATGCAGAAGGCATTGTAGTTTTCTTTAGCCTCACAGATAGAAAACTTGCCCTGAGGATCTCTGCCGAGCACATAACCCATATTACATCTTGGTTTTCTCTTTCTTTCCAAGAGACTTTTATACATAGGGGAGCTTTTTATAATCCTAAAGGGTAAGCCACAGGGAGAGCCAGGTTTATGTGCTACAATTATATCTTCCTTTCTAAGATTTATTACTGCCAGCTTGTAATCTAAAGTAGCTCCACTTTCTTCTGCTACTAAAAACCTTGTTCCCATCTGTACTCCATCGGCACTTAACAATATTATTTTATTGATATCTTCTGCTGTTATAATACCACCGGCGGCAATTACAGGAAAATCTCCGTATCTTTGTGCCACTTCTTTTACCTGAGGAAGTAAATATTCTAACTTATGTTCTTCCTTATCAATATCTTCTAATCTAAAACCTAAATGTCCACCAGCTAAAGGACCTTCTAATATACAGGCATCAGGTCTATATCCCTGTTTTTCCCATTTTTTACATATAACCTCTAAGGACCTTGCAGAAGATACTATAGGAATTAAAGCTGTGTCTCTGGATTTAGTAATAGAGGGCAAAGTCAGTGGTAAACCACCACCTGATATTATAGCGTCTGCTCCAGCTTCTATGGCGGCTTTCACAGAGTCTTCATAATCCTTTGATACCGCTACCATTATATTAACACCAATAGCACCGCCGTATTCTTTTGCTAACTCGACCTCTTTTCTAACAGCTTCATAGACTGTGAATTTTTTGCCGTACCTTTTAGAAAGTATTCTGTCGAGAGCAGCACTGGATATAACCCCCATGCCACCTTCTCTTGCTACGGCACCAGCAAGTTGATGTAATGATACACCAATGCCCATCCCACCTTGTATAAGTGGAAACCTAATTTTTTTACCCTTAATTGTAAGATTTTTCATAAAAAAACTTTACCTAATTTTATTTTAATTTAAGTCTAACATTTATTAATCTTTTTTTATAGATAATTTTTTCTAATAATAAAAAATAAGTGTTTCAAAGTTCTTGCTTTATAGGTGCAGTTATTTTATGATTTCTAATATGAAGTTTTATACAGAATACATAACCTTCAATACAAAGGATAAGAGAGAGCTTATAAATATTACTGATTTAGTGGATGGTGTTCTTAAAAAATCTAATATAAAAGAGGGGATGATACTTATCTCGGCTATGCATATTACAGCAGCTGTTATTGTAAACGATGATGAGACAGGTTTACATAAAGATATCTGGAACTGGCTTGAAAAAATAGCACCCTTTGACATCAACTATCACCATCACAGAACAGGTGAGATAAATGGTGATGCCCATCTTAAAAGTATTCTCTGTCATCATCAAGTAATAGTGCCTGTTACTGCGGGAAGGTTAGATCTCGGACCATGGCAAGAGATTTTTTATGCCGAGTTTGATGGTCAGAGGCCCAAAAGATTGATAATTAAAGTGATTGGAGAATAATGAGAACAAAAAAACGAGAAGATACGGAGCTTTCCTTTACCATTAATAACATAGATACTTTAAGAAAGATCATAGGTCATAGAAATGAGTACCTTAATTATATAGAAAAAAAGCTTCCTGTTCACCTTCATCACAAAGGTAATATTATAAAGATTATTGGTGAAGAAAGTTATGTTGACAATACAAAGCTTCTCCTTGATAGGATGATTGGTTTAATCGAGAAAAAGAGAGAGCTAAATTTTTTTGAGATCGATTATTTAATAAAGAACTTATTTGCCGATGATAAAGAGATTAACGAGTTACTGGAAGATGTTATTGTAATAACCCCCTGTAAAAAACCCATAGCACCTAAAAACCCTTCTCAAAAAAAATATGTTGATGCCATTAGAAAAAAAGATATGGTCTTTGCTATAGGTCCAGCAGGGACAGGAAAGACCTATCTTGCTGTAGCTGTGGCTGTCTCAGAGTTACTTAGTCATAAAGTTCAGAGGATAATCCTTACGAGACCAGCTGTAGAGGCTGGAGAAAAGTTAGGATTTTTACCAGGAGGGTTAGCAGAGAAGGTAGATCCCTATCTAAGACCTCTCTATGATGCTCTCTATGATATGCTTGATTATGATAAGGTCATAAGATTTCTTGATAAAGGGATTATCGAGATAGCACCGATAGCCTTTATGAGAGGTAGAACCTTAAATGATTCTTTTGTTATTATGGATGAGGCACAAAATACTACCTCCGAGCAGATGAAGATGTTTCTTACAAGGTTGGGGTTTAACTCTAAAGCTGTCGTTACAGGAGACATAACTCAGATAGATATACCTAAGGAACAAAAATCAGGACTTGTGGAGGTTCAAAATATTTTGAAGGATATAGATGGCATTGAGTTTGTATATTTTACTGAAAAGGATGTAGTAAGACATCCTCTTGTACAAGATATAATTAGAGCCTATGAGAGATATAACCTTTCAAAAAAGGGGTAGTGAGATGAGAAAGATCATTTTAATAGCTATTTTAACACTTCTTTTTATGGGATTAGGTGGGGTAGGTGAGGACGAAACTAAACTGCCAAAGTTAAAGGAAAATATTAAGGTTGAGTTAACTGATCTTGAGGGATATAAGGTTGTAATTGATAATGTGTCAGTTTCTGATTTGCCCTATCTATCGGGGAGATTGAGTAGAGGAAAACAGATAGTTGAGTTAACCCAGATAAGGAAGATTGAGCTAAAAGCTCTCTCAGAAAAGGAAGTTAAGGCTGACCTATTCTTAAAGAATGGTGAAAAAATACAGATTATCCTTCAGGGGCAACAAAAAATAAAGGGTAGATCAAGTTTCGGTATCTTTAGCATAAAGCTTAATGATGTGAAGGAGATCATCTTTAAAGATTAGTAAAAAGAGGCAGGGAATCTTATCCCTGCCTAACTTTATTCTCCCTCGTAGGCCTTCTTAATAGCTTCTTTTCCTGCTGTAACAGCCTCAGAGATTGCCCTTTTTTGTTCAGCAATGAAGTCTTTAGTGTCATCTACAAGATCAGCAATCTTATCTTTCACAGCCTCTGCGGAGTCTTTAAGCTTCTCTCTGGTCTCTTTACCTGACTGAGGGGCAAAAAGTAAAGCAAGACCTGCTCCTATGGCTGCGCCGGATATTAGGCCAACTAAAAAAGCACCAAAATTAGATTTCTCTTCACAACTCATAATTCCTCCTTTTTCTGCATTTTTTTTAGATAATAACCAAGAAAGGTACTCACACCTGTTTGAAGTCCTAATTTAAGAACCGATACCTTTGTTTTTGTTTTATCAACAGAATATTTAAAGTTACTAACTACACTCTCAATGGCTATGGCAGATTCTTTTATTTTATGGGATATCTGACGTGCGTCATCAGTTATATCCTTTATGGATGATGAAATTTTGTTTAAGTTAGCAAGAAGGCTTTTTGTCTCTGTTAAAATGGGTTTTATATCTGCCTCAAACTTTGTAATTTTTTCTTTCAAAATCTCACTTTCCTTTTTAATGCCAAAAAATAGAAGTAAAAAAATTATGAAAATTCCAATGACAACTATAGTCTGTATAACTATAAATATTTCTAACATCACTCTCTCCTTACTTTTTAATTAAATTATACCGCACTTTCTTCTTTTTGCAAATTTTCCTTTCCAGTAAAATAGACAATTAATACACCCATCTCGTACAAAATTTGCATAGGAACCATCATTAGCATAAGATTGAAAACATCTGGTGTAGGTGTTAAAAGGGCTGAGAGGATAGAGTTTAGAAGAATAAAGAATCTCCTCTGTTTATTTAAAAATTTAGAGGTTACAAATCCTAACCTTCCAAGAACAAACATAATAAGAGGAAGCTCAAACATTATCCCAAAAATAAGTAAGAAGGTAAAAACGAAGGAGATATATGAAGATAGTGCTATCATAGGCTTAATATCCTCAGTCTGATACTGAAGGAGGAACTTAATACCTGAAGGCAATACATAGACGTAACAGAAATATAATCCTGAATAAAAAAGCAATGTCCCTACAATGATTATTAAATATAAAAACTTTTTTCCGAGATTCGTATATCTATCTATAATTTTAGCAACTTCAAAAATTATATAGGGTACTATGATAAGTAGAGAGAGCAAGAATGTAACCTTTAGATAAGACATAAAGGCTTCAGGAAGGGAGTAAAGAATAAGTTTCATATTGATAATAGATACAAGCTTTTGGAGTATATCTTTAACAAAATAGAGAAGTATTAGAAAAAAAACACCACAAATAATAGCAGTTCTTATAAAAATTTTTCTAATATCTCTTAATATTGCTAATCTTTTCTCGTCAAAAAACTCCATCAAAACTTAATTCCCTCTTTCTTTAATCTATCTACTACCTTTTTTTCTTCTTTTTCGTCTCCCTCACCTACTACAAGTAAAAAATTTAGTTTACCTGCTTTTATCTCAGTTGAAAACCCATTTTTTTCTAATTTTTCTGCCATTTTTTTTGCATTATTGATATCTTTAAATGCCCCTACCTGGATATAAAATTTATTTTTCTTTGATAGTGTTTCTTTTTCACTAACAGATGATAGGTTTTTGAAGCTAGATAAGTTAGGAAAAGGTATCGATATTTTAAGGTTTGCCGATGGTGGAAGGAGTGACCTTGACTCTATTTCCATAATTTTAAAAAACTCTCCCAAATGCATACCTGTGTAAAAAGCTACAAGGTTTGTTATTATTATGCAGATTATAAATATAAAAAGTTGAGCTTTATTTATATTAATTGACATCCCTACATCTGCTCCGGAGACTCAATTTTTAAAAGGTTTAATCCTCTTTCAACGGTTAACTTTAATAGTTTTAAGAGATTAATTCTACTTTCTGTTAACTTTTTATCGTCTTCATTTATGAATCTATGGGAGTTGTAATAGCTGTGGAATATCTGAGCAAGATTAATAAGATAATAGGAGAGTAGATGAGGTTCTAATCTTTCTGATATATCAAAGAGCAAATCCGGAAAGGATAGAATCTGATATATCAGCTCTCGCTCTTCTGGGAGGTTAAGTTTAGAGAAAGTCTTTTCAATATTATCAATGTCTATACCTCTTTCTCTTGCTACTTTAAAGACACTATTAATTCTTGCATACATGTACTGAACGTAGAAGACCGGATTATCTGCAGTCTTCTGTTTTACAAGCTCTATGTCAAAGTCAAGAGGGCTATCGTTTTTACGGGTAAGGAACATAAATCTCATAGCAGAGAGGCCTACCTCATCTAGTACTTCTCTTAGGGTAATAAAATCACCCGCCCTTTTAGACATAGTTATCTGTTTTCCCGCCCTATAGAGGCTTACCATCTGAACCATTAGTATTTTTAGTTTCTTATCATCATACCCTAATGCCCTTATGGCAGATTGAACTCTCTTTACGTAGCCATGATGGTCTGCTCCCCAGATGTTTATGTATCGGTCGTAGGCCCTCTCAAACTTATTTTTATGATAGGCAATATCAGAAGCAAAGTATGTTTTCTCACCATTTTCTTTAACAAGAACTCTATCTTTATCATCACCGAACTCGGTAGACCTGAACCATAGGGCAGCATCTTTCTCATATATAAAGTTAGATGATTTAAGCTTTTCAATTGTTTTATCTACATCACCATCCTCAAAGAGGGATTTTTCTGAGATATAGCTGTCAAAGGAAACTTGGAAGTCCTCCAAATCTTTCTTAATCCAGCTAAGAACAATATCTTTTCCAAAATTACTAGCTTTCTTAATATTTTCTTCTGTTTCATCGAGAGAGCTCTCTATTTCGAGAAATTTATTTGCTAAATCTATAACATATTCGCCACAATAGAGACCATCTTCAAAATTAACCTTTTCTCCCTTTAGCTCTCGGCATCTTCTAAGAATAGAGATACCTAAATTTTTTATCTGACCGCCTGCATCGTTTATATAAAACTCCTCTGTAACTATATTGCCAAGCTCCTTAAAAATTATGGCTAAAGTTGAGCCGATTGTTGCTCCCCTACCATGACCTATATGAAGCGGTCCTGTAGGGTTAGCACTAACATACTCAATTAATATCTTTTCTGGTGAGTACGTTTTAGGTGAGAGAAAAGATGTAAAATCTAAAGAAAGCTCCTCTAAATATTTAAGGATATAAGAAAAGTTAAGAAAAAAGTTTATAAATCCAGGTCCTGCTATTTCAATCTTTTCAAAGAAGGGAGACGATAGATTCTCTATTATTATTTTTGCAATCTCACGAGGATTTTTCTTTAACCTGCTCCCCAAAAGCATAGCTATATTGGTTGAGAAATCACCATACTCTTTTTTGCGAGGTATCTCTATCTCAAAATCGGGTAATTCATCAATATTAAGTATCTCTTTAATATTAACTAACTCTTTTTCAATAATATCTTTAATCTTTCTTCTCACAGATAGCTCCCTTAGAATGGTCTAAAGTCCATGTCAGCCTTTAATGCAAGGATAGCATTTGTCAGCAACTTAATGGTATTGTCTAAATCTTTTTCTGAGAGCATCTCAACAGGTGTATGCATATATCTTAATGGTACTGATATAAGACCTGTTGCAACTCCACCACGGCTAAGCTGCATTACATTTGCATCTGTTCCTGTTGCCCTGGGATGTCCCTCAATTTGGTATGGTATTTTATTTTTTTTAGCTGTTTTCACAATTATATCAAAGATGTGAGGGTTTATGTTAGGTCCTCTTGTTATAATTGGTCCTCCTTCTAATTTGCTCTCACCAACAATTTTTTCATCTACAGAAGGAAAATCTGTTGCAAAACCAACATCTACGGCTATACCAACTTTGGGATTGATGTTATAAGCCGAGATGGTAGCACCTCTAAGCCCTAGCTCTTCCTGAACGGATGCAACTCCATATACATTGACATCAAGCTCGTCTTTTACTTCTGCCAAAACTCTCAATGTTTCTGCTATGCAAAAGGCCCCCATTCTGTCATCAAAACCTCTTCCTATAAGATAACCATTTAGAAGTCTCTCTAAACCGCAATCAAGTGTTATGGGATCACCAATGTTTATGTGTTGTAGAGCCTCTTTCTTGCTTTTTGCACCAATATCAATAAATAGCTCATGAATCTTTGAAACCTTTTCTCTCTCAGTTGCCTCTAAAAGATGTATGGGTTTTTGACCGATTATGCCTTTAATCTTTCCCTTCTCTGAATGTATCCAAACCCTAAAACCAGGAAGTAATCTAACATCTATCCCACCTATAGAGGAGAAGTATATAAAACCCTTTTCGCTTATGTACTTTACCATAAGCCCGATCTCATCAATATGACCTGAGATCATTACATTGTAAGTATTTTTATTTGGTGATTTAATCTCACCATAGACATTGCCCATAGTGTCAACAAAAACCTCATCACAAAACTCTTCTGTATATTTTTTGAAAAGCTTTGATGCGTTTTCTTCAAAGCCCGATGGACTTGGTAATGCTATTAGGTTTTCGAAAAAACTCATAGCTTTTTTGTTCATAGATCCCCCTTTTTGCCTTTTATCTGATAGTGATAAACCGCTTTGTTATGTGTTTTTAAATCCGATGAGAAATAATGGGTACCGTCATTTTTTGCTACAAAGTATAGATAGTCTGTTTTTGCAGGGTTTAAGACAGCAAAAATAGCATCTTTCGATGGGTTTGCGATAGGAGTTGGTGGCAGTCCGTAGTTAACATAGGTGTTGTAAGGATTTTTTGTCATTAGGTCTTTTTTAGTGAGGTTGTAATCGAACTTCATAAGACCATACTGGACTGTTGGATCACACTGAAGCTTCATTTTTTTACTTAGCCTGTTTAAAAAAACTGCTGCTATGTAAGGCATCTCCTCTTTTACCTTTGCTTCTTTTTCTACAAGCGATGCCAGTGTAAGATTTTTGTGTATCTCCTTGGGAGATTTATTTGCAATATTTAGCTCCTTTAAGATATCGAAAGTTTTATTAACCATAGTGGCAATTATCTCTTCTTCTTTTGTTTCTGGGCTAAAAAAGTATGTAGCCGGATATAAATAACCCTCAAGGGT
Source organism: uncultured Pseudomonadota bacterium (assembly GCA_964540515.1). Classification (GTDB taxonomy): domain Bacteria; phylum CALINM01; class CALINM01; order CALINM01; family CALINM01; genus JAOAGA01. The sequence continues at coordinate 105,161 of CAZIMS010000007.1, read as the reverse complement.
TGGCAAATCTAAGCCCAAAGTCTTAATAAACTTTTTATCTCTCACATAGGAGAGAAATTTTTTTCTATCTCCTAATTTCTGACTCTCAACGAGATAGGCAATCTGATAAATATTGTATCCTTCTGGAATAGTGAGCTTATACCGTTCAATCTCGCCTCTTACCATCTTTTCCCATAGACCTTTGGGAGTAATATCTTTTGGAATTAGATAGTAACCATATAATATATTTCTATCACCACCTAAAATTTTTATTAGAACCTTAAAAAAAATTTTATTTTTTATTACATCTTCTTTAACTAAATTATCTACAATCTTAGTGGTAGAGTCGTTTTTCTGAACCTTGAAAAGCTTGTCCTCTTTCAAATTAATAGGTCTATTAATGTAGAAATAGAAGTGTGTTAAAAAACCTAAAAAAAATATTATGAGAAAGCTTATTATGTATAAAAGAGGCCTCATTTTTTCTTAACCTCATAGCTTCTTAAGTAGCTCTCTAAAATTTTTGTGGCTGATATCATGTCAATTATCTCTCTTCCTTTTTTCTCACTATATCCAGCATTTCTTAAAATATCCCAAGCCTCAACTGTTGTCATAGTTTCATCTATATAATCAACGGGTATATCAATATGCTCTTTAATTTGATTGCAAAGTCTCTTGACGGATTCAGCTATTGGATTTTTTTTTTCTCCCATAGGTATGCCAATAACTAATTTATCAATATCTTTTTCCTTGATTAACCTAATAATTTTAGGGATATCCCTTTTGTTTCCCTCTCTTTTTAAGACACAGTATGGTTGAGCAATTAATAGGCTTTCATCTGAAATGGCGATACCTATCCTTTTTGTCCCCAAATCTATTGCCATTATTTTTCCTCTTTTCTTTTCCATATTGACTGTAAATAAATAATCTGGTAGCTTAGTTTAAATATGATAACAGAACTTATTAAAAAATTAAAACCATTCCTTATGGACTCTGATGTAAAGGTCGCAGAAAAAGCAGGAAAGGCCATACATAGACTTCAGGCAAAGGCCTTTTTTGAGAGAATGCTACCTGAGTTTTCTAAACTTTCAGAAGAGAAAAAAACCAAGCTTATAAATGAGCTTAAAGCTGTCTCACCAAAAAACTATCTTGAGTATATAAATCTTGGTCTTAATGATGAGAATAAGTATGTAAGGGCTCTAACTATCAAACAACTTATTGAGTTTAACGATCCGAGAATGATTGAGAAAGTTTTAATAATGATAAATGATAGCGAGCCAATGGTAAGAAAGTTGGTCTATGAATTCTTAGGTCTTTTTGGTATAGAAAAACTTACTCCTATTTTGAATAAAAAGCTTGAGCAAGAAGATGACCCTGATGCCACATTAGCTCTAATAGATGCTATTGCAAATATAGGAAGTCCGGAATCTCTTGATTTTTTACTGACTAAACTCCAGAAAACAACAGTGGCAAGTATAAAGGGTAAACTTGTAGAAGCAATTGGAAAATTGAAAGTAGGTTAGTTTAAAGGGGAGCGGCTATGTCATTAAAGATTGGGGTGCTTGTATCAGGAAGTGGATCTAACCTGCAGGCTATTATTGATAGTATTGAAGAAGGAAAGATTAATGCAGAGATATCTGTTGTTATATCCAATGTCCCTGGTGTTTATGCTTTAGAAAGGGCAAAAAAATACAATATTAAAACAGAGGTTATTAACCATCGGGACTTTAAAAGCAGGGAAGATTTTGACAGAAAATTAGTGGAACTTTTAAAAAAATATGATGTAGAGCTTGTAGTCATGGCTGGTTTCCTTAGGGTGATAACAAGGGTTTTTTTAGATGCCTTTCCTATGAGAGTTATGAACATTCATCCTGCTCTGCTTCCAGCCTTTCCTGGGTTGCATGTACAAAAAAAGGCTTTAGACTATGGCGTTAAATTTGCAGGTTGTACTGTACATTTTGCCGACGAAGGAGTGGATACAGGCCCCATTATTATACAGGGCATAGTACCAGTTTTAGATGATGATACCGACGAGACCTTAAGTCAGAGGATACTTAAGGTGGAGCACAAGATATATCCAAAGGCAATTCAGTTATATGCAGAGGGGAGAATTAAGATTTCCGAAAGAAAGGTGTATATAGATCCACCATTAAGGTTGGATGAAAGGCTTTTTTTAACAAACCCGCCAGTAGATATTTAAACCTTAATCTATATTATCTCAATGGCATCTTTATTATCTCTCTTAACAATCTCACCGATTATATAAGATTCTACACCATTATGTTTTAAGAAAGATAATATATCTTCGGCACAGTCATTTTTTACCACTATTATCATACCAACACCACAATTAAATGTTCTCATCATCTCCATATCATCAATATTTCCAAGCCATTGTAAGAACTTAAAGATGGGTAACCATTCAAAACTGTGCTTTTTTATGATTGCCTTAGCATGTTGAGGTAGTATTCTTGGTATATTATCTATAAAACCGCCACCAGTAATGTGGGCAATACCTTTTACATCAAAATTTTTGGTGGTATTAAGAACTGCTTTTACGTAAATCTTTGTAGGTGTTAAAAGCTCTTCAATGAGTGTTTTTGAGAGGTCTTCTATATAAGAGTCAATCTTATATTTATGAATATCAAAGACCAATTTTCTCACAAGAGAGTAGCCATTGCTATGAATGCCAGAAGATTTTAATCCTATAATTACGTCTCCTACTGTTATGGAGCTACCATCTATAATATTGTCCTTATCGACTATACCAACACCAAAGCCTGCCAAATCATACTCTCCCTCTGAGTAAAATCCTGGTAGTTCCGCTGTCTCTCCCCCTATAAGGGCACAATTTGCATCTTTGCAACCCTTAGCTATGCCTTCAATAACCTTTTGTGCCGTATCTACAGAAAGCTTGCCGCAGGCAAAATAATCGAGGAAAAAAGCTGGCTCTGCGTTGCTTACTACAATATCATTTACCACCATTGCTACCAGATCAATCCCAACGGTATTGTGAATGCCACTCATAAAGGCAAGTTTTAGCTTTGTTCCCACACCATCAGTACTTGATACAAGAACAGGATTTTTGAACTTATCAAGATTTACGTTAAAAAAGGCAGAAAAACTACCAATGTCGCTAATTACCTCTGATCTAAAAGTTTCTTTACATATAGGCTTTATTCTTTTGACTAACTCATTACCTTCGTCAATATTAACGCCAGCATCTTTGTAACTAATTGCCATATTCTCCCCCTGTTATAATGAGTATTCAAGAGAGATTTTTCCTAAGATACTTATAAAGTTAAGGGTTATCGTTTTTCCCTTCGAAAAATCAATCTCATCTTTTTTGAAGTTAATATAGTAAGGTTTTGCCCAGTAATCTAAGAAAGGAAAATAATGGCTTAATACATCTCTTGGCTCTTCAGCCTTTTTTATAGAGAAGGGATAAATCTTTTTTCCATCGGCTGTCTCAAGGTGTATATCCCAGTAATTACTTTTCTTATCAATATCCATTAGGTCTTCTTTAGGGGTATAGAAAGATACGAAAAATCTTATATAATTACTAACAAGAAAAGTTTCTCTGTCAGAGAATTGCTTAAAATCTTCATCTTTTAGGTAAGTTTCTTTTTCCTTAATATAGCTTTTAACAAACTCTTCTGAGAAAATGGTTGCGGTGACAATAGCCTTTGTCTCAAACTGATCGTATAACTTGTAAGTTTTTGTATACTTTTTTTGAATAACTGTGTATTCAGAAGATTCTTTCTTGGGTAGCGCACCCATCTCTACTAAACTCTTAGTAGAGCAGCTTACTAAACTGAGTAAGAGAATAAACAATAGGGTTGTCCTCATTATAAGATATCATCCCTTTTAAAAAGAGATACAAACTTAATGCCCTTTTCTTGAAAAAACTCTTTAGCCCCCTCATCTCTATCTAATATGGCGAGAATACCCAGTACCTCAAAGCCTGATGACTGTGCTATATTATAAGCCTTGTAAGAAGACTCTCCTGTTGTTACCACATCTTCTATTATAACTACTTTCTTTATATTTTTTAAGTTCCTATCGCCCTCTATCATCTTAGCAAGGCCATGTTTTTTAGGTTCTTTACGAATTATAAATCCTAAAAGAGGGGAATTGGCTAGATAGCTTTCAAATATTAAACCTGCGATGATTGGGTCTGCCCCTAAGGTTGGTCCACCCACGGCTTCTACAGCGCTAAAATCTTTTTTTAATACGTCGAACATCATCTTTGAAGTTAAAAATAAACCTTCGGGGTGGAGAGTAACATTTCTTAGGTCTACATAAAAATCGCTCTCTTTACCAGAGGCAAGAATTACTTTTTTCTTCTCATAGGCTAAATCTCTTATAATCTCTAACAGTCTTTGTCTCACTCTTCTTCTCTCCTGAAAAGTTTAAGCTGTTCAATCTCTTCTTTAGGGAATTTTATAGGATATTTTCCAGTAAAACAGGCATAGCAAAAATGATCTGGATTTTTCACAGCCTTTCTCAAGGCATCAATTGATAGGTATGCTAAGCTATCAGAGGTAACGTATCTATTAATCTCTTCTATTGTGTGGCTATTAGCTATAAGCTCGCTGTGGGTTGGTGTGTCAATCCCATAATAGCAAGGTGATATTATTGGGGGAGAACTAATTCTAAAATGTACCTCCTTTGCTCCAGCATTTCTAATCATCTTTATTATCTTTCTGCTTGTTGTGCCTCTTACTATTGAATCATCTATTACAACAATTCTTTTATTTTTTAGGGCAGCTACGTTGGCATTCAGTTTAATCTTTACGCCAAAATGTCTAATTGACTGCTTAGGCTCTATGAAAGTTCTTCCTACATAATGGTTCCTAATTAAACCAAGCTCTAAGGGGATACCTGATCTTTGAGAATAGCCTATAGCCGCTGGTATGCCAGAGTCAGGGACTGGTATTACTATATCAGCTATACAGGGAGAGTATTCATAGAGTAGTTCTCCTAATTTCTTTCTAACGTTATATACGTTTTCCCCAAATATAAAGCTGTCAGGTCTTGCAAAATAGATAAACTCAAATATACACTGCCTTTTAGGTTGGGCATCGAAGGGATAATAACTTTTTATCCCTTTGCTATCTATTACAAGTAACTCGCCAGGCTCAATCTCTCTTAAAAACTCTGCCTCCATAATATCGAAGGAACAGGTTTCAGAGGCTACAATATAACTTTTACCTAATCTTCCTAAACACAGAGGTCTAAAGCCGTTAGGATCTCTAGCAGCGATAAGCTTATTTTCTGTTAAGATAACAAGACTATAGGCACCTTTAATCTCTTTTAATGCATCTATTATCCTGTCCTCTATGGTTGGTAGAGGTGAACGGGCTATTAAATGCATAATAACTTCGGTATCAGAGTTAGACTGAAAGATAGCACCGCTATCTACAAGTCTTTTTCTTATAGGAACATCATTAATAAGATTGCCGTTATGGGCTATAGAGAGGCCACCAAGGGCATACTCCATCAGAAAGGGCTGGCAGTTTTTAATATTACTGGAGCCAGCGGTGGAGTATCTAACATGACCTATGGCTATCTCACCTTTTAGGGTCTCTAAAATATGTTGTTTAAAGATATCCGCAACAAGCCCCATCTGTCTATAGTTATGAAAACACTTACCGTCAAATGATGCTATGCCTGCACTTTCTTGACCTCTATGCTGAAGGGCGTAGAGACCTAAATAGGTTAGATTTGCTGCTTCGGGGTGACCAAAAATTCCTATTACACCACATTCTTCTTTTAAGTAATCTGTCATATCTTACCTAAAATAGTTTATTGCATTTTTAAAAAATTTCAACCCATCAGGCTCGTATATTTTATCTCTTGTCCAACGAGGATGATTAATAGGGTAGATAAATGCCTCCGGATGGGGCATGAGACCAAAAAGTCTTCCTGTTTTGTCACAGATCCCAGCAATAGATTCGAGAGAACCGTTAGGATTAAAAGGATACTCTGTTGAAACATTAAAGGTCTCGTCTGCATATTGAAGAGCTACCAAGTTTTCTTCAATAATACTTTTTAAGGTATTCTTAGCACAAAGAAACTTTCCTTCACCGTGTCTTACTGGTAAATAAAGTTCTGTAAGTCCTTGGGTAAAGACGCAAGGACTCTTTTTATTTACCTTTAGATAGACCCATCTATCTTCAAATTTGCCTGAGTCATTAAAGGTTAAAGTTGATTGCTGAATAAAATTAGGTACTGGCAAAATCCCTGCCTTTACCATAAACTGAAAACCATTACAGATACCAATGGCTAAGTTGTCTTTTGCAATAAAATCAATTAATTCATCAACAAGCTTCCTTTGAGTATCTCTTATTTTAGCGTGTTTAAATCTATTTACTTGAACCTTTGCAGAGCCTAAATCATCGCCGTCAAGAAAACCACCAGGAAACAAGATTAATCTATAATCTTTAAGACTCCTGTTGCCTTCAATTAGATCTGATATATGAACAATATCGACAGATTTCGCACCTGCTAAGTAAAGGGCATTGCTTGATTCTATCTCACAATTAATGCCAAAACCTGCTAAGACTAAACATTTTACCATATTATAATTCCCTTAAGGTCTTTTGCCAGAACTCTTTTAACACATATATATCTTCTTTTATTATAGTCCTGTTTTTGTAGTTAATCTTTAGGATAGCTCCATTTGTAACGGTACCTATTGGGGATATGGGAAGATTTTTGAATAAGTTCATTATATACCTGTGATTTACCTCAGGGGCAGTTATTATAAATCTTCCTGCAGATTCTGAGAAAAGTCTATAATAATAGTTTTCTACTCCTTCGTAAGGAATATCATCTAGCCTTATTTGTGCTCCAAAACCACCAGAAAAGGCCATTTCAGCAAGGGCAACAGCAAGACCGCCATCGGATATGTCATGACAGGCAGTAATTAGACCTTCCGATATTAGCTTATAAATTTTTTTATAGATCTTTAAGTTTAAAGATGAATTAACTCCCGGTAAATTGCTACCTTTAATATTCATGAGATTTAAAAACTCTGAGCCAGCAAGCTCATCTCTTGTTAAACCTACTATGTATATAATATCATTAGAATTTTTAAAATCCATTGTCTGAGTTTTTCTAACATCATCAATTACACCAATAAGAGAGAAGAGGAGGGTAGGTGGTATAGATATCTTGATATCTCCCATAATATAGTCATTCTTCATAGAGTCTTTACCAGAGATGCATGGTATGCCGTAGGAGATTGTATAGTCATAGAGCGCCTTGTTGGCTCTAACAAGTTGAGCTAGTTTAAACTCTCCATCAGGATTTTTATCACTTTTTATAGGATCGCACCAACAAAAATTGTCAAGACATGCCATATTATCAATATTTCCACCTACAGAGACGGCATTTCTTATGGCTTCATCTAAGGCAAGAGCTGACATGTTATAGGTATCATAATCGCTAAACTTAGGACATATGCCGTGAGATACCACTACGCCTCTGTAAGAGTCATGTAGGGGCTTAATAACAGCTGCATCAGAGGGACCATCATTATACAAACCTACAAAGGGTTTAATAACACTCATCCCTTGCACTTCGTGGTCATATTTTCTCACCACCGATTCTTTACTACAGATATTTAAAGAAGACAGCATTTTCTTTAATATACTATTAGCACTTTCTTTAGTCCTTAGTATTATTGGTATAGGTCTATAGGGTTTTTCATATCTTGCTGTAAGTTTCATCTCGGGAAGACCATTATGGAGAAAATCAAGAGGAATAAGTGCTACAGTCTTTCCTTTGTATAGGCAATGAAAGTAGCCCGAGTTAGTAAACTTACCTACAACAGTTGCTTCTACATCATATTTTTTAGCGAGAGACATTAGTTTGTCTAAATTCTTGGCTGGAACAGAGAGAGTCATCCTTTCTTGAGATTCCGATACAAGTATCTCCCATGGATTTAACCCTTCATATTTAAGAGGTGCTTTGTCTAACTCTATCTCACAGCCACCAGACATCTGGCTCATCTCACCAACAGAAGAGGAGAGACCTCCTGCACCATTATCTGTAATGGCATTATAAAGTTCATTATCTCTTGCTACATATAGGAAATCTGCCATCTTTTTTTGTGTAATGGGATCTCCAATCTGAACAGCTGTAGCAGGTGAGCCTTCGTGAAGCTCCTCTGAGGAAAAGGTAGCACCGTGAATACCATCTTTTCCAATTCTACCACCACACATGACAATCAAGTCTCCGTTATTTATATTCTTGAGATGAGAAGGCTTACCGTTTATCTCTTTCGGCATTATTCCACCGGTACCACAATATACGAGGGGTTTTCCCAGATATCTATTATCAAAGACAATGCTACCATTAATAGTTGGTATACCGCTTTTATTCCCTCCATGCTCAACACCTGTAACTACGCCCTCATAAATCCTTCTTGGGTGAAGAATTCTTGGTGGTAGTTCTTCATGGTAAAAGGGGTTTGCAAAACAGAACACATCAGTATTAAATATTAGTTTTGCACCAAGGCCAGTTCCCAATACGTCTCTATTAACTCCAACAATACCAGTAAGTGCGCCACCGTAGGGGTCAAGAGCAGAAGGGCTATTGTGTGTTTCCACCTTAAAAACAAGATTATGCTTATTATCAAAGGATATTACGCCAGCATTATCAACAAAGACAGAGACTAAAAAATTGTCCTTTCTTTTCTCTTTAATCTTTTCAGTAGATGCTTTTATATAGGTTTTAAAAAGGCTTTTTATCGTCTCTTTTTTACCAGTCTCATCGTAATAGTCGATAGTGGCATTAAAAATCTTATGTTTACAATGTTCTGACCATGTCTGGGCTATAGACTCTAACTCTACATCTGTTATACAGTGGTCAAGCCCATATCTCTTCCTTAACTTTATGATTTTTTTATCATTGAAGAAGTTTTTTATTGTTTTCATCTCTTCAATGTTTAGTGCAAGTAATCTATTCTTTGATAAAGACAAAAGCTCAGATTCATTCATCTTACTTAAATCAATCTTTTCTACAACAATCTCATTTTTTAAGGTAACCTTTGGTATGTATAGGCTTACCTTATCGTCTTTTTTATAGACTCTGTAATACTCAATAAGGGGATTACAAATAAGCTCAAGGGCTATATTTTCAACATCCTTTTCTTTTAGATTACCTTTAAAGCAATATAGTTTTGATGTATAAACCTTTTCATCTTCCTGTAATTTTTTTCCAAGGAGAGTTTCTATGGCTGATTTAGCGGTTTTCCCCACATTATCTGTAACACCTGGTAGAAAGCCAACTTCAAGATAAAATGTATACCCCTTTGGTAAGACTGGGTTTATAAAATAATCCTGAATAATAGGATCAGAAAGGGTAGTCTGGGCTATATGCTCAATCTCATAAGGAGATAAGGGTATATCAATAGTAAAGACCTCGCTTATCTTAAGATCATCAATGTTTATGTGCAAAAAATCTCTAATTTTTCTTTTTAAACCTTCTGCAAGAGGGTTTTTTACATATTTTTTATATCTAATCTCTACTCTATTAGCCATCTTATTCCCTTTTTTGTTTCCCCTTAGTACCTTTTAAGAAGCAGATTATTCTTCAAAAACCCTTTTAAAAATAAAATCTACGTTTTTAAGATAATAATCTATGTCAAAGGCACTTTCAATCTCTTTTTGAGATAGCAACTTTTTTACATCCCTGTCCTTCATGATTAGTTCTTTAAAATCAAGACCTTCTTCCCAGCTTTTCATGGCATTTCTCTGAACAACCTCGTAGCCCTCGTCTCTTTTCATTCCTGCTTCTGCCAAGAGCAGTAAAAGTCTTTGAGAATAAATAAGTCCTTTCGTAAGGTTTAAGTTTTTCATCATATTTTCAGGATATACTATAAGATTTTTTATTAACCCAGTTGTTCTATGAAGCATAAAATCTAACAATATAGTAGCATCAGGGCCTATTACCCTTTCTACTGAACTATGGCTTATGTCTCGTTCATGCCATAGAGCAACATTTTCTAAAGCAGAGATACAATAACTTCTAACAAGTCTTGAAAGTCCAGTAATGTTTTCTGATAAGACAGGGTTTCTCTTATGGGGCATTGCGGAAGACCCCTTTTGTCCCTTAGAGAAAAACTCTTCTGCTTCTCTCACTTCCGTTCTTTGTAGGTGTCTTATCTCTACAGCTATCTGTTCAAGAGTCCCAGCTACTACTGCTAAAGTACTAAAGTAGAAAGCATGTCTATCTCTTTGTATTATTTGGGTTGATACAGGTTCTGGTTTTAGTCCCAACTTACTACAAACATAGTTTTCCACAAAGGGGTTTATATTTGCAAAATTTCCTACAGCACCACTAATCTTACCATAACTAATGTCTTCTATAGCAGAAAGCAGCCTTTTTTTATTTCTTTTCATACATTCGTAGAATAGAGCCATTTTTAAACCAAAAGTAGTGGGTTCTGCATGTATCCCATGGGAACGTCCAATAGTAGGTGTGTCTTTATATTGATAAGCCTTTTCTTTTAATGCAGAGAGGAGCTCATCAATCCCTTTAATTAACAAATTTCCTGCCTGTTTAAGCTGTACCGCTAAAGAGGTATCAAGGACATCTGATGAGGTCATACCGTAATGAAGATATCTTGAGTTCTCACCAATGTGTTCATTAACTGAGGTAAGAAAGGCTATTACATCATGCTTAACAACCTTTTCTATCTCATCTATCCTTTTTATATCAAATCTTGCCTTTTTCTTTATATCTTTTAATGCCTTATCAGGCACTAGGCCTAACTTATTAAAAGCTTCTACTGCATAAAGCTCAATATCAAGCCAGATCTTAAACCTATTTTCGGGGTCCCATATTTTTCTCATCTCCTCTCTGGTGTATCTTTCAATCATAATAACCTCCAGAATATTGTATAGTTTAATCTTAATTTTTATTCTTTTTTAAACATATCATTAATAACGAGAGGGCTGAGGGCGTAATCCCTGGTATCCTCGATGCCTGCCCCAAATTCGTTGGTTTTATCTTACTAAGTTTTTCTCTTAACTCAAGGGATATCCCAGAGATATTATAGTCAAAGTTCTCTGGTATCTTGATATTTTCTAAGTTTTTAAATTTCTCTAAATCCCTTTTCTGTCTTTCTAAATACCCTTCATACCTTACCTCAACTGTTACATAGTTTATTAAGTTTTCAGGCAGATCTTGAATAATCTCTGGAAAATCGAAGAGGTCCTTATCTCCTCTTTTAATTAAAGTCTCTATAGTGACAGTCTGGTTATTTATCTCATCCTTAACTTTAGTAGTTGCTACAAGATTTCTAAGCTCCTCTGACCTTTCCATCTCTTTTCTTATCTCACCTATCCTCTTTTCTGAGATTAGCCCAACCATAAAGGCCTTTTCTGATAACCTATAATAAACATTATCTTCTCTTAGAAATAGACGGTACTCAGCTCTTGATGTAAAAATCCTATAGGGCTCATCTGTTCCTCTCGTAACTAAATCGTCTATCATAACCCCAATATAAGACTCAGTTCTATCAAGAATAATCGGTTCTTTCCCCATAATTTTTAAGGCAGCATTTATACCTGCAACAATTCCTTGTCCGGCAGCCTCTTCATAACCTGTTGTGCCATTAACTTGACCGGCAAAATAGAGATTTTCAATAATTTTTGACTCCAAGGTTGGTTTAAGTTGGTGGGGTAATATATAATCATACTCGATAGCATAGGCAGGTCTTAGTATGACTACATTTTTCAACCCCTCTGGGGATCTGAATATGCTTTCCTGTATCTCTGGAGGCATACTGTTTCCTAATCCAGAGACATAAATCTCATCTGTATCAGTTCCTTCTGGTTCTAATATTACTTGATGCCTTTCTTTATCTCTGAACTTAACAACCTTATCTTCTAAAGAAGGACAGTATCTTACGGGTGTTCCAGTTATGTATCCACCGTAAAGAGCGGATTTGTCGAGATTGTCTAATATAAGTCTATGTGTCTCATCATTGGTATAGGTAACATAGCAGGGGTATTCATTATAAGTAAATCCCTTGCTAAGATAGGAAAAATATCTTGGTTTACCATCACCAGGTCTTACCTCCATCTTTGAGAAGTCTATAGAGGATCTTTTAAAGCGGGGACCTGTTCCTGTCTTAAATCTACCCATCTCAAAGCCTAAATCTCTCAATGATTTTGCTAAATCATGGGATGAAAACTCGCCGGCTCTTCCAGCAGGGAATGTTTTATTCCCAATATGTATAAGCCCTGAAAGAAATGTGCCTGTAGTAACAACGACAGCCTTACCGAAAAACTTAAAGCCAAAATTATCTTCTAATATGATACCCTTATTTTCGGGAACTATTTTTGTAATCAATGCCTGTCTAATAAATAGATTGGGCTGGTTCTCCACAAACTTTTTCATTATAAGACTATACTTAAGTTTATCGACCTGTGCCCTTGTAGAATGGACTGCTAAGCCCTTTGAGGTGTTTAAAGTTTTAAATTGTATAGCAGATTGATCGGTTACATAACCCATCATCCCGCCTAATGCATCAATCTCACGGACAATATGTCCTTTCCCAACGCCACCAACAGCTGGAGCACAGGGCATATGGGCAATTTTGTCAATATTAATAGTAATAAGGAGAGTCTTTAAGCCTAACTTACTGGCTGCAAAGCCTGCCTCACAGCCGGCATGACCAGCCCCTAAGATAATTATGTCGAACTTATTTTCTATGATTTTTTCCCCCTTATAGATGAAAAGCCTTGTTTCTTGTTTAAATAGCCTTATTATTCTATAATAGTTAGCATGAAAATTGAAATGAAAAATGGGCTTTACAGAGATCTAAACAGCTATCTTAAAGAAACTTTTGGACAAAAAGTTTATAAAGTAGTTATTGATGCTGGTCTTACCTGTCCAAACAGGAAAGAGGGTTATGGATGTATTTATTGTAATGATAGGGGTTCTGGCACAGGACTATACAAAGAAGGTTTTTCAATAGCTGAACAGATTAAAATGGGTATAGAAAGTGTCAAAAAAAGATATAAAAACGTTAATGCCTTCATCGCCTACTTTCAATCTTATACAAATACTTATAGCAACTTGGAAGAACTTGAGAAGATATGGAGCAATGTTAAACATTACAAAGAGATAGTTGCTATATCTGTAGGGACAAGACCTGACTGCATAGATTATGATAATCTATCCCTTTTAAATAGCTTTTCTAGAGATTACAAGATCTTTCTTGAGTTAGGTTTGCAATCAATTGACGTTGAAAATCTAAAATGGATGAAGAGAGGACATCTTCTTGAGGATTTTGAGAGAGCTCTTGAGATAGCAAGCGAGTTTGATTTTGATATAGTTGTTCATATAATCTTTGGCTTTCCTAATGATAATGAGAATAAAGCAAAGGATCTATCGAGATACCTCTCAAAAAAGCCAATAAAAGGGGTAAAGATCCACCTTCTCTATGTCTCTTCTGGTGCCCCTTTAAGAAGTCTCTATGAAGAAGGAAAGTTTAGCCCCATCTCAAGAGACTTATACACTGACATGGTTGTTACTTTTATCTCCCATTTAAGAAGTGATATAGTTATTCACAGGCTTACAGGAGATGCCCACAAAGGTGAATTAATCGCTCCACTATGGTCTGCCGATAAGGTAGCTATTATAAAGGAGATAAAAGATAAACTAATAATGAGAGGATTGTTTCAAGGAAAGGAGATATAGCTTTGATTGAGATCTCAGTTAGGAATGCAAAGCCAGATGATCTGGATGATATAGAAAGGATAGAGAGATCGTCTTTTAAAACTCCCTGGTCGAGAAATATTATTGCAGAAGAGCTATTCTTCCCTCTGGGTTTTAATATGGTCCTTGTCGTTGATGGTAATGTTGAGGGTTTTATCTTGAGCTGGTTGATCCAACCAGAAGTGCATATACTTAACATAGCAATCTCTCCACAGTACAGAAAAAAGGGGTTGGGTAAGATGCTTATGCAGGCTTTTATTGATGAGGCGAAAAAAAATGGTGCCACTAAGTTTACCCTTGAGGTAAGGGCAAAGAACGAAGATGCTTTGAGGTTTTATAGGCTCTTTAATTTTTCTATAAAAGGTATAAGAAAAGGTTATTATCGGGATACTGGTGAAGATGCTATAATTATGTGGAAAGAGTTTTAGGAGGTTAAATTGAAAAGGGTAGAGGGTAAGATTAATGGGAGAAAGGTTCTCGCTAAAGACATTTTCCTAATATCAATAGATTTAGAGGAAGATTTTGAGAGGCCCTATCCTGGCAACTTTGTAATGCTTGCAATCAATGACTTTGAAAATATATTACCTAGACCTTTTAGTATCTACTATGCTGACAAAAGAAATATTAAGCTAATTATAAAAGCCCTTGGTGCCGTAACTAATAAACTCTTATACTGCAATTTGCCATATAAAGTGTCTATATTAGGACCTCTTGGTAACTCCTTTCCCACTCTGGCAGGCAATAATTTAATAGTATCCGGAGGAATTGGTATTGTTCCTCTTTATGGATTAATAGATAAGATAAAAGTAGATTGTTTTTTCGCAGGTTTTAAAACAAAAGAGGAGGTATTTTTAACAGAAGATTTAAGTAGGTCATGTAAATTGGTGGTTAGTACTGATGATGGTTCTTTTGGAGAAAGTGGTTTTATTACCGATGTTTTGGAGAACTACTTAATTAAGAATAGAGATAAAGAACACAATATTTTTACCTGTGGTCCTATGGCCTTCTTAAAAAGATTATGGGAGATGAGTAAAAGATTTGGCATAGATTCTATATATGGATCCTTTGAGACTTATATGGCCTGTGGTTTTGGTGTTTGTTTAGGATGTACAATAGAAACACCAAAAGGCCATGTTAAGGTATGTAAAGATGGACCGATCTTTAAGCTAAATGATATCTTTGGAGAATAAGATGGATAGCTCTATTAGTTTAGGAAATATATCATTAAAAAATCCCTTTATGCCAGCTTCAGGCACCTTTGGATATGGTCTTGAGTTTTCTGATTTTGGAGAATTGTCTAAGTTAGGCGCAATTGTTACAAAGGGCATCTCGCTTAATCCAAAAAAGGGCAACAGACCTCCTCGTATATGTGAAGTAAGAGGAGGAATGATTAACTCAATAGGTTTGGAGAATGTAGGTGTTAATGCCTTTGAGGAGAAGTTAGAAGATCTTTCAAAGGTTGATACAATTTTGGTATGTAATTTTTTCGGTAATACCTTTGATGAATATATTACCGTTGCAGAAAGGCTAAACTCCTTTAAGAGGGTTGATGTATTAGAGGTAAATATATCCTGTCCAAACGTAAAGGAGGGAGGAATATGTTTTGGTACAGATGAGAAGATGGTTAGGGAGCTTATTGGTGAGATCAGAAAGATTGTTGAAAAACCTCTTTGGGTTAAACTAACACCAAATGTCTCAGATATATCAAAGCTTGCACAAACAGCAGAAAGGGCAGGGGCTGATGCCCTTGTAGTTGCAAATACCTATACTGCAATGGCAGTGGATATAAAAACAAAAAAGTCAAAAATTAGGAATATCTATGGAGGTATGTCAGGTCCAGCTATCAAGCCTCTAAGTCTATATAATGTTTACAAAGTTGTAAGCTCTGTCTCTATCCCTGTTATAGGTAGTGGTGGTATTACTGACTTACCTTCCGCCTTAGAGTTTTTCATTGTAGGGGCAAAGGCAGTGCAGATTGGTACAGCAAACTTTATAAATCCTAAGATACTGTGGCATCTTATAGAAGATCTAGAAGATTATCTCCGTAAGGAAAAAATATCCTTATCTGAGTTAATTGGCACGTTGGTTATTGATTAGAATAATCCTTGAAAATATATGAAGCTATCAAGATACGTTAAGTCTGCAAAAAATATTATTTTAAACCTTTTTAAGGATAACTGTTTTCATAATGCTGCATCTATTGCCTATTTCTCTATGCTGTCTTTTATACCAATAATATTTTTAATTACCTCTATGTTAGGTTTTTTTGTTAGTTCAAACGTTATTGTTTCAAAGAAGATTTATGAGATAATTAATCCCTATTTACCTAACATAAGCTTAGATAGCTGGCTTAGATTTACAGGCTGGTTTACAAAGCCTCGGACTGGATTAAACATACTAAGTATTATAGCACTTTTCTTCAGCAGTACCCTCGTTTTTAGTTCAGTTGATAGAGCTTTAAGAGATATCTTTAAAAAAAGTGGCATAAAAAATAGAGGTTCTCTCGAGTCACTCTTTATATATTTTATTATGATTGTTCTTTTAGCTTTTTCTGTCTTTGTATACTTAAACATTGATATATTATTTCTTTATCTTAAAAAGCTTTCCAGAAAAGAGGATCTCTTATTTTTGAGACTTCTTCTAAAAAAGATTGACATAGCAATTCCTGCTATTACTTTGTTGATTCAGATACTGACCTTATCTTTCATCTTTAATCTTTTCATAGGAAAAAAGATTAAAAAAATTTATGTCTTTTATGTCTCTTCCTTTGTAGTTTTTATGTGGACCTTGGCTATAAAGCTTTTCACCTGGTATGTAAATTATGTGACAAACTACAATCTCATATATGGTTCTATGAGCATCTTTATTGTCTTGATAAGCTGGTGTTTTTATGCCGCCTTAATCTTTTTATTGGGGGGAGAGATACTTAAGGAAATTGTAGAATGAAAAGACTAATCTTTTCATTATTATTGATGTTAACTCTCTTTGGCCCAGACAAAAGTTGGTCTCAGGAGATAAGAAAGCTCCCCTTTGAAAAAACACCAGTTTTTCATTTTGCCTTAGAGTTAGAAGGAAGATTCATTGAGTTGTTCCCACTTTTATATCTGGAAAATGAGTTAGAAGATTTATCTTATCATCAAAAAGAAAGGTTGTTGATTTTGTTGAGGGATAGGGATTTGGGGGTTTGTTTTAACCTCGACGATGACATTTTAAAAGATTTCTGTAAATTTTATATATCCCTAAGCCTTTTGGGTGTAGATAGCGAAGACCTTAGTGAGACTAAGAATAGCTTTTTGCTTGAGCTCAATAAGTTAGCAAAGGCTATTTCCTCTTTAAAGAGAGGTAATTTAATAAACTCTCAGAGGCTTTTTCAAGAGGTCTCTGACAAAACTATAAAAATTTTTTTCAAGGAGCTATCTATTTTTTTTAATACCAGAGATATTGAAAGCATAGTAAGCTCAACGAAAGTTAATATATTAACGAAGAAGGCCATTGTGTTTAAGATAGTCAATGAAAATAGTAGTTTAATAAATGAGGATTTGAGAGAGTTTTTAGAAGAACCTCTCTATTACTATTATGTTGGGAGTAATTATTTTAAAAATGGTAATTTTATACTTGCCGGCGAAGCATTTCTTAAATCTGCAAAAAATAGTGATATAAGAGATGTAGCTTTATATAACGGGGTTTACTCTTTCATGTTAGGGAAAAAATTTACTAATGCTAACAAATTAGTAGACTATCTTAATCCCCAGGATAGAAAAAAGTTTTTGTTACTCCTATCAATATTAAACAATAAAAAGGAACCTTTTCTCTATCAAGACTTTTCAAGTGATAGAGATTTTTGGATTATGTTGAGGGAGTTGATAAAGTATCAGATTGAGAGAGGGGGGTCTCTTGGCTTTTTAATAAATCTTAACCCTTCTGATATAAAAGATGACGAAGAGCTTTTATTTTTATATTGTATTTATTTGCTGTTAGAGAGAAGACGTATCGATGCTAATTGTAGAGGTTACAAATGGACGAGCCAAGATTATATGAGCTTCTTTAAGGATGTATCAGACAATATTATAAACAAAAAAGAAACCCTTAAAATCTTAGAAAGTTATAAACTTGTGAGATATTTTCCTTTCTCCAAGCTCTATGGAGATTATCTTTTTAGTAACAATAATCTTGATAGAGCAAGGATTATATATGAGGAGATAATTAGGGGAGTGAAAAATATCAGCAGTGATGACTTGATGAGCCTATATATTAGACTTTCAAAAATTTATAGATTAAGAGGCAGCTTTTTTACTTCAAAGAAGATAATTGAAGAGGCTATGGAGAAGATACAAGAAAAGATTGATTTACTTAGACTTGAACAACTAAAAATACTGGAAGAAGAAGAAAACTGGGAAGAACTACTATGGAGATCAAGGGCTTATTTATTAGAAACATCAGATGAGAAAATTAAAAAAGAACTTCAAAAATTTATTGAAATGTGTTATGAAAGATTAGATAAAATAAAGCAAAAGGAGAAATAATGATACAGTTCTTTCTTAAAGGTGGGTTTTTTATGTATCCCATCTTATTATGTTCAATTCTATCTCTGAGTTTTTTTATATACAAACTGATAACTTTAAAAAGGGAGCGCGTTATTCCATCAAAATTGGTGGAAGAGTCTATTAAGCTCTTTAAAGAAAGAAGATTTAACGATGTATATAATCTTGCCACAAAAAACCCCACTCCTTTCTCAAAAATTCTTATGGCTATAGTAAGAAACATAGGACAGGGCAAAACTCAAATAAAGGAGAGTGTCGAGGAAGTAGGTAGGATGGAGGTTATAGAGTTAGAGAGTTATGTTGATTACATTGGTACCATTGCGGGAGTGGCTACACTGATAGGTCTTTTGGGTACTATATCAGGACTTATTAAAATATTCTCTGTCATAGGGGTTGAGCCAGTTGTTAACCCTGCAAAGTTGGCTGGTGGAATATCTGAAGCCCTTAATACTACTGCCTTTGGTCTTGTGGTTGCCATTCCGAGCGTTATTTTCCATAGATATTTAGATTCAAGGGTTAATAAGCTTATAGCAGAGATGGAGAATATTGCTATAACCTTGATTGATATAGCTGAGAGTGGAGACAATGAATTTTAGACCTCTTAGAAAAAATAATAACTTTAATAGCATAGATTTTACTCCCATAGTAGACACGGTCTTTAATCTTATAATCTTCTTTGCCCTTTCTCTTAATTTTATAGGGACCCCAGCTATAAAGCTTAAGTTACCTCAGGCTTCTACAGAAGAGACGGTGAGAGAGAAAAATGAGATAAGAGTTTATGTAACTAAGGGTGTTCAGAAAGAAGGTTATACCTATGGTAATTTTATAATTGATGGTAAGACCTTCTCTCTTGAAGATATAGAAAAGCTTATATACCAAAGGGCTGTCAATAAAGAAACTATTGTGATAATTCAAGCAGATGAGAGCGTGTCTCAAGGAGAAGTAGTAAAGATTATTGACTTAGCAAAATCTGCTGGATTGGAGAGAATAGCTATTGCTACAAAACCAAAGGAAAAATGAGTAAAATAATAAAGCATACTTTAAGAGCTACTTTTTTTGCACTTTTAGTTTATATGCTCTACGATATATACATGGGACATTGGGGTGTGAAAAGTTATCTTAATTCGAGGCAACAAAGAATCAGGCTTACTAAGGAACACACCAGGTTGATGACGGAAAAAGCTCAACATGAAAAAGATTTAGAGGCTCTTAAGACCAACCCTCTTTTCATGGAAGAACAGATAAAGATTAATCTCAAGAAAGGAAATAGAGGGGAGATTTATTATCATTTTCCTGAAAAAAAATAAGAACCAGTCTAAATGATAGAAATAACAAATAAAAAGATAAAGATATTTAAACTTGTCTTACTTACAGTATGTCTTTTATATGCCTTTATACTAAGATTAGATATAGCTATCTCGGGTACCATAACAAGATATCAGATTTTCTTTGCTATTATTTCAGGTATTTTTGTAATGTTTTTTTTAATGGGAGATATATACTTTTTTTTGAAAAGAGTTTATGGCAGTTCAATCTCTGAAAAATCTCTTTATATCGGTGGCTGGCTTTTTGTTGCTATTTCTTTTTTTATCTCTCTTACAAACTTTAATTTTTTAGAACCTCTTTATTATCTTTACCTTGCATTGATTTTTGCCTTTCTTAACATTTTCTGGTCTTTTTTTTATTTTGGAATAGTCATAATTTATCAATATCTCTCTCTTGTATATGTCCATTGGGAAAGAACTTATACACACTTTATTAGTTTTTTTGTATTATCAGCTCTATTTTCTGCTGTTGGCTATTTATTGAGAAAGGAAAGAATAGAGAAGAAGGAATATAAAAGCAAGCTTTTAGACTTAAAGGAAGGTGCCAAAAGAGTATTTGGAGAAGAAGAACATACAATACTCGCCTTGAAATCTGAGAATAGAGAGGAGAGCCTGCAACAAACCTATAAACTCTTTGAGGAAAGGCTTTTTGTTATCTTAGAAAGGATTAAAGATTTTATCTCTCCCTATACCGTGGGCTTTGTAAAGATAAAAGAAGATGGTAAGTATTATAGAATTGTAGATGCCCTATCTGATAATGACTACCTGAAATATAATGAAGATATTAGTCTCGAACAAGGTGTTATTGGTTGGGTTGCAAAATATGGTAAGAATTTAAACCTTAAAGATTATAGAGGAAGTAAGGACTCTCTTAATTACTATGATAGATATGTTCCTATTAAATCTTTTTTGGGTGTTCCAGTTTTTTTAAAGGAGAAAGTTTTTGGTGTCCTTTTTATTGATGCCCTAGAGGGCGATATTTTTACGAAGGAAACAGAAAATATACTTAAGTTATCTGCCTCCCAGATAGAAGATGCCCTTCAAAATACCAGATTAATACAACAGATTAACCAGCAATCAAAAGAGTTTAAAGCTCTCTATGATGCCAGTAAAAAGATGCTTACTTATGTAAAATTAGAAGAGACTATTGATGGCTTTTTGGATTTATTAAAGCTCTTTATCAGATATGATTATGCCATTATAACTCTAAAGGATGAGAAAGCTTCACAAAAGATTAAGTTTCAGAAAGGTTTAGCCGAAGATATTATAGATAAAGAGGTTCCGCCTAATACACTTGTATCTTGGACCATTAATCATAAGACTATACTTGATATTAAAGATTATGCTGAAAAAAAGAGAAAAATATCTCTAATATCTGATGATATAAAGATAAAAAATGTAAACAGGCTGATTATAATACCAATAATAATAGATAATGAAGAACAAGAAGGCTCTTTGATTCTTTGTTTTAAAGAAGAAGGGCCAACAGAGTACGAAAAGAACTTATTGGAAATCTTAACTAACCAGCTAACTATATCTATAGCAAAGGCCCTTTACGTGGAAAAGATAAATATGATGGCTACAACGGATGGATTAACAGGCGTATATAATCACCGACATTTTCAGGAGAGATTTAGTGAGATTTTGGAGAGGGGTAGTAGATATGATGAAGTTTTTTCTCTAATACTACTTGATATTGACTTTTTCAAAAAAGTTAATGATACTTATGGACATCCTGTTGGAGATCTTGTTCTTAAAAGGGTTTCACAAAAAATTAAGAGTTCCGCGAGAAAGATTGATATAGTAGCTCGCTATGGCGGCGAGGAGTTTGCTATAATTTTACCTCAAAACAATAAAGATAATGCCTTTAAGTTTGCTGAGAGGCTTAGAAAGGAGATATCTGAGATGACAGTAATATTTGAGAGTGGAAAGTTAAACGTAACTGTTAGTATGGGGATAGCAGAATTTCCTAAGGATGGAAAAGATAAAAAGGATTTGTTAGAGAAGGCAGATAAATGTCTATATGAAGCTAAAAAATTGGGTAGAAATAGAGTAATAGTAGCAGGTAAAGATGTATGATTAAAGTTGCCGCCATCCAGCTTCATTCTAAAAAAGATATCAATGAAAATTTGAGAAAATCTCTAACTTTAATGGATTTTGCTGTTCAGCAAGAGGCCAAAATCTTATCTTTTCCAGAGCTTTTCCTTACAGAATGGTTCCCTGCGGAGATGAGAGATGATTATTTTGATTATGCTGAGAGCTTGAAAGGAGAACATATTAAGTTCTACCAAGATTATTCAAGGAAAAATAAGATTATTCTTATCGTCCCCTTTTTTGAAAAATATAGAAGAGCCTTTTATAATTCAACAGCAGTAATAGATCATGGTAAGTTAATCGGGGTTTATAAAAAAGTTCATATACCTCAGATACCCTATTGGGAAGAGAAGTTTTATTTTAAGAGTGGCAGCTCTTTTCCAGTATTCGATACCTCTATTTGCAAGATTGGGATTCAGATGGGTTGGGATAACTTCTTTTTTGAGGGATACAGGTCTCTTGCTATTAATGGTGCAGAGCTTGTAATTACGCCTACAGCCTCTGCAATGAATACACAAACAAGAT
Organism: uncultured Pseudomonadota bacterium; assembly: GCA_964540515.1. Taxonomy (GTDB): domain Bacteria; phylum CALINM01; class CALINM01; order CALINM01; family CALINM01; genus JAOAGA01. The sequence continues at coordinate 82,960 of CAZIMS010000007.1, read as the reverse complement.
GGAAGGTTGTTATTGCTACTCAGGCATTACTTAATAATATTTATATCCTTAGGGTTAATAGAGTTGGGAAAGAGAGATATCAAAACTTTTATGGAAATAGTTTTCTTGTTGGGCCTGATGGTGTAATAGTTGACAAACCTGCTGGAGAGTTAGAGGGAGTCTATATCTCTCAAATAAATTTAAATTTGATTAAAAAAGCAAAAAAGTTTTTTTCCTTTTTCAAAGATAGAAAGCCAAAACTATATCACAATATTCTAGAGGAGAGAGATGAATAAAATCAGAGATTATCTAAGAGGATTAAAAAATTCAAGGGTTCTCGTTGTTGGAGACATTATCCTTGATCATTATATTTTGGGAAAGGTAAATAGGATATCTCCTGAAGCTCCAGTTCCAGTAGTGCTGGTAACAAGAGAAAATACAGTACCCGGTGGATCAGCAAATGTCGCATTAAACATAAGCTCTGTAAATGGTGGTGTTACTCTCTGTGGTATTATTGGCAATGACTCTTTTGGAAAAAATCTAATTGAGATACTTAAGGAAAGGGGTGTTAATACCTCTGGTGTATTTATAGATAAAAAGAGAAATACTACTGTCAAGACAAGGGTTATAGCTCAGCACCAACATATTGTTAGGATAGATAAGGAAGAAGTTTCTGACATAAATGATGAAATAGTTAAAAAAATGGAAAATTTCTTCAGGTTAGAGGCTAAGAATTTTAACGTAGTAGTAATATCAGATTACGCAAAGGGGTTAATAACAAAAAGATTAATAGAAATAATAAAAAAGTATTTTAACAAGGTTTTTTTTATTGCAGATCCTAAAGTAAAAAATGAAAAATTATACAAAGATTTTGATTTAATCACTCCTAATAGAAAAGAATCCTTTGAGATTGCGAAGATGATTGATGATGGTACGGAAGATACATTAATTCAAGTGGGTGATAAGATTATGAAAGATCTTAGACTTCCTAACCTCTTAATAACAAGAGGCGAGGAAGGCATGAGCCTTTTTTTGGGTAAAAGGCATATAAGGATTCCAACCTTTGCTCAAGAGGTTTTTGATGTCAGTGGGGCTGGAGATACGGTTGTTGCGCTTTTATCGGCAAGTATTAGCTCTGGTCTTGATTTAATAAAAAGCTGTATAATTTCCAATATAGCTGCTTCTGTTGTTGTAGGAAAGATGGGTACTGCAACAACCACTATAGAAGAGATCGAAAGAAAATGGACTTTAATGGATAAATCTATCAGAAAAGAGTTGGAGCATATATTAGCTTATGAATGATTTTGATAAGACTGCTAAGCCTTTCTTTAGTATCTTCTCTGCCAATATAGATATGATTAATGAGACCACAAGGCATCTATCCTCTGTTTTTGGTGAGATAGAAAGGGAGACGGATCTTTTGATTTTTAATCATACTAACTATTACGAGAGAGAGTTTGGGAAAAACTTAAAAAGGAAGATATTTTCCTTGAAAAATTTAATAAATCCCTTATTGGCTATTGAGATGAAGTTAATAACAATGGAGATTGAGGAATCTCTTAAAGCTAGCAATAAAAGATTAGTTAATATTGATCCTGGTTATATTGAGCTTTCACACGTTATATTGACGACAAGAAAACCCTATAGTCATAGAGTTTACATTGGTAAGGGTGTCTATGCTGATCTAACTTTAATATACAAAAAAGGTTTGGGCTATTGTCCTCTCGAATGGACTTATCCTGACTATGCTTCGGAGGAATATAGAAATTTTTTTAATGATGTTAGAAAACTATTAAAAATTAGTCTAAAAGGAGAATAAACTTGCTAATTAGCATGACAGGTTATGCTGCAAAAAGTTTTGAGATATCAGCACAGAGATTTAATTTAGAGATCAAGTCTTACAACCATAAATACCTCGATATAATTATTAAGATACCAAAAGCCTATAACTATCTGGAAAACCAGATAAGGAAGACTATCGGGGAGTATGTTAATAGAGGGAGAGTTGAGTTTGTTTTTACTGTAGAGGAGACAAATCTTGAGAGGTACATAAATAGAGACAAAGCTAAGATAGTACATAAGCTAATTAATGAGTTAAGAAAAAGTCTTAATATTAAAGAGGATATTACCCTTACTCATATCCTTTATTACAAAGATTTTCTTCTGACAAATAATGAAAAATTAAGCCTCTCAGGCGAGTTTGAAGAGCTATTCTGGAAGAAGCTCTCAGAGGTACTTAAAGATTTTAATAAATCAAGAATAAAGGAAGGTAAGGAGTTAGAGAAGGACATAAAAAAAAGACTCCGCTTTTTAGAAAAAAATATTTTAAAAATAGAAAAAATGTTACCTACAATAAAAAACAATAATATTTCAAAGATAAAGAAGAGAGTCTTTGAAGTTTTTGAAAAGGCAAATTTTGCAGAGAGACTTGAACAGGAGATCCTTTATATCACTGAAAAACTTGATGTATCTGAAGAGATAATAAGATTTAATACACATCTAAAAAACATACAAAATATTATTAAAGATAATAGTCAGATTGGTAAAAAGTTAGATTTCTACACCCAGGAGCTTCTAAGAGAGATAAATACGCTAATAGTTAAATCACAAGATGCTGAGGTATCAAAGATAGGAGTTGATATAAAGTCTGAGATAGAAAAAATTAGGGAGCAAGTTCAAAATGTTGAGTGACTACTATAGCAAATTCATATTGATAATATCTGGTCCCTCGGGCTCTGGAAAAAGCTCTATAATTAGTGATTTTCTGAAAGAAAATAGAGATTTTCAGCTTAGTATATCTCATACCACAAGAGCAAAAAGAGAAGGAGAGATTGATGGTTTAAATTATTATTATGTTACTAAGAGAGAGTTTGAAAAAATGATTGATAAGGGAGAGTTTCTTGAGTGGGCAGAGATATATGGTAATTATTACGGAACATCTAAAAAAGAGATTGACAGAATATTAAAAACAGAAAAAAATGTATTGTTAGAGATAAATGTAGATGGAGTTATAAGTGCTAAAAATATCTTTGAAGATGAGATAGTATCTGTATTCATAATACCAGAAAGTTTAGATGAGCTTATAAAAAGGCTTAAAGATAGAAACACCGAAAGTGAGGAAGATCTATTAAAGAGGGTAGCGGAGGTTTCAAGAGAGATTTCTTACATTAATATCTATGATTATGTTATATTAAACAAGGCTGGTAAGAGGAATAATTCAGTCAAAGTTCTTAATAGTATTGTGGAAGCAGAAAAAGTAAGGACTAAAAGGTTAAAAAAGATAAAAGAAAATTTTTTTGGAGGTAGATAATGGCAAGGATAACAGTTGAAGATTGTTTAGAAAGGATACCTAATCGTTTTTCGCTCTGCATAGTTGCAGCAAAAAGGGCAAAAGACTTAAAGAGAGGTGCATCAGTACTTGTAGATTCTAAAAATAAAGAGATAGTTACTGCCTTAAGGGAGATTGCAGCAGGCAAAGTAAAGATTAAAGATTAGCTAAAATTGATCTTCTAACTCTAATACAAATCTCATAATTCGAGGTCTATTAACATAATTTTTTTTGATGAAAACCTTAGACGATATTATAGAAAAGGCAAAGTTATATCTACCATCTCAAAGCCTTGAGCTAATAAAGAAGGCCTATATATACTCTGCAGAGCTTCATAAAGATCAGATAAGATTATCAGGAGAGCCTTACATAAACCATCCTGTAGAGACAGCCTATAGCTTGGTTGAGCTTAAGATGGATGAATACTGTATTTCCGCTGGGCTTTTACACGATGTTTTAGAGGATACTCTTGTAAGCTATGATGTGCTTGTTAAAGAGTTTGGAGATGAGATAGCTCAGCTTGTAGATGGTGTTACAAAGATAGGAAAGATTCAGTTTAGCACTAAGGCTGAAAGAAAAGCAGAAAACTATAGAAAGATGCTCATCGCAATGGCTAAAGATATCAGGGTAATAATTATAAAGTTAGCCGATAGATTGCACAATATAAAAACACTTGATTTTCAACCTATAGAAAAGAGGGAAAACATAGCAAGAGAGACCCTCGAAATTTACACACCTATAGCCAACCGACTAGGTATGGCTAAAATAAAATCAGAGTTAGAAGATTTATCCTTCAAATATATTAAGCCAGAGGTTTATGAGTATCTAAAAAGAGAGGTGGATAAAAGGATTGCTCAGAGAGGTGATTATGTTGAAAGGGTAAAAGAGATTATAAAAAAGCTTTTAGCAGATCATAACATACAGTGTGAGGTAAGTGGAAGACCAAAACATTTATATAGCATTAATCAAAAAATGGAGAAACAGAAGATAAGCTTAGATCAGATTTATGATCTAATAGCCTTTAGAATAATAGTTAAAACTATCAAAGAATGCTACGAAGTACTTGGCATAATCCATTCTCAGTGGAGGCCTGTGCCAGGTAGGTTTAAAGACTATATAGGTGTTCCTAAACCTAATATGTATCAATCCCTCCATACCACTGTTATCGGGCCTGAGGGTGAGAGGATTGAGATACAGATAAGAACTGAAGAGATGCACAAAATAGCAGAATTTGGTATAGCTGCCCATTGGAAATATAAAGAGGGTAGGGTAAGGGCTTTAAAGGAAGAGGAAAGATTTGCCTGGCTTAGACAAATACTTGAGTATCAAAAAGAGTCAAAGGATGCTAAGGATTTTATAGAGTCTATAAAGACTGATATTTTTTCCGATGAAGTCTATGTTTTTACCCCAAAGGGAGATGTAATTGTTCTGCCAAGAAGCTCTACGGTAGTTGATTTTGCCTATGCTATACACTCAGAGGTTGGTAATCATTGCATAGGTGCAAAGGTAAACGGAAAGATAGTAACATTAAAATATGAGCTTCAAACAGGAGATGTTGTTGAGATAGTTACATCAAGTCAGCAAAAACCTTCTGCAGACTGGTTAAAGTTTGTAAAAACTTCAAAGGCAAAGGCAAAGATAAGACAGTTTGTAAAACAAAGCCAGTATCAAAAAAGTATAGAGATTGGTAAGGAGCTTTTGGATAAGGCTCTAAAAAAGAGTGAGTCCTCTCTAAACAAACTTTCAAAGCAGGATATAAATAAGATATTAAAAATTTTCAATGTGAAAGAGGAAGAAGAACTCTACTCCCAGATAGGTTTTGGTAAAATCTCTGCCTATCATATAGTTAATGAATTAATACCTGATGAGAAGAAAAAGGATATAAAAACAGTAGAAACTCCTAAAGAATCAGTAAGAGAAGGTATTGTTATAAAGGAGCTGGATGGAGTATTAATAAAATTCGCTAAATGTTGTAATCCTTTACCTGGCGATTCAATAGTGGGTTTTATCTCTAGAGGAAAAGGAATTACTATACATCATCCTGATTGCCCTAACATAATAAATGCAGAACCCTATAGAGTTATTCAGGCATCTTGGGATCCAGGAAAGAATGTGTTAAGACCGATTAAGATACGTGTTGAGTGTGTCGATGAACCAGGCTTGCTAACCAATATTTCTTCCTCAATATCAAAAGAAAATGTTAATATATCTGAAGCCAAAGTATCAACACTTCCAGAAAAAACAGCTGTTTGTAATTTTACCATTCTTGTAAGCGATGTTAATATGCTAAATAAAGTTATGCGTTCTGTTGAGAAAGTAAAAGGAGTATATTCCGTACAAAGAGTAAAATAATAAAAATGGCGGAGCCGACGAGACTCGAACTCGCGGCCTCCTGCGTGACAGGCAGGCGTTCTAACCGACTGAACTACGGCTCCACTTTAGATTAAATATTAAAGCATATTTGCTTACCTCTTTGCAAGAAAAAAATTTTAAATTGCTTAGCAGAAATAATATTTTTTAGTATATTTCCCCTTATTTGCTATTCCAGACAAGCTTAGCAGATGGCATCTTTAAAGGTTTTGAAATTTTTTTATTGAAAATAAAATTTTTTTATGAATAATAAAATTAGGTTTTTAAATGTTAGTCGGGAGGAACTATGAATATTCATGAATACCAAGCAAAGGCTATTCTAAAAAAGTATGGCGTTAATGTACCAGAAGGTTATTTAGCAGAAAGTCCTGAAGAGGCTTTAGAGGCTGCTAAAAAGATTAACTCTAATATTTATGTTGTTAAGGCACAGGTTCATGCTGGTGGGAGAGGAAAGGCTGGAGGTATAAAGGTTTGTAACTCTCCAGAGGAAGTTAAAGAGGTTGCAAAAAATATGCTTGGTATGAAGCTTGTGACTCATCAGACAGGTCCAGAGGGGAAGATAGTAAATAAGGTCTATATTGAAGCAGGTTGTAATATTGAGAAAGAGCTATATTTAGGAATTGTTGTTGATAGAAGTATTGGCAGAGTTACTTTGATGGCATCAACAGAAGGTGGTATGGAGATAGAGGAGGTTGCGAAGAATCATCCAGAAAAGATATTGAAAGAATCTGTTAATCCAGTAACAGGTATATTGCCCTTCCAGGCAAGAAAGATATCCTATGGGTTGGGTCTCAAAGATAAGATTGCTCAGGGAATGGTTAAGTTTATACTATCTCTCGAAAAGTGTTTTGAAGAATGTGACTGTTCATTAGCTGAGATTAACCCTCTTGTGGTTACAAAGGAAGGAGATGTTTTGGCTCTTGACTGTAAGATGAATTTTGATGACAACGCTTTATTTAGACATAAAGATATAGAGGCATTAAGAGATTTCTCAGAAGAAGATATAAGAGAGGTTGAGGCCAGTAAATATGATTTGTCATACATAGGACTTAACGGAAATATAGGCTGTATGGTTAATGGTGCAGGACTTGCCATGGCAACTATGGATATCATAAAACTTCATGGCGGCGAACCTGCCAATTTTCTTGATGTTGGAGGTGGTGCCTCAACTGAGAAGGTTACAGAGGCCTTTAAACTTATACTTTCAGATAAAAATGTGAAAGCAGTGTTAGTAAATATCTTTGGTGGCATAATGAAATGTGACGTAATTGCTCAGGGAATTATATCTGCAGCTAAGGCAATCTCTATTAAAGTTCCTGTTGTTGTAAGGCTTGAGGGCACAAATGTTGAGCTTGGCAAAAAGATGCTACAGGAATCTGGATTATCACTAATTTCAGCCACAGATATGACAGATGCAGCAATTAAAGTTGTATCAGCAGTTAAATAAGGAGGGGCTATGGCAATTCTTGTAAATAAAAACACAAGATTAATAACTCAGGGTATTACTGGTAGTGCAGGTTTATTTCATTCGATAGGATGTAGGGATTATGGTACACAAGTTGTTGGTGGTGTTACACCTGGAAAAGGAGGTACTATTGTAGAGGGGTTCCCTGTCTTTGATACCGTATATGCTGCAAAAAAAGAGACAGGCGCCAATGCATCAATGATTTTTGTCCCAGCAGCATTTGCAGCAGATGCCATTATAGAGGCTATAGATGCAGGTATTGAGATAATTGTTTGTATCACGGAAGGCATACCTGTTATGGACATGATAAAAGTGAAAAAGGCTTTGCAGGATAGTAATAGTAGATTGATAGGACCAAACTGTCCGGGGATTATTACACCAGAAGAATGTAAGATCGGGATTATGCCCGGCTATATTCATAAAAAGGGAAATGTGGGGCTTGTTTCAAGGTCGGGGACACTCACCTATGAAGCAGTTTATCAGCTTACCCAGTTAGGTATCGGCCAGTCGACCTGTATTGGTATTGGTGGAGACCCGATAAATGGAACAAACTTTATCGATTGTATAAAGTTATTCAATGAAGACCCTCAGACAGAAGCTATAATAATGATTGGAGAGATTGGAGGTACTGCTGAAGAGGAGGCTGCAATTTATATAAAAGAAAATGTTAAAAAGCCTGTTGTTGGCTATATTGCTGGGATAACAGCTCCTAAAGGGAAAAGAATGGGACATGCAGGCGCAATTATAAGTGGGGGTAAGGGAACTGCGAGCGAGAAGATCTTGGCTATGGAATCAGCAGGTATCACTGTAGCAAAAAGCCCAGCAGAGATTGGTGTAACACTTAAAAAGGTTTTAGAGGAAAAAAGATAAGTTTCTTTGGTTAGGTTAAGCAAAAAAAGCTTTACCTAACCAAATTTATAATTTTCTTACTTTTTAAAACCCAAACTTCAAAAACTTTGCTAAGTTTCTTGCGAGAGTAAGGTTTTCATCCTTTAGAAAATTGTTCTGGAAAATGCCATCATCGGCAAAGAATAAAAAGTTACCTTTTCCAACTTTTCCCGTAGCTACAATACCAAAAGGACCTCTGGGTTCATCAATATCCATAATACCGTTTCTATTTATATCAATCCAAGAGTTTATGCTTGTCTTTGCGATCAAAAAGGTAGTACTATTCTCTACCATAAACCCCCAACTACCGTAGACAGAAAATTTATTTATATTTTCAAAAAGAGGGTGCATAGAAAGATTTGTAACGTTAAAATCTATCTTTTTCTCTTTATTAATAAGATTATCATTTTCGCTAATTGAGCCTCTAGTAATCAGAACTCCAAACTTCTTAAAAAGACCTACTGCAGGGGGATAGATGTGTAACATAACTACTAAATTACCACCTTCTGAGACAAATTTATAAATTTCTTCAATCTCCTTTTCAGAAATTTCTTTGAAAGGCCCAGAAATAATTAGTGATTGAAAATCTTTTAATATCTCTTCTGTAATAGCCTCTTTAGTAGTAGATATTTCAAAACCCTCTTCTTTTAAGACATTAGATAGACCTGATAGCTGAAATTGTCCTTCTGTTGAGATAAGGAATAGCTGCCTATGTCCTTCATCAAAAAGGATCTTATTAGCATTTTTTGCATAGGAAATATTATGGGAAAACAAGATAATCATTAATAACAAAATCTTTTTTATCATAAAAACCCCCTTTTTAAGAATTTTATTATATAATACTAATTTAATCAAGACAAATAATGCCCGATTTATTGGATTAACCAAAGTTCTTAGTAAAAAATTAATTTTCATGCAACTTAAATTTTTTGTTTTTTAATGTATAATTTAATTTAAAAGAACTAGAGAGGTAAGCTATGAAAAAAATTATACTTCTTATATTATTATTAATTTTTACAGGCTGCGTATCTACAGGAAAATATCAAGCATGTTTAGATGAGTTGGCAAGGCTAAACTCTGAAAAAGAAAAATTAGAAAAAGTAGTTAACAAGACAGAATCAAATCTCAATGATTGTGAGAGTAAAAAATCGGAGCTTGAAAAAGAGGTAGATAATTTAAAGAGCACTTTAAATGCTAGTAAAGATGAGATGACAGTAAAAATTCTTGAATTAAACAACTCACTGTTAACAAAGGATAAAGAAATAAAGGCCTGTAATGAAAAAATAATTTCTCTTTCTAATGATTTGAAAAATAAGGATTTAACAATTCAAGACTTAAAAACTGAGAGAGTGAAGCTATTGAAAGAAAAAGTTGAGCTTGAGAAAGAAAAGGAAGAGTTAAATAGAATTTCTAAAATTAAAGAAGATGAGTTAACTACAAAAATTGGTGAGTTGAACATTTCTTTGGCTTCAAAGGACAGTGAGATTAAATCTTTAGAGGAAAAGATAAGCTTTCTTACTAATGATTTGAAAAACAAAGATTTAACAGTGCAGGACTTAAAGAAAGAGTTGGCAAACTTGTCTCAGGAAAAATTAAAGATAATGGAAGAGAAAGAAAAAGCCATCTCTCAGCTTAAAAACACCTATAATAGTCTTGTTAGTGAGTTGAAAGAAGAAATTAAAAAGGGAGAGATAGAAGTTACTCAACTTAGGGATAAGCTTACTTTGCAAATGGTTGAGAAAATTCTTTTTGATTCTGGTAGTGCAGAAATAAAGGGTAGCGGGAAAAAAATTATTGATAGAGTTGCAGAAATATTAAAGAATGTTACTGATAAACAGATTAGGATAGAGGGTCATACCGACAATATCCCAATTGGTCCAAGAATAGCAAAAAAATTTCCTACAAACTGGGAACTTTCAACAGCAAGGGCTACAACAGTAGTAAGATATTTAATTGAAAAAGGAGGAATTAACCCAAAAATATTAAGTGCGGTTGGTTATGCTGATAATATGCCAGTTGCTTCAAACGATACAGAAGAAGGACGAGCAAAAAATAGAAGAATTGAGATAGTTTTATCTCCAATTGATTAGGTTATTAGTAAGGTAAATAGTTTTATAGAGTTTAAATATTCTATCTAAGTTTTTTAACTCTATAGACTGTCTTCTTAATTTCTCTAAGTATGTTGTTAAAATATTATAGAAAAGTTACGTATCTGTTATCTTTTTAGGGGTATAGGGGTTTATGGTAGTTTCTGATATCTCTGAAATTTTTAGATTATTTTAGTGGGGGATAAATTGGTTTTAGGTTATATATTTTCTTAGTTTGATTATGTAATCAATACCTGACCATGCGGTTATTACAACAGCAAGAATTAACACATCGTATCCAAGAGAGTGAAAATCAAGGGTAACAGAATAGGGCTCTTCTATATGGTATCTATAATGGATTAATAGGAGGAATATGGCTATCATCTGAACAAAAGTCTTTATTTTACCCGATATAGAAGCAGGAACTACCTCACCTTGAACGGCTGCGATATCTCTAAGACCCATTACAATAATCTCTCGTATTAAAATTATAAGTACCGCCCATACGGGTACCCATCGGTGATATAGTAAAAGTATTAATCCAGATGTTACAAGTAGTTTATCAGCAAGTGGGTCAAGGAATTTGCCCAAATTAGTCACAGATTTCATTTGTCTTGCAACGTAACCATCAACCCAATCTGTTAAGGCAGCGAAAAGAAAAATTAATGCTCCATACAAACATTTATCTTTAGTTGGTTCATAGAGGAAATAAATGACAAAAGGAATAGAGAATATTCGGATAAGGGTTATAATGTTAGGTAGTGTAAACATTGTGTCCCTATTTTTAATCATTTTAAAAGTAGAGCTCTTCCCTTACCCTTTAATATGATAATATTGTTTTCTTCGAGAGATACCTTATCTATTCCTAAGAGTAACAAAATATGGTCTTTATTGATAACATCTCCTTCGTTTATATCTGCTAAAAAGTGCTCCAGGTAGGTAAAAATTACCTTTCTAGGACCTTTTATTCTGATAAAATTAGATTTATTAAAAGGGCCTTCAAAGCCACCCTCAATACCCACAAGATATTTTCCATTAATCCATATCTCTTCGTTTTCTTTGATGTTTAATGTTACACTATCTGTTTTTAAAATTGCACCTCCTTCTCCAGATATAAATACATGTTCAATAAAATTTTCTTTATTAAGACTTCCTTCCAAGAGAATATATTTATCTTTAACTATAGACCAATTTCCATAAAACTTAATCTTGGAAATATTATATTTTTTAATCTCCTTAGACTCTACTTTAGATGTTAGCAGATCAATTATGGTGACTTCTTCAAGACCTTCTTGAAGAGAAATATTTCCCCGCTCTTCATCTGAGAGGTTTTTATCTATGATTTTTGATAGAACCTTTTTGGAAGATTTTAGATCGCCTAATTTTTCATAACATGCACTTAAATAAAAGAGGGCATTTTTATGGCTTGGTACAAGTTCAATTGTCTTTATAAAGGCGTCAATTGCAGATTTATAATCACCAAGCTGAAAGTAGGCCTTACCTAAATTAAAAAACATGGTAAAACTAATTTGAGAGTTTAGTTTAACTAGCTTTTTATATACATCAATCATTTCTTGATATTTCTCTAAATGGAATAGTATCCAGCTTAATAAATTAAGTAGCTTTTCATCGTCAGGATATAGATCTAGTCCTTCTTTTAGAAGTTGCTCTGCAGATTTGTAATCGCATTTATTTATTAAACTCAAAGCATCCTTCAAATAATCTTTCTCTGCCATTAGTTTGACCTACTAATATTAATATTAGAGTACATTTTATAATATTCTAAAACTTTTTTTACGTAATTTCTTGTTTCATTAAAAGGCGGTATAGTATAGCCATATTTAATAACATTTTTAGGACCAGCATTATAGGCAGCCAGTGCAAGCTTTATATCATTATTAAAATAGTTAAGCAAGTATTTCAGATATTTAATACCAGTTCTAATATTACTTTCTGGGTCAAAGGGGTTTTCACAGTCAAATAAGCTGGCTGTCTCTGGCATTAGTTGCATTAAGCCCATGGCACCCTTTCTTGATATGGCTTTTGAGTTATAGCCAGATTCAGCTCGAACAACAGCTTTTACAAGAGAATAATCAATATTATAGATCTCAGAGTATTTATGGATAAGATGATCATATTTTTTAAAATAGTTATTAAAATCTTTTACATTGAAAAAACCTGTCCTTAGGTATAGCTTATAGCCTTTATGATTAGGAGTGTCAGTAAAATGAATAACTCCGCTCTCATCTTCATATCTATAGATATCAGCAAAAGATAGATTTACTAATATCAATAAAAAAAGCAGTACTTTTATAGAAAAACTCATATTATTATTTGAATATTTTCAGAGAAAGTTGTCAAGGATAAAAACCCCTCTTTTTCCATTAAATAAGTAGATTCTAATCCTGCAACTCCCAAATGGGGTATAAAAAATTTTGGTTCTATAGCTATAACCATACCGTAAACTATGCTTTCCTTGGAGTTTTTTAAAATGATTGGTAGTTCATCAAGCTCTAAGCCGATACCATGTCCAATGTAGCCAACACCTTTTCCATTAGGTCCCATAAATATTTTATTGAGCTCTTTTTTATTTACAATCTCTTGGGTTATTTCATATATCTGAGAGCATTTTATGCCTGAAAAACTTGATTCTCTAATTTTATTATGAATTTCTTGGGCAGTGGAGTAGATGTCAACATAGGTTTTAGGAGGTTTACCGAGAAAAAATATTCTTGTCATATCTACACAATACCCTTCGTAAGTGAATACAAAGTCTATACTTAAAGGTTCACCTTTTTTTAATTTTTTTGTGCCAGCCCCCTGAGAGAAGAAGCTTCCCAGTCCTTTACCTGCTGTAGGAGAATCTACGTAGGATATTAACAATGAGTTTTCTCCAGAAAGGCAATGCCCATAAAACATCTCTTGATTAAAGGCACGAGTTCTTATGATTCCTGTGTGCCCCTTTTTTCTTGCCAGATACTCTAACTCATGAGCTACATCGAGTTCTGACAAGCCTTCTTTAATAACATTTTTTATCTCATCAAAAGTCTCAGTGATTAGTTCGCCAGCCTTTTTTATTCTCTCAATCTCCCAAGGACTTTTTATTGCTCTAATAAGTCTTATATCGTAAGAATAATCAATTAATTCACTATTAGGGAATATTTCTCTTATCTTATTAAAATAACTAACAGGAAGAATATCAAGCTCAAGGGCGATTTTTTTAGGAGACTCTGATATATCTTTTATAGCTTCCGAAATATCTTTTAAGCTTTTAATTTCAAAAATTTTTTTTAAAGGACTTTCTATTTTTGCCCTTTCAAAATCTCTTTTGACAAAAAGTACGGGCTCATCTTCTTGAGGGACATAAAGTATTCCTTGCTGAAGAGTACCAGAAAAATAATAAAGATCTATTTTTTGAATTAAAAGTGCTGCATTTATCTTTGATTTTCTTAAGGATTCCTTTAGTTTTGATATTCTTGCCTCTATCTCGGAGGTAGGAACAGTCATAATTACTTGTTTATTCTTTTGTGGGGTTCCAAATTATAGCAAGTATAGTTGTTGGTTTTTCACCAACACAACTTACTCTGTGGGGTATCTCAGAGTCATAATATATAGAGTCTCCTTCTTTTAGTATCTCTTTAAAATCTCTAAGTTGAACCTCCATCTCACCGTTTAATACGTATATAAACTCCTCACCTTGATGTTTTGAAAGACCCAGTGGTTTCAGTGGAGAGGGCTCTAATGTAATAAGAAAAGGCTCAAAATGTCTATCTTTCTTTCCAAAACCTAAAGACTTATATATGTATCCATAATTAACACCTTCTTTAGAGGCTACTCTTGATACAGGCACTTCCTGTCCTTTTCTATCTATAATAAAAGGCTCTTCTTTTTCTTCACCTAATAGATTGCCAACCGATACTTCAAGGGCTTTTGTTATGGTAAGAAGCGCACCTAAGGGAGGCGAGATAAGATGATTCTCAATCTGAGATAGGATTGATTCAGAATAGCCTGTGCGTTCCGATAGATCTTTCAGAGATAACTTTTTTTGTTCTCTTAAAGATTTTATTTTTTCGCCGACTTTAACTATATTTTCACGTTTCATAGATGCCTCTTTTTTAATGGTTTAATTATTCTCCAATTTCTTTAAAATTATAGCCTGCTAAAATTGCCTTCTCGTTAAGAGGTATCATTTTTTTATGTTTTTCTGATACGATCTCTTTAATTGCTGATATTAGGCTTTCTTTTTTAACTATTGAAAATTGTTTTGATAAATAGCCTAACATTACCATATTTGCTAATCGATCACTCCCTGCTACTTCCTTTGATATACTATTTGCGTTAATAAAAAGCTTTTTCACATCTTCTCTCTCTACCTCTTCAGGAGAGATTATGTCAGAGTTAATAAATAGGGTTCCACCACTTTTTATAACATTTTCAAATCTTTTTAACGCAGGGAGGCTCATTATCATGCCTATCTCAGGATGAGAAGGTATAGGTGAACCAATTTGTCTATTAGATATAACAATATAGCAGTTCGCAGCACCACCCCTCATCTCAACTCCGTAGGAAGGAAAAAAGGTTACTTCTCTATCTTCTAACAGAGCTGCATAACATAATAGGTTGCCAGCTATAAGTATTCCCTGACCACCAAAGCCAGAAAATACAAGGTCTTTGTAAAACTTATTTTTAGAGGACATCGGGCATCTTCCTTTCTTTAAATACCCCTAGGGGGAAAAATGGTATCATTTCATTTTTAACTCTATTTAATGCATCAATTGAGTTCATATTCCAGTTAGTAGGACAGGATGATAGTATCTCAACAAATGTAAATCCCATATTATCTAACTGCATTTCAAAGGCCTTCTTAATAATTTTTTTTGCCTCATAGAGATGTTTAGGTGCACAAACAGAAACTCTTGCTGACAAGGCAACTCCTTCTAAAGTAGCAACCATTTCAGCCATTCTTATAGGATAGCCGTCCCTGTGAAACTCTCTTCCATAGGGAGAGGTAGTTGTAATTTGACCCAACAAAGTTGTTGGTGCCATTTGCCCACCTGTCATTCCATAAATGGTATTATTTACAAATATTACTGTAACATTTTCACCTCTATTGGCTGCATGGACTGATTCAGCCATACCTATGGAGGCCAAATCACCATCTCCTTGATAAGTAAAAACCACTCTCTCTGGTCTAACCCTTTTTACACCTGTTGCTACCGCTAATGCTCTTCCGTGTGGTGCTTCTAAAGAATCAATATCTAAATAGTCATATAGAAAGACACCACAGCCAACACCTATAACAGCAAGGGCTGTCTTTTTAATGTTTAAAGCATCTATTGCCTCTGCTACAAGTTTGTGGACATTGCCATGATGACAGCCAGGGCAGAAGTGAAAAGAGGGGTTTTTAATAACCTCTGGTTTTTTATATACAGTTTTCATAGATTAAAAAGCTCCTTGGTTTTATTTAACAAATCTTCTGGGTTTGGCACATAACTGCTTGGTTTTCCATAAAATTTGATATTTACATCCTTACCAAGAATCCTCATTACGTCATAAAGCATCTGTCCTGTGTTCATCTCTATAACAAAAAAGTTTTTACAAGTTTTTGTAAGAGAAAAAAGCTCATCTTCTGGATAAGGTACAAGGCTTATTGGTCTAAATAACCCCAATTTTAATCCTTGTTCACGGGCTAACTCTATAGTGGTTCTTGCTACTCTTGCCACCATACCGAAGGCAACAATTATTATATCGGCGTCATCACAGAAGTAACTATCGTACATTACTTCATGCTTTTTCATCTCCTCAAATTTTTTATAGAGCTTCCAGTTGTGTATCTCTAACTCGTTACCTTTCAAATACAGAGATTTAATAATTTTTTGGTTTGATTCCATTTTTTCTTTAAAAGTCCAGGGTTTATCAGGTTGAGCATGATTTTTTGTATGATGTCTAACTAAGGTTTCTCTCATCAGACTAACCATTACATCTGCTAAAATTAGGGTTGGTGTCCTATATTTATCGGCTACATCAAAGGCCTTAACTGTTAAGTCGTACATCTCCTGAACAGAATAGGGAGCAAAAACAGGCGCAAAGTAATCACCATGTCCACCACCTTTTGTTGCTTGATGATAATCTCCCTGTGAGGCTCCAATACCACCAAGTCCAGGTCCCCAACGAGAAACATTAACTATAACCGCAGGTAACTCTGAGCCAGCTAAGTAAGAAATACCCTCTTGCATAAGAGATATTCCAGGACTTGAAGAGGAGGTCATAACTCTAAAACCGCAAGAGCTTGCTCCTAATAGCATATTGATTGAGGCTACCTCGCTTTCTGCCTGTAGAAAAACTCCACCAACTTTTGGTAGCTCATGGGATAAATATTCGGGTATATCGTTTTGAGGTGTTATAGGATATCCTGCGTAAAATTTTAAGCCACTATCTATAGCAGCCATAGCAAGGGCGTCTGAACCTCTTGTAAAGATTTTATTCATTTTCCCTCCATACCTCAATTACTATATCAGGACACATCTCAGCACAGATGCCACAGGCGGTACAACCATCTTCTTTATTAAGAATAACATACCTATATCCCAGCTTATTTAATTTTTCACCTATCGATAAAACCTTCTTAGGGCAATAGATAACACAAATCTGACAGCCCTTACACCTCTCCTTATGAATTGTAAGTTTTTCACTTTTGTTTTTCATAAAAAATCCTTACTTATTCTTTTATGAGGGATTTTTTAAGTTCTTTCCCCATTTTGAAAAAGGGAAGTCTCTTTGGAGGGACAGAGACAATCTCGCCTGTTTTGGGATTTCTACCTTTGCGAGGCTTATAACTCTTCACATAGAAAGTGCCAAAACCTCTTATCTCTATTCTATTGTTGTTCTCTATTGCCTCTTTCATCTTTTCAAAGATAAAATCAACAACTTCCGTTGCTTTTTTTTGACTTAAATTAAGTTCTCTTGAAAGCTCAGCTATAACATCGGATTTCTTCATATTTTCTCCTTCTCAATATGTTTGAAAAATAATTTTTATCTCAAGGTTATCACCATTTTGTTTGATATCAAATTGGCTACTTAAAAAATTTAATAATGTTTTTAGGTTATAAAATAAGTAATAAAGCGTATCGTCATAGTCATTCCACTTTTCATTTCTAAAAAGATCAATAGTATTTTTTAGTGAGTTACTAAATTTATCAAATGTACAGATAATATTTATCTCAAGGCCATTATCTAATCTATTTGTTTCAACATCAAAAGAAGAAGCTCCTATTGCAACGAGCTCTTCTAAAGTCTTTTTTAAGATGAAAACTATTTTATCAAAATCACCCCATTTTTGAAAAGAAGGAATTTCATCTTTGATTATTATAATATTATTTGGGAGGCTCTCTTTAAGCTTCTTAAATATTTCTCCTACTTCAAAAATTTTGATATTTGTTTCATCTTCATTACCGCTAATTCTATTTACTATGCAAAAGTCGTCTCTTAATAATTTTAACCTATTTTCAACATAGATAATTTTTTCATAACATTTTTTCTCTTCAACAGTATCAAAATTAGAATTTTTTCCTAAATAATCTATATAACCATCTAAGAGGGATAGATTGTTTGATAGATTTTCACAAATTTTTTGGACTATTTTTTTCTTTTGCCTTTCTTCCCATTTTAAATAAAGAGTTTTTATAAAAATATCATCATCAACTGTCTGAGAGAGTTTTTTAAGTTCTGTTTCTTCTGGCTGACTCTGTTTATGTAAGAACTCAATATTGGATAAATAAACGGCTATCTGATTACCGACGGCTTCAAAAAACCTTACCTCTTCTTCATCAAAATCACCACCTAATTGCTTAAAACCTAAAAGTGTTCCCAAAAAATTTTTTTGAAAAACAAGAGGTTGCCATAGAGTTGAGAGATCTTCAAATTTGAGCTTGTTAAGTTTATTCACGTTTTTTACGGTGATTAAACCTGACTTTTTCCAGTTAATTATCTTATCTACCCAGTAATCTATCTTTCTTGACTCATTACCAGCCAATTTTTTATCTTTGTTCTGTATCACTTCTCCTTTGAACATCCCTTCACAAGATAAAATTAGAGTAATATCTATAGCCTTTATAAGTCTTCTAAGTTCATAAATAACATACTCTAAAACCTTACTATAGGGGAGATTGCTTAAAAAAGCCTGTGTAATATTAAAAATGGCAGTAACCTCATTAATCTTATTCCTTATCTCAGTAACGTCTTGTAAGATTAAGAAGGCTCCAGAGTAGGTGTTAGCTTCGTTAATAAGATTATAAAGGGATACATGAAAGGTTTTATTGCCGTAAGTTATAACGGTTGAGTCCTTTAATGGTTTCTTTTCAGTTTTTAAGCTTTCTAATATATTGTTGATATAGGGATAATCATTGTGGTTAAATATTTCATTAATATTCTTTCCTATTATGTGCTCTTCCGAGTATTTTAAGTTCTGGCAAAATGAATCATTAACAAAAAGAATCTTACCCTCTTCATCTATCTGGAGAATACCTTCAATGAGGTTTTTAAATATGGCAGCATGGTTGAGTTCTGTTCTTAAAAGCTCCTTTACTATCTGACGAGGATATATATCTGCCAGTCCCAGTATCTTCTTTTCTTTATTTATTGCCAATCTTTCGATATCTGGTATTAACTCGTTGAAGATTTCTTTCATCTTTTCAAAGGGGCCCTTTGCCACAAAGACATCGGCATAACTTTCCATATCTTCTATCTTAATACTTTCTAAGGCAGCAGCTGTTATTAAGATTATTGGAGTGTTTGAGTAGTGGGGGATCGATTTTATATATTTTGCTAATCTAATCCCATCGATTTTTGGCATTATATAATCAAATATAAAAAGGTCGTATTTTTTCTCCCTTGCATAATTCAATGCAATTAAACCATCACAGGCCTTATCAACATAATATCCGTAACTAACTAGGATATCAGAGAAAAACTCAAGGTAAAACTCATTATTATCTGCAATGAGACATTTTTTCAAGCTTCCACCCTACTATATTATTTTAGCTAATTTTACCATAAAATTTAACATTATTTCTTCCACTGTTTTTAGCTTCGTAAAGAGCAGAATCGGCTAATTTAACAAGATCCTCAGGTTTATCAACATCAATATCGGGGTAAGTAGCAAAGCCTAAACTTATAGTAATTTCACCCTCAGTATTAATATGATTAAATTTGTGATTCTCCACAGCCCTTCTAAGCCTTTCTGCTTCCTTATTGGCTCCCTCAAAACTAGTATGAGGTAAAATTATAGCAAACTCCTCTCCGCCATATCTAGCAAAGATATCGTGTTTTCTTATATTTTGCTTTAATAATTTGGATAGATCAATAAGTACCGCGTCGCCCACTAAATGACCATAAACATCATTGATTTTTTTAAAAAAATCTATATCAATCATTATCACAGACAAAGGAGTTCCATATCTTTTGGCTCTATCGAACTCTTCTTTTAATCTTTTATAGAAATATCTATGGTTATAAGCACCAGTAAGTCCATCTGTAATGGCAAGAGTTTCTAAAATAATATTTTTTTGTTTTATCTCTTCTTGAAGCTCCTTAATCTTTATAAATCCCTTCATTTTCGCTATCAGTATCTCTGTCTCGAAGGGTTTTGTTATATAATCGTTGGCTCCTATACTGATGCCTTGTAATACATCCTCCTTCTCACTTTTTGCTGTTAACATTATGATGGGCAAATCTATAAGCTTCTCATTTCTTCTTATCTTTTTAAGCACTTCAAATCCTGACATATGAGGCATCATAACATCTAAGAGGACGATATCGTAATTTGAGTTTTCAATTTTACTTAGACCTTCCATCCCGCTATTTGCTGTATCAACCTCAAAGTTATTAAGGGAGAGGAGTAGTTTAATCATTGTTAAAAATTCATCATCATCATCTATAATTAGCACTCTTCCGCTCATAATTTCTTGCCCTTAAGATATTCTAAAACTTCATTTATGTCAAAGGAGTTACCAGTCCACAAATTAAAACTTTCAATGCCTTGATACAAAAGCATATATATACCATCTACAGCTTGAATATTATTTAGCTTTGCCTCATTAACAAAAGGAGTCTCATTCATAGTATAGACCATATCAAATATTTTGCAATAATCTCTTATATAACGAAAATCAATAGGCAGTTTTTCTTCATTAAATCCTAATGGAGTTGCATTAATTATTAAATGTATATCATTAGCTTTAAGTATATTATTAAGCTCTCCCCATTCTATAAAATTTAAGTTTAAAAGTAATTTTTCTTTTGCCCAGTTGTCTAAGGAATCCCTTCTTTTTTTGTCTCTGCATACCACAAATATCTTCCTGCCTAATAACTTATTTATTGCATAAATTGCTGACCTTGCCCCCCCTCCGGCTCCTAATATTACAACATTTTTTTCTTCCAAACTTTCTATATTAAGGACATATTTTATAACGTTTAATACACCCCAAATATCGGTATTATAACCATAACTTACTTTATCTTTAAAATGAATAGTGTTTACAGCTCCAATTTCCTGTGAAATATCACTTAGCTTGTCACAACATTTATAGGCATCTTCCTTAAAAGGTATTGTCACATTGAGTCCCACAAAATTTTCTATCCGTTGTATACCTTTAAAAAAATGCCTAAAATGTCCAATCTCAACTTGAAAGGGTATATATATATAGTCTAACCCCAACCTATTTAACATATAATTTTGAAAAAGAGGAGATAAGCTATGATTTACAGGGTTTCCTGCTATAGCAAGTAGTTTTTTGTAGCTCCTTATCATATGTCCTGTATCCCCATTGAGAGAGCTGACATTCTAAGTTCCGGAATAATCTCTACAGCCTTTTTGATAAACAATCTTCCATCATTATCGCCAGACAGCAAGAGATTAACCCCTACATCAAAAAAGCAATAGGCGTATATAGACTTTGCCTTTTCAGTATCAAGATCTTTTAGCTCGTAAAAATCTTCGAAACCTCTGATTATCATATGGTTAAACAGTTCCTTTTTGGATGGTCTTGGTGTCTCTAAATACGTATAAATTAAACCATCAGGCACAAAAATCATACCAGGTATTAAGACAGAATATTTTGTTGAATAGTCAATATGAACCTTTCTTCTTGAGCTAATATCTTTAATTAAGAATCTTAGGGCACTTTCTTGACTTAACCCTGCTCCCCACATATAATAAAGTTTATTCTTTTCTATAAGATTGATCTTATCAGGTTCATTCCAGTACCAATAGGCGTCAATATGGGGTGTGTGCACTAAGGCAACGTCCGTTCTGTATTTTTCAACTCTTTGCAGGTACCAAAGGGGAAAGGCACCACTATCTCCCCAGGTAAGCAAAACAGAGTTTCTTTCAGCCGATTTAAGCACATTTTTTGCATAATCATAGGCTATATAATAATCAGACCAGTCGTTCTTCTTAAAATTGTAGTAAATCATACTCACAAAAAGCATTATTGCAACTGTCACGGTAGTATATATTTTCTTTATCTTTGCCTTTTCAAAGATAAGAGCTATCTCGTTAAGTGCTGAGCCAACATAAAGAGATAAAATCAAGTAGCCAGGGGTATGAAAGCTCTCTAATAAAAAGATATTCTCAGGTATTGGGTTACCATAAAGGACAACGCCAACATTTAAGATAAGAAGAAATATTAAAGTAACAAACAAATAATCTTTTATCTTCTTAACAGATACAATAAAACCAAAAATAATAAGAAAAAGAGTTAAAACTCCAAACTCTCTGTACAGATTGAAACTTTTCATTTGCTCAAAAAAGAGAGAAAGAGACCTTTCTGGTCCTGGCACTTTGTAGCCTTCTCTTAATATTACCCAGAGAAATTGAGATAAATATTGAGGGTCACCCCAAACAAGGGCGTTTGTCTGCCATGCCCTTAAGGGCAAATGAAATAAAGTTGTCAAACCCAATAAGATAAAAAATATACCCAAAGAGAGCTGCCTAAAATCAAAAAGAATATGTTTTTCCTGCTTGTAGGCAAAGTATATTATAACAGGTATTATAACAAGAGCTGTATAATGGGCAACTATCCCCAATCCTACAAGAAAGCAAGACAGATATAAATATTGTCTTTTTTGTGTGCCCTTATATTTGAAACAAAGTAAGATTGCCAGTGATATTATGAATGTTGAGAGACTATACACCTCTGCTACCACAGATTGGGACCAATGGGTGAAGCTTAAAGCAAAGGCAAGAGAGGAGCCTAAGGATAAAAATTCTTTATTGTCATATTTATCAAAAACTTCCATAGCTATAAGATATAAATTTAGACAACAGAGAGAGCCAAAGACAGCTGAAAAAAGAGATATCTTAAATGGTAAACTACTTATGGGTATGTATTTAAAGGGGTGAGATAATATTATGTACAAACTATATCCTGGTGGATGAGATATTCCTAAGGAGCTTGAGGATGAAATAAGTTCACCGCTATCAAAGAAGCTGACCTGAGGACATAGATTAACTAAATAAATCATAAATGGTATGAAAAAGGAGAGATAGGGACAGGTCTTCTTCATTTGAATAATAACCTCGCTTTATTAATATCTGCATTTATCTGTCTTTTTAAGTCTTCTACATCTTTAAACTTCTCTATACCTCTTAAACGCTCAATAAAC
Source organism: uncultured Pseudomonadota bacterium (assembly GCA_964540515.1). Lineage (GTDB taxonomy): Bacteria > CALINM01 > CALINM01 > CALINM01 > CALINM01 > JAOAGA01. The sequence continues at coordinate 60,180 of CAZIMS010000007.1, read as the reverse complement.
TCTACCGTTAACTCTTTACCATAAATGTTTTCATTAAAATCAAGTATATGTACCTCAAAATTAGATTCCTCAATATGGAATGTAGGTGCAGGACCAATAGTTGCTAAGGCATAATGTCTTTTACCATCGAGATATGCATAAACAGCATATACCCCTCTTCTTGGAATAAGATAGTTAGTTATAAGTAAATTTGCTGTTGGAAATCCAATTAGTTTTCCAATTTTTTTGCCCTTTATAACTATTCCTTTTAAAGTATAGGACCTGCCTAAAAAATTATTAGCCTCTTTGATAAGTCCTTCTTTGATAAAATTTCTTATTTTAGAAGAACTAATTACCTTATCTGCCTCCTTTAAAGGAGGTACTACAAAAACTTTAAAATTATATTTTTCACCAAACTTTTCAAGTGTTTCTATGGTACCTTCTTTATCCTTTCCAAAGGAGAAGTCGTAGCCAACCACTACTTCCTTTACACCAATCTTATCAACTAGTATATTTTCTATAAAAGCTTTTGCAGATATATTTGAAAAATTGTCGTCAAACTTAATAAGATAAACATAACCTATGCCAAGCTCTTCTAATATCTTAATCTTATCTTCTAATGGGGTGATCTGTTCTATTTTTACATAGGGATTAATTACAGTAAGGGGGTGAGGATAGAAGGTTAGTACAGAGGGGTTACCATTATTTTCCTGACTTTCTGATATAACCTTTTTTATAAGCTCTCTATGTCCCCTATGGAGGCCGTCAAAATTGCCTATTGCTATTATTGGATTTTTTATCTTCTCAACATTTTCCGTAAATTCAAAGATTTTTATCATAGTAAGCAATTTTAACAATATTTTCACAAAAATAAAACAAAAAATCCTAATAAATATAATTAGTAATTACCATAAAAAAACTTTAAGTTAAAAAAGATTTATGTTATCTTAAATAAGTAATATGAGAAATTTTTGTCTTGGTCTTTTAATTGTAATAAGCCTATTAGCTAATACCGTCTTTGCTCAGAAGTATTCAATAATAATCTTAGATGTTTTTGCACCAGAAGAGCTTAAGTTTGACAAACTGAAACTTACTTATGCCATAAGAGAGGATATAGCGAGTAATGACTATTTTTCTGTGCTAAATAGAAATACATCCAATAATATGCTTAAAATGACGGGCAATGGTAATGGTATTTTTTATCAAAAAAAGAATAGAGATAAGATGGATTATCTAAGCGATATCCTAATGTTTAATAATATTGATTTTGCTATCTCTACTGATATTGAGAAAAAGCATGATAAGTACATTTTGACTATGATATTACAAAATTACGAAGGTCCTATAATATACTATTCTGAAGAGGTTTCTGATGACGAAAAGTATATACAGTCTAAGGTCACTGAGCTTGTAAAGAAGATAAATGAGACCCTAACTTTAAATGAAAATCTCAGTGAAAATCCCTATGAGTTTGATGAAATGGTATATATACCAGCAGGCAAGGCTATAATAGGAAGCTTTAATGGTGAGACCGATGAGGCACCTCAAAGAGAGGTATATGTAAGTGGCTTTTATATAGATAAGTATGAGGTAACAAATGCTCAGTATAAAAGATTTGTTGATGCTACGGGAAGGAAACCACCTGAGAATATTATAAATCCAGAATATACAGTATGGCAAAATGGTACCTATCCTGAGGAGTTGGCCTATCATCCAGTTGTCAACGTAACGTGGTATGATGCAAGAGATTATTGTAAATGGATAGGCAAGAGGTTACCAACCAATATCGAATGGGAAAAGGCTGCCCGAGGACCTTATGGTAATATCTATCCTTGGGGTAATGAGTTTTTTGAAGGTTATGCCAACCTATATATTAAAGGTATCTCCTATGAAAAAAGGAAAACAGTACCTGTAGGTACCTTTACAAAATCAAAAAGTTTCTATGGTATCTACGACATGGCTGGTAATGCATGGGAGTGGACTGATAGTATTATTGATAAAGAAAACACAAACAATATGAATAAGAAAATAGTTAAAGGTGGTGGATGGGGTTTTAATGGCAATAAGTATACTTCCCGTTCTTCCTATAACCTCTATTTTTCACCTGATTATACTAGCAACTGCTTAGGTTTTAGATGTGCCAAGTAGTTTTAATAGATAATGATTCCTGCGTAGCCTACAACGTAGTCATAATCACCGCTAACCTCACCAGAGGTAAAATATTTTATCAGCTCTCCTTTTGTTGACCCTAATATTTTGCTTGCTTCAATACCAACTACTGCTGGTGCTACACCACACATCGTAATATCTAAGTCTCTGCAGATATCTAAGAGTCCTTTGCCATCAAGATTAATTATCATATCAATGGCTCTTTTATCATTATCAAGAGCCCACTTATGTGTTACATAATGGGACATGTCGGAGCTTATAACAATTAATACCTTTTTATTGTATTCTTTAACAACTTTTCCAATAGCAATACCTACCTCTTTCAGTCTTTCATATCCTAAAGACATTATAGCAAGGGGTACAATTGAGATGTTGGGGTTTATTTCTAAAAGAAAAGGTAACTGTACCTCTAAAGAGTGTTCTCGTAGGTGAGCTAAGTAGTCCTCCTCAATTAAAGGGCAATGCTTATAAATTAGATTTGCAAGCTCACTATTAATGGGTACATCGCCTAAAGGTGTCTCCCAGGTGCCTTCAGTCATTAGAGAAAAGTGTCTACCCATTCCTGTGTGATTGGGACCTAAAAGAATTATATTATCAGGTATATTCACGGATGAATAAACAAGACCAGCAACAGCACCAGAGTAAACGTAGCCTGCATGAGGAGCTACTAAAGCTTTTACAGATTTTTTTTGAAGTCCTGGATTTAAAAAACTTGCTATTAAGTTTTTAAGCTTGCTTGGATTAGAAGGGTAAAACTGTCCAGCCACAGCGGCTTGTCTATATATCATATAGTACTCCTAAAATTAATTATAATTTGTAGGAAAGAAAATGCAAATTTAAATAAAAAATTTTTCTTTCAAAAAGCTATCTGATAATATATAATGAAGTCAGTTAAATAGTGATAAATGCTTTAAAGCCTTAGGGAATCCTGTGTAAATCAGGAGCTGCCCCGCAGCTGTAAGCGTTGACGAAAGCCTAAGGACCACTGTCTCTTATTTAGAGATGGGAAGGTAGGCAAGTAGGATGAAACGCAAGCCAGAAGACCTGCTTTAAAGCTTGTTGCACGTACTCCTCGAGGGCGGAGAAAGGGCTAAAGACAAATTTTTAACCCAACTTCTCAAGTTTAAAGAGGAGTTGGGTTTTTTATTTATGGCACAGATTATTAAGATTGTTGATTTTATTGAAGAGAAAACAGATGAGCTAAGGGGAGAGGTTTTATCCATAGCAAAGGTAAAACATATTGATGTTCTCGAATACATTGAAAAAAGAGTTAGTTATTTAACAAAAGCGGAAGAAAAAGATAATTTTAAAAAGTTAAGCAACGAAAGGGAGATTGACTTTCTTTTGAAATTAAAAAAAAGGATAAGCAATGACTGATAGAGCTCACGGTGGAAATACAAGTTTAACCTATGATTTCAGTGTTAATCTAAATCCCTTCATACCAGAAAGGACTATAAAAAATATAGTCTCTTCTTATTATAAAAAGGCTATTAACTACCCAGAAGAGAGGGCAGAAAGCCTAATTAAGGTTGTCTCTAAATATTATAACCTTACAGAAGACAATATTGTAGCAGGCAATGGTTCCATAGAGCTTCTTTACAATCTCCCAAGAGTCTTAAAGATAGATAGGCTCATTACACTGGAGCCCACATTCTGCGAGTATAGATATTTATCTGAGATTTATAATTTAAGCCACATGCCCTATCATAGTGTAAATGAATTTTATTGGGATTTGAAGATTCTCAAAAAAAATCTTAAACCAAAAGATCTTGTAATAATTTGCAATCCCAATAATCCTACAGGAAATATATTTCTTAAAGAAGAGATTTTGAGTTTACTTAGAGAAGATATTTATCTACTTGTGGATGAGGCTTTTATGGATTTCTCAGATAAAGATGAGAGCCTTATTGGCAATATTAGGGATAATAAGAATCTTATGGTACTTAAATCCTTTACAAAAGTTTTCTCCATTGCAGGGTTAAGAATAGGTTTTTTATTGGGAGATAAAGATATTATAGAAAGTTTGAAAAATATACTTCCCCTTTGGAACGTAAACGGTATAGCTATTGAGGCTACAAAGAGCTTTTTAGATAACAAAGAACTCATTGAAAAAACAAAGAAATTATTGGTTAAAGAAAAGGTCTATCTAAAAAATTCTTTAAACTCACTTCCCATCACCATTCTTGATAGTTATGCCAACTTTTTTCTCATAAAAACAGAAAGGGCGAGGGCATTGATTAATTTTGCTCAAGGCAAGGGTATTTCTTTAAGAAGCAATGCAGGTTTTTTGGGGCTTGAAGAGAGTTTTATCCGCTTTGCTGTAAAAAAAAGAAAGGAAAACAAGATATTAATCCAAACTTTTAAAGAGTTTTTTGAAGGTTGAGATATGGCATTTACAGTAGATGAGCTTTTAACATATAAGATTAGCTATATATTTGTTGGCGTTTTTTATGAGCTATTTTTTCAGTACCCCTCTTTTCTTCCTCATACTGTAAGGATAATGGGAAAGATGATAGAAGGAGGAGAGTCATTACTTCTCAAAAAAACAGATAGTGATACCTCCAAACTAATTAAAGGCTTTCTATTAGCCTTTATTTGTATATCCTCTACTTATGTGTTTTTTTATTTTCTCGAAAAGCTAATCATAAATAAATATATCCTCTTTTTCTATAGAACCTTCTTTACAGTCTCTATTTTTGCAGGTGGCTCTCTTTTCTTTGAATGTTTAAAGGTTGCCAAGCTCATTGAGCATAAGATGATAGATAATGCAAGAAAGGCACTTTCTATGCTTGTAACAAGGGATACAAGCTCTATGAAGGAAGAAAAGATCTGTGAGACTACTTTAGAGACCCTCTCTGAAAACTTGTGTGATGGTGTTATTGCACCACTTTTTTATCTTTTTTTAGGGGGGATACCTCTGGCAATGGCTTATAAAATGGCCTCTACTTTAGACTCAATGGTAGGTTATAGGAATGATAAGTATATGTATTTTGGTAGAACCTCTGCAAAGATTGATGACTTGCTAAATTATATACCTGCAAGAATTACTGCCTTTTTAATCTTTATATCAAGTTATGTAATGGGACTTAATGTTAAGGATAGCTTTAATGTATGGCTTAGAGATAGAAAAAAAACCGATAGCCCAAACAGTGGCCATCCCGAGTCAGCAATGGCAGGTGCATTAGGTATTAGATTTGGTGGAACCGTTACTTATTTTGGAAAAGAATATGAAAAGCCATATATTGGTATTGGAAAGGTGAGATCCAACATAGACATAGTGAAGAAGGGTATCAGACTTTCTTATATTTCCTTATTAATATTTTTAGCTTTAGGTTTTTTATTTGAGTATTTATACAGAAAATGGTTATGAAGATTAAAGGCTTTATATTATCAGCTGTAAAAAGTGGTTCCGGAAAGACCATAGCAAGCTTATCGGTTATGAAGGCTCTTATGGATTCTGGCTATGATGTAATCCCTTTTAAGAGCGGTCCTGATTTTATAGATACCTCTCACTATCAGTATGTATGTGATATCTCTGGAAGAAACCTTGACAGCTTCTTTATGACTAAAGACTTTATGCTTTGGAATATTAAAGATGCTATGGAGGAGAAAGAGGCAAAAAACCCAATCATTGTAGTAGAAGGTGCCATGGGACTTTTTGATGGTTATGGTGAGAAAGGCAAGGCAAGCACAGCAGAGTTAGCAAGAAAACTTGATTTACCTGTGATATTAGTGGTAGACGCAAAGGGTATGGGACAGTCGGTTGGTGCGCTTATTTCGGGCTTCAAAAGGTGGGAAAGGAGAGTAAAAGTTAAAGGTGTTATTTTTAATAATGTTGGTTCAGAAAGACACTTGACTCTCTTAAGCTCGATGGCAGAAAAGGTTGGGGTAAAAACAGTGGGATATCTTTTAAGTGATGAGGATTTAGCTATCCCAGCGAGACACTTAGGTATCATAATGGGCTATGAAAGGAAGAAAGTCTTTGATGATGCTTTGACGAAGATGAGCAAAAATATTGATGTAAAACAATTACTCTCTCTCTGTGAAGATGGTATAGATATAGATGCCAAAAGGTTATCTCTCAAAAAATCTAACAAAAAAATTTACATCGCCTACGACAAAGCCTTTTGCTTCTGTTATAAAGAAAACATTAGAATACTCAATATGTTAGGGGATGTTAAGTTTTTTTCGCCACTAACAGACGGAGAACTTAAAAGCCCTGATTTTATCTATATACCTGGTGGCTATCCCGAACTCTATGGAAAAGAGCTGAGTGAAAACAAGAAGATGCTTAATTTTATAAGAGATTATGTGGAAGATGGTGGAGCATTGCTTGCTGAGTGTGGTGGACTGATATATCTATCAAAAAGTCTAAAAGTAAAGGATGACAAATTTAGCCTCTGCGGAGTTTTTCCCTTTGAGATAGAGATGGGTAACAGATTTTACTCTTTAGGCTACGTAGAGGTCGAGACCAAAGAAAATCCCCTTTTCGGCAATACCAAATTTAAGGGACATAGGTTCCACTATAGCTTTATATCTAACAAAGATATTCACAAAAAAAAGTCATATATCTTAAAGAGACATAATAAGATTGAGGAAGAAGGATTTATCTATAAAAAGGCAGTCTGTAGTTATGTGCACTTACATTTTGGGTCTAATGTAGGGGCTCTTGAGAAGATGATTAATTACTATCTTGGGGGATAAGATGACAATAATAATTTTAAGTCATGGAAGTAGAAGTAAGAATGGCAATGATTTATCAGAAAAGATAGCTGAGGAATTAACAAAACTCTTAAAAAGAAAAACTGTTTTTGCAAACCTACAGCTTTCCGAACCCTATTTCAGAGATATTGTAAAAGAACTTTATGAAGAGGGTGAGAGAGATTTTATCATTCATCCTTTCTTTCTGCATCAAGGTGTACATGTTTTAGAAGATATACCAAAAGAAGTAGAAGAGCTTAAAAGCTTATATAATGATGCGAGTTTTAAAATCTCAGATATTACTGGCAAAAGCAGTCTTATTAAGTATGCTGTTTTAGATATTATCTCGGAGGTTCTATGATACTTTTACCGGATGAGATCGAAAGAAAAAGTATGGAGATCATTGAAAAGAGGATACCAACTGATGTTTATAGCAAAGAAGAGCTTTTGATAGTTAAAAAAATTATCCATACAACGGCTGATTTTTCCCTGCGAAAAAATATAGTTTTTAAAGAAAAAGCTATTGAGTTAGCATTGAAAAATTTAAAAGAGGGTAAAGATATAATAACAGACGTATATATGGTCTCTGCTGGGATATCTCCATCGCTATTAGAAGGTTATAAAGGTAAGGTGCAATGTTTTATTAGAGAAAAATCTGTAGCCCAGATGGCAGAGAGGCTTAAAATTACTCGTTCACAGGCATCAATTAGATACGCCTCAGAAAAACTTGATAATATAGGCATTTTTGCTATAGGTAATGCACCGACAGCTATTTTTGAGATATTAAGACTTCACAAAGAAGGCAAGTTACCAAATGATATCGTTGTTTTGGGCTTTTGTGTAGGTATGGTGGGGGCAAAACAGGCAAAAGACATGCTTCTTAAATCAGATATTCCTACAATCTTATTAAAGGGAAATAGAGGAGGTAGCCCTATCTGTGCAACAGTAATAAATGGTTTATTAAAAATTTTAAATAGCAAGGAGGCAAAAGGTGAAGAAGTCTAAACTTTTAGTAATTTGTATACTTACTATTTATTATCTCCTTTTAATCACATCTCCAGCAAAGGCTATGCACCTCTCTGAAGGAATACTTCCTATAAAATATTCTGCCCTATTTTACCTCTTAACTTTACCATTTATTATCTATGGTTTTTTATTAATTAAGAAGAGAAAGCTTGAAAATCCACTATATTTCTCAATGGTGGGATTAATTGGTGCTACAGTATTTGTAATTTCTGCCTTTCCTATACCTGTTCCTATTGCTGGTACTTGCTCTCACCCTGCAGGCACAGGTCTCTCATCAGTGATATTAGGACCCTTTCAGAGTGTTGTTGTTGCTTTTATCTCTCTTTTGATTCAGGCTCTTTTTATGGCTCATGGAGGAATTACTACATTAGGTGCCAATGTATTTACTATGGGTATTGGTGGCTCCTTAGCTGGTTATATAGCATTTAATACAGCAAGAAGTTTAAAACTCTCAGTTTTTTGGGCAGGCTTTATGGCTGGGTTTTTTGCTGATATTGTAACTTATTTTTTGACAGCCTTTGTCATAGCAGTGTCTATAGCGCCTAACTTTACTCAAGGTCTTCTTGAGGTAAGTCTTGCCTTTGTGCCTACTCAAGTTCCTTTGGCTACTTTGGAGGGGGTAATTACGGGTCTTGCTTTAAGATATATTGCTCAGCATAGACCAGAGTTTTTAAAACTTCAACTTGTAAAAAGTTAGGGGAGGTTATATGAAGATAAAAAAGTTTTTATTTGTTATAATATTAATCTTTAGTCTTTCTAACCATTATGTTTTTGCTTCTGAAAGATGGTCAGGAGTTGACGAGGCGGTGGTAGAAAAATATGCAAAAAAATATGGTGTCTCACCTAAGGAGCCTCTTATTAATACGGACCAGGGTGATTTGCTTTTATTTATCTTTACCTTAGCAGGTGCTTTGGGTGGATTTGTTGCTGGTTATAATTTTAGAAAAATCTTCAAGGAAAAGAGATTATGATAATTTCATCAGCCTTTGAGTATTACGCACTGACAAATGATAGCAAGCTAACGAAGATTAACCCCCTTACCAAGACAATAATTCTTTTCGTCTATCTATTCTTAAATATCTCATTCCAAGGATACCAATATTTGGCGTTATTTTTAATCTCTCTTTTCCTTTTCTATCTGGCTAAGGTAAAAATATCTTATGTTATTAAAGCTCTGTTAATGGCCTGCATACTTTCGGTTATTATGTTTTTTATTAAATTTTATCTTTGGAAGAGTGGAGGCTTTGTCTATTCTCTGGTATCTTCATTAAGAATCATTTCTGGACTTCTTTTGATACTTTCATATGTAGCAACAACTCCATTAAACAAAATATTAGTATCTCTTAAAACCTTAAAAGTGCCTGATATTTTTCTTGAGACTTTCTTGATGATTTATAGATATATTTTTGTAATAAATGATGATAGCCTAAAATTAAGAGATGCCCAAATGGTAAGATTAGGCTATAAAGATTTTAAAACTTCCATAAAATCTATGGGAACCCTTTGGGGAGCATTGTTCTTAAAATCTATAACAAGAGCAGAAAGGATTGTAGATGCTCTTAATACAAGGGGTTATAATGGCAAGATTTTCTACCACACCGATGTTGAAAGATTGCAATCTCTTGATATCGCAATAATAATTCTCTTAGGCTGTATCCCTCTTTTTATTGTCTTATCTGGAATGGTATGACTGCTATAGAAACCAAAAACCTTACTTTTACCTACGATGGTAAGAATATTATCTTGAAAGATATAAATCTTTCCGTATCAAAGGGAGAGTTTTTAGCCATCTTAGGCGCTAATGGAGCAGGAAAAAGTACTTTACTTAGGCTTCTTAATGGTCTTTTAAAGGATTATAGTGGTGAGATAGAGATTTTTGAAAAAAAAATAAAATCTATTAGAAAAGAAGAGCTTTTTAACCAGATTTGTACTGTTTTTCAAGATCCCAACGATCAGCTTTTTGCTCTTACTGTATACGATGATATATCCTTCGGTCCTAGAAATATGAGCTTGTCAGAGGAAGAAGTGGCAGAAAGAGTAGCTACAGCCCTAAAAGATGTGGGACTTTCAGGTTTTGAGAAAAGGGCTATTAAAACACTTTCTTATGGGCAAAAAAAAAGGCTTTGTATAGCAGGTGTTCTTGCTATGGCGCCAAAGATCATTTTGATGGATGAGCCTCTCTCGGGGTTAGATCCAATGGGTGTTAGGGAGATTGCTGAACTTTTAAAAAATTTAAACAAAGAGAAGGGACTTACCGTTATTATGGCTACTCACGAGGTAGACTTGGTGCCTCTTTTTGTAGATAAGGTAGCCATCTTAAGTAAGGGCGAGCTTGTAAGATATGGATGTCCTGAAGATGTCTTTGACGACAAAGAAGAGATAGGCAGAGCAAAGCTAAGACTTCCCTATATAGCAAAACTAATGACACAGCTTAAAGAAGATGGAGTAGTAAGTTTCGAAAAGACTCCTCTAACTGTTGGTGAGGCAAGGAGAGAGCTATTAAAAACGCTTAAGTAAAAAATGAAAAAGTCCTTTAAAAAAAAGCAAAAAAATATCTTAAGAGAAGGCTTTACTACTGGCTCCGCTGCAACAGCTAGTATTATAGCGGCAATCAATGCTCTCTATGCCAAAAAGGTCACATCTTTTGTAAAAATCTTTGCACCAGCAGGCGAGTTAAATATAGCTGTCCATAAATATATTTATTCTGACTATTATGCTAAAGCTTCTGTTATAAAAGATGGTGGAGACGACCCTGACTGTACCCATAATATAGAAATATTTGCTGAGGTTTATTTAAACAGTAAACACATTGATAATAGGTCATTGAATAATTTGTCAATTTCCGATGTCTTTGATTTTTTTGTAGGAGAGGGAGTAGGTATTGTAACAAAAAAGGGGCTACCTATCAATATAGGTGAGCCAGCCATAAACCCCATCCCAAGAAAAATGATAAAAGAAAATGTGGAGAAATTAATTAATCTTTTAGAAATAAGAGAGAAACCCTCAATTATTCTATCCGTTCCCAAGGGAAAGGAGGTAGCAAAAAAGACATTAAATAATAGATTAGGTATAATAGGAGGGATCTCTATACTTGGCACAACTGGTATTGTGAGACCTATATCTATGTCTGCCTTCACAAGTAGCATTGATATAGCCTTAAACATTGCAAAAGAGAAAGGTTTAGACACAGTGGTACTTTCTTTTGGTAGACAAAGCGAGGAATCGGCAATGAAATTACTTGATCTTCCAGAGGAAGCCTTTGTAATGATGGGAGATCATTTTGATTATACCTACAATAGGGCTAAAAAAGTAGGTTTTAAAAACATAATCATATCATCTCAGTTAGGTAAGTTGTTAAAGGCCTTACTTGGCTACAAAAACACAAACGTTAAATATGGAGAGTTTGACATTAAAGAAGTTATTAATTTTTTTAGGGAGATAAAAATTGTGAAAGATGAGATTTCTTTCTTAACTACTGCCCATACAGCAAGGCATCTCCTTGAGATTATTGAGAATAATAAACTGTTTCATATCCTCAATAGGCTTACAGATAAATTTTGTGAAAAATTTAAAGTAGGGGTATTATTATTTTCCTATGATGGGAGATTGCTTGCAAGAAGTTAGAATTTATATTATAGGGGTGCCTTTATCATTATACGAAGGCCTAAATCCTGATGCCAAGGAGATATTAAAAAAGGCTGAGAAAATTTTTTGTTCCCCAAGGTTTTTAGAGGCCTTTAAGAGGCAAGATTTTTTAAAGAACAAGATGGTAAGCTTTCCAGAAAAACTCTCAGAGATAAAAGAATTATTAGCCAAGGAAAGGGGAGATGTAGCAGTTTTAGCCACAGGAGATCCAAACTTTTTTGGCATATCTTCATTTTTAATAAATAATTTAGGCAATAAGGTTGTAAAAATAATCCCATCAGTATCTACCATGCAGGAAGCCTTTGCAAGGCTAAAGTTAAGCTGGGATGACGCATCTTTTTTTAGCGTCCACGGAAAAAGTAGAGATGGACTCTTGACATTTTTCTTAAAGCATAAAAAAGGCTTTTTATTTACTTCAAATAGTTCCGATGTCCTTTACGCTTTAAAAATTTTAAAAGACTATAGACTTGATGATTATAGGGTTTATCTATTAGAAAACTTAGGTATGGAAAATGAAAGATTAACCATTCTTACCTTCCCATATTTGTTAAAAAATCCCTTATCTAATCTTAATGTATTAGTATTTGAAAGAGATAATGCTTTTAAAGACTATATAGGCATAGGTATCCCTGATGATGATTATGAGAAAAAAAAGGGGATGATTACAAAAAGAGAGATAAGGGCAAATGCTCTTTCACTTCTTTCTCTCAGAGAAGGTAATGTATTATGGGACATTGGAGCTGGCAGTGGCTCAATCTCCATCGAGGCAAGTTATAACCCCAAGGGAGTTATCTCCTATGCTATTGAAAATGACGAAGAGTCTTTTTTAAATCTTAAAAAAAATATAAAAAAATTTTCTGCTATAAACGTAAAGCCACTATATGCAAGGTTTTTAGAAGTTTACAAGGATTTACCATTACCAGATAGAGTTTTTTTAGGAGGAGGAGGGCCCGATTGGATCATAAACTTTAAGAAAGCCTATGAATATTTAAAAGAAAAAGGAGTAATGGTAGTATCTATGGTACTAACAGGCCACTTAGCTGAGGCAATAAGTTTTTGTGAAGATAAAAACATTTCCTACGATCTAATAAGCCTATCTTGTTCCTACAGAGATGATAAAACTAAGATACTAAAATCCAAAAACCCCGTTTTCTTAATGAAAATAGAGAAGAGGTAGTATAAAAAAACTTAGTTAGGCAAAAGCTTTGGCATATTTATATTAGTTGGCAGAAATACTTAAAACATTGACATTTTAATGTTCTTTATATATAAAGGTATGCTATAATTAAAAATCACGGAGTAGTAAATGAAAATTTTTAGATTGTTTTTCCTAATTACTTTAATTTTTGCCATAAAAGTTAGCTACTTATATTCACAAGAAGCTTTACAACAGATTTTAAATAGTCCAATGAACTCCATGGGGAATACCCCTACTATTCAAAATGTAATAGTGCAACCCACCGAAGATAAGGAAAGTCAACCACAAACATCAAGAAGAAGAGAAAAAGAGCCAATTTCCCAGTTTGAAAGCTTTGTTAAAGGTTCAAACATTAATATCTCACAGTTCGGCTATAATTTTTTTACAGAACCCTCTTCTTATGTAATTGATACTAAAATACCTGTTGGTCCCGAATACCTATTAGGTCCTGGTGATGAGATTAGGATCTCTATATGGGGTAAAATAGATGCAAACTTCAATGTTGTTATTGATAGAGATGGCAACATAAGCATACCAAAGATTGGTGTTTTAGGCGTAAATGGTTTAACTTTTGCTGAGTTAAAAGATACTTTATACAAAGAGCTTTCAAAATATTATACAGGTTTTCAGATGAATGTAAGTGTGGGCAACTTAAAGAGTATAAGAATATACGTCTTAGGTAATGCCTACAAACCTGGAGCATATTTAATATCTTCTCTTTCAACCCTTGTTAGTGCCATCTTTGATACAGGTGGACCTGCAAAAAATGGTAGCCTTAGAAATATTAAATTAATAAGAAATGGGAATGTTTTTAAAGAATTAGACCTCTATGATTTTTTGCTTAAAGGCAATAAAAGAGATGATGTAAGGTTAATGCCAGAAGATGTTATTTATTATCCAGTAGTGGGACCACTGGTTGGTATAGCAGGTACTATAAAAAGACCAGCAATTTACGAATTGAAAAATGAAAAGACAATAAAAGAGGTTTTAGAGCTTGGTGGTGGCTTAAGTGATATAACTTTTAGGGGCAGGGTCCAGATAAAAAGGGTTTTGGAAGGTATCAGTCAGGTAGTTTCTGAAGAAACGATAGAGAGCGCATTAAACAACAAAGTAGAACCAGGAGATATAATTGATTTTTTTACAGTTCATAGCGATAGAAAGGTCGTAAGAATAACTGGAGCTGTTTTTAGACCGGGTGAGTATGGTTTTTCCAGAACAGTTAGAGTAAGGGATTTAATAAATCTTGCTGGTGGACTAACTTATTTTGCATATAAAGATATTGCCGAGCTTACCAGGGTAACTCCTACCAAGGAAGGGCCAAAGACAGAAAAGATTTATATAAATTTACGAAGGGCATTAGAAGGAGACCCTAAAGAAAATATTGAGCTTAAAGAAGACGATTACCTCTTTGTTAGGGCAGTACCTGAATGGGATTTGTATAAGCAGGTTACTATAAAAGGTGAGGTTAGATTTCCTGGTGTCTATACCATAATCAAAGGAGAAAAACTTTCATCACTCATTGAAAGGGCTGGTGGGTTTACAGATAAAGCATATTTAGAGGGTACAATGTTTATCAGACAGAGGGTAAAAGAGCTTCAACAAAAAAGTATTAACGATATGGTAGAAAGATTGGAGAGGGAGATTTTAAGTACGGGTACGGGAGAAGTTGCAGTCGCATTAAGTCCAGAAGAGGCTAAGGTTATAGAAGCTGAGACAAGATTAAAGAGAGACTTTATTAATAGGTTAAGAAATGTAAAAGCCTTGGGAAGGATTTCTATTAAAATGGATATGCCAGAAAGGCTAAAAAATACTATTTACGATATGGAACTGGAAGAGGGAGATATAATTGAGATACCACAAAACCCAAAAACAGTTTTTGTAGTTGGCTCTGTTTATAATCAGACAGCTTTTGTTTACAATGATAAAGAGGGTGTAAATTATTATATCAACTTGGCAGGCGGTTTAACGGAAAATGCAAACAAAAATAATATGTATGTACTTAAAGCGGATGGTACAGCTGAAAGAATAAAATCTGGTTTCTTGGGTATAAGAGCAGAGTCAAAAACTATGCCTGGTGATACAATTGTAGTACCAGAAAAGTTAGAACGTATTGCATGGCTAAGAAATATAAAAGATATAACCCAGATACTCTATCAGATAGCAGTTACAGCAGGTGTAATTATAGTAGCATTCTAAAGGAACAAATATGCAGGAAAACTTGAAAGAGGATGAGATAAATTTGTTAGATCTTTTTATAGTAATAGCCAAAAGAAAGAGGCTAATTTTGTCTTTAACTTTTGGTGTTGCTATTATAACAGCCGCAATTAGCCTTATAATGACCCCTATCTACAAGGCAGAAACTCGTATTTTACCCCCTCAGTCAAGCGGAAGCATGGCATCTCAGCTATTAGCCCAGATGGGCGGTGGCCTTGATATAGGTGGTTTAGCAGGTAAAACATCAGCAGATTTATATGTAGGAATGCTAAAAAGTAGAACTGTAACAGATAAAATCATTGATAGATTTGATATTATGAAGGTTGAGAAGATTGAATTTAGAGATGACGCAAGAAATTTTGTTTTAAAAAAATTAACTGACTTTCAATCAGACAAAAAAAGTGGCTTAATAACAGTTGCTGTTTTAGACAAAGACCCTCAAAGGGCAGCAGATATAGCAAATGCCTATGTGGAGGAGTTAAAAAATCTTACAAAGGGTTTAGCTATAACAGAAGCCTCTCAAAGAAGGCTATTTTATGAAGAACAGCTAAAAGATGTAAGAGAATCTTTAATTAAGGCAGAAGATGAGATGAAAGTTTTTCAAGAAAAGACAGGTGCCTTAAGGATAGACGAACAGGCAAGGGCAATAATTACAGGTATTGCTGATTTAAGAGGTAAAATAGCTGCCAAAGAGGTAGAGCTAAAAGTTTTGCGCACCTTTACTACTCCTCAAAATCCTGATTATCAAAGACTTGAGGAAGAGATAAAGGGATTAAAAGCCGAGTTGGCAAAATTAGAGTCAAGCAATAAAAGTGGTCACGACCCAATAATGCCAACCAAAAGGATACCATCTGTGGGAGTTGATTATTTTAGAAAACTAAGAGAGCTAAAATTTAATGAAACACTCTATGAATTACTTTTAAAACAATATGAATTGGCAAAATTAGATGAATCAAAAGATGCTGTATTGATACAGGTAGTAGATAAGGCAGTACCGCCTGATAAAAGATTTAAACCTAAAAGAAGACAGATGGTAATGATTGCAGCATTTTCTGCCTTCTTTTTATCAATATTTATAGCTTTTTTAATGGAGTATGTAGAAAATATAAAGAGAGATAAGGAAAACAATACTAAATTAGAGTACATAACAAAGCTTATGAAGTTTACGAATACTTAGATAGAAAAAAAACAGTCTTAATAATAAATTAATATGACTAAATAAATTGTAGCAATAAACGATTGAATAGTTATGCAGATATTCTTTATAGTACAATAGTCTTGTTTGAATCATAAGTAATGCATATGCTTTGATATTATCACTAAGCATAAGACTTTTGTAACTCAATGAGGAGGCTTTTATTGTTGTATGTGTTTTTTAATATTTACTATTAGTTAAGGAGAAAAGAGCATATGGTTAATTTATTGAGAAAAATTAAAATATTAGTTAATGACATGATATTATTTCCAGTTACATATATACCTGGCTCCTTGGGAAGAAAGATCAGATATTTTTATTGGAAAAGAAGATTAAAAAGATGTGGGAAAAATGTAATTATTGATGAAGGAGTGTTAATTCAATGTCCTGAATGGATTAGCATAGGGGACAATGTGTGGATTGACAAATACTGTTTCTTATTGGCTGGAAAACCCAGATTGGACAGTTCAGTTAGAAAATTTATAATCAAAAAGAATATTGATTTTGAGTATGATTGGGGTGAACTAATAATTGATGATTGTGTACATATCGCACCTTTTTCAACTATACAAGCTCACGGCGGTGTATATATTGGCAAGAATACGGGAATTGCTTCTGGATCAAGAATTTACTCTTTATCGCATCATTATCGTAATATAGGAGATGAAAACGATAAATTCGAATACAAATTTACACCAATGGCACCAGAAAATGAACAATTTTTGATTTCTGCCCCTGTTGTAATTAAGGATAATGCGGCGGTCGGTCTAAATTCGGTTATACTACCAGGTACAACAATAAATGAGGGAACATGGATAGGGGTTTGCTCATATGTTGCAGGAAAAACAGAACCAAAATCTATTTATTCTGCTGAGAAGGCAAAATTTGTTAAAATGAAATTCGAATAATATGAAAACTAACTTCATTCCTATTTCAGAACCATCAATAACTGATAAAGAAATATCTTATGTTCTTGATGCCGTCAAATCTGGCTGGGTATCATCTCTTGGTCCATATATAAATGAATTTGAGAATAAGTTTGCTGAATTTGTTGGTACAAAATATGCTTTGACTGCTGCAAATGGTACGGTCGCTTTACATCTATCATTAGTTAGCTTAGGTATCAAGAGTGGCGATGAGGTCATAGTACCAGACCTTACATTTATAGCAACAGCAAATGCGGTTACCTATATCGGAGCTAAACCAGTATTTGCAGATGTTAATCCTAATACATGGTGTATAGATCCTGAAGATATTCGAAAAAAAATAACTTCCAAAACAAAAGCTATTATACCTGTTCATCTGTATGGTCATCCAGCAGATATGGATGCGATAAATGAGATAGCAAAGCAATACGGCCTTTATGTTATTGAAGATGCTGCAGAAGCTCACGGAGCAGAATACAAAGGTAAGAAAGTTGGTTGTCTAGGAAGCTGTGGAGTTTTTAGTTTTTATGGAAATAAAATTATTACGACCGGTGAAGGGGGAATGATAACTACTAACGATGATAAGTTATATGAAAAAGCAAAATATTTACGTGACCATGCTATGAGTAAGGAAAAAAGATATTGGCATACAGAAGTAGGATATAACTACAGAATAACAAATATTCAGGCAGCCCTTGGGTTGGCACAGTTAGAAAGAATTGATGAGCTTATAAGTAAAAAAATACAAATATTCAAATGGTATAAGCAATATCTTGAAGGTGTTGAGGGGATAAAACTAAATCCGCAAAAGAATTGGGCTAAAAATGTTTATTGGATGATTTGCCTGTTGCTTGAGGATGATAGTAAAATCACAAGGGATGAATTGATGGCAAAATTAAAAGAAAAAGGAATAGATACAAGACCTTTTTTTTATCCAATAACTCAGATGCCGGTATATTATGAGAAAAAAACTAATTCTGCAGCATATTATATTTCGAAAAGAGGTTTAAATTTACCAAGTTCGGTAAATCTTGTAGAAAAAGATATAGAATTTATCTGCAACGAGATCAAAGATATTTTAATATGAAAAATAGCTTCAAAAATGCCCTTTACAATGCTTTTGGATATATATTTCCTGTTGCGGTAGCTTTATTTACAACGCCTTACATAGTAAAAAAACTTACCCCTGAGATATATGGAATATATGTGCTGGCCATCTCCCTCATGGGTTTAATGTCTTTTATGGATTTAGGATTTGGGCAAGGAATAATAAAGTTTGTCTCTCAATATGAAGCAAAAAAGGATTACAAAAAAATAAATCAGATATTATCTGTATCTTTATTTATAAATTCAGTAATGGGTATATTGGGGGGATTGTTAATATTTATCTCTGCAGATTTTCTTGTTAAGTTGTTCAAAGTAAATGTAGCTTATCACAATAATGCTTTAATGTCTTTTAAGATTGTATCTTTGGGTTTTTTTATAACATTACTAAACAGTGTTTTCTCTAATGTCCCAAAGGCTTTACAAAGATATGATATTGCTGTAAAAATTCAAAATATTCTTTGGCTTTCATCAGTGCTGTTTATTATAATTTTATTATATCTTGGGAAAGGGCTTATAGAAATTTTAACTTTTTATTTATTTTTTCAGTTAATCGGATTAATTATTTATGCGTTAGTAGCTAAAAAGCTTTTGCCACAGATTAAGTTAAAACCTTCTTTTGACAAAAAAGTATTTAAAGAAATATTTAGTTTTAGTATATACACAGCGATAAATAGTATTACTGGAAATATTGTGTTTAGAGTTGATAAAATGATAATCAGTGCCTTTTTAGGTACTGAAGCTGTTACTTATTATCAAATACCTTTTATGGTAGTTCAGATGGCAAATGGATTTGTTTCATCTGTATTACAATTTTTATTTCCAGCAGTAAGTTATGTTAACTCTGCCGGTGAAAAAGATAAATTAAGAGATATTTACGAAAAATCTTTAAGATATGTAACAGCTTTCTCTTTAATAATTTTTGCTGGTTTAATTTTTATTGGAGATACTTTTATTTCTTTATGGATAGGGAGAGAGTTTGCAGAGAAATCCGTCTCAATTTTACCTATTATTGCTTTAGTTTTCTTTTTTCAATCTTTTTCTGTAGTCGGATTCTATTTTTATAATGGCTTAGGGAAGGCTAAAATTAATATGATTTCATCTTTTATTGGAAGTCTCTCTTATATTATAGCCGCCCTGTTTTTAATTACTCAATTCAAACTAATAGGCGCTGGACTTTCTTTCGCTTTTACATTGGTACCTTTTCCTGGATATTTCTATATCCTAAATAATTTGATAGGAGGAGACATTAGATGGCTTCTTGGTGCTCTTGTGAAATCAATACTTATTTTAGCAGTAATAATTGTATTTAAGTATCTCATTTCAATTCCAGGTCATATAGGATGGTCAATATTTGCAGGGTTATTAATGATAGGATTTGTTATAATACTATCATATCTTCTTAAGATTATATATTCGAAGGATTTCTTAGAACTCATGGTTAAGTTGAGTTTCAAAAAATGAAAGGATGAGATTGATGGTGGGTATTTTAGCTTTAACTCCAAAGGCAGGTGGGGGAGTTTATCAGTATACGTTATCACTCATAGAAGCTCTGACTTTAGGAAAAAGAAAAAATGGATATGTTATCTTTAGGAATTCGATGTTTCCAGCAGGTTTAGGCAATACTGAGGTAGAAATAACAATTAATCAACCTAATATGTGGATGAGGTTTAAGAGATTTTTATTTATGAATACGATGCTTAAGTTAGGTGATGTAGTGGGAATATATAAAATTCCAAAAGGAATAGATATAGACCTTATAATAGCTCCTTCTATCACTCTTGCACCCATTTATATGGAAAAACCTTATATCATAACTATCCATGACCTTCAGCATAAATACTATCCCCATCTTTTCACGTTAAAAGAAAGATTATCGAGAGATTACGTTTACAAGAAGTCCGCTTCCAAAGCAAAATTAGTAGTTTGTGAATCAGAATATGTGAAAGAAGACATTAATAATTTTTTGAATATATCATATGAAAAAATAAAAGTGATACCTTCTCCGCCTCCTCGATATATAAAAGATATTAATTTAGATGAAAAAATATTTAGCCAAAAAAGGAAAAAGTATAATTTACCAGATAAGTTTTTATTTTATCCCGCTCAATTTTGGTACCATAAAAATCATGTAAATCTTATAAAAGCTATCCATCATATAAAATGTGCTTATAAAGAAGAAATACCCTTGATACTGGTTGGTTTCAAGAAAAATAATTTTGAAAACACAATGAATGAGATTCGAAAATTAAATCTTTTAGGTCAGATAACCTACCACGGTTACATTCCAGAAGAAGATATGCCATACTTATACAAACTGTCTACTGCTCTTGTTATGCCAACCCTTTTTGAATCTGTAAGTATACCCATTTGGGAGGCCTTTTATCTTGGTGTTCCTGTTGTATCTTCTAATGTTTGTGCTTTGCCAGAACAGGTTAGAGATGCAGGGCTTTTATTTGATCCTATTAATGTAGAAGATATGGCAGAAAAAATATATAAGATATGGACAGATGAAAAGTTAAGGCAGGATTTAATTAATAATGGTTACGGGAAAGTAAAAAATCTAACATTAGAAAATTATGCTAAGCATTGGGAAATAATCATAGAAGAGGGACTTAGAAAATGAGAGAACCATTGGTATCAATAATTACACCAAGCTATAACAGAAAAAATTTTATTGAACTAAATATCCAATCGATTATGAACCAGACATATAAAAACATAGAACATATTATAATTGATGGAGCTTCTAATGATGGCACTATAGATATACTTAAAAAATATGAAGGTAAATATAATATGCGTTGGATTTCTGAAATAGATGAGGGGATGTATCATGCTATAAACAAGGGCATAAAGATGGCAAAAGGAGAAATAATAGCGTATCTAAATACTGATGATCTATATTTTCCTTGGAGTGTAGAAGTAGCTGTAAGAGAATTAAAAAAGAGAAATATAGGCATGATTTATGGAGATGCACTTCGCATTGATTTACGTTTCAACAGAAATAAATTGCTTTTAATGCCTTTATTTAATTATAAGATTTTTTCATGTGTAAGAGGTTTGGGTATTATTCAGCCGTCAGTTTTTTTAAATAAATCTGTGTTTGAAAAAATAGGCTTATTTGATACTTCCTTTAGGGTTTCTGCGGATAGCGAATTTTGGTGCAGGATTGCCAAGAATAGTATTCCAATGAAGAAAATTAACGAACTCTTATCTATTGAGATTTCTCATGATCAGGCTTTTTCTTTTAATAATGATGATGAATATATTAAGGACGTACACACATTAAGAAGGCTTTACTGTCCAAAAGAAGTACATAAATTTATAAAAATTATTGGTTTCATTAATAAAATCAGAAGTTCTTTTTTAGCAAGATTATTTTTGCTGGAGTTAGTAGTTTATTATATATTTTTTAGAGTAGTCAAAAAAAAACCGCGAAAATGGGGATTATTTATAGAGAGTATTGAAAATTTAAGAGTAATCGATTTGTTAAGAGAGGTCCTTCCTTATAGGATAAGGTTTAAAAAATTTAATTATTTAATTGATTTTGTTAATGATAATATAATAAATATAGTATTAACAAATATAACAAGTAACCCAAAAAAATGACGAAAAAAAATCAGAAAATCCTCTTAATTGTCTCAGATATTTTTTTTAAAGGGGGAATCCAAAGATATGCGAGATATCAATTAAAAGCGTTAAGAGATATTTATGGAAAGAATAATGTTTTTATATTTTCATATTGTAAGAAAGGCGAAAATTCATTTGAAGAAGATATAAATGTTGAATATTTTGAAGAAAAAAAAGGAATAATGGGAAAAATCAATTTCATGGTAAGAAGTTTAGATTTTATTAAAAAAAAAGATATAAATACTGTCATAATTAACCATATAAATTTATCTCCAATTGGATTTATAGCAAAAAAATTATTTGAAACTCAATTTTTTCTAAATGTTTATGGCTTAGAGATATGGAGCGGTTTAAATCTAATAAAAACTGTCTCTTTAAAAAATGCTGATAAGATTATAGGAGATTGTAAGTTTATATTGAGATATTGCAAGGAAAATTTGCATGTTTGTGACAGTAAATTAAACCTTCTTTACGATTGCGTAGATATAGAAAGATTCAAGCCTCTACCTAAAAATGAGTTACTGCTTAATAAATACAAAATTCCAAAAGATAAGTTTGTCATCCTTACCATCGGGAGATTGGATAGATATAAAGGACATGAATTAATAATTAT
This sequence comes from uncultured Pseudomonadota bacterium, assembly GCA_964540515.1. GTDB lineage: Bacteria > CALINM01 > CALINM01 > CALINM01 > CALINM01 > JAOAGA01. Next base: position 37,777 of record CAZIMS010000007.1, on the reverse strand, counting down.
GGCACTTAAGAACCTTCCTGAAGACATTATTTATGTGATAGTGGGAGGGGGGAGATTAGAAGGCTTATTGAAAACATTAGTAGCTGAACTTGGCTTAGTAGATAGGGTAATATTTACTGGCAGAGTTCCTGAAGCTGAACTCGTAAGCTTCTATAATATATGTGATGTTTTTGCCTTAATTAGCAAATTTGATAATAATGAGGGTGAAGGATTGCCACTTGCTCTTATTGAGGCTGCCGTTTGTGAAAAACCAATTATAGCAGGTAATGAAGATGGGAGTGCCGAAGCAGTGGACGAAGGAAAGAATGGCTTTTTAGTATCACCTAAAAGTTTAGAAGATATTAAAGATAAAATAAATCTCTTATATAATGATAACAAATTGCGTGAGACAATGGGGAAAAAAGGGAGAGAAAAAGTTATAAAAGAGTTCAGTTATGAGAACTTCAAAAATAGATTAGAGAGAATCTTAATTGAAAATAATTATACTGGAAAATAAGAGATATTTTGTAAGCGCTGTGTTGTTTTTCATTCTGGCAATATTTATAGCATCTTTAAGCATTTTTTTCTCAAGTTATGATGATTCAATCACACTAATCCTTTCGATAATATATTTTTTAATAACTAGTTTTATTATTTTTGAGAACTATAAAAAAAACCATGTTATTGAATTCCTCAATCCATTAATATTCTATGCCTTACTGTGGTCTATACCTTTTGGGGTGATTCCAGTATTAATAAGCTTTTCTGAAGATCCTTCTTCTATATTATTCAAGTCTTCTGCATATATAGAAGAAATTCCTGCCTCTCAGGTTATGGCTATTATTGGGCTAATATTTTTGTATTTGGGATTTAGATCGAGATTTTATTCATTATTTCTCAGCAATATAAGAAAAGATAACAATCTTAAGAAATGGAAATCTAGTTTAGTATATTTTACTATTCTCTTATATATCATCTTAACAGGAATAACCATAGTATATCTTTTGCAAAGAGAAGCTTTCTTTTTAGGAGCAACTAATATACAAGAACATACACCCTCAATTACTACGTATTTGCTTAATCTGTTTGGTTTTTCACGAATTTCTGTTTTTTACTTATTCGGAACATTGCTTATAGCAATTATCGCTTATTCATATTCTAAAAATGTGATTTTAAAGCTTATTTTAATTGGATTGAGTTTCTCGAATATATTACTAGGCGTGGTATCTGCTCATAAAGAAAGAATAGGTGTTACGCTCTTTGTTTGGTTATTTTATTTTTATTATTTAAAAGATAAAAATTTTATGAATATTAGAAAAGAATTTATAATAGTTGTAGTTATTCTATTGTTCATCACAACGTTTCCTCTTTTTAATGCTTATAGAACTGCCCTTAATTTAGGCATGCAAATAGAATCTCCAATCCAAGCAATAGAGGTAGTTAAACAGGCTTTTAATTATATTGATATTCCAGAAGGTTATAAATTTATTTTTGTTAGATTTGACCATTTAAATACTAATATTGCTGTTATTGGACAATCGCCAAACTTTGTAGAATTTAAGATAGGTGATACATATATTAAAGGATTAGAAGCTATATTAAGCCTGATTCCAAAAACTCAAAAATCAAAAGATTTTGGAAGGTTTAATAATACATTTGCTATGGAATATGGGCTTGTAGAACCATGGGATTATGTCTCTGGTGTTACATTGCCACAGATATCGGAAATATATATGAACTTTGGTTTTTTTATGATCCCCATTTTAATGTTTCTTTATGGCGTATTTTATAAAATTATTTATGAAGTAATGACTAAAATTAATTCTCCAAATGTAAAATTTATTGGATTTATTTTTTTTTATATATGGGTCTTTCAGCATTCAGCTTTAGCTTTTTCTACTACTATGATTATGCAATTGGGAGTCTTATATGGTTTAATGATAACTCTTTTTATTTTAAACTTAGATAGGGTTTTAAACAAGGTTGTTAAATGATAACGTATAGATTTTTAAGACTCATAGTTATAATTATAAATTTTTTAGTATTTATTTTTTTCATAATTTCAGAGACTCGAGCTAATGATGTAGTTGTTTATGTAAATTTAAACAAGATAGTTTTTACAAAAAATGAACAGGTTAATGTTAGGATAAAATTAAGTAATCTGGCAAAAGATATCAAAAATCTGAAAGTTAATTTAAAAATTTATAAAGAGTCAAAGGTTATTTTTTCTAAGCAAAAATCTTTGTCATTAAATTCAGGGAAAAATGAAGAAATTTCTTTTGATTATAAGCCTTCCAATGAATATGGGTATATGGCAGAAGTTATAGTATATGAAGGTCAGTCAGTAGTCGCCAAGGATCATAAAGTATTTACAGTTTTATCCGAATGGAGCAAACAGATAATCATGACTATTGGATTACGTCCTGATTTAAGATTTATTCTTAATCCTGATACTGAAGACGATAAACTTAAAAATTTAGCAGATGAATTAGCAAATTATGGTATAACAGTCGTTCAATTTTATGATACGATGCCGAATTATGGTGTTCTTTATACAGATAAGGAAACATGGGTTCATCCAAGGAATGATTTTTATAGGAAAAGAGGGCTAAAGAACGATATAGTAATTTCTAAAGCTAAGATAAAAAAACTTATTAATCTACTGAAAGACAAAGGAATCCATGTCTGCTTTTATGATGAGATGGGTGCAAATGATATGAATGGTTTAAGGAAAGATTTTGCTATCTATGAACCAATTGAGCTCATAAATATATCAGAAAATATATATAGTTTACCCCAATTTTTTGATTTAAATAAAAGTTTTAAAAACAAAGGTAAGATGGTTAAGTTATATTCGGAGTATTCTTATGATGGTAATCCTTATACAATGAAAGATTATTATGCAGAACAACTTGCCAAGGCAGTGAAAGAATTTGGATTTGATTGTATGTTTCACGATAGTTTGACATGGTTGTTTGAAGCTGCATATTTTGGTTATCTTTACAATGGACAAAAGATAAACTTATCACCAGATGAAATTGGAAAGATTTTCATTAAAACAATAGAAGATAAATTAAAGAAGATAAAACCTGATTTCTTGAATATAATTAATGGCGGGCCTTATGACAATGTGGATAAAACGTTTGGAGAAACAAGAAAGCACTTTTTGTGGACTTTGGAGTTTCCTGGTAATAAGTCTCTGATCGAAAATGTTGCTTTTTATCCAAAGACATATATGGAGCTTAACGAAGCCTTAAACTCAGGATTTTACAATATTGTAATCTATCAACCCTTTTTTAATATAATCAATCCAAAAAACTATAAAACTTTTATGGCTTTGACTTTTTCAAATGGAGTAAATATTTACCATAAAAATGACTATTTAGCTAATAACTTACTAAATGCTTCTATAGCAGAGTACAATAAGTTTTCTATCTTATATGGCAAGTTTTTATATCCAAAAGTTAAAGAAATACCCAATAACTTAACTCTAAAATTTGATAAAAATTTTCCTTATGTTTTCTATCGAGTTGGTAATTATTACGTAATTAGTATGATTAATGTAAAACCTAATCTAAATATTTGGGGAAATAATAATAATGATATTTTTCAAAATTTAAAACTTAAAATAGAAGGTATTAAAAAAGTAAAAAAAATTATATTTTTGACACCAGACAACAATAAATATTTTTTTGGTAGTGAATTGAATTTTGAAATAAATAACGGTCATTCTATTGATATACATGTTCCAGAGCTGGATATATGGAGCATTATTGTGATTGAAGTATAATAGCTGAAAAAAGGAGAGAATTGTTTTGAAGATTCTTTTTATTTCTGGTTTTTATCCTGAAATTGGAGGACCTTTTCAATCAACCTTACAACTTGCAAAAAAGATTACTGAAAAAGGGATAAAAGTAGAAGTCCTTTCTCCTATTCCTAAGGGGTATAATAAAAATAAACTTGATTTCCTAAACAAGATGCCGTTTAGTGTTGACTATGTGGAAGAAATACCCAGAATTTTCATGCCTTCATTTTCTTTGCAGTTTTTCAAGAAGATAGAGGAAAAGCATAAAGAATTTGATTTAATACACTTTACTGGTATTTTTGATTTTTATTCATTACCATTGACTGGCTTAAGAGATACTAAGATTATTTATTCTCCGCGTGGTACTTTCATGAGGGATGCTTATAAACTAAAATTATTCAAGAAAATAAAAAAAGATCTATACATGAGTCTTATAGGTAGGAAAATTTTGAGTAAAGCAAGTATAATTCATCTTACAGCTGAAAAAGAAAGAGAAGATTTTTTATATTTTTTCCCCAAACTATTTGAGAAAACACATGTTGTCCCGAATGGGATAGATCTAAGAGAGTATGAAGAACCAATCAACAAAAAAGAACTGATTGACAAATATCCTTTTTTAAGTGGGAAAAAAATAATTTTATATTTAGGCAGGATTAACTGGAAAAAAGGTTTAGATATATTGGTAAAATGCTTTGTTAAGCTAAAAAAAATAAGGAACGATGTTCATTTAATTATAGCTGGTAGTGATGATGGAGATGGTTATGAGAACAAAGTAAGAAGTTGGATAGAAAAGTATAATCTTAAAAACGCTGTTACTTTTACGGGGTTTCTGACAGGTAAAGATAAACTAATGGCTTTAAAAAGTTGTGATATTTTTGTATCACCTTCTTATTCTGAAAATTTTGGTGTTGCAATAATTGAAGCTATGGCTTGTGGAGTGCCTGTGGTAATATCAAATAAAGTAGGTTTATATAAGGAAGTTGAAAGAAATAATGCAGGTATTGTTGTAGATACAGAGGTCGAAAGTGTGTATAAAGGAATTCAATTACTTCTTGAGAGTGAAAGCCTGAGAAATGAATTGTCTGCAAATGGGCTAATATTTGTTAGGGAAAACTATGATATAGATAAGGTGGCAGATAAAATGATCAAACTATATATGGATTGTTTAAAAGATGCAAGATATTAAAAATAATATTGACTATGGATGGAGCAGGCCTGAGACCTCTGCTCATATATATCTCTTACCTGCCATTTTAAAGGCTTTAAATTGGACAAGGACAGGTAATGATGCTTATATTTTAGATGCTGGTTGTGGCGGAGGCTATATAATGTATGAGCTTTATAAAAGGGGTTATGGGAATGTATGGGGATTTGATGCATCTATAAGTGGGATAAAGGTAGCAAAAGAGAAATTTACAGAAATTAAAGATAGATTTGAAATTCATAATGCTTATAATAAAAAGTTGCCTTCATCCTTTCCTCAAAGAGATTATGATGTGGTTTTGTCTGTTGAAGTTATTGAGCATCTATATTCTCCAAATAAATATCTTGAAAATGTATCGGAATATTTGAAGCCAAATGGTTACTTAATACTATCTACACCTTATCATGGTTATTTTAAAAATTTAGTTATTTGTTTATTAAACAAGTGGGATAAACATCATACTGTGAACTGGGAAGGTGGACATATTAAATTCTTCTCTAAATATACCATGTTACAACTTGCTTCGCAGTATAGATTTAAATCAGTGAAATTTTACGGTAGTGGGAGGTTGCCTTATCTATGGAAGTCTATGGTAATAGTAGCTCAAAAGATATGAAATTACCAATTTCTGTTATTATTCTTACTTATAATGAGGAAAAAAATATACAATACTGCCTTAATAGTATTTATGGATGGGTAGAGGAAATATTTATTGTAGATTCATATTCTACAGATAACACGCTAGGAATTGCTAAAAAATACACTGATAAAACCTATCAACATCCCTTTGAGAATCAATCAAAACAATTTAATTGGGCACTTGAAAATCTTCCAATTAAGACTGAATGGGTAATGCGATTGGATGCAGACGAATATGTTATGCCACAACTTAAAGAAGAGCTGTTGGTTAAGTTACCTTATTTACCACAAGAAATAACTGGATTATATGTAAAAAGAAGAGTTAACTTTTTGGGTAAATGGATAAGGCATGGTGGATATTATCCCATCTGGCTGTTAAGGATATGGAGATATGGTAAGGGTTATTGTGAAGAGAGATGGATGGACGAACATATAAAAGTTAATGAAGGTAAAAAAATATTTCTTGACAATGACATAGTTGATGATAATAAAAAAAACCTTAACTGGTGGATAGATAAGCATAATAGTTATGCTACAAGGGAAGCAATAGATATTTTAAATTTGAAATATAACTTTTTAAAGTATGACAATATTGAGTCAAAATTGGCGGAAACACAGGAAAAGAGAAAAAGATGGATTAAAGAAAAGGTATATGTAAAAATGCCTTTGTTCTTTAGACCATTTTTATACTTTATATATAGGTATTTCTTCAAATTGGGGTTTCTTGACGGCATGAAAGGTTTGATATTCCATTTTCTTCAGGGTTTTTGGTATAGATTTTTAGTAGATGCAAAGATTTATGAAATTAAAAAAATTGCTAAAGAAGATGCAAAAACTGTAAAAGATGTTATTGGTGAACTTTATAATATTCATTTGGAGGGAAGATGATTATTCTTGGAATTAATGCTTATCACGGTGATTCTGCAGCATGCTTAATAAAAGATGGAGAAATCATCTGTGCTATAGAAGAAGAGAGAATTAGAAGGATTAAACACTGGGCAGGATTCCCTTCAGAATCTATAAAGTTTTGTCTTCAATATGCGGGAATAACGATAGCTGATGTAGATTATATTACCATAGGTCGAGATCCTTCTGCTCACTTTGGCAAAAAGGTAATAAGTTCTCTGAAAAAACTTACAAATCCTAATTTTTTAAAAGATAGAATGGTAAATATAAAAAAAGTTTTTTCTTTAAAGTCTCAACTTGCTCAAGCACTGAGTATTTCAGAAAAAGACATTTCTGCAGAAATAAAGCATGTGGAACATCATAGATCACACTTAGCATCTTCATTTTTTTGCTCACCTTTCGAAGAATCAGCCATAGTTTCCATTGATGGCTTTGGAGATTTTTCATCAGCCATGTTTGCAATAGGTAGGGAGAATAAAATAGATGTCGTAGATTCAGTTACATATCCTCATTCTTTAGGAATTTTTTATACGGCCTTTACCCAATTTCTAGGTTTTCCTTTTTATGGTGACGAGTATAAAGTTATGGGTTTAGCGCCTTATGGTGAACCTAAATATTTGGATAAAATGGAAAAAGTTATAAAAATCGGCAAAAATGGCAAATTCCAGCTTAATAAAAAGTATTTTGTTCATGCTACAAAAGGCGTAGCTATGACATGGGAAGAAGGTGCTCCTTTTATAGATAAGCTTTATTCTGATGAGTTTATTAAAGAATTCGGTACTCCAAGAGAAAAGAGTGAACCACTTACTGAATATCATAAAGACTTGGCTGCGAGTGTTCAGAAACATTGTGAAAATGTGATATTCCATATGCTGAATAGTTTTCAACAAAAGACAGGCCTTAAAAACATCTGCATTGCCGGTGGAGTGGCCCAAAACTCGGTGGCAAATGGTAAGATTACAGAAATGACAGGTTTCGAAAAAATTTACATACCATCAGCAGGCTATGATGCAGGTGTTGCAATAGGCTCTGCTCTATGGTTTTACAACAATGAACTTGGAAATAAAAAAAGAAACTTTGTAAGATCAGCATATTTAGGTCCTGAATACTCTGATGAACAAATAGAAAGCATCCTAAAAACAAAAGGTGTAAAGTATATTAAATTAGTTGATGTTAACGAAACAATTGAGAAAACTGCATCACTTTTGGCTAATGGTGCTGTAGTTGGATGGTTTCAAGGAAGGACTGAATTTGGGCCAAGAGCATTGGGTAACCGTTCTGTACTGACCCATCCAGGTCGTCCTGATGCCAAAGATCTCATTAATAGTAAAATTAAAAGAAGGGAATCTTTCAGGCCTTTTGCACCATCTATTTTGAGAGAATATGTTTCTGAATATTTTGAACGTGAAGATGATGTATACTTTATGGAGAAAGTATTTAAAATAAAGGCAGATAAGAGAAAACTACTACCAGCTGTTACCCATGTGGATGGAACTGGTCGGCTTCAAACGGTACATAAAGATATTTCTCCTAAATACTATTCTCTCATAGCTAAATTTAATGAGAAAACAGGTTTACCTATTCTTCTTAACACATCTTTTAACGAAAATGAACCTATTGTAAACACTCCAGAAGAAGCTTTAGATTGCTATCTCAGAACAGAGATGGATGCTTTGGTTATGGGTAATATATTAGTTTTAAGAAAGACATGAAAGTTTCGATTATAACTCCTACCTTTAATTCTTCTAAAACCATAAAGGATTGCATTGATAGCATAAAGATTCAGAGTTATCCTCTGATTGAACATATAGTCGTAGATGGTGGTTCAACCGATAATACTATAGAACTGGTCAAAAAGCATGGAATCAATGATACAAAGTTAATTAGTGAGAAGGACAATGGTATCTATGATGCTTTAAACAAAGGAATTAAAAAGGCCGCTGGCGATATTGTTGGGATTCTACATTCCGATGATTTTTATGCTTATAAAGATGTCATAAAAGATATTGTTGAAGTTTTTACAAAAGAAAAAATCGACTCATGTTATACTGACCTTTGTTATGTTAGTGCCCTTGATACAAAAAGGATTAAAAGATACTGGAAGGCTGGCGCTTTTGATAGGAAATCTTTTCGCTTCGGTTGGATGCCACCTCATCCCACCTTTTTTGTAAAAAAAACAATATACTATCAACATGGTTTTTTTGATTTGTCTTATAATATTGCAGCAGATTATGAGTTAATGATTAGATTTTTATATAAAAATCAGATTAGTACATTTTACTTGCCTAAAGTAATAATAAATATGCGTGCTGGTGGAAAGAGTAATAGGAATTTAAAAAATATTTTAATAAAAATGTATCAAGATTATAAAATTATTAGAAAACATGGTTTAGGGAATATAGATGTTTTGTTTTTTAAAAATATAAGAAAAATCACTCAATTTTTAATATCAACCTAAATATTAAAAAAAGATTTACCAAGAAAATTTCAAAAAAACAGTAAAAACATACTCTATCTCCCCTAGCATCCCCTCTTTTGCATTTATCTTTGGCGGTTGTTGTTGTATTATATATTTCTATGGTTGAGATAGTTTTGGGGATTAGGGGGCTTCATTGTGCTTCCTGTGTTAGAAGGGTAGAGACTAAGTTGTTGGAGACTTCTGGGGTTGTCTCTGCAAATGTAAATCTCGCTACGGCTAAGGCCATTGTTAAGTATGATCCCAAGTTGATTAATGTAGATGGAGTTAAAGCTGCTATTAAGTCTATCGGCTTTGAAGCCTATGATATTAAGTCAGAGATAGATTTAAAAGATGAAGGGGCTATAAAGAGCAAGAATTTTGTCTTATCTCTTATTTTTTCTATCCCCCTTGCTATTATTACTATGTCTGAGCATTTTCATATTTATAGTTTTTTTGATTCTGACAAGGCAAACTCTATTTTTCAGCTTCTTCTTGCTACCCCTGTTATTTTCTTTGGTAGAGAGTTTTATATAAATGGTTTTAAAGCGGTTGTTAAGTCAAGGACAGCTACAATGGATACACTTGTTGCGCTTGGTACTGGAAGTGCCTATTTGTATAGTCTTTTTGTTACTATCATGATTTTTTTGGGAAAAGAAGGTTATGATAGTATGCACCTTTATTATGAGACCAGTGCCGTTTTGATTATGTTTATCCTTCTTGGTAGGAGCTTGGAGGCAAAGGCAAAAGGAAAGACATCAGAGGCTATAAAGAAGCTTATTGAGCTTTCACCGAAATATGCAGTGGTTTTAAGAGATGGAAAAGAGGTTGAGATACCTATTTCTGAGGTTGTTATAAAGGATATTGTCTATGTTAAGGCAGGACAAAGGGTTCCTGTAGATGGTATTATTTTAGATGGCTATTCTTTTGTTGACGAGTCTATGATAACTGGTGAGAGTGTGCCAGTGGAAAAGAAAAAAGGTGATGTTGTATTGGCAGGTACTATTAATAAGATGGGTACCTTTATTATCGAAGCCACCTCTGTAGGCGAGAATACTGTTTTGTCTCAGATAATTAAGTTGGTTGAATCTGCTCAAAGCTCTAAGGCACCGATCCAAAAGATGGCAGATAAGATAAGTGCTATTTTTGTGCCAGCTGTTTTAGTTTGTGCTGTCATTAGTTTAATTTTCTGGAAATTCTATGGTTTTGACACTTATTTTGCGATTAAGGCAATGATAGCAGTTTTAATTATAGCCTGTCCATGTTCTTTGGGTCTTGCAGCTCCAACTGCCGTTATTGTTGGAACCGGTATGGCTGCAGAGAAAGGTGTACTTTTTAAAAATGCCGAAAGTATTGAAAAGTTATCAACTATTGATACAGTGGTTCTTGATAAAACAGGTACTTTAACCTATGGTAAGCCCGAAGTGATTAAGGTTTTTTCTGTTATTGATGAGAGTATTTTTTTAAAATATGTGGCCTCTTTAGAGAAAGCCTCTTCCCATCCATTAGCTGAAGCTGTGATTAAAAGGTATGGGGTTGATGACTTTTTTGAGGTGAAAAATTTTGAGACCCTTCCTGGTATGGGTATTGTTGGCTACATTAATGGCGATAAGGTTTTGGTTGGTTCAATGAGTTTTTTGGTAGATAATGGTTTTGAGATTGAGCCAGAAGGACTTGAAGATGGATTTACTTATATTTTTGTAGGTCTTGTGTCTGGAGTAGATAAAAGATTTTTAGGTTATCTGGCGTTGTTTGATAATTTAAGGGATGACGCCTTTGAGTTTGTAAGCAGTCTTAAAAGATTGAGTATCGATGTTTTTATGTTAACAGGTGATAGTGTAAAAGTTGCAGAGATTGTGTCAAAGAGACTTAATAATATTAGTTATAAGGCGAGAGTTCTACCTGAAGAAAAGCAAAATGTTATTGCCCAATTAAAAGCTCAAGGCAAGAAAATAGCAATGGTTGGAGATGGTATTAACGATGCGCCTGCTCTTGCCGCAGCAGATGTGGGGATTGCTATAGGATCTGGCACAGATATTGCAATTGAGGCTGGAGATATAGTAATTATCAACCCTAACTTGATGACTATTTATAAAGGAATTTTGTTGAGTAAAAATATTATTTCTAAGATAAAACAAAACTTTTTTTGGGCTTTTTTATATAACAGTCTTGGCATACCAATCGCTGCAGGTGTTTTATATCCTTTCTTGGGCATTCTTTTAAACCCTATGTTTGCAGGACTGGCTATGGCTTTTAGCTCTGTTTCCGTTGTAACAAACTCTTTACTTCTTAGGAGAATTAGAGTATAAAAAATTATGAAAATCCTTCCGCCATCTTTAACAGATATTTTTGATAAAGAAGAGTTAATTCATCTTGTTGAAGATTTTTCTTATAAGTTTGGTTTTTGTGCCTACATCCTTGATCACAAAGGTAGGATTGTGGTGGACAAGTCTTTTTTGCCACCCCATTGTAAAAAAATTTTAGAAGATAAAGTGTCCTCAAAAAAATGTATAGAAGACACGACAAATAGGCTTTCTAATCTCGATATTCTTATTAAGGAATGCTGGGCGGGTTATAAAAAGGTTGTCATTCCTATTAAATTTTTTAATAAGGTTATAGGTTACTGGCTAACCTGTGGAATTGATAATAATTTTGACGAAAGATACATTGATGCTGTGTTTAAAGTAACAGAGAGTTTTATAAATAATTTTCTTAAAAGTTACGAAAAATGGTGGAATGAGAGGGAGTTAATAGTTAATATCTTTGGTGAGCTTGTTTCGGAAAAGGATTATGATTTATTATTACAAAAAATTGTTAAGGCAACAACTGAGATACTTAAATCTGACAGAACTACTTTGTTTATTTATGATGGGGAAAAACTGGTTAGTAAGATAGCAGAGGGTATAGATCAGGAGATAGCCTTGAAAATAGGAGAAGGTGTTGCAGGGCGGTGTGCTTTAAAAAGAGAGGTTATTAAAGTAAATAAGGTAAGCCATGATACAGGCATAAAAGTCTTAGTTAAAGATTATAAGATTAATAATCTTATTTGTGCACCTATAATTTTCAAAAAGAAGTTACTTGGTGTTGTAGAATCTTTTAATAAGTTCGGTGGTTTTACTCCTAGGGATACAAAATTAATTACCTATTTAGCAGATGCAGCGGCCATTGCATTAAATAATGCTCAGACCTTTATTGCATTAGAGAGATTATCTATCACAGACTCATTGACACAGTTGTATAATAGGTCTTACTTTTTAAAATCTTTAGAGAAAGAGATTATGAGACTTAATAGATACGAGGGGAACCTGTCTATTATGTTCATTGATATTGATGATTTCAAACAGCTTAATGATAAATATGGTCATACAGTTGGTGATATTGTATTAAAAGAGCTGGCAAATTTAATAAGAAGTTCTCTTAGAGATGTTGATATTGCAGCACGCTTTGGCGGGGAAGAGTTTGTTATTATGTTGCCAAATACAAACCAAGAGGGAGCGTTAACTACTGCTAAAAGATTACAAGATATGTTAAAAGTTACTTTACTTGCGGGACATACAATAAGCGTAAGTATTGGTATTGCATCTTATACTCAAGGTCTTGCTGCAAAAAGTATAATAGATAGAGCTGATAAAGCTATGTACAAGGTTAAAAGAACCGAAAAAGGAAAGATCAGCATCTGGTAGATAATAGTTCTGTGAATAAATCAATGAATAGGTCTTTTGGTGCTATTTGAGTTGATTTTAAATTTTTGTCTACATTAAAAAGCAAGATATAAAATCTTTTCAAGTCTTCTAATTTAAAATCTTTAAAATTTATATAGCATTGAAATAGATAGTAGGGATGTTGTGATTTAAGAGTTTCCTTAGGCAATAGGTCAAAATATCTTTTATAAAATTTCCTTTCAAAGTTGTAGAAGTCTGTATACTCCTCTTCGTCAGAAAACTCTTTTATTGCTATGGTATTTCTTAATATGCTTCTTAAGTAACCAGTTAGTTTGATATAATCTGTTTTTGTGTTTTTTGGATTAAGTATTATTCTTAAAATTGAGGCGAGGTCTTTTTTTCTAATAAGTTCGGGGATTAATTGGCTATCAGGAAAAATATCATCATCAAAGGTATTGTCTATATCTTCTCTAGTAATATAAGCCTTTCCTTCTGATATAAGGGCAAGTTTTTCTAACTTTGTTGGCAGCTGAGATGATTCAAAAGATTTTTCTTTCAGGTAAAAAAGATCTTCAGGAGTGATTTTTTTATTGCTTTTTTTAAGAAAGTCTTCAATTTTAGCTTCAATCTGATTTCTTATTTCTTTTATTGATAGTTTTGTTTCCTTTTTTTCGAGAAAAACTCCGCAAGACTGGAAGAGCTTAAAGTTTTTTGTTCTTTTATCGAGTTCCTTTGTGGTAACTATTAGGCAGTGTCCATCTGGAATATTTGATAGTAGTGAAGAGAAATCAAAGCTCTCTTTTTTGCTAATACTCTCCAGTTTAAGAAAGGATTTTTTAATCAAATCAGTAATGAAACCTACATTCTCAAATTTAGGGAAGAAACCCTCTAAAAGGGACGGAGAGCTTGATATATTATTTAGCTCCTCTGGAGAAAGCTCCAGTTGGTTTAATGCCTTTAAAACTTCTTTGCCTGCTTTTTCATAGTCCTTTGATTGATAGAAAGAAAAGGCCCTTTCAAGAATATCCTCTATGTTTTCATCGGATTTAAAAATATCAACATCTTTGATTATAAAAAGCCTTGGGATACCAAAAAGTGAATAGTTTCTTATCTCATCGGCTATAACAGCCCATTCCTTATCTCCAGAGTGAATTGTTTCAATATTCTCAGAATTAACATTAAGATCGTTTACAATCTTTGCTGTTTCTAATCTTTGAAACTCCTCATCTCCGAAGATAAGGTAGACCTGGCTTTTCATTTATAAGTTTTCAACTATTAAATCGCCAACTTCAGAGGTTGAGTAGCCCATCTTTCCAGCTGACATACTCTTTAGCTTAGTAGTAATAACCTTAACCACTGCATTTTCGACTCTTTGGGCTGCCTTTTCCTCGTTTAGATATCTTAATAACATCTCGCCAGATAATATACATGCTACTGGATTTATTACTCCCATCCCTGTATATTTAGGTGCGGAACCACCAATAGGTTCAAACATAGAAAGACCATTAGGATTAATATTTCCACCTGCAGCAACGCCCATACCTCCCTGTATCATAGCACCTAAATCGGTAATTATATCTCCAAACATGTTGTCAGTAACAATTACATCAAACCACTCAGGATTTTTAACCATCCACATACAACAGGCATCAACATGCACGTAATCGGTTGTTATATCTGGATATTCTTTGGCGACTTCATAGAATGTCCTTTCCCATAAATCAAAGGCGTAAGTAAGGACGTTTGTTTTTCCGCAGAGAGTGAGTTTTTTCTTTTTGTTTCTTTTTCTTGTATAGTCAAAGGCAAATCTTATGCATCTTTCAACACCTTTTCTTGTGTTTATCGATTCCTGAATAGCAACTTCATCAGGAGTTCCTTTTTTCAATACTCCACCTGCCCCTGCGTATAAGCCTTCAGTGTTTTCTCTAACAACAACAAAATCTATATCTTCTGGTTTCTTATCCTTTAAGGGGCAATCAATATTTGGGTATAGCTTGACAGGCCTTAAGTTTATATACTGATCGAGCTCGAAGCGAAGTCTTAACAAAATACCTTTCTCTAAAATACCAGGCTTAACATCTGGATGTCCTATGGCACCTAAATAGATAGCATCAAAACCTTGTAGTTGTTCTTTAAAATCTTCAGGTAGAGTGACGCCAGTTTCTAAATAATTATCACCACCCCAGTTAAAATAAGTAAAACTAAAATCAATGCATTCCTTTTCACCAACTGCTTTTAGAACCTTCACCCCTTCGTTAATTACCTCAGGACCTGTGCCATCTCCTGGTAATACAGCGATTTTGTAAGATTTTTTTTGCATCATAAGACTCCTTTAATGTTTTTTTGAGATTTTCTCAGAGACTTAAAAAAAATGCCGAGGGTCGGAATCGAACCAACGACACGAGGATTTTCAGTCCTCTGCTCTACCGACTGAGCTACCTCGGCAACGTTATGTTAACAAGTGAACAAGAATTATATTATTATTCTTGTTTTCCTGTCAACCCTTTTTTCTTGGTGGTAGTCCTATACTTTTATTTATTAATCCTATTAATCAATCTACTTATTGTAGAATAATGCATTTTTAAGTGTCTTGCTATCTCAATTTGTTTGTATCCATAATCATATATTGCTGAGTATATGGCTGTGTTTCTATCATCTTTATTTTTGATCACTTCTTCTGAAAAGATAATCTCAAGAGGTGGTCTGCTGGCAAATCTATGAGTTTTAGGAATCTCTAAATTTTTCTCTTTCTCTTTTGTGTATTTAATTAGATTCTTAATAAAATCTTCTTCCCCAAGGAGTATCTGACCTTTTATCTCATCATAGATTCTACCTTTATTTATGCCGCTTAATAAATAGTCTTTAAACAGATTTATTGCAATGTTTCTATCGCTATGAAACTGTTCCAGTAGCCAGTCTATTGATAAAAAATCAGGTTTTTTTTCTAAACCTAAAGTAGATTTATAGCTGCTCCATTTGTAATCGGCAGGGTCATTAACTATTTGAGCTCTTACAGGGTTTAATATTACGTAGCGACAGACCTCTAATAAATGAGATTGTTTTTGAATAATTATTGCTTTATATCTACCCTGAAATAGATGGCCAATCCTTTTATGTCTTTTGTTAAAAATTTGTGTATATACACCATTTAGCTGACGCATACCTTTAGATAGATTACCGTCTGGGGTCTCAATTACAATATGGTAATGGTTGTTCATTAGGCAATAGGAATAACAAAGCCAGTTATATTTTTTTACTACTTTGGAGAGAATGTCGAGAAAGCTTATTCTATCTTTATCATCTAAAAATATGTTTTTCTTCTCATTACCTCTTGAGGTTATGTGATAAACGGCAAAGGGATATTCGATACGTAAAGGCCTTGCCATAAAGAGATGGTATTCTAAAGATAGGGAAATGTCAAGAATAAAGACCTGACCCCAAAGTTGGAGGTTGAAAAAAAGATGACATTTAGATAAAATTAAAAACATGGTTGAATTGGGAAAGATTGATAGACCAGAAGCAAAAGAGTATAGAAACAAAAGGAAGATTTATTTTGTTCCTAATATTTTCTTATTAGAAAATGAGGAGTATAAGGAACTTTTTGATAGATATTGGCAGCAAGTTTTTGTTCAAGTTGAGAGGTTGGAGATCGCTGGTGTTGTAAATAAGATTTTCTGTGAGATTCTTACTGCAGACGAGGAAAAACCATTAGATATAGTTAGCTCTTTTAATAGCCATCTTAAGACTCTTTTTGAAATGAAGATAGAAAGAGGTGCAGAGTTAATACCACTGGAAGATAAGAGTGTTTTTTTTCCCTATCTTGATTGGGGTAAGTGCCTTAGTGTTATCGTAACACAAGAAGTTTTCGAGAAAGTCTATCCTCTTTTTAGGGAAAGTTATGAAAAAAGGCTAAATAAAATTGTTGAGATAATTGATAAAAATCTTGGAGAGGGAGAGGCAGGTTTGCTTGTATTAAAGGATGAGGACAGATTAAGTCTTGTTTTACCATCAGATATTGAGCTGTTTTTAGTTATTCCACCGGCTTTTGATGATATTAATAGATGGTTTAGACAAAGATTTTCGAATAAGGAAAATATGCCTTGACAATATTTAAGCAATAGAATAACTTTAAAAGTAGAGGGAGAAATAATGGATTTTGAGAAAAAACTTGAGGAACTTAATTTAAAAATTGAGGGTTTAGTTTATAGATACGAAGCATTAAAGAATGAAAACTTAGATTTGAAAAGGAGAGCAGAAGAAAAAGAGAAAGAGGTAAATAGGTTAATCGAGGAGATTGAAAAGCTCAAGCAAGAAAAAAAAGAAGCATTAAAAAGCATTGATAATGTTATTAACAAAGTAAGTTTATTTATTGAAGGAAAGGAAAGTGAATCGCTCTTATGATATTACCATTCTTGGTAATAAATTTACCATCTTGACGGATCTGACGGAAGAAGAGGTTGTTAGGTTAGAAAGTTTAGTAAAAAAAAAATAGAAGAGATTAATGGAAAGTATAAGTTAATTTCACCTGTTCAGATGCTTCTAATGGCTTTACTTAGTGTCGGCGAGGAGCTGGTTAAAAAGGAAAAAGAGTTTAAGTTACTGGAAAGATTTTTAGAAGAAAAGATTGATAGTTTGTCAGGCATAGTCTCGGAGGATTAAATCCCTGGGATGTGCGTGATGGGTTTTAGGGCTTGAGCCAACATCTCTAAGAAGGGAGCCTGTCACTGACTGTGGTGTGCATACCTCCCTTGCAGGAGGGAGCCTAAAGCAGTTATATGGGTTCCACCTATTTAGTTATAAGCTAAGCCCATGGCTCACACGGCATTCTGGGGATTTTTTTTTATCAATTACCCCTTGGGGGTTTAACATAAAGGAGGTTTTATGAATATACTGTTTGTGATTTTGAGTTTACTTATTGGTTTAGTATTTGGAGGATTAACCTATCACTTCATCTGGAAGAAAAAACTTTCAGATTTAGAAAAAGAAAAACAAAAGGTTTTAGAGGAGGCAAAGAAGCAGGTAGAGATTGCCCAGAAGGAAGCAGAGCTACAGGTAAAAGATAGTTTAATTAAGCTAAAGATTGATGTAGAGAAGGAACTGAAACAGAAGAGAGAAGAGCTAAATGCTATCGAAAAAAGACTCTCACAAAAAGAAGATAGTCTCGAAAAGAGAGGGATACTTATTGATAGCAGAGAGGTGGAGATTCTCAAAAAAGAGAAGGCTGTTAACTCTTTAGAGAAAGAGCTGGTAGAGAAAAAGAATCAGTTAGAGGGCTATATTAAGGAACATAGAGCTTTGTTAGAGAAGATAGCTAATTATACGGCAGAAGAGGCAAAGAGAGACTTAATTCAGCTTATCGAGGAAGAAGCAAAGATAGAATCTGCCAAAAGATTAAGGGAGATAGAGGAGGAGCTTAAAGAATCTGCTAATAAAAAGGCTCAGGAGTACATAGCCCTATCTATTCAGAGACTATCAGGTGATTTTGTTACAGAAAAAACAGTTTCAAGTGTTACCCTTCCTAATGATGAGATGAAAGGAAGGATTATTGGTAGAGAAGGAAGGAATATTAGGGCCTTTGAGTCTATAACTGGTGTAGACGTAATTATTGACGATACACCTGAGGTAGTAGTTATATCCTGTCATAACCCAGTTAGGAGAGAGGTAGCAAGACTTTCTCTTGAAAGGCTGATTCAAGATGGTAGGATTCATCCTGCAAGAATTGAAGAGATAGTAGAGAAGGTAAGACAAGAGGTTGATCAGTCAATTAAAGAGGCTGGAGAAAAGGCGGTTTTTGATACAGGTATTCATAATGTTCATCCTGAGCTTATAAAGTTGTTAGGTACTCTCAAATATCGAACAAGTTATGGACAGAACCTATTAGAACATTCTTTGGAAGTTTCATATATTTGTGGTATTATGGCCTCAGAGTTAAATTTATCAACAAAGCAGGCAAAAAGGGCAGGGCTCTTCCATGACATTGGAAAAGCTGTTGACCATGAGGTAGAGGGTTCTCACGCAACAATAGGTGCTGATATATTGAGGAAATATAATGAAAATCCAAAAATTATAAATGCTGTAAGTAGTCATCACAATGAGGAGCCCATGTCTTCTATATATGCCATTCTTGTTCAGGCTGCTGACACTCTTTCTGCGGCAAGACCAGGTGCTAGAAGAGAGACTATTGAAAGTTATGTTAAGAGAGTTCAAGATCTGGAAAAGATTGCCACAGAGTTTCCAGGTGTTATGAAGGCTTATGCTATTCAGGCAGGTAGAGAGATAAGAGTGATTGTTGAGAATAATAAAGTAAATGATGATGAAGCCTTTGTTTTGGCAAGAGATATTGCAAAAAAGGTAGAGGGAGAGCTTACCTATCCAGGTCAGATTAAGGTTACTGTTATAAGGGAGCTTAGAGCTATTGAGTATGCAAGATAGTTTTAAGGTTCTTTTTATTGGTGATATTGTTGGTAAACCTGGAAGAGATTGCTTAAAGAAATCCTTAAAGGGGTTAGTTAAAAGGCATAAGGCCCTATTCGTAGTTGCTAACGGTGAAAACTCAGCCAGCGGGTTTGGTATTACTGAGAAGGTAGCTAAAGAGTTATTCGGTTGTGGTATTGATATAATAACTCTTGGCAACCACTGCTTTGATAAAAAGGAATCAGAGGTTTTTCTGGACGCTGAGCCTAAGGTTTTAAGACCCCTTAATTTATCAATTTATGCCCCTGGTAGAGGGTATACTTTAATTGAAAAGGAAGGGTTTAAATTATCGGTGGTCAATATAGTGGGAAAGGTTTTTATGGAAATATATGATTCTCCTTTTTTGGCAATTGAAAGATATCTTCCTGAAATAGATAAAAGTACAAGAAACATTATTATTGATTTTCATGCAGAGGCCACATCTGAGAAGAAGGCTTTAGCTTATTTTTTAGACGGAAAGGTATCTGCTATTTTGGGTACCCACACACACGTACAAACAGCCGATGAGACTATCTTGAAAAACGGTACAGGCTATATAACCGATGTGGGTATGACAGGTGCACACGATTCTATTATTGGTAACAAGGTTGAGGAGGTATTAGAAAGATTTGTGAGGGGAGTTCCAAGAAAATTGGAGGTTGCAACAGAAGATGTTAGAGTTTCCTATGTTGTCTTAACGATAGATAATAGTAATGGAAAAACTATCTCTATAGAAAGATATTGTGAAAAGATGGAGGGAGAGGCTTATGAAATCACCCCTTGAACAGCTAAACATTATAAAGAGAGGAACTGTGGAGATTATCCAGGAAGAAGAGCTTTTAGAGAAGCTAAAGGAGAGCTATCTTAATAAAAAACCTCTAAAAATTAAGGCAGGCTTCGACCCAACTGCTCCAGATTTGCATTTAGGGCATACCGTTTTGTTGAATAAGATGAGGCAGTTCCAAGATTTGGGGCATGAGGTTATTTTTCTCATCGGTGATTTCACTGGTATGATTGGTGACCCTACAGGAAAGTCTGAGACAAGAAGAGCCTTAACTATGGAAGAGGTATTAAAGAATGCCGAGACCTATAAAGAACAAGTGTTTAAGATATTAGATCCAAATAAAACTATCGTGGATTTTAATAGTAGGTGGCTTGATAAACTAACAGGTAAGGATATGATCTTTCTTTCAGCAAAATATACGGTCGCAAGAATGCTTGAGAGAGATGATTTCGCTAAAAGATATGATAGTGGCAAACCTATAAGCATCCATGAGTTTATGTATCCTCTTTTACAGGGTTATGATTCTGTATTCTTAGAGGCTGACGTTGAGCTTGGAGGAACTGATCAGAAGTTTAATCTACTTGTTGGTAGAGACTTACAAAGAGAGTATGGCAAAAAACCTCAGACAGTAATTACGATGCCTCTCTTAGAGGGGCTTGATGGTGTAAACAAGATGAGTAAGTCTTTAGCTAACTATGTAGGAGTTACGGACGAACCTTTTGATATGTTTGGAAAAATTATGTCAATCTCCGATGAGTTGATGCTAAGATATTATGAGCTTTTGAGTGAGATATCCCTTGAAGAGCTAGAAAGGCTAAAGAATGGCATAAATGATGGCTCTATTCATCCTCTTGAGGCTAAGAAAGATCTTGCCTTTGAGATTGTAAAAAGATTTCATAGCTATGAGTCAGCCTTAAAGGCAAAAGAAGAGTTTGAGAGGGTTTTCTCTAAAAAAGAAGTACCTGATGATATAGAAGAATATAGGGTTGAAGGAGAGAAGTTTTTAATTGATATCATTGTTGAAGCAGGCCTTCTTTCTTCAAAGAGCGAGGCGAGAAGAATGATTCAGCAGAAGGCTGTTCAGATAAATGGGCAGAAGATAAGTGATGTAAATCATAAAATAGTTGGTTCATCTGAACCACAAATTGTTAAGATTGGTAAAAGAAAATTTCTTAGGCTGGTTTGATTGTGAATAGAAGCTTTCTAAGGGGCAATGTCTTAATATTGAGTATTATAAGTTTTGTTAATGACATTGCCAGTGATATGATATATCCCCTTTTGCCACTTTTTATATCTACTATCGGCGGAACTGCTAAGGTCTTGGGAGTTATTGAAGGTGTAGGTGAGACAATAGCAAGCCTTCTTAAACTTTTTAGTGGTTATCTTTCCGATGTCTTTAAGAAGAGAAAGCCCCTTGCTGTTTTTGGATATCTTTTATCAAATATATTAAGACCTTTATATTTTTTCGCTAATACTTGGGTTTGGGTGTTTTTTATTAGGCTTTTAGATAGAGTAGGTAAGGGTATAAGAACAGCTCCAAGAGATGCTTTAATTGCCAACTCAGTTTCTGAAAAGGATAGAGCTAAAGCCTTCAGTTTTCACAGATCTCTTGATAATTTTGGTGCCCTTATAGGACCTTTTATCGCTATGTTCTTGCTATCTATATTTAATAATGACGTTAAGTTAGTTTTTTTAATATCAATCATTCCTTCTTTGGCAGTTATTATTTTTCTATTTTTTATAAAAGAGGATAAGACTGCTGTGGCCGATTCAAAGCCTGTTTTTAAACCGGCAGATTTATTAACTCTTAAAAATTTCTCTAAAAAGACAAAATTATTTTTTCTATCGGTCTTTATTTTTACACTTGGTAATAGTAGTGATGCCTTCTTGATTCTTAGATTAAAAGAAAGTGGTGTTGATATTGTTTATATACCCCTTCTTTGGGGTATTTTTAATCTTATAAAATCACTGGG
The DNA here is from genome assembly GCA_964540515.1 of uncultured Pseudomonadota bacterium. Taxonomy (GTDB): domain Bacteria; phylum CALINM01; class CALINM01; order CALINM01; family CALINM01; genus JAOAGA01. The sequence goes on along the minus strand of CAZIMS010000007.1, from coordinate 15,917 downwards.
AAACTATCCTGCTGGCATTTTAGCAGATAAGTATGGCAAGAGAAAAATGATATTAATAGGCTGGATTATCTACGGAGGTGTTTATCTGCTAATGGGGCTTTTAACAACAAAAGGTGCGGTTATCTCAGTTTTTCTACTCTATGGTTTATATTATAGTCTTACCGAGGGGGTTGAGAGAGCTTTTTTGGCTGACCTTGTACCACAAGAATATAGAGGGAGTGCCTATGGGGTTTATAATTTTGCTATAGGTATATCTGCTCTACCAGCTAGTATCATCTTTGGGTTTTTGTGGGATAAATTTTCCTATCAAGTTGCTTTTTTTGTAGGTGCTTTCTTTAGTTTCTTTGCTCTTATCATATTTATTATTACTCAAAGGGTTAAAAACTAATTTTTTCTCGATATAATAATGTTATAATAGAGAAATGAGAGACTATGATAAGATAATAGAGCTTGAAGAGGATGGCGGTAGTTTTAGGATAATTAAGCCAAAGAAAAAAGTTCCTTGGTTGAATATTATACTTTTTATCATAACTTTTTTCACAACTACCCTTGCCGGAGCAACCTTTAGTATAAAAGACCCTTCGGATAGTATAAATTTCTTGTCGGGCTTGCCCTTTTCCTTATCTCTACTAACGATCTTACTTTTTCACGAGTTTGGACATTATCTAATGTCTAAAAGGCATAATGTGCCAGCCTCTTTACCTTATTTTATTCCTGCTCCATCTTTTATCGGTACTTTTGGTGCGATAATTAAGATGAGATCTACCATTACTAATAAAAACTCTCTCATAGCTATAGGTGCCACAGGTCCAATTGCGGGCTTTATTGTATCTATTCCTATACTTATATACGGTATTTATAACTCAACCTTAATAGAGCTTACAGATTCTACTGGCATAATTCTTGGGGATTCTTTGTTATTAAAATTTTTAACTTACTTAATCTGGGGAGAGCTTCCTCAAAAATTTGATCTTGTATTACATCCTGTTGCCTTTGCCGGTTGGATAGGTACTTTTGTCACGGCTATGAATCTTATACCTGTTGGACAATTAGATGGTGGACATATTCTCTATGCCCTTTCCCCACGTTTATTTAAAAAGTTGTCACTTCCCTTAATTATTGCTCTTTTCTTGATAGGCTTATTAGGGTGGGAAGGCTGGATTTTTTGGGGTTTTATTCTTTTGTTATTAGGGAGATATCATCCACCTGTTATTGATGAAGAGGAAAAACTTCCTTTCTCTAAAAAAATCGTCGGGCTATTATCACTAATTATTTTTTTAATTACCTTCGTGCCTGTACCTTTCAAGCTGCCTTGACTATAGCAAATTTTGTGTTTTAATCTTTATTATGAAGAACATAAAAGAAAGAGATTGGTGGTTTATACTTGTTGTTATTGGTGTTGTTGTTTTAAATTATCCTTTTATAAGTATATTCAATAAGTTGTTGTATATCTGGGGATTTCCTCTCTTTTTTATTTATCTTTATTTAGGCTGGATTATCTCGATTTTTGTAATCTTTCTATATAGTAGACTGCTCGGTGATAGATAACTATGTCTTACCTTCCCTTTATAACTCTTGCCTATCTTATAGCTCTTTTTTTGATAGCCTATATTGGAGATAGGTCGAGAGAGAAAGGAAAAAGCCTTGTCTCAAACCCCTATGTCTATTCCCTTTCTTTAGCTGTCTATTGTACTGCCTGGACCTTTTATGGAAGCGTAGGACTTTTTATGCACCAGGGCTTTGCTTATATGCCCATATATATTGGGCCTACCTTTGCTGCCTTTACATGGTGGTATTCGCTAAGAAAGATTGTTAAGATATCAAAAAAACATAACACTACCTCTATTGCAGACTTTATAAGCACCAGATATGGTAAATCAAGTATATTGGCTGCTTTAATCTCTTTTTTTATCTTTATAGGGCTTTTACCATATCTTGCCTTACAGATTAAATCAATTACGAATACCTTGAGTCTATTATACTTCTATGAAGGAAGTTTTATAAAGCTTTCATTTAAAGATTTTTATAAAGATCTTCATTTTTATATTGCAATAATACTTGCTATATTTGGAGCCCTTTTTGGTGCAAGAAAGCTTGATGTTACAGAGAAACACGAAGGAATGGTACTTGCCATTGCCTTTGAGGTAATAATTAAGCTTATTGCCTTTCTTGTAGCGGGTATTTACATTACCTACTTTGTCTTTGATGGTTATAGTGATATTTTTAAAAGTGGAGGAATTTTTAATGAGATAAAAAGGTTTTATACCATCGGTGAGTCTCCAACTCCTTCTTATTTTCAGTGGTTATCGATGATGTTTTTATCAGGTGTTGCTGTTATGCTTTTACCGAGACAGTTTCATATAGCAGTTATCGAAAACACTGATGAGAATCACATAAAAAAGGCTATGTATATCTTTCCTCTTTATCTCTTCTTAATAAGTTTTTTTGTGCCAGCTATAGCAATCGGTGGACGGCTGCTGGGGTTATCAATTGATACAGCAGATGTAAGTGTTTTGCTAATACCTGTTATGAGAGGAGAAGATTTTATTACAGTTTTAGTTTTTTTAGGAGGTTTTTCTGCCGCAACAGGGATGGTGATTGTAGAGACAGTAGCTATAAGTACCATGGTTTTGAATCACATAGTTTCACCAATTATTTTAAGATTAAACTTAAAAAAGATTGACCTCTCATTCTTTCTTATACATATTAAGAGAGCTATAATTCTTCTAATCACCTTATGTGCTTATGTATATTTTAAACTTTTAGGCGAAGAAAAGATATTGGTTGATATAGGACTTTTATCTTTTTGCGCTATTCTACAATTAGCTCCTGCGACCTTTTTAGGACTTTATTGGGAAAGAGTAAATAAAGCAGGCGCTATAGCAGGTATAACCGCTGGCTTTATAATCTGGCTTTATGTTTTATTTATTCCGAGTTTTTCAGGCTCCTTTCCTTTTATAAATGATATTGTTAATAAGGGACTTTTTAATATTACAGCTCTAAAGCCTTTTGAGCTTTTTTATCTAAAAGGTCTTGATAATTGGAGCCATTCTATTTTCTGGTCTTTAACTTTCAATTGTATCTTTTTAATAACTTTTTCCATTATTTTTGAACAAACACCAGTTGAGAAAGAGATGGCGAGAAGTTTTGTCTTAGAAGGTAGGCACGAAGCTGAGAAAGCTACGATTGAGTCAAAACATCTCTCTCACTCACCATCCTTTGATGATTACAGGGGATTTCTAGCTAAGATAATAGGTGAATCTAATGCAGACAAGCTAATAGAAAGCTTTATTAATGAGAAAAATATTAAAAAGGAAGAACCAATTTCCTCTAAAATGGCTCATCAACTAAGAGAGTATGTTGAAAGAAATCTCTCCGCCTATTTAGGTTCTGCTACAGCAAGGAATATATTAGATAAATTTTTAAAAATTTATGGAACTAAGGTTGTAGAGATCTTTGATATATTCCACGATATCTCCGAATCACTAAAAGAGAGTAGAGAAAACTTAGCCATGAAGGTTAAAGAGATAACTCTGTTATATTCCTCCCTAGAGACACTACTTTCAAGTCTTGATAGGGAAGTAGTAATGAATAATATTATTGATATTATTGTCAAGAATTTTAATGTCCATGCCTGTGCAGTTATCTTAAAAGATAGCGATAATGTATTAAGAATTAAGAAACAAATAGGCTTTAAAGAAGAAGATGTTAGATTAGTTGAGTTTGAATGTGATACAAACACTTATGTTGGAAAAGCCTTTGATAGTAGAAAGATAGTCGTAATAGAAGATGTGGATTTACTGCCTTTTCCACCAAAAATAAAAAGGTTTAAGGATGATTCTTTAGTTAAATCTTTAATAATCGCCCCTATTATTGTTGCTAACGTTCCATTGGGAGTTATATTAACTGCAGAAAAAGAAAAAAGATTTTTTTCGGAAACTTTTTTAAATTTTTTGCAGGGGCTTGCAAATCAGCTGGGGCTTGCCCTTAAAAATGCAGAGCTTTATGAAGAGCTTAATAGACTTAATATAGACCTTGAGAATAAGGTTAGAGAGAGAACTATAGAGTTAGAGAGAAAATCAAAGCTTCTTGAGGAGGCAAATGTACATCTAAAAGAGGTAGATAAACTAAAATCACAGTTTTTAGCAACAATGTCTCACGAGCTTAGAACGCCCCTAAACTCAGTCATAGGCTATACTCAACTTATACTTGATGGTGTTGATGGACCAATAACAGAGGAACAGAGAGAAGACTTAAAAAGAATAGAAAAAAATGGCAAACATTTACTACAGCTTATAAATGATATACTGGACCTTTCAAAAATTGAAGCTGGTAAGATGGAACTTAATATAGAGAAGCTAAGCTTGAAAGAGGTGGTGGATAGTGTAATCCCAATTATACAACCCCTCATTTTAACAAAGGGTTTGACTATTAGCATAAGATTAGATAAAGATGTTACAATCCTTGCGGATAAACAGAGACTGTCTCAAATTCTTATTAATCTGATTACAAACTCTGTAAAATTTACAGAAAAAGGGTATATAGAGATAGGCTATACTTTGAGAGAGGACATGATCAACAAAAAGTGGGTTGAGATATACGTTAAAGACACAGGTATTGGTATAAGTAAGGAAAATCAAAAATTGATCTTTGAGGCCTTTAAACAGGTTGATGATAAAAACACTAAAAAGCCTAAGGGGACTGGTTTAGGACTAAGTATTACTAAAAGGCTTGTAGAGATGCATGGTGGGTCTATATGGGTGGAAAGCGAGCTTAATAAAGGAACTACGGTATATTTTACAATGCCTGTGTCAGAAGAAGATATTGAACCCTTTATCAAAGAGGTATCATTATTAAAAGGTAATGAGAAAAGATTAGTTATTATAGAGGAGAGAGAGGATATACTTCAAGTACTGTACGACTTTTTATCTAAAGAAGGCTATTCTGTTTTTTATGCTAATTTTGATAACGGCGTGGAGGAAGTAAAAAGAAAAAAACCTATGGCTATTGTTTTAGATATTATATACTCGGAGGAAAAAAACTGGGCTATTCTTCAAAAGCTAAAAGAAGATAACGATACAGCTAAAATACCCATTATATTTATATCTATAGAAGGGGATTTTCATAAGGGCTACTCAGTTGGTCCAATAGACTATATATTAAAGCCCATTATTAAAGAAGATGTAATAAGAGAGCTTAAGAAGATAGAGGAGAGTATTAGAAACAGACCTATTTTTATAGTTGATGACGACCCTGACGCGGTTAGACTACTGGAAAAAATTTTATTAGATAAAGGATATAAGTTTAAGTCCTTTCTCAACGGGAAGGAGCTAATTGAGACATTGATGATAGAAACACCTGGTTTAATATTACTTGATTTGTTTATGCCAGAGATTACAGGTTTTGAAATAATAGAGATATTGAAAAGTAAGGAGATTATAGATATACCTATTATTGTTATAACAGGTGGCGAACTTAAAGAAGATGAAAAAATTAAGCTTCTTTCAGATGTAAAGAAAATTTTTATTAAAGCCTCTTTAAATAAAGAAGAGTTACTAAGGGAGATAAAGAGGTCTCTCGAAAAAATATGATTATATATAAGAGGTTAGAGATTAATGGAGAAAAATAAGATACTTGTTGTAGATGATGAGATAGACAATGTAGTTCTTCTTGAAAAAAGATTGAAGGCTTTGGGTTATGATGTAGTCTCTGCCTATGATGGAGAGATGGCTATAGAAAAGGCCTTTACGGAAAATCCTGATTTAGTATTACTTGATATAATGATGCCAAAAAAAGATGGCTTTGAGGTTTTAAAAATATTGAGAGAAAATACAAAAACTAAGAATTTACCAGTTATTATGCTTACAGCAAAGGCAGAGGTATCTGATAAGGTAAAGGGATTAGAGACAGGTGCTATTGATTATGTAACTAAACCCTTCGATTTTAAAGAGCTTCAAGCAAGAATACTTACCAATCTTAAATCCCAGCAAAATGTAGAAGAAAAAATCAAAGCCGAGAAAATGGTTGCCCTTTCTACTATGATGGAAGGAGTAGCCCATGAGATTAGAAATCCCCTCACTGTAATAGGTGGTTTCGCAAAAAAACTACTTTCTATGACAGATAAAGACGACCCTCGGTACTTTTTTGTTGAAGCAATTGTTAAAGAGGTTGAGAGATTAGAAAGGATGTTGAGAGATATATACGAGTTTAAAACAATGAGTATTAATAAGGATAAAATGATATATATAAATGAAGTTGTTAAGTCAGTTATATATAATCTAAGTAAGGAGATAGAGAAAAAAGGTATTATCTTTAAAACGAGTTTTAATTCATTAGATGTTAAAATCTTGGCTGATAGTAAATATCTGCCAATTGCCTTTGAAAATATCATAAAAAATGCAATAGAAGCAGTAGGTAATAATGGTGTTATAGAGATAGAGACAAAGAAGAAAGAAGATGTATTTATAGTCTCAATTGTTGATAATGGTTGTGGAATTAAATCTGAAGAGCTCAAATATATCTTTGATCCCTTTTATACATCAAAGATGGAAGGAACAGGTCTTGGTTTAACAACAGCCATGAAAATAATTAAAGAACACAATGGAACAATAGCAGTAGAAAGCAAGAAGAATGAAGGCACATCGGTGATGGTTGAGTTTAAACTATAAAGTTAAACTTTTTAACCATTTAATATAAATTTTGGACTAAACTTATTGACCGCTTAATTATTTAATTTTTGTTGTAACTATGTAAATTAAAGGGCAATTTTTTATGTTTTTATATAATTTTTATAGTAACTTATACATATTGAAATTTTTTTATGCAATTTTTTGTCAACAGTAATTTTTTATTTTTTTGTTAAAAAAATTTTTTGAATAATTAATATTAGAAAGTATCATTTTAAATGAGATTGACAGGGTCTCTTTTAAAAGATCACCATAGTTTCTAAAGTTATTTTTTATTTACAATAATTTTTAAATATGTTAGATTACTATTTCATATTTTTGCATATCAAGGAGGTTTTTTAATGGCTTTAAGCAAAGATACAAAGAAAGAGCTTATTGAGAAGTTTAAGAGATTTGATGGAGATACTGGATCTCCTGAGGTCCAGATAGCTATTCTTACTGAAAGGATTAACTATTTAACCGAGCATTTCAAGGTTCATAAGAAGGATTATAGCAGCCGTAGAGGACTTTTAAAATTGGTTAATCAAAGAAGAAAACATCTTGAGTACCTAAAAGAAAATGATTTTCCAAGGTACAAAGAAATTATTAATAAGCTTGGTTTAAGAAAGTAAGAATATCATCCAATTTTGATAATCTTATAAAAAATAAAGGGAATGTAAATGTATAAAAAAAGTGTCTTAGTCGGTAAGAAAGATATTGTTCTATCAACAGGTTATCTTGCCAAGCAGGCCTCTGGTTCCTGCTTAGTTCAGATGGGGGAGACTGTTGTTTTAGTAACCGCAGTTATTTCTGATAAGCCCAGAGAAGAGGTGGATTTTTTACCTCTTGTTTGCGATTACATAGAAAAAACTTATGCAGCAGGAAAAATACCTGGTGGCTTTTTTAAGAGAGAAGGTAAGCAGAGTGAGAGGGAGATTCTTGTTTCGAGATTGATTGATAGGCCTATCAGACCTCTTTTCCCTAAAGGTTTTTTTAATGAGGTTCAGATAATTGCTACTGTTTTATCAATAGATCAGGAAAATGACCCAGATGTTTTGGCAATGATAGGAGCATCCTTTGCCCTTGAGCTCTCAGGAGCACCTTTTAAAGGTCCTGTTGGTGCTGTAAGAGTAGGGCTTATAGAAGGTGAGTTTGTAATAAATCCATCTAGAGGTGAGCTCGAGAAAAGTATACTTGATATAGTAGTTGCTGGTACAGAAGAGGCTATAGTTATGGTTGAAGGAAAGGCAGATTTTGTAAAGGAAGATGATTTTATCAAGGCCTTAGATTTAGCTCATGATGAGATCAAAAAGATTGCAAGTTTTCAGTCTGATTTTGTAAAAGAGATAGGTGTTAAAAAAACAGATTTTTCCTTACCTCAGGTTGTGGATGATATAGAGAAATATGTACTGGAAAAATATGAATCTGCTTTTAAAGAGAGAGTTTTTAATCCTCATAAGCAGGAAAGAAGAAAAGCTCTTTCTGAGCTGTCGAGCACTATAATAAATGATGTTAAGTCACAGTTTGATGCGCCAAATGTGGATTTATGGGTTAATTTTGCCATAGAAAAGGCAGAAAAGACAGTCATTCGAAAGCACATTTTTGAGACAGGTAGAAGGATTGATGGAAGAGCTCCAGAGGATATAAGAAAGATTACCTGTGATGTGGGGGTTTTACCTCGGACACATGGTTCTGCTGTATTTACGAGAGGGGAGACGCAGGCACTTGTAATTACTACCTTAGGAACTGCTGATGATGAGCAGAAGATAGATGAGCTTATGGGAGAGCATTTTAAATCTTTTATGCTCCACTATAATTTTTTCCCCTTTTGTACTGGAGAGATTAAGCCTTTAAGGTCACCTGGAAGAAGAGAGATTGGACATGGTTTCTTAGCAGAGAAGGCATTAGTTCCTGTTATACCTTCTGATAAGGATTTTCCTTATACGATAAGAGTTGTCTCTGATATTTTGGAATCAAACGGTTCCTCTTCAATGGCCTCCGTATGTGGCGGTTCTTTGTCCCTAATGGATGCTGGAGTACCCATTAAAGAACATGTTGCTGGAATCGCTATGGGTTTAATGAAAGAAGGCGATAAATTTATAGTATTAAGTGATATTCTTGGCGATGAGGACCATATTGGTGATATGGATTTTAAGGTCTGCGGTACTGAATCAGCCATAACTGCTGTTCAGATGGATATAAAAATTACTGGTGTTACCCGCGATATTCTATCTCAAGCTTTAGAACAGGCGAGAAGAGGAAGGTTGCATATTCTTTCTATAATGAAGGCATCCATTTCAGTTCCAAGAGCACAGCTTTCTGAGTATGCGCCTCGTGTTTATAATCTTAAGATAAAGACAGAGAAGATCAAAGATCTCATTGGCCCTGGTGGAAAGAATATCAGAAGTATTATTGATCAAACAGGTGTAAATATAGATATAAACGACGATGGTACTGTTAATGTATTCTCAAACAATAGAGAGTCTGCTGAAAAGGCAATAAATTTAATAAAGAGATTTACTTTTGAGCCACAGGTGGGCGAGATATATTTAGGTAAAGTAATGAGAATTGTTGATTTTGGGGCCTTTGTTCAGTTAGCTCAGGGCGTAGATGGATTACTCCATATATCTCAGATATCTCGCAAGAGGATAAAAAATGTATCGGACCTTTTGAAAGAAGGCGATGAAGTTCTTGTTAAAGTTATAGATATCGATTCTCAAGGCAAGATTAAGCTAAGTAGAAAAGAGGCTCTCGGTGAGAGCGAGGAGTAAAGGTTATCACAAAAAGATTCTTCCCAATGGTATAAGAGTAATCGGTGAAGAAATACCTGGCTTTAACTCCATTACAGTAGGTATCTTTGTCTTCTGTGGCAGTCGAGATGAACCTTCCTCAGATAGAGGTATCGCCCACTTTACCGAACATATGCTCTTTAAAGGTACAGAGAGAAGATCAAGTCTTGATATCTCCAAGGAGATTGATGGTGTAGGTGGGATTATAAATGCCTATACTAATAAAGAGTACACCTGTTATTATGTAAAAGTCGTTCAAGATAAACTTGAACTTGCCCTTGATGTGTTATCTGATATTTTCCTTAATTCAACGATAAAAGAAGAAGAGTTAGATAAAGAGAAGACTGTAGTTGTTCAAGAAATTGGGATGGTTAACGATACTCCTGATGATGTAATACATGACTTACTCTTAGAAGCCCTTTTTGGTAAAGAGAGTCTGGGCTTTTCAATTCTTGGTACAGAAGAGACTGTTAAAAATTTTAATAGAGAGAAAATTTTAAGTTTTATAGACAATTTTTATCTTAATGATAGGATAATTATTGCTGCTGCAGGTAACTTAAGGTGGGATGATTTTTTTGAAAAGGCTAAATATTATTTTGGTTATAGGCCTTCTAAAAAGATTAATTTTCCAGAAAGAAAAAGTTGTAGCGAAGGTCAAAATATTTCAATAAAAAAGGATCAGCTTTATCAGACAAACACTGCAATTGGTTTCAAGACTGTTTCAAGATATAGCGCCGATTATTATCCTATAAGAGTTTTGAACTCTATCTTAGGTAGCAGCATGAGCTCCTATCTCTTTCAAGAACTTAGAGAAAAAACAGGTTATGCCTACTCTGTCTTTTCTCTCACACAGTCCTATCAAGACACTGGTTTTTTGGAGGTCTTTTATGCTACAGCCCCTAAAAATAATAACTTTTGTCTTGATAAGGTTAAAGAGATTTTAGATAGATTTAAAAATGGCAAGATTAGTGAATCAGAACTAAAGCATACAAAAGAACAGATAAAAGGATACATAATGCTTTCTCAAGATAGTAGCGATGCCCGGTTCTCTTATAATGCTAAAGTGGAGATGTATCACAATGAGTATATACCATTAGAGAAGGAGCTTGAAAAGATCTATCAAGTTACTCTTGATGATATTGTTAGGGTTGCTAATGAATACTTAATTTTCGATAAAGCCAAGATAGTTACCATAACTCCCAAATGAAAGAGATCCCCATTAAAGTAAAAAAGATTAGAAACTTTAATGATATACCACTTCCAACCTATATGACTGACTCTGCCAGTGGAATGGACCTTTATGCCGATATTGATAGTTCTATTGAGATAAAGCCATTGGAGAGAGTATTAATTTCTACAGGACTTATTTTTGAGATACCAGAGGGGTATGAGGGTGAGATAAGACCAAGAAGTGGGCTTGCAATAAAACATGGAATTACTGTCTTAAACTCTCCAGGTACTATAGATGCTGATTATCGAGGTGAGGTTAAAATAATACTTGTTAACTTAAGTAACAAGCCCTATAAGATTAATAGAGGGGATAGAGTTGCACAGATGGTAATAAAAGAAGTTATTAGAGCAAAAATCATTGAGACTGATAACCTTAATGAGACTAAAAGAGATTCTGGTGGTTTTGGTCACACAGGCTTTTAATCTTGTGTAACAAACTAATTACACTGTAATTTTTCTCTTACATTGTTGTCTTTCAAATATAACACCATCAACCCTGTCATTTATAGCTACATTATTATAATTCCCTGATTTATAAAGTTTTTTTAAAGTTGGCATTTTTTTTGTTTGTAAGCACTGTTAATTTTTGAAAACAAGGAGGGATAGATGAATTTTTCAAGGCGAGATTTTCTGAAAGTTTTAGGTGGAGCCAGTGCCGCTATTATGTCACAGGGGTTCCTAACCAAAGTAGCGGAAGCTATTGAAAAGCAAAACAAAAATATTCCTGTAATCTGGATTCAAGGACAAAATGATGCAGGTTGTTCTGAATCACTACTTAACACATTTTCTCCAACTGTCCCAGATATTGTGACAGATATAATAAGTTTGAGATTTCATCAAACAGTAATGGCATCATCTGGTCATCAGTGTATGGATATTCTTTTTGATGCTTTAAAATCAGATGAAAAGTTTATTCTGGTTGTAGAAGGCTCTATTCCAACAAAAGATAATGGTATTTACTGTACTATTGGTGAAGATGAGAGTGGAAAACCTATAACCTGCTTAGAATGGGTTAAAAAATTAGGAGAGAAAGCTCAATATGTAGTTGCTTTAGGTACCTGTGCAACTTGGGGTGGTATTCCTGCAGCTGAACCTAATCCAACAGGAGCAAAACCTGTTTCAGAGATAATTGGAACTTCAAAACTTGTTAATCTACCTGGCTGTCCAGCAAGACCACATCATTTAGTTGGTCTTCTTGCACATCTTAAGTTATTTGGTGTTCCATCCCTAGATTCAAAGAGAAGACCTCTTGTCTTCTTTGGTAGATTAATACATGACAACTGTGAAATGAGACCATTTTTTGAGAGAGGAGACTTTGCGAAGGGTTTTGGAGAGAAAAAGTGTATGTATCTTATTGGGTGTAAGGGACCCATTACATATAATGACTGTGGCAACCATCAGTGGAATACAGGTGTTAACTGGCCCATTAGAGGTGGTTCACCCTGTATAGGCTGTGCTGCTGAGAGCTTTATTGGTTCTACTGGCAATGGTATGTATATGAGATTGCCAGAGGCAAAGGTTCCTGGTATTCCTGGTCTTAAGATAAAAGCAGATAAGTTTGGAACAATTGTTGGAGCTGCTACCTTAGGTGGAATAATTGCACATGCAATAGGTAGGGTTGTAAGCTCAAAGAAGAAAAGTCAGAGAGAAAATGTTAAGGAGGAAAAATAAATGGCTAAGAAAATTATTATAGATCCAATCACAAGGATTGAGGGACACTACTCAGTTGAAGTGGTGGTAGAAGGTGGTAAGGTAAAAGATGCCAGATCACGTGGCGATATGTTTAGAGGTTGGGAGTTAATCCTTCAGGGGAGAGACCCACAAGATGCAGTTAATGTTACCCAGAGGATTTGTGGTGTATGCCCAGTAGGACATGCAATGGCCTCTGTTAAAGCATTAGATGATGCCTTCAATATCAATCCACCAGACAACGGAAGGATAATTAGAAATTTAATGGCAGCTGGTAACTTATTACATTCCCATATACTCCATTTTTATCATCTTGCAGCCCTTGATTTCGTTGATATTACAGCAATACTTGATTATAAAGGTAACGATGCTACTATGATTAATATTAGGGAGTGGGTGAAAAAGGAGGTAGCCTCTGGTAGCAAGACAGCAGGAGCACCCTTTTTGCCAAGATACAAGGGAGATTACATTAAGGACAAAGACTTAAACTTAACAGCTATCTCTCACTATGTAAAAGCCTTTGAGATAGCAAGAACAGCCCAGGAGATGATAGCTATCTGGGGTGGCAAGATGCCCCATGTAACTGGTATAGTACCAGGTGGTGTTGCAGAAACCGTTAATGCTGAAAGAATAGCTTCTTATCTGTATAGATTAAGAAGAATAAAAGAGTTTATTGACACTTGCTATATACCAGATGTTATAGCTGTTGCTAAGGCTTATCCACAGTGGTTTAAGATTGGTGCGGGTCATAAAAATCTTCTCGCCTATGGTATATTTGAGTTAAACAACGAAGGAACAGATACTTACCATATCCCAGGGGCCTTCATAAACGGAAAGTTAGAAGATCTTGATCAGAAAAAGATTAAAGAAGATGTTTTCTATGCAAAATATTCTTCAAAGTCTAATCTCCATCCCTTTGAAGGCGAAACTGTAGCAGATCCAAACAAAGCTAATGCCTATACATGGGTTAAGGCTTCAAGATATGATGCTAATGCTATGGAGGTTGGTCCTTTAGCAAGAATGGCAGTAACTCATCTCTCTGGAAAGAGACCTGAGGTATCAAATCTGATAAATAACACATTAAAGTCATTAAATGCAGATGTGTCGGTACTGTTCTCTGTTTTAGGAAGACATGCTTCGAGGGCTTTAGAGTTAAAGATTATTGCTGATAAAACTGAAGAATGGTTAGTTCAGTTAAATCCTGACAAGCCTTGCTGGAACAAATATGAAGTGCCAAAGGTAGGTGAAGGTTATGGTCTTACAGAAGCCCAGAGAGGTGCCTTAGGTCACTGGATTAAGATTAAAGACCACAAGATTGAAAGATACCAGTGTGTTGTTCCTTCAACATGGAACTGTGGCCCTGCCGATGAGAAGGGTGTGAAAGGTGTAATTGAACAAGCTCTAATAGGTACACCAGTGGCAGATCCAGAAAACCCTATAGAGATAGTAAGAGTTGTTAGATCCTTTGACCCCTGTTTGGCCTGTGCAATTCACATAATCCACCCTGAGACCAATGAAGTTAAAAAATTCAAGGTTCTTTAGGAGGCTATAAGATGGCTGAGTATATAAGACATTACAGACATCCCCTTTTTGTTAGGATTACCCATGGTGTACATGCTATATCAATGATATTACTTGTTTTAACAGGGCTTCAGATAGCTTTTCCTGCCTATGTTTACTTGTTTGGTTCAATCTCAATGGCAAGATATGTACATTTTATCTTCGCTTGGTTGATTATTTGGTGTTATGTAATGAGGGCATACTATTACTTTTTTGTTACAAAAAAGGCCTTTGACATAATAGTTAGACCATCAGATATACCTGCTTTTTTTAAACTCTTAAAGTACTATCTCTGGGGCATGTTTGTTAAGGCACCTAAACCAGATTTTGGTAAATACAATCCTGGTCAGAAGATAGCTTACTCTATCTGGCCCCTTGTATTTGTGCCTCAATTTCTTACAGGATTTGCCCTCTATGAGCCTGAGATCTTTATTGGTGTAGTAGATTTCTTTAGTGGACTTGGATATGTGAGATATTGGCACTTTATATTAACGGTCTTTTATACTATTTCGTTAATGGTACACATATATTTAGGTTCCACTGGTGTAACGATACGAGATTATTATTTATCAATTATTACTGGTTATGAGACAAAAAAAGTAGGATAACCTTTTTGTTTGAAGAGATGATTGCTGTTGTTGGTTTAGGTAATGAGCTTCTAAGTGATGAAGGATACGGAATATATATAGTCAAAGAATTAAAAAAATCTCCTCCCCGTAGTAATAAAGTAGTCTATTTAGAAGGGGGTGTCAAAGGACACTCCCTTCTCCCTCTTTTTTTTGATTATGAATATCTTATTTTTCTTGATGTAATAAAGATAGAAGATTCTCCGGGCTCTATTTATATCTTTGATATGGATGATGTAACATATAGAGATAAAATGATAACCTCTTTCCATGATTTTGGCATCGAAGACATATATCAGTTAGCAAGGGCGTTGGGTGGTAAAGCTAAGTGTTTTGTTGTAGCTATTGTGCCAGAAGATATAGAAACTATTGGACCTCCCACAACTACATTAATTAACAGAAAGGAAAAATTTATTTCCTTTGTAGATGATTTAATATTAAAATGTTTAGATAATGCACGAAGCATCAATAGCCTTATCAACGATTGAAGCCATCAGAGAGATAGAAAAGAAAGAAGGTATAAAAGCAGGAAGGGTTTTGATAGAGGTCGGTAGCGGTAGCGGCATAAATATATCTTCTTTGAGTTTTTGTCTTAAGGAGTTGTCCAAGTCAGATTTTTTAACTATCAGTTTCGAGATAATAGAAGTACCTATAGAAGGGTTTTGTGAGCACTGTAATGAAAAATTTACACTTAACTTTCTTACCGCAACCTGTCCCATATGCCAAAAACTTTCTCTTTATATTACGAAAGGTTGTGAGTTACAAATAAAAGAAATAGAAGGAGAAAAGATTGAAGCTTAAGGTTGTCTATCCAATCCTAAAAGGTAACAACGAGATAGCTCAAGAACTAAAAAAGACATTTGATCAAAACGGTGTATTTGTTTTTAACCTCATCAGCTCTCCTGGTGCTGGGAAGACAACATTTCTCGAAGGTCTGATAAATAGGCTCTCTAAGTTCTATCGCATAGGCATAATAGTAGGTGATATTGAAGATACCATAGATGCTGAGAGACTTTCTAAACCCTCTGTCATCTCTGTTCAACTTAACACAAAAGGATCCTGTCATTTAGATGCAGGGATGATTAAGGAAGGCTTGACTTTCTTTGACCTTTCAAAACTTGATCTACTGATAATAGAAAACGTTGGGAATCTTGTATGTCCCAGCGATTTTTGTTTGGGTGAAGACATTAAGGTGGTAATTCTTTCTGTAACAGAAGGGGACGATAAGCCAAAAAAATATCCCAACACTTTTTTTAAAACAGATGTGGTATTAATTAATAAGATAGATCTCATAAAATTCACTAACTTTTCTCTAGAGAAGGCAAAGAAAGATATTTTATCTATAAACCCTTCAGCAA
>CAZIMS010000006.1:41737-151334 GCA_964540515.1 uncultured Pseudomonadota bacterium | reverse complement strand
ATGGAAGGGCCATCGCTCAACGGATAAAAGGTACGCCGGGGATAACAGGCTGATCTCCCCCAAGAGTCCACATCGACGGGGAGGTTTGGCACCTCGATGTCGTCTCATCGCATCCTGGGGCTGAAGTAGGTCCCAAGGGTTCGGCTGTTCGCCGATTAAAGCGGTACGTGAGATGGGTTCAGAACGTCGTGAGACAGTTCGGTCCCTATCTTCTGTGGGCGCAGGATATTTGAAGGGAGCTGTCCCTAGTACGAGAGGACCGGGATGGACGAACCTCTGGTGTTCCAGCTGTCACGCCAGTGGCAATCGCTGGGTAGCTATGTTCGGAAGGGATAACCGCTGAAAGCATCTAAGCGGTAAGCCCACCCTAAGATTAGATATCCCGTGGGAGCAATCCCCCTAAAGGCCACTTGTAGACTACGAGTTAGATAGGCTGGGTGTGTAAGCGTAGTAATACGTTGAGCTTACCAGTACTAATCGGCCGTGTGGCTTGACTGCTTAAAATGAATAATCCTATCACTAAAAAGTTTATAAATCTTCCCGGTGGCAATACCGGAGGGGACACACCCGATCCCATCCCGAACTCGGAAGTTAAGCCCTCCATGGCTGATGATACTGCAGGGTTACCCCTGTGGGAAAGTAAGTAGCCGCCGGGATTAAAAATAAAAAATGCCCTCTTCTGAGGGCTTTTTTTATTTCAATAAAATATTAATCCTACCCAGCTTATTTAATTATCCTCTTCCGAAAAAACTTGTGCAGTAAAAACATAGATTTCTGTATCAGCGTCTTGATAAGATGAAGGTGGTAGCCCAGCTTTTAATGACAGTCTTTTTAAAAACTCTTCTCTATCCCAATTATTCTCCACAGCAACCTGTGGAAGAAATACAGCACAGTTTAGGTTTTTACACAAGTAAAGGCCATGTTTGCCTATCTCTATCTCCGAAATACTTTTTATCTTTGTAATCTCACCAATAACAGTGATCTCAATTATTATGTCTTTTAACTCTTCTGGTTTTACACTTGCGAATCTGTAATCTTTTGCGGCAGTATCAATAGTTGTTGAAATAACATTTTCATATAGAGGTTTTTGAGAGCGAAGTGAACCCATGCATCCTCTTAAATGATTATCTTTTTTGAATGTTATATAGACAGATTTATTTTTAATTAACTTTTTTTCTATGGGTATTAAATTAACTATCTCATTATTAAGTACATACCGTTCAAGTGTTTTTCTTGATATTTTTAAAAGAGTTTTCCTTTCTTGGTGGTTTAGAGGGGCAGTATCATCGGGCAAATAAAATGCATAAGCAGAGTAACCTGCAACGCTGTTTTTATCACCAACCGTATCACCTGAGTTAAGATATTTGAGAAATCTTACATTACCATTTAGTTTTTTTGTAACGCCCATAATTATCAAAACAGCATCAGTACCGCAGAGTTCACAATCCTTCCTTGAAATACACTGGCTTAATCCTTCTACATCTAAAAGATTTATTTTTTTTATTGTGTTTGTGTCTATGGCTTGGGCTTTACTATAGTTAAAATAATGAGACATATCTGAAGAAGCCACAATTAAGTATTTGCTAGGGTCATTCAAGATTAGATTAGCCAAAAATGAAGAAAGCTCTTCCCTTTCATCAGAACTGATTTTTCCTATGACTAATGGTAATATTATCAGATTTTTAATTGAAAACTGTAAAAAAGGTATCTGATTATCAATGGGATGTTCCCTATCAAAGGCTTGATAATAAAACTTTATGAAAGGAAATTGCCTTTGTAGAATCTTAGATAAATTCTCATCAATCTGAACCTTGCCAAGAGGTGTTTCAAAACTTCCAAAGGGGTAGATTGCGATACCATTAAGAGGGAAATAATGACTGTTTGAAAGGATAATAACCGTTTTATTTTTCATTCCTTCTATTTGTTTATAAACAGCTCCTGCTACAATCCCTGAGTAGTTATAGCCAGCATGGGGAGAGATAATGCCAAAAATGTTACTATCTAACTCTGCATCTTTTTCATAAATTTGTAAATTCTGTATGATTAGCTCTTCCAATAATTTTTTATCTGAAGGGAAATAAAATCCTGCAGAATTAGTATAATAATTTAGGAAAGGGTTTGTTGCAATATTTGCACATGCATTAAGGCATAAAAAAATCGTTACGATAACAAATTTTCTCATTTTAAGGATTGAATGTTAAAAGAAAATCATTTTATCTCATCTAATAGACGGTTATTAATGTAATCTATCAATAGGGGGTGCATATAGTCGACTTGAATGCCTAAGCCACCCTTAGCATGTTTTATTAACATATGGTTATCAACTATCTTCTTTCTTTTAACGACTCCATTTAATTTTATCTCGTTAGAGTTTATTCTCATTTCTATGTTAACTCTATCACCTATATCTAAGATTTGGTTTGATTGAATGAATAATCCTGAATAAGAGACATTTGTTACAACACCATAAAATTTTTTGTCTGTGCCTGTTTTAGAAAAATAGGCTGTTGCGAATAAGTGGACACGTTTATTACGTCTTCTTTCCATTAGAATATTTTAAATTTATTTGATAAAATTTTTCAAGCATAATATTTTTATTTGCATAGGAGGGTTAATATGAAAAAAATTGTTTTGTTGATATGTTTTATTTTGTTTTTTTCGATTTCTATGGCCTTCGAACAGATAAACTTGAATACTGCCGACGAGTATACACTTACTAAGGTTCCTGGTATAGGCAAGTTAATAGCAAGTAGAATTGTTGAGTATAGGCAAAAAAATGGTAAGTTTAAATCTGTTGAAGAGTTGAAAAATATAAAAGGTATAGGAAAAGAAAGATATGAGGCTATTAAAGATAAAGTTTATGTTGAGAAAGGAGATTAATGGGTAAGGTATTAATTACAGGCATTGCTGGGTTTATTGGTTACTTTTTATCCGAGAGGCTCTCAGCGGAGGGTTATGAGATTTTAGGAATCGATAACATCAATGACTATTATAGGACAGAGCTAAAATATTTGAGACTAAGAAGTTTAGGCTTCGAAAAAAAAAATATAAGCTATGGTACAAAAATAAAGAGCAAAAAAAATAGCAACTTATATTTTATAAAGATAAATCTTGAAGATAGAGAGGCAGTAGAAAAAATTTTTAAAGAAGAAAGTTTTGACTACATCATACACTTAGCTGCCCAGTCTGGTGTTAGATATAGCATTGATAATCCCTTTAAGTACATTGATAGCAATATTAATGGGTTTATGACAGTCATAGAAGGGTTAAGGAGGTGTAAGGCAAAGCATTTTATCTTTGCTTCTTCAAGTTCTGTATATGGGGCTAACAAAAAATTACCCTTTTCTGAAAAGGATAGAGTTGATTGCCCTATATCTCTCTATGCTGCCACAAAAAAGTCTAATGAGCTTATAGCCTATACCTATAGCCATCTCTTTGGTATTCCTTCTACAGGTTTGAGGTTTTTTACTGTCTATGGACCAATGGGAAGACCAGATATGGCCTATTTCAAATTTACTGAGGCGATTATTAACGATAAAGAGATAGAGGTTTATAATTTTGGTAAAATGAGGAGAGATTTCACTTATATTGATGATATAGTCGAGGCTATAATAAAATTATTAGACAAAACTCCTAAAAAGGATGATATAAAAGGAGCGCCATATAAAATTTATAATATTGGTAATAATAAACCTGTGGAGATTTTGTATTTTATAAATATTCTTGAGAGAGAGATAGGTAAGAAAGCGATAATTAGATTATTACCTCTCCAACCAGGCGATGTATTAGAAACCTATGCAGACATTACAGAATTAGA
Organism: uncultured Pseudomonadota bacterium; assembly: GCA_964540515.1. Classification (GTDB taxonomy): domain Bacteria; phylum CALINM01; class CALINM01; order CALINM01; family CALINM01; genus JAOAGA01. Next base: position 147,517 of record CAZIMS010000006.1, on the reverse strand, counting down.
AAAATTAACAGGATTTAGACCAAAAACAACCATCGAAGAGGGCTTAAGAAAGTTTGTAAGATGGTATATTGACGAATATAGATATTTTAAAATATGAAATGAGGAGGCTGTCTTGAGAAGAGATGGCAGAAAACATCAAGACTTAAGACCTATCAGGATAATTTCAAACTTTCTAAAACATCCTGAAGGATCCTGTCTAATTGAATGGGGTGATACAAAGGTAATTTGTGCAGCTTCTATAGTTGAGGGAGTGCCAACTTTTTTAAAAGGCACAGGAAAGGGGTGGTTAACAACTGAATACTCTATGCTTCCAAGGTCAACTCATACAAGAATGATTAGGGAGTCTACACAGGGTAAGGTATCAGGTAGAACACAGGAGATACAAAGATTTATAGGCCGTTCATTACGTGCAGCAATTAATCTCGAGAAGATAGGAGAGAGAACCATATGGATAGATTGTGATGTTATACAGGCAGACGGTGGAACAAGAATTGCTTCAATAACAGGAGGTTATGTAGCCCTTGTAAATGCAGTAAATAAAATATTAAAAGAATCAATCATAACAGAGAACCCTATTATTAGCCAGATTGCAGGTGTTTCTTTAGGAATTAAGAAGGGAAATATACTCGTAGACTTAGACTATGAAGAGGATAGCACTTGTGAGATTGATATAAATCTTGTCATGGATGAAAGGGGTGATATGGTAGAGATACAGGGGACAGGGGAGAGAGGACTTTTAACCAAAAGGGATCTTGATAAAGTAATAAAAGTTGGCTATAAGTCGATAAGTAAGATAATGAAGATTCAGAAAAAGGCGATTATAGGATGAGAGAACTCCTTGTAGTTACACAAAACAAAGGCAAACTTAGAGAAATACTTGAAATTTATAAAGATTTACCAGTAACACTTAAGACCTTAAATGACTTCCCCCAAATTGATATAAAGGAAGACGGGAATAGTTTTCTTGAAAATGCCTATATAAAAGCCAAGACTGCTTCTAAGGCATTTAATATTACAACTATGGGAGAAGACTCAGGTCTTTGTGTACCTGTTTTGGGTAATATACCAGGTATATACTCAAGGAGATTTGCAGGAGAAGAGGCGACGGATGAAGAAAACAATAAGCTTCTTCTGGAAAAATTAAAAAGTGTACCCTTTGAAGAAAGAAAAGCCTACTTTGTTTCCACGGTTGTAGTTTTAAAACCAAGTGGTGAATTTATATCAGCGGAGGGTAGAGTTTATGGTTACATAGCCTTTGAACCAAAAGGTGATAATGGTTTTGGTTACGATCCAATCTTTTATCTTCCTGAATATAAGGCAACCTTTGCCGAGCTACCATTAGATTTCAAAAATAGAATAAGTCATCGAAAGAAAGCTCTCGAAAAACTAAAAGAAGAGATATATGGATTTCTCTCCAATGATTAAAATAACCTGTCCTAGATGCAGTTTTGAAAAAGAAGTATCCTTAGACAATATCCCTCCTAAAGCAAAGAACATAAAATGTCCACTTTGTGGAGAGGTCTTTAAATTACCAACCCAGCATCTTCAAAAGGCAGGATTCTTTGTTCGGATGCTTGCTATTATTATTGATAGCCTAATAATAAATGCCGTTTTTATAATATTAAGTTATATTATTGATTATTCGATGGTCAATATACTTCATTATTTTGGCTTTACAGACGGGGAGATGATATCAGATGTTGTTGGGGGTACTATCTACCTTTTTTTTGTAATTTCTTTACCAACATATTTTATAGTTCTAACTTATAAGCTTGAAGCCACCATCGGTAAAAAGATACTGGGAATAAAAGTTGTTTCATCTAACCAAGACAAACTAACACTTGGAAAAATCATTATAAGAGAGACTATTGGAAAAATAATATCAAGCCTTTTTTTCGGGTTTGGTTTTTTAATGGCAATATTTAATAAAAACAAACAGACCCTTCATGACAAGATCGCAAAGACTTTTGTTGTTTATGTTTAAAATAATAGTTTTATTAATTTAACAAATGGTAAAATGAACAAATAAGATTATGGTATCAAAACAAGCTGGAAAGGAAATGTTAAAGATTATCTTTCTTTGTACAGGCAACTCCTGTAGGAGTCAGATGGCAGAAGGAATAGCAAATAATCTGATGGGAGGCAAAATCATTAGCTATTCTGCAGGATTAGAACCCAAAGGATTTGTACACCCAAAGGCTATAGAAGTTATGAAAGAGATTGGTATAGACATATCAAAATATACATCAAAGCCCATAGACTTGAAACTTCTAAATGAAGTAGACTATATAATAACCCTTTGTGATGATGCGGAAGAGACCTGTCCTGTGACACCTGCTAAGATTAAAAGACTTCATTGGGGACTAAGTGATCCTGCTAAAGCAACAGGAACTGAAGAGGACATTCTTAACACTTTTAGACAAATAAGGGATGAGATAAAGGAGAAAATTTTAAGATTATTAACCATATCAATCGATGATAATAAAGATGTTAAAGTTTAAGCTGGGAAGAAAGTTAAACCTTGCTCATAGAGTTGAAGAATTTTGCGTTAATGTAGAATATAATTATTAAAGAGTTAGAAAGAATGAAAGAAATTGATATATATTGGCAAAGGTTAGTTGATGAAAAGGGTTATACCTGTGATAGGTGTAATAAAACTTATCTCAATTTAGAAGGGGCTATAAAAAAGCTGATGCCCTTTCTTAATAGTATTGGGATCGAGCTAAACTTTCAGACAAAAGCCCTTTCTAAAGAGGAGTTTATAAAAGATCCTCTTTCTTCAAACGAGATCATTGTCAATGGTAAAAATATTGAGAGGATTTTAAACCTGAAAAAAGGGCAGAGTAATTGTTGTGGGCCCTGTGAAGACAACCAATGTATGACAATAATAGATGAAGATGTAGAAAAAGAAGAGATTGAAGAAAGGCTAATAATTAAGGCAATTTTGAAAGAAGTAATAGATATTCTCTAAAGGCTTAAAGATGGACTGTAAAAAGATAGCAGTAATTAAATTTACAGAAGCTGAGATAGCAGAGTTCAAAGATATCGTTGAAAATAGAGATACTGATTTAGCTTTGAAAGCACTTATTAAAATAGACAAGAAGATTAAAGAGTTTATTGAGCCCCACTGAAAACCTGTCTTTGAGCTTTCGGGTAAAGCTCCTAATATTAGATCATTTAAGAGTTAGGACATGACACTTAAAATAACATCTATCACCTTCTCTCAAGATGAAATTTTTAAAATTAAAGAAACTATTCTTGACGAGGATAAGGAAGAAGCACTAAAAATATTAAAAGCAATAATAAAAGGTCTTGAAGAAAATGACGATGGGGCAAGGTCTTTTTTTTAAACTTAATGTAAAAAAATTAAACTTAAAGACCTGACCCAAGCAATGATAAAGAGCTTAACTTTTTAATTCTGGATGGTCCTTGTAGTATTCAAGGCAATCAGGATTTACCAAAGCTTCTATATTGGTTACCGGTCTTCCATGTATTATGTTTGTTACCGCACTTTCTACTTTCTTCATATTCCTTGTATATGGAATGTCAGGGACTTCAATGATTTTTGCTGGAACATGTCTTGGTGAGGCATTGTCTCTAAGTATTTTTTTTATCTTATTTTTTATATCTTCATTTAGTTTATAGCCCTCTTTCATTTTAACAAAAAGGATTATCCTCTGATCCCCTTCCCAGTTTTGTCCTATAGCGAGGCTATCTGCAACTTCTTCTATTTTGTCTATCTGGTTATATATCTCTGCTGTGCCTATTCTTACGCCTGAAGGCTTTAGTACAGAATCTGAGCGACCCAAGAAGGTTATGCCTTTTGTGTCACTGTAGAATATTACATAGTCTCCATGTCTCCAAACCCTTTTTTGTGTGTAGTAATTAAAGTATGAGTCGAGGTATTTTTTGTTTTCTGGGTCATTTAAGAAATATAGTGGCATAGATGGACTTGCCGCTTCGCATACAAGCTCGCCTTCTTTATCCCATATAGGTTTTGCCTTGTCATCGTAGGCAAATACTCTCATTCCAAGACCAGGTCCCTGCAATTCCCCTGCATAGACTGGTTGCATGGGGCTTCCAATGGCAAAGCATCCATTTATGTCTGTCCCTCCTGCTATGGAGTTAAAATGTAGATCTTCTTTGATTTCCTCATATATGTATCTAAATCCATCGGCTGAAAGTGGTGAGCCTGTCTGAGAGATTTCTTTTAAAGATGATAAATTGAATTTTTTAGGGCTTACCCCTTCTTTAATGAGGTAGTTTACATAGCTTGCACTTAGACCGAATATGGTTATTTTTTCTTTTTCTGCCATTTGCCACATAGCGTAGGCATCGGGGTATAATGGATTGCCATCGTATAATATTATCGTAGCACCTGCTCCAAGGGAGCTCATTAGCCAGTTCCACATCATCCAACTACAGGTAGTTATGTAAAATATCTTGTCTTCTCTCTTTAGATCGGAATGTATTATGAGTTCCTTTAGATGGTTTATAAGTACCCCACCTGCACTTTGTACCATGCATTTTGGCTTCCCTGTCGTACCAGATGAAAACATTATATAAAGGGGTGTTTCAAATGGTAGCTGCTCAAAGGTTATCTCTTCTTTCTGGTCTTTTATAAAGTCTTCAAATTTTACCGCCTTTGGGAACTCTCTTATGTTACTATCACTTCCTGCATATTGGGCTACGACAACTTTTTCTAATGTTGGCAGCTTCTCTGCTAATTTAAAGGCATTTGTCATTGTATCGAATTTCTTACCCTTGTAATAATACCCATCAACTGTAAATAGCACTTTAGGTTCAATCTGACCAAACCTATCATATACCGCCTCGGGACCCATATCAGCTGCACAGGATGACCAGATAGCTCCTATGCTAGTTGTAGCAAGCATAGCTGATACGGTCTCAATCATATTTGGCATGTAGCCTACTACCCTATCACCTACTTTTACCCCCAATTCTCTTAATCCATTCGATATTTTTGCCACATAATGGTATAGCTCTTTATATGTAATCTCTCTTCTCTCATGAGTCTCGCCTACGAATATAAATGCTAATTTATCATCTCTATATCTAAGAAGGTTTTCAGCAAAGTTTAATTTTGCACCACCAAACCACTTAGCCCCTGGCATCTTATATGGGTCATCTACGACATAATCATATTTCTGAGAATATTTGATATCTACAAATTCCCAAAGGCTTTCCCAGAAATCAGGAATGTTATCCACAGACCACTGATACAAATCCAAATACTCGCTGAAAGACAGGTTGTATCTTTTGTTAACGAACTCCATAAATTTTTTCATATTTGATGATTCTACTCTTTCCTTTGATGGTGCCCAAAGTGGAGTTTTCATATTTTCCTCCTAATTTTACCACTTTACGTAAAGTGTTTTTAAAACAACATTTTATAAAAAATTTTATTATAAGCATAGCAAAAAATTTTTTGTAAAGAAATTATATTACTTGGTATAATCTTTTTAGAATGAGATTGTTTTTTAAATATTTAATTATGAGGAGTTGATATGGAACTAACTCATGAACTTAATGTCTGGAAATTTGAACAAAAATGTCTTAAAACGGTTGATGCCTTGAAAAAAAATGCCTTTTCTGCGGAGTATTTTCGGGATAGAAAAGAAGCTGTTGACTTCATTAAAGCACAAGTCGCTTTTGCCAATACTGTCGGTATTGGTGGGTCTATGACTATTGCACAGTTGGGTCTACATAATCAGTTTACTGCTATGGGGAAGGATGTTTATAATCATAATCTTCCAGGACTGACACCTCCAGAAAAGATTGAGATTATGAGAAAGGCCATGCTAACAGACATATATCTTTGCAGTGCCAATGCTATTACTACAAATGGTGAGATAATAAATATAGATGCTACAGGGAATAGAGTTGCTACGATGCTTTTTGGTCCCAAAAGAGTGATTGTTGTTGCAGGAAGAAATAAGATTATAGAGGGAGATTTTAATATAGCAATAAAAAGGGTCAAAGACTGGGCATCACCTCCAAATGCAAAAAGACTAAGCTTTAAAACACCCTGTGCAGAAACGGGTTTTTGTTCAAACTGTAACTCACCAGATAGAATCTGCCGTGTAATTAGCATAATTGAGAGAAAACCAAGACTTACAGATTTTATAGTAGTTTTAATAAATGAAGATTTGGGTTTTTAAATTTTTTGAGTGTAATTATGAATAGCAAAAGATTTAAGCATGATTTCTAAGCATGAGCTCAAGGGGGTAAGGATTTAGATAAAACTGATTTTTTAAGTAATCTATGTTAAACTTCCTAACGTAGTGACTGATCAAGGTAATAGGAACAATAAGGGGTATCAATCCCTTATGATAATTTTCAATTACTTCTAATAGTTCTTTTTTGTCATCACTATCTAATTGTTTCTTGAAATAACCTATTATGTGATGTAATACATTTGTATTTTTCTTTACGGTAGCACGCAACTTTATACCTTCCATAAGCTGTGATAAATACAACTCATAAATATCTTTATTTTTTCTCCCTTCTGCAATCAGTTTACCTAAATTTTTATAATGAACTGGTGAGTGGGAAAGTAATGAGAGTTTTACCTGTGTATGAAAATCTATAAGTTTGCCATAGGTAAGACCCGATTTTGCTATTTCCTGCCATCTATGATATATAAAAACTCGCTCTATAAAATTCTCTCTAATCCATGGGTTATTTAATCTTCCATCTTCTTCAACAGGGATAAACTTAAAATGTTCAACAAAGGCCTTTCCAAAAAATCCGGGGACATTATCTATAACAGTACCTTTTTCATTATACAGTTTTGCACTATATAGAGCAGAACTTGGTGAGCGAGATTTAAAAACAAAGCCGCAGAGGTCATATTTTTTTAAATCATTAATCTTTTCTTCTATCCATTTTTCCATAAGATCTGTGTAATCTTTTTTTGAGTATACACCTAATAACCTGATACTTTCATCGGTCTTTACAATTCTCATTGCCTCACGGGGCACAGAAAGACCACATTCCACCTCTGGACATACAGTTACCCAATCTACAAATTGTCCCAATGTGTCTTTTAAATAGTGATCCAACTTGTGACCACCATCGTATCTCACTTTTTCGCCTAATAAACAAGAGCTTATGCCAACCTTAATTTTCATATTTAAAAACTCCCAAAGATATGGTAAGCCAAAAACTCATTTTATTATTCCAAGAAGAATGTTTGTGGCAAGCAAAAAAAGAAAGAAACCAAATAATTTGCGTAATTTTTTAGAAGATAATTTATGTGCCAAGTCAGCTCCCAAGGGAGCGGTAAGTATACTCATAGAAACCACCGCTATCAAGGCAGGAAGGTAAACATAACCAAGGGAATAATTAGGAAGACCTTGAGCTTTCATACCACTTAAAATATATCCTAAAGAGCCAGCAAATGCTATGGGAAATCCAACAGCTGCCGATGTACCAACAGCATGGTATATTATTACGTTACAATAAAGCAATAAAGGAACAGTTAGAAATCCACCACCTGCGGCAGCTAAGGATGAAATTGCCCCTATTACTAGACCTGCTGTAAATAATCCCAATTTACCAGGTAAACTTCTATTAGCTTTAGGTTGAAAGTTAAAGATTATCTGAAGGGAGGTAAAATAAAGCACCATTACGAAGAAAATTTTTAAACCTTCTTTTGAAATCTCACCTGAAAAAAAGGAGCCACTAAAAGTGCCTATCAACAATCCAGGTGCCATGGCCTTAAAGATATCCCACCTAACGGCACCTTTTAAATGGTGGGCTCTCATACTTGATAAAGATGTGAAGAATATGGAGGTCATTGAGGTCCCCAAAGCTATGTGCATTATATGCTCCTCTGGTATACCTTGAGTTTTAAAAATAAGAAGCAGTAGTGGAACCTGTGTGGTGCCACCGCCTACTCCAAATAGACCAGCAACAAAACCAACAAAGGCACCAACAAGCAAGTATAAAATTATTGTTACCAATCAAATCTCTCTTAGCTGACGTCTTCTATGGAGATAGTATAACACAGGTACCACCATCCTTGAAAGTAGCGTTGCTGCAATCTCTCCTGCCATTAGGGATATTGCAAGTCCTTGGAATATTGGGTCAAAAAGTATAACCGAAGAGCCTACTACAACAGCCGAAGCAGTAAGAAGCATTGGTCTAAACCTTACAGCTCCTGCTTCAACAACAGCATCTTCAAGTGGTACACCCTCTTTTATTTTAAGTTCTACAAAATCTCCCAAGATTATTGAGTTTCTAACAACTATTCCAGCTCCAGCTATAAAACCTATCATTGATGTTGCAGTAAAGAAGGCACCCATCAAGGCATGGGCAGGGATAATCCCAACTAAACTCAAAGGGATAGGAGCCATGATTACAAGTGGTACTCTATAATCTCCAAACCAACCTACAATAAGAACATAAATAACTATCAAAACAGCTCCAAAGGCTAATCCTAAGTCTCTAAAGACCTCGTAGGTGATATGCCACTCGCCATCCCATTTCATTGAGTACTTTTCAGCTGAAAAAGGCATTGATAGGACATGCTTTTTTAGCTCATATCCTTCCTTTAGCTTTAACTCATCTATCTTTTTATTAAGTTTCATTATTGCGTATACCGGGCTTTCCTCTTTTCCTGAAACGTCGGCTGTAACATAAACAACCCTTTTTAAATTTTTTCTATAGATGGACTTATCGGCAATCTTTTTTTCTACAGATACAAGCTCTCTTAGAGGTACTAATGTTCCATTAGCAGATCTTATCTTAAGAGATAATAGGTTGTTTATGCTATTTCTGTATTCTTTTGGTACTTTAATGAAGATCTCTGTGTCTTCTTTTTCGTTGGGATCGTGAAAAAGACCAGCTACAGCACCATTAAAGGCTGTATTAACTACCTCTATTACAGAGTAGTTTGTAATACCTAATCTTCCAGCCTTCTCTTTATCTACTATAAGATGGATCTTTTCTTGGTCCTCTTCTACATACCAATCAATATCTACAACTCCTTCGGTGGATTTAAAAATTTCTTTTATCTCCTGTGCTATCTCAATCTGTCTTTCATATTCAGGACCGTATATTTCTCCTACAAGAGTTTGTAAAACAGGAGGTCCTGGTGGAATTTCTACAATCTTTACATTAGCTCCTTCATATTGAAGTGCAATTTTTTCTATATCGGGACGGATCTTTTTTGCAATATCATGGCTCTGGTCTTTTCTTTCATGTTTTGGTTGCAGGTTGACCTGTATATCAGCCTCGTTTGGTTTAGCTCTTAAAAAGTAATGTCTTACAAGACCGTTAAAGTTGTAAGGCGATGATGACCCTACATATATCTGATAGTTTATGACCTCAGGAACTTTTTTTAAGTAGTCTCCCAGTGCCTTAGTTACCTCATAGGTTTTTTCAAGTGTTGTCCCCTCTGGCATGTCAACAATTATCTGAAACTCAGATTTGTTATCAAAAGGAAGCATCTTTACTTTAACAACTTTAAAATATATAAGAGATACTGAGCTAAGAAGCAGTATAGAGACAAATATTAAAAAGAAGTTTCTGTGTTTTTTTGAGTTTATAAGTAACCCCATGTAATGACGATAGAGTTTTGTGAGCTTATCTTCTTTTTCATTATGATGGGTCTTTTCTCTTATGGGACCTAAAATTTTTGCCGATGCCCAAGGTGTTACTATGAAAGCTACAACCATAGAAAGAAGCATAGCCACAGAGGCTCCAATGGGGATTGGTCTCATGTAGGGCCCCATAAGTCCTCTAACAAAAGCCATAGGAAGAATTGCTGCTATTACAGTTAAGGTGGCAAGTATTAAGGGACTTCTGACCTCACTAACAGCTCCCACAACTGTATCTATGATTGATTTGCCTTTATTTTCAGGCAGATAAAAGTGTCTAACTATATTTTCCACATCAACTATGGGGTCGTCAACAAGAATACCAATGCTAAAGATTAATGCGAAAAGAGTAACTCTATTTAAGGTGTAGCCATAGAAGTAATATACAGCGAGGGTAAGCGCAAGTACAACTGGAACTGCTATAAATACCACCATTCCAGCCCTAAATCCTAAAAAGAGGGCTATAAGTAAGGTAACAGATACAACTGCTATGATAAGGTGTTTAAGCAACTCATCGGACTTTTCTTTTGCTGTCTCACCATAATTTCTTGTAACGGTTATCTCAACATCCTTTGGGATAAGTGTGCCCTTAAGAGAGTCTACCTTTTCTATAACCTTTTGGGCTATTATTGTTGCATTTTTACCCTTTCTTTTTGCTACGCTTATTGTGACTGCAGGTTCTAAATCATTGGTATTTTTATCACCATATAAAACATAACTATTTATCTCTTCTGGCCCATCACTTATTTTAGCTAAATCTTTTAAAAAGATAGGCTTTCCTGAAGCATTAAGTACTACCTTCTCTAAATCTTCTTTGCTCTGTATAAATTTTCCAGTTTCTATTGCAATCAAGCTATTATTTATAACTAACTCTCCTGTTGCAAGGTTTGTATTTATGGCAGATAATTGTTTTAATACCTCGCTTGCTGTTATATTGTAGGCTGACAATTTTTGCGGAATGATTTCAATATTTATCCTTCTTTTGTAGCCTCCTATAATTTTAGTTTCTGATACATCGTCTATATCTTTTATATGATCACAAAGCTGGGCTGATAGCCTTCTTAAAGTATAAGAGTCATAGATATTGCTGTGTAAAGTAAGAGATAGAATGGGTACATCATCGATGGACCTATATTTTATTAGGGGCTGAGAGGCGCCATAGGGGATTAGATCAAAATTTGAATAGAGCTTGTTATAGAGTTTCGTAAGACTCTTTTCTTCATCTTCCCCTACATAAAATCTTACGACAGTCAAGTTTTTACCTTCTGAAGCAGTGGAATATATATACTCTACGCCTGGAATCTCCCACAGTTTTTTTTCCATAGGGATAGTAATTCTTTCTTCCACTTCTTTAGCAGAGGCACCAGGAAAGCTTACGAATACATCGAACATAGGTACTTTTATTTGAGGCTCCTCTTCTCTAGGTGTGGCTATGACAGAGAATAATCCCAATAAGATGGATGCTATTACTATAAGAGGTGTAATTTTAGAGTCTACAAAGGCTCTTGTAATTTTATCTACTATGTTGTGTTCTTTGTCTGACATCTTACCCCCTAATCAAAACCCCATCTTTTATCTTTTCATCTACAGTTTCTATTATCTTATCGCCATTTTTAAGTCCTGATAATATCTCAACAGTGTTTCCTATTTCTCTCCCTATACTGACTAATCTCATTGTAGCAATACTTTTTTCATCTACAGCGTAGACATAATTTAGCTGACCCTTTACATAAATGGCAGACTTCGGCACAAAAATCTTTTTTGTTTTAGCCATTGGGATTTTAACGATGCCATACATACCTATAGAGATATGCCTGTTAGTAGGTAAGGCTAATTTAATCTTGAAAGTCCTTGATAGTGGATCAATAGCAGGCACATAATCTTCTACGATACCAGTAAACTCTTTTGATATAGAAGGAAAAAATACATTATACTTAGCTCCCTTTTTAACAAGTGGTAGTATTTTTTCATCTGTATTTATCTCAATTCTTAAATTATCAAAAGTTTCAACAGTTAACAATGGCATCCCTGGCATTATGTTCATACCTAAGGTAACATCTTTTTTTGTAACAACACCATCCACAGGAGCAAAAATTTTTAAATAGTTTGCCATGCCTTCAATACGTGACTTTTCTGCCTTCGCCTGAGCTAATGAGGATTCTAATCTCTTTACCTCTTCTCTTGCTATGTTTCTTTTTGTCTCAAAATTTTCGAACTCTTGGAGTGATAGGGCTTTCTCTTTATATAAATTTTCGTATCTTCTGTAGGTGCTTTCTGCATGATAATAGTTTGTCTTTGAAATCTCTAACCCCTTTTCTGCCTCAGTGATTGCAGCGGTTGCTCTTTCTAAAGATGCCGTTATTTCTGGTGAATCAAGAAGGATTAATAAATCTCCCTTTTTTACGAAGCTACCTTCTTCTATGTTTAATTTAGAAACAGTTCCCATTATTTTAGCAAGTATGTTAACAGGATTCTTAGAGGTCACTGTTCCTGAAACTTCATAAAGATCATCTGTCTCAATCTCGGTGACTTTATAAATTTTCCCTGAGACCTCTTCCAACTTACTTGTTTTTATCTCTTTATCTCCCTTCCCACAGGAAAAAAGAGCGATTATTAATATTGATAATAGAAAATACTTTTTCATACATTCCTCCAGATCTCATTCTTTGATAATATTTTTTGTGAATATCCCAGCCTCGTAGAGGCATTTACCGATTGCTTCGAAATAATCATATTGGCTAATAATTATACTATTTCTCGCAATATTAAGAGCTGTTTCTGCGTCAATTAACTCTAATATTTTTGCTAAATCATTTTGATATCTTAATTTTATTAGCCTATAGGTCTCTTCAGCTTCTTTCAGTGCCTCTTGGGCTAATTCAAACCTTTTTTTAGTTTCCTCTACCCTGTAGTAGCTTTCCTTAACCCTAAAAATTATCTCCTTCTCCATCTGATTAACTATCTCTTTTAATCTGTGTGCTTCAGAAAGTGCCTTATCTTTTCCATCATTTCTTGTTTTATCAAAAATATCCCATCTAAGGTTTATGCCTGCCACATATCCGCTGCCATCTCCTTGCATAGGGAAGCTCCTACCGTCATTAAGATAGCTTAAAGCGAGATATACTTTTGGGTAATACTTAGATTTTTCAATTTCTACAAGATGTTTTAGAGCTTCTATATTATATTTATTTGACATAAGGTCCTTTCTGTTTTTCATGGCTTCTTTTATGAGATCATCAAGTATTGGGAGATTATCCTCTTTTAAGGTCTCTTCTAATACATCATAATCTTTCTCTTCAGAAAGTATAACTCCAAGAGCCTTCTTTGCAATTTTTAAATCATTCTCTGCTTTTATTAAGGCTGACTGGCGTTCTTTTAGATATACAAAGGCTCTTAACTCATCTGAAGATACAGCAAGTCCATTTTTTACCCTCACTTTTGCAACTCTATAAACTTCTTCAGCCTCTTCAAGGGATTTTTTTACCATATCGAGATATGCTTTGGCTTTTAATAAACCTAAGTAAGCTTTAAAAGCCTGAAAAGCTATCTCTTCTCTAAAATTTCCCAAGTCATTTTTTGATGAAAGAAAAAAGCTTTTTTTCATTTCCCTATTCACAAAAAGCTCTCTAACGTAAAGGGGCATCTCCAGATTTATAGAAGTATGGAAGTTTGATACCGTGCCAGGATTGAAAAAATTTGTCATAGTCAGTGTTTCTTGGTTTAGTTTAGTAAACACTCCATAGGAGTTATAATTGCCTGTTGTAAATTTTTCTTCTAAATAAATTTTTGGATAGAGAGAGTATTTACTAATATATAAATCTTTTTCTTTTGACAAAAACTCATAATTTTTTGCTTTAATGTAGTGGTTCTCTTTCAGGGCTTTTTTTAATGTTTCTGATAAGGTTAATGTTTCTGCTGATAATAACTTATAATTAAAAAGAAACATTAATAGCGCAAGGAAAAAAATTTTTATTTTCATAACGGATCACCTCTTTTTTGATAATTATTATATATTGTTTTTTGAATGTTTCAAGTACATTTCTTTCTAAAAATATATCAGACCCAGATGTTTTATCAAGATTAGGTGTTTCATAGGCCACAAACTCTCAGTATAGGATTCATTATTAAAAAAATTACAACTGAATAGTTTAAAAGGGAAAACAGAAAATAAAGATAGCAAACTTAATTAAAAAATTAAAAAGTAGGTTGAATTGTTATTAAGAGATGTAATATTTTAATAGTTGTTATTTTAACAAAAAGAGGTGATCCAATGGATGAGATCTTTGTTGTTGGTCATAAAAATCCTGACACGGACTCTGTATGTTCTGCCTATTGTTATGCCCATCTAAAAAGCAAGCTTGATACTGAAAATAAATATATTGCCTCTAGGTGTGGCAACATTAATAAACAGACAAAATTTGTATTTGAGAAGTTTAAGGCTACCACACCAGTCTATATAAATGACGTGTTCCCAAGAGTCTCCGATATTATGACGAGAGATGTTGTCTCTGTTTTTCTTGATGATACGATCTTTGAGTGTATGAAAAGTATTGAAAATATGAAGATAGGTGTGGTCCCAGTTGTATCTGATGAGAAAAAATTTAAAGGTGTCGTTAGTTATATTGAGCTTACAGAGTTTTTTACTGCTTTGACTAATAAAAGTAGAGTTGAGTATTTAATAAAACCAGAAAATTTTGAGAAGTCAATAAGTGGATTTTTTCTTAAAAGGGGTGTTGAAAAGGAGTTTTTTGGAAGTTTTGTTGTAGGGGCAATGCCATATGAGAGATTCAAAGAGAGAACAGAGACTATAGCACCTGAAAAAATAGCATTAATTGTGGGTAATAGAAAAAGAGTGGTTGAACATGCTATTAAAAACAACTTTGCTATTATAATATTAACAGGAATAAAGGATATTAATGAAATAGATATTGATCTTTCAGGCTATAAAGGTTGGATTTATGTCTCAGAACTAAGTACAGCAGAGACCTTAAGTTTGGCCATGCTCAGTGTTTCTGCCAAAAATATAATGAATGATTCAATCTCTGTAATAAAAGCAAATGACTATATTGATTTTGGAAGGACTGAGTTACTTAAATCTGATTTAAAGGGTTTACCAGTAGTTGATGACAATCACAGTTTGATTGGTATTGTTACAAGGATGAATTTTATTAATACAAAGAAAAAAAGATTAATTCTTGTTGATCATAACGAGTATATGCAATCTGTTGATGGTGTTGAGTCGGCAGAGATTCTCGAGATCGTAGACCATCACAGGTTAGGTGCGGGTAAGACTAGGTCTCCAATATACATATATACTAAGCCTGTTGGAAGTACCTGTACTTTAGTTTATGAGCTCTACAAGTCAAAGAAGGTTGAGATTGATAATACCATAGCAGGACTTTTGCTGGCTGGGATACTCTCAGATACAGTAGTTTTAAAATCACCTACGACCACACAAGAAGATGTAAGTTCTGTATTAGAATTATCAAAAATACTTTCCTTAGATTATGAAAGCTTTGGATCAGAAATATTTTCTGCCGCAGACAACTTAAAGGCAGGTAATTTAGAAGAAGTAATTATTCATGATATGAAAGTTTACAATGAGTATGGTTATAAAATTGGGATAAGCCAGATTGAGGTTGTTAACTTTGCAATCTTTGAAGAGTATAAAGAAA
The DNA here is from genome assembly GCA_964540515.1 of uncultured Pseudomonadota bacterium. Taxonomy (GTDB): domain Bacteria; phylum CALINM01; class CALINM01; order CALINM01; family CALINM01; genus JAOAGA01. Next base: position 132,216 of record CAZIMS010000006.1, on the reverse strand, counting down.
ATTTAAGAGAGGCCCTCTATAATATCAAAAAACAAAATGCCTTAGACTGGGTTATGTTAATGGTAACGGATATTATTAAAGGTGATAGCTTACTGCTCATTACCGACTTTGAACAGGCAGAAAGACTATTACCTTTCAAAGCCTTAGAGAAGGAACTCTACTTTTTAGCAGGTGTGTTGTCTAGAAAAAAACAGCTCTTACCAGAAATTTTAAGGGTACTAGAAGAGTTAAATCAAGGAACTAAAAAAAATTATTAGGTGATTTTATGATTACGGACGAGATAATTAATTTTATAAAAAAATATGAGAAAGTTATAGTTTTTACAGGCGCTGGTATATCAAAGGATAGTGGAATACAGACTTTTAGAGACACCGATGGTCTTTGGAAAGATTTTGACCCAAAGGTTTATGCTACCTATGAAGGTTTTATGAGTAACCCTGTTAAAGTCTGGCAATGGTACTTATATAGATATGAAAAAATAAAGCAGGCTAAGCCAAATAAAGGGCATTATTTTGTTGCAAAACTTGAAGAGATTAAGAGGGATTTTGCTGTAATAACTCAAAATATTGATGGCCTTCATCACAAAGCAGGATCAAGAGAGGTTATTGAGCTCCACGGCAATATCCATATGGTCAAATGTTCTTCCTGTAAAAGTAAGTTTAAGACAGAGGATATAAGCTTTGAGGTATTACCTCCCTACTGTGAGTGTGGAGGACTTATAAGACCTGATGTGGTGTGGTTTGGAGAGAGCCTTCCTGCAAAGGAGTTGAATAGAGCCTTTACCTATGCTTCAATAGCCCAAATTGTTATTGTAATTGGTACTTCTTGTCTTGTATATCCAGCAGCAGAGATACCATTTATTGTAAAAAGAAAGGGTGGTTCTGTTATAGAAATCAACCCTGAGAGGACGCCGCTAACTGAGTACGCTGACCTGTGGGTTAGTAAGGTTGATGAAGATTTTTATAGTCAAATAATTAAGAAGATATAGAAGACTTTTTACTTAAAAGTTAAATTATCACTTCAAAAAGTTTTTTACTATATTTTCCCTAAATTCCGTGGGGTGTTTTTGCAGTTTTTTAAAAGGTTATTTTAAGTTATAATTTGTATGCTATGAAAATCCAGATAAGTTTTCCTACAATTATTGGTTTTCGCTTACCTGATATCATTGTGGCAGTTTTCTTAATGGCATTTATTGGACTTCTATTTTTTTTAGGAAGTCAATGGAAGGGAGATTTAAGCAGTGTAGCAGAGATAAGTTTAGAATACAAATACTTGCCTTTGTACATACTTCAATCTATCTCGAGAATTTTTATAGCCTATGTGTTTTCCCTAATTTTTTCAATAGGATATGGATACTTGGCGAGAAAAAATAAGATTGCTCAGGCAGTATTGATATCCCTTCTTGATATCTTACAATCTATCCCAGTTCTTTCTTTTCTTCCAGGTGTTTTATTGGCAATGATCTCTCTTTTTCCAGATAAAAGAATAGGTGTGGAGTTAGCATCAATAATACTTATTTTCACTGGGCAGGTTTGGAATATGGCTTTCAGTTATTATAACTCTATATCAACCATCCCACGTGAAATTGAAGAGGTTGCAAAGATAAATAGATTTTCTAAATTTTATAAATTCTTAAAGGTTGATCTACCATCAAGTTCTATAGGGCTTGTATGGAATAGCATGATGTCTGTAGCAGGTGGATGGTTTTTTCTTATGGCTTGTGAAATGTTTATTGTTAAAGGTAAAGATTTTCGCCTACCAGGCATAGGCTCCTTTATCCAACTCTCGGCTAATAACGGTGATATAGAGAGGGTATTGGTGGGTCTTTCTGTGATGATAATAATAATTGTGCTACTTGACTTGTTAATCTGGAAGCCACTCGTGGCATGGTCTCAAAAGTTTCGTATAGACACAGTGGTCTCAGAGGAAGAAAAAGAATCACTGGTTCTAGATATCTTTAGGTCCTCTAAGATTATGGAGAGGTTGACAGAAAGATTAGATTATCTTGCCGATAAGATTAATCTTTTGTTAGCAAAAAGAGAAAAGATTAATGTAAAAAAGAATAGAGAAATAATAAATTACATCATCTTAGCGCCGTTGTTGTTGCTCCTAATTTATTTTTTGGTCAAGGGTGCCTATTTCTTCTTTAAGTTACTTAGTGATATAAAGACTGAAGATATGGTCTTTCTATTAAAGGCGAGCTTCTTATCTTTCCTTAGAACTACTTCTGCCATAATTATTGCTTCCCTTTGGACTATCCCTTTAGGTGTTGTTATTGGCATGAAACCAAAGGTTGCAAAGGTACTTCAGCCAGTTATTCAGATTGCTGCATCAGTGCCTGCAACAGCTTTATTTCCTATAATCATATATTTTCTTATTAAAATTGGTGGCGGACTGGGGTTAGGTTCAATATTTCTTATGTTATTGGGAACACAGTGGTATATTTTATTTAATGTGATTGCTGGTGCATCTGCTATCCCACAGGATTTAAAGGATACAGCGGAGCTATACAATATAACAGGATGGCGAAAGTGGAAGATATTAATCCTTCCAGCCATTTTCCCTTATTTAGTAACAGGACTAATAACAGCAACAGGTGGAGCCTGGAATGCCTCTATTGTTTCTGAGTACGTAGTTTTTGGCGGAGAGGTTCAAAAGACCATGGGGCTTGGAAGTCTTATTAGTGAGTCAAGTGCTTCAGGTAATTACACAATTCTTGTTGCTAGTACGATTTTAATGTCTATAATAGTAGTAACTCTTAACCGTTTACTTTGGAAAAGACTTTTTACAATGGCAGAAGAAAAGTTTAGGTTAGATCAATGAAAGATAAGATATTAGAAGTAAAAAATTTATCAAAAGCCTACCCAATGAGAAAGGGTAGCTTCTTAACCGTTTTGGAGGACATAAACCTTGTCGTCAAGGAGGGAGATTTCTTGGCCCTTCTTGGCCCATCAGGAGCAGGGAAATCAACCTTATTAAGAATATTAGCTGGACTTATAGAGCCAACATCGGGAGAGATTATGTATTACAAGAAAAACTCTTCCGATAATAATCCAAGAATTAGTATGGTTTTTCAGAACTTTGCGCTTTTTCCTTGGCTTACTGTATTAGAAAACGTTGAGGTTGGTTTAAAAGCATTGGGAGTTATTGGAGCGGAAGCAAGGGAAAAGGCTATTAAAGTAATTGATCTTGTTGGATTGGATGGCTTTGAAGATGCTTATCCAAGAGAGCTCTCTGGTGGAATGAAGCAAAGAGTTGGCATAGCAAGAGCTTTAGCGGTAGAGCCCGATATACTTTTTATGGATGAACCTTTTTCTGCCCTCGATATACTTACAGCAGATAATTTAAGGAGTGAGCTTTCAAGGCTATGGATTGAAGGGAAGCTACCAATTAAGTCTGTTATCTTCGTAACCCATAATATAGAAGAAGCCGTCTTTTTGTCTGACAGAGCAATAATCCTAAGTCATAATCCTGCAACTATTAGGGCAGAGATACACATTAATATTCCCCGAATCAGGAAAAAAAACTCTAAGGAGTTTAAATTTTTAGTTGATGATATTTACACAGTTCTGACCCAACCAAAAAAAGATGTGCCTTTTATGCTTAGAAAGGAAAGGTATCAGTTTTTACCTCATGCAAAAGTAGGTGCAATAGCAGGTCTTGTAGAGCTTGCTCACTCAAAGGAAGAGGCGATAGATATATCAGAACTTACTTCTGACCTTGGGTTGGAGGTAGATGATGTTTTCCCATTGATTGAAGCAACAGTCTTTTTGGGATTTGCCGAGGTAAAAGAAGGAGAGATGAAACTGACAGAAGAAGGAAAAAGATTTTCCCGATCCGATGTCCTTGAGAAGAAAGTTATTTTCAGAGAGATGGCTCTTAAAAATATTCAACTAATTAAACAAATACATCAGGTTCTAACTACTACTGAGAAAAAAAGAATGAGCGAAGATTTCTTTATTGAGATTCTCGAAAACCACTTTACAAAAGATGAGGCATGGAATCAGCTTGAGATTGCTATTGATTGGGGCAGATATGCAGAGCTCTTTGCCTATGATTATGATACAGGAGAGCTTTATATTGAAGATGTACAAACTTAAAGACATTCAGCAACTAAGTCATAGCCAATGGCTTTTTTAATTTTTACGTCAACAAAGAGCCCCTTCCCTTTGTCATAATTTGTTACATATGTTACCCCATCTACCTCTGGTGCTTGGGAGTAGATTCTGCCTTCGTATAAAGCTCCTAACTCATCACAGGGTTTATCGATTATGCATCTATATATCTTTTCTTTTTTCTCTTTGTTTTTATTAATTTCTATCTTTTTTTGCCTTTGTAGAAGGATCTTTTTTCTTTTTACCCTGACAGCCTTTTTTACCACTGGTTTTAACTTATAGGCAGAGGTGCCTTCTTCTGATGAGTAGTCGAAAACACCTATATGGTCGAGCTCTTTCTCTGCTATAAAACTTAAAAGTTCCTCGAAATCTTCTTCTTCCTCTGTGGGAAAACCAACAATAAAAGAGCTTCTAATTGTTATACCTTCAATGGTATTTCTTAAATTATCTATGATTTTAATGATATCTTTTTTTTCGTAATCCCTATTCATTAGATTAAGAATTCTTTTACTTACATGTTGAATGGGGATGTCCAAGTATCTCACTATACGTTCATCGGATTTTATAAGCTCTATTAAATCCCTATCTATCCTTGTGGGATAGAGATATAAAAGTCTCAACCAGAAATCCTTATTAATCTTTAGGATCTCTTCTATTAATTTTGTAAGGGAGGGTTTTTGGTATATATCAACCCCATAGGATGTTATATCCTGAGCAATTAGGTTAATCTCTTTATAGCCACTGTTTAATCGATCTATTATCTCTCTTACAACTATTTCCATAGGAAAACTTTTAAGGGGGCCTCTTATTAAAGGTATTGCACAATAGGAACAATAGTTTCTACATCCTTCGGCTATCTTGACATAGGTGTAGCTTGGTGGGGTGAAAAGTATTTTTTTCCCTTCTTCTTTTTTTATCTTTTTTACAGGGCAGATCTTGGTAATTTCTTCAGCCAGTTTTTCGTAAGGCATTATTTCAAAGAGCGCATCTATCTGAGGAATCATAGTTTCAAGAGATTTTTTGTATCTTTGAATTAGACAACCAAAAACGATAACTTTAGTCTTTTTGGGTTTATCTGAAATAATAGACAGAATGGTTTCTATAGATTCTTCCTTAGCAGCCTCTATAAATCCACAGGTATTTATCAGAATAAAATCAGATTTTTTTAGGTCCTCTACTAAGCAGTACCCATTTTTTTCGAGTTCTATAGAGAGTTTCTCGCTGTCAACTAAATTCTTGGCACAACCAAGACTAATGAGATAGAAATTCATAGAGATTCCTTCATAATTAAGTTAGTCAAAAATTAATAAGCCTTTTTTCTTTGCAGCTTTATTATTGAGCCCGTAATGCTGCAGGAGGTTCTATAATTTTTACCCCAGCTGGTGGGATAAACTCAAAATGATTATCACTAATAGCAAAGGCTTGGTCTTTATCGTAGACGTTTAAATTATAAAAGCTTATCTTGTTTAGATTACCAAATTTGTCGTAGATAGTGGTTTGAATTATCTGATATAGGTGTTGGCCCTGGTAAAAGATGGGCTTTGCTGTGGCAAATATTTTTGTAAAGCTCTGTTGAGGGTTTCTTGGTATAAATTCAAGCAACACATTTTTTTCGGTATCAAATATAGGAGGGACAAAATTTACAGTGAAATCTTTTTTTATATTACCTAAGCCTGAAAGAAAATTTTGAGGTGTATCAGTCATAAAGGCTTGGTTAGTTCGATTTTTAATTACCTGGTTATTCTCGGGTAGATACATCCATAAGGTAAGACCGTCAGATATAATCCTTTGCCTTGTAGGTTCTTCATAAATCCATGCCATTTTTCCAGGTTTTTTGAAGTAGACCTTTCCTCTTGAGGTCTGTACCCTGTTTACACTTTTTATTGTTGCTTCCTGTACAAATGTAGCCTCAATACCGTAGGCTATATCGTAAAACTTTTGGATACCGTCTATCACCGAGTTAATAGATATCTTTTGCTGTGGTTGTTGGCATATACCACTATTAGCAAAATATAGTAAAAATAGACAAAAGAATAAAAATTTTTTCATAAAAATCTCCTTTCAAAACTATTTTATAATTTTTAAAAAAACATTCTCTGCCTCTTTAGTTTATTACAGTTGTTATAATAACCTATTATTTATCTCAATACCTCTCTACCCTTAGCTCCATCTGGTGGGCTTACAATCCCTTCTCTCTCCATCCTTTCTATCATCCTCGCAGCTCTATTATATCCAATTCTCATCCTCCTTTGAAGATGAGAGATAGATGCCTGTTTGGTCTCTATTACAATTTTAACAGCTTCCTCATATTTTTCATCGTCAAAGAGTTCATCTTCTCCCTGTGTTTCTTCGACCTCTGCGGGTAATTCAATAAATTCTGGTTTTGATTGTGATTTCCAGAAATGGACTGTTTGGATTATCTCATTTTCTGTAACTAGAGCACCGTGTAATCTAATTAGCTGACTTGTTCCTGGTTTAAGAAATAACATATCTCCCTGCCCTAATAGACTCTCAGAACCATTTACATCAAGGATAGTCCTTGAATCAACCTTGCTGGCTACCTTAAAGGCTATTCTTGCTGGAAAATTTGCCTTAATAAGACCTGTTATAACATCTACAGAAGGCCTTTGTGTTGCCACTATAAGATGAATACCAGATGCCCTTGCCTTTTGGGCAAGCCTTGTTATGTAATTTTCAACCTCCTTGGCAGATACCATCATTAGATCAGCAAGCTCATCAATAATTATAATTATATAGGGCAATTTTTTCTTCTCTTCTTCATTATTTGAAAAAAGAGTCCTCTTAGACCTCTCTTCAATCTTTGCGTTGTATTGTTCAATATTTCTAACTGCACTGTTTGCCATTAGTTCATATCTTTGGTCCATCTCTCTGATTGCCCATTTTAGTACCTTTGAAGCCTCTTCTGGGTTAGTTACGACAGGATAGGCAAGGTGTGGTATATCCTGATAGAGAGATAGCTCTAACATTTTTGGGTCTATCATAATAAACTTTGCTTCGTCAGGTTTTAGTTTAAAAAGTATGCTTAATATCATTGCGTTAATGCAAACACTTTTACCAGACCCAGTAGAGCCTGCTATTAATAAATGTGGCATCTTAGTTAAGTCGGCAACAAAGGGGTTACCTGTGGTGTCTTTACCAATACAGAGAGGTATCTTTAGATATTTATTAGCAAATTCTTCTGAACCAATTATCTCTCTAATATAAACAGTTGCCATCTTTTTATTGGATAGCTCTATACCTATCGAAGATTTACCGGGAATTGGTGCTATTATTCTTAAGGATATTGCCTTTAATGCCATTGACAACTCGTTTTCTAAAGCAACAATCTTGTTTATCTTTGTGCCTGGTTCGGGTATAAACTCATACATTGTAATTAATGGTCCAGGGTGGACCTCTGATATCTTACCTCTCACATCGAAGTATCTCAAACAATCTTCTATGAGTCCAATATTTTCCTTTATCTCTGCCTCCGATGGCCCGAAATATTTCTCTTTATTGATGTTTAAAATGGAGATGGGAGGTAGGTCATATTTAGAGATGTCGGTAGATAAATTAAGGGTTAGCTCTTGCTCTTCAGTCTTTTCTTCCTTTTTATCGTCTAAATTTTTAGAGGCTTTGGTTAGATTGGGAGTCCTAACTTCAGGTTTTTTTGAACGCTCTTTCCACATTTTAACGGCAAAAATACCCTTGAATAGATTAAGAAGGAAAAGAAAAATTTTTTTGAAAATGTTTTTCTCTAAAGATAGGATAGTAAAGACCATAAATATAATAACAAGTGTAAAAACCCCGCCTGTAACATTAAGATATTTACTAAAAGATGATCCAATTACATGACCAATGAAGCCCCCTGCAGGTATTCTCAAACCGAAAACATTTGACTCCGGAGAGATTGAGGAAAGAAAGCCTGATAAAGAAAAAAGCGAGACTATAAAGAAAAAAAATCTTGCTAAATTTAAGCTAAAATCTCTCAAAAACTTTGAATAAAATATTATTGCTGTTAAGTAAAGGGGGATATAAAGGGAAGACCACCCTAAGAACTGTATTAATATTGAAGCAATGTAGGAACCAAATTTACCAAAGAAGTTTTTTATCTCATCAGAAAAGATATCTTTTGTGAAAAAAGAAGGGTCATTGGGTGAAAAAGTAAGAATAGTAAGATAAAAAAAGCCAGTGATGGCTATAATAATGATTAGACCTATTTCTCTTTTAAGGGGCCTCTCTTTTTCTGCATCTAACTCTTTTTTGTTTAGTTTATCCATAATTCATAGAATATCAGTAAGGCGATAAAAAATCTATAGTAAGCAAAGTAGGAAATTTTATATTTTTTTACAATCTTAGCGAGTAAAAAAAGAGCAATTATCCCAAATATTAAGGAGCTTAACATACCGATAGTAATTATCTCCATTGGTATCATCTCGCTCTGATTTGCCATTAGCGCTTTTTTAAACTCATACAGAAAGGCAGCTCCTATTACTGGTATCCCCATTAAAAATGATACTGATAAAGACTCGTCTTTTTTAATATTTAATAAATAAGCCGTAGCTATGGTAACACCAGATCTGCTTGTGCCTGGTATTAGTGCAAAAGATTGCATAAAGCCCAGTATTAAAAAATGATGGAGCTTAAGGCTACCAATGGTTAATAGCTCTTTGTTTTTTTTTTCAGCAATTAAAATATAAAGGCTGAAGATTATAAGATTTGCCCCGATAATTGATACATTCCTTAAATATATGTCTTTAATAGGCTCAATAAGTAAGGCAAGAAGGAAAGTAGGGACACAAGAGATAATAATCATAGTTATTAGGGGCTTATTATCTTTCAGTTTTACTATGTCTTTCCAGAAGAATAAGATAATTGCAAGAAGAGATCCACCATGCAAGATGGCGTCAAACATAGTAGAACTCAAGATTGAGCTTTTGAAATTGAAAAAATATGGGACTAAAACAAGATGGGCAGAGCTACTGATAGGTAAAAATTCTGTTAGACCCTGGACAGCACCAAGAATTATTGATTCAAGAAGCATCGATCCTCCAAGATATTTAACACAATATAGGGTTTTTTATTAAGTTTTTTCTTGATAAAGCTCTTTATATCTTTCTCTAATATCTCAGGAATAACTTCCTTTTCCAGATATTGTGATTTATAACTCTTAAGCTTTAAGAGTATAAAGCTTTTTAGGAGCTCAAAAAAATTTGAGTCTCTTTCAAGAAATCCAAAACTCAAAAAATCAACCTCTTCTTTTATATTGATGACAATTATACCACTTTCTGAAAGTTTTTTTCTCTGCTTTATAAGGTCCATTGATATGAACTCATTGCTATCCTCATCTATATAAAGTTTTTTTATTACATGTTTTTTTACAGTAAGATCACCTTGACCTTTAAAGATAAACTCATCTCCAGGGTTCGGTTTTAAGATTGCTGCCTCTTTTTGCTTCTTGCTAAGAATAAACTTTCTTGCCATATTAAGTTGCCTGTGTTCACCGTGTATTGGGACAATGTAATTTGGGTCAAAATGTCCCAAAATCTTAGAAAGCTCCTTTAGGGAGGCGTGTCCAGAGGTATGGATATCATCTGTCTTGGCATAGTAAACCATTGCACCTTTTTCAGAAAGTCTATTTATCATATCGTAGATATAGATCTCGTTTCTTGGGATAATGCTTGAGCTAATTATTACCGTATCACCTTCTTTAATTTTGAAACCTTTAAAGTTGCCCATAGAGATAAAGTTAAGGGAAGAGTACCTTTCGCCTTGTGTTCCTGTTGTTAAGACTAAAATCTCTTCTCTTTTAAATTTATTTATTCTGACGAAGTCTTCTGTCGAGAAATCTTCAAATATTTTTAATTTTTTGCCTATTTGAATAGATTTTTCAATATTTTTTCCTGATACAAAGATTTTCCTTTTATATTTCTTAGAAAGATTGATAATCTTATCTATTCTTTCTAGATTGGTAGAGAAGGTAGAGACTATTATTGCGCCTTTGGTTTCCTTAAATAGTCTTTCTATATTTTTGTTTACTTCAGCTTCTTCTTTATTTTCTTTTATCTCACTATTTGTGGCATCAAAAAAGAGAATAAAGGGGTTGGGGGGAATTTTTTTAAGGCCCTCTATCTCTTTAAAGTCCGATGTAAAAACTACATATCCAAAAGGCGTTTTGAAATATAAACCATAACTCTGGGGTATACTATGCTTTGTTTTGAAAAAACAAAACTCTAACTCGCCTAATCTTATTTGAGAATTATTTCTTTTAATTAAGATGTAATCATTAACTTGTTCTTTGCCAAGCTCTTTTAATTTCATGTTTATTAGTTCTAACGTTAAAGAAGAAGCAATTACAGGGGCTTTAAAAAAATCTCTAAAGTAATGATAGGAACCAATATGGTCTTCGTGTCCATGGGTAAAAATTATAGCCTTAACATCTTTAAAAAACTCTGCCATAGCCCTCACATCTGGAACAATAGTTGAAGTAGAAGGCATAAAAGGTGTTGGCATGGCTATTCCAAAATCTACGAGGAATTTATTGCCTTTTATGTTGAAAAGATATGAGTTAAAGCCGGTTTCTCCTATGCCACCAAAAGATATAAAGGAAAAAGGTTCTACATTCACTGTGGTATTTTTGGTAATAGCTCTGCAATTTTCTTATCGCAGAGGTCGATAATTTCTTTATAGGGGGTATAAAAACTTTGGCTTGCATAAAGGGCACTTCTTAAGTTTTCATAGCTATTAAGTGCCCAACTGTAGTTGCTTTCTTTCTCAAAATGTGTTGCTATCTCAATCAACCTATTTATAGATTTTTCAATATAGGGACTAAAGGGTGTATACATATGGAGGGTGGTATCATAATATGAGATTGCTTCTTTGTAGTTTTTCTCGTTAAAAGCCCTTTCAGCCTTTTTGAACTCATTTACCTGATAAACAAGCACCCTGATATAGACTGCTGAAAGTATAAAAACAAAAATAGCTAAAACCTTCAGAATCCTTTTTACCATATGGGTTCCTTAAAAAAGTTTGGCAAAACTGTTAGCAAAATGCCCAATATGGTTATAATAATCCCAATAGGCATAAGAAAGGACAAAAGGTTTGAGATTATACTACTCTTTTTATACAGAAAGGCTCCATAAAATCCCAGTACTACAGCCCCTAATCCTAAAATAACAAGTAATAAGTATTCGTATGCCATAATGTTATATATTAGATAAATCATAGAAAAAAACAAGAAAAAACTGTTTTAAAGGAAAAAACTTATGTGTATAATACATAAAGTTTTATGCTTTGATGCTTTTGAAATATAGAATTTTCAATAATGAAAGGAGATCTTAATGAGAAATTACTACTTGAATGATAGCGAGATACCAAAGAGATGGTATAATATATTGGCAGATTTGCCAGAACCTTTAGAACCATACTTAGATCCTAAAACCAAAGATCCCATTACTCCTGACAAGCTCACACCTATTTTTCCTATGTCACTTATTGAGCAAGAGGTCTCTAATAAAAAATGGATAGATATACCAGAAGAAGTTTTAGATATCTATAGACTTTGGAGACCAACGCCTTTAAGGAGAGCAAGAAGGTTAGAAGAGTATTTGAATACACCTGCTAAGATTTTTTTTAAAGATGAGAGTGTATCTCCGCCTGGTAGTCACAAACCCAATACAGCCATCCCTCAGGCTTACTATAACAAAAAAGAGGGCATAAAAAGGTTAGCAACAGAGACAGGTGCTGGACAATGGGGATCATCTTTAAGCTTTGCCTGTAATCTTTTTGGGCTTGAATGTACGGTATATATGGTTAGGGTTAGCTATAATCAGAAACCCTATAGAAGAATTTTGATGGAGACATGGGGAGGTAAGGTAATACCAAGCCCCAGCGAGCTTACTGCTTCCGGTAGAGAAGTGCTAAAAAAGGATCCCAATAGTCCTGGTAGCTTAGGTATCGCAATAAGCGAAGCCGTTGAAGACGCAGCAACAAACTCAGATACACACTACGCCTTAGGAAGCGTTTTAAACCATGTACTTTTACATCAAACAGTTATTGGGTTAGAGGCAAAAAAACAGATGGAAGACTTAGGTCTCTATCCAGATGTTGTAATTGGTTGTGTTGGAGGTGGTAGCAACTTTGGTGGTATTGTATTTCCTTTTATAATGGATTGCTTTGAGGGGAGGAAGAAAGGGACAAGATTTATTGCTGTTGAACCTGCATCCTGTCCAACCTTAACTAAAGGAAGATTTGACTATGACTATGGTGATGTGGCAGGACTCACACCGCTTATTAAGATGTACACCTTAGGTCATGATTTTATACCGCCTTCTATACATGCAGGAGGCTTAAGATATCACGGTGATTCCCCAATAGTTTCTTTTTTGGCAAATAAAAATTTTATCGAAGCAGTCTCCTATGAACAGACAAAGGTCTTCGAGTCGGCTCTAATATTTTCAAGAACAGAGGGCATAATACCAGCCCCCGAATCTTCCCATGCTATTAAATCTGCCATAGATGAGGCAATTAAAGCGAGGGAAGAGAAAAAAGAAAAGATTATACTTTTTAATCTTAGTGGGCATGGTTATTTTGATCTCACTGCCTATGACACCTTTTTAAGAGGAGAGCTTAAGGACTAATCAAGCAAATCTTTATTGAGGGTGCCCTTTTTTAGAGGCACTTCTCTTTTCTACATTTATTAAAATCTTTAATTTAATAAAATATGAAAAATTCCTTTAAAATTCTTGATTTTTATGCTATAAAAGTAATGAAATTCTTAATCAATTATAGCTTGATATTTGAAAATAAAACAATTTTTTAAAGGATAAAATTGGCAGAGAGCTTACAGATATTTATAACTGATTTAGTTGATACGCTTTTTGCGGAAGAGACGAGTATTTCCAACCTAGAGAGTGCTCTTAAAAAAACAATAGCATTTTTAGGAGCAGATTGTGGGTGGATTAATCTATGGAAAGATAATTTTTACTCAGGTCTTTTCATTGAATATGCTCTTCCTGAAGCATTAAAAAACATTGAGTCAAAGCTTCATAGAGATTGTCAGTGTCAAAACTTAATCATTAATAATAAAGATTGCGATTTTTTTTATGTAACCGACTGTGGTTACGTTAAAAAATTTCTCATTGCCGTGGACAATTTTATTGGCCATTTATCAATTCCCATAAGGTCAAGAAAAGAGTTTCTTGCTACTATAAATATAGCCTTTAAAGAAAAAAAAGAGGTTAATAGGGAAACAATAAGGTTAATCTCAAAAACTTTTGGTGCTGCCATATCAAACTATATATTTACTAAGAAGATAGAAGAGAAAAATAGGCAGCTTAATCAAAAGAGTAAGGATTTAGAAACATTGGTTACAGCTATCTCACATGATATGAAAACCCCGATTATTACTACAAAAGGTTTTTTACATCTTATTGAAAAAAAATATCACAATAAGATGACGAGGGAACACAAAAGTTATCTAAACAATATAAATAAAGGGTTAAATAGGATAGAAGAGCTTGTTAAAGATTTGTTGAACCTAAAACAGACAGAAAAATTATTAAAAATTAGTGAAATTATAGATGTTAAGGATGCCCTTAAGTCTTCATTAAAATATATTAGACCACTTATAAGGCATAGATTGCCTAAAATTAAGATAGAAGGTACACCGCCTAAGCTTTTTGGTAATAATTTAGCCTTTTTTCAGATTTTTACAAATCTCATAGCTAATTCAATAAAATATACCCCTGATGATAGAACACCAAGAGTTAACATAATCTTTAAAGAAGAAGAGGATAACTACCTAATAAAAATAAGTGATAACGGTATAGGTATGACTGAGAAGGAGTTGAAAGAAGCTTTTAAGCCCTTCAATAAGGTAAAAACTATCGATAGAGAGGGAAGCGGTGTAGGTTTATCGATAGTAAAAAGGATAGTAGAAGGCTTTGGGGGAAGGATAAACGTAGTGAGTGAAAAAAATGTAGGCACAACTTTTTATATTTATTGGTCTAAGAAAGAAAATTTAGAAGATTTATATGCCGAAGGCGAGACTCGAACTCGCACGGGTGTAAACCCACTAGACCCTGAACCTAGCGTGTCTGCCAGTTCCACCACTTCGGCATAGCCTTATTATAAATGTTTAGGCACAAAAGTCAATGATGATTAAGATTAAAAAGATTACAAAGGATATACTTATTAGCTCTCTTGGTGTTAGTAAAGAAGAGAGAGGTTTAGTTTTTTGTGATGATTATGATGGAGACGGCAAGTTAAAAGAAAGACTTTTAATTGCTGATAAATTTGTCACATCTTCTAAAGATTTAGTGTCTGATATGGAAAAAATGGTAATAAGTAATAGTGGTGGCAATGGCATTGAGCCTAACATATTATTATGGGAGAAGATTTTTGGTAAGGATTTTATTGAAAAGATTAAAGGAAGATATGGGTGGGATAGATTAGAGAGAAAAGATATCTCAGTTAGTGAGATATCAGCTCTTATCGATAAAGGTGATTTAAAAAATATACCAGACTTTGTGATTGCTCTTTCATATTTCTCAACAAGCCACACAGCCTTTAGAAAGATACTTAATCAGCTTGGTACAAGGTATATAAGTATGCCCCTTTTTGATTTTGAGATGTTTGAAGGACCTCTTGATATTGATTTTCCTGACCTTGAGAAAGAGACAATGGAGTTTTGGAATAATTTACAAGGCAAAAAAGGTTGTATCATTAGAAATGATATTGGGACAGAGTTATCATTTAACTTCGAAGGGAGAGAGTTAAAGGCTGATACGGGTAACTTCAAGAAAAAAGGAAGTTTTGGCAATCTCCCAGCAGGAGAAGTTTTTGTAGCGCCTTTGGAGACCAAGACAGAAGGTAATCTTGTTATAGAATGGACTAATGAGGGTAAATTAAAGGAACCTTTAATTGCAAAGATAAAAAATGGCAAGGTCGTAGATTTGAAGGGAGATGAGAGAGTTAAGAGCTTTCTTGAGGAGATTTTTGAGAGAGATGAAAGGAATAACTGCCTTTGTGAGCTGGGATTTGGAACTAACAGAAAGGCCAAAAGGGCTGATAATATATTAGAGGCAGAGAAGATTTATGGCACAGCCCATGTAGCCTTTGGTGATAATATTACTTTCGGTGGAACTAATAGAGCTAGCACTCACATAGATTATGTTATTTTCAATCCAAAAATAGAGTGGTACTAATGATAAAAGATACTTTTAAGATAACAAGAGATATCCATAGCATAACAGGAAAGTTGTTAGCCTCAAAAAGCGAGGAGCTTAACTTAGAAAAAATAGAGGATATTAGCAAAAAAAATATGGTTACCACAAAAGTTTGGGTTAAGTTAAAAGAAACTTTTCTTTTTAGAGATTTTAATCTTCAGATTCAGCTTACACCATACAATTTTTTTTGTAAAAAATGTGATGAAAAAACAATAATTAATATTTTTGGTAGCATATCTCTTCCTGTTGCTGTTCTTGAAGAGTACCATTTTATGAGAATAAAGGATAAGTATACCTATGAGCATTCTATAAACACAGCCATATTAACTATTTGTTTAGCCACACATTTTTATGAAGAAAGACAAAAAATAAATCAGGTTGCCTCATCTTCTATAACACATGATTTGGGAAAGTCAAGGATACCAAGTAACATTCTTCATTCTACACAGCCTCTCAGTAAGAAAGATTTTTCAGTCATAACAGAACATACTGTTTATGGAGCCGTATTGTGTAGTTACTATTACGGGAATCCTTACGTTGAAAACACCATAGTGGCCCTACAGCACCACGAGAAGAAGAATGGCAGTGGATATCCGTTGGGTATTAAGCTTAAAGATGATGCAGTGAATTTTGTTGCTGTTTCAGATATTTTTGATGCCCTTATATCCAAAAGACCTTACAGAAGTGAACCTTATGATATTCGTGGAGCTATTGATGTTTTATGTCAAGCTGTAGATAGGGGTGAGATTGATGAAAAATATATAAAAATGATGATACATTTAAATAGGCGAGAGCCTGAAGCATTGTTAAGATTGAATTATTCAAGAGTTTATAGAGGCTACTATCCAAATATAAATCATTATGGTATTAGAAGAGAAATATCTTATTCTTAACAACGAGTTGCTTCGCTATTATTCCTACGATCTAACAAAATTTTCTAAAAGTAATATTAGACATTTAGAGATTGGTTTTGGTAATGGAGAGTATCTAATAAATAGTGCTCTAAAAAAGAGAGAGGAGTTCTTTTTAGGAATAGAATATTCCAAAAAATATTTCCAAAAGACAGTAAAAAGGATAGAAAAATATAGGTTGGGAAATGTAAAAGTTTTTTATGGAGAAGCCGTTACCCTTGCGTCCTTTTTATTTGTAGATAATTTTTTTGACTTTATTCATATAAACTTTCCAGACCCCTGGCCTAAAAAAAGACATAATCAAAGAAGGCTTATTAATATTGATTTTGTTAAGGAGTTATATAGGATACTCAAGAAAGATGGAAAGGTAGTTTTTGTCTCAGATTTTGAAGAGTATTTTTTTAACAGTGTTTCAATTTTTAAAAATTATAATTTTGTCATTGAGCATCTCTCCAACGAATCCTATCCAGAAAGGTTATCTAAAACTAAGTATGAGAATGAGTTTATAAGAGTGGGCAAAAAAATTTTTTACAGTGTTTTAAAAAAATCTTGACAAACAGGATTTCTTTTTTTTAATATCATAAATACAATTTACCAGTTTACGTTAAATGATTTTTAGTCATTTTAAAACAGTGTTTAGTCAGGAGGATATGTGAGTAACGAGAGAATAAAAGATGAGATAATTCTAAAAGGAGAAAATATTACTCTTAGCTTTGGTGGTATAACCGCACTTTTAGATGTTAGCTTCAGCGTAAAAAGAGGAGAAATTTTTTCCATCATAGGCCCTAATGGTGCAGGTAAAAGTAGTCTTTATAATGTTATAAATGGTTTTTATAGGCCTCAAAAAGGAAAAGTATTTTTTAAAGATAAGGAGATAATCCACCTAAAGCCCTTTGAGATTGCCAAGTTAGGCATCGCAAGAAGCTTCCAGAATATTGAGCTTTTTAAACACATGACTGTTTTAGAGAATCTAATGTTAGGAAGACATAATCACATTAAATATGGCCTCCTTGCCTCAATATTTTATTTTGGGCCGGCTAGAAAAGAAGAGGTAAAACATAGAAAAAGGGTAGAGGAGATAATAGATTTTCTTGAGATAGAACACATAAGGAAAAAACCTGTTGGGACTCTCCCATACGGTCTTCAAAAGAGGGTTGAGATGGCAAGGGCTCTATGTTTAGACCCAGAAATACTGCTTTTGGATGAACCAATGGCAGGTATGAACTTAGAAGAAACAGAAGATATGGCAAGATTTATAATTGATGTTAATAGAGAATGGGGTATTACTGTTTTATTAATCGAACATGATATGGGTGTTGTTATGGACCTTTCTGATAGAGTAATGGTGCTTGATTTTGGAGAAAAGATTGCCGAAGGTACACCTGAAGATGTCCAGAAACATCCAGCTGTTGTTAAAGCCTATTTGGGTGATACTGAAGGCGCATTTTTAGGAAGATAGGAAGGGAGGAGGATAAATGTCTGCTGATACATTTCCAAAGCTGCTTGTTGAACAGGCAAAAAAATATGGCTCAAGAAAGACTGCCCTGAGGGAGAAAGATTATGGTATATGGCAGTCCATCTCATGGGAAGAATATTTAGAGAAGGTAAAGTATTTTTCCTTAGGCCTAATTAGTATGGGATTTGAACGGGAGGATAAAGTTTCTATAATAGGAGACAATAAGCCAGAATGGGTGATAGCCGAGCTTGCGGCACAGGCGGCCTGTGGCTATGGTGTAGGTATTTATCAGGACTCTATTCTAAAAGAAGTTGCCTATGTTATTAACCATTCGGACTCTAAGTTTGTTATTGCTGAAGACCAAGAACAGGTTGATAAGATTCTTGATATGGAAAAAGAGTTGCCTAATGTAAAAAAAATTATCTATTATGACCCCAAAGGAATGAGTAAATATAAACATGATAAGCTTATTTATTTCCCTGATGTAATAGAGTTAGGTAAAGAATATGAGAAAAAGTTTCCAGGTACTTTTGAAAAAAATGTTGAAAGTACAAAACCTGATGATATTGCCTGGATATGTACAACCTCTGGTACCACAGGATTCCCAAAATTGGCCATGCTCTCACATAGAAACTTAATCTCTATGGCTGTAAATCTTGGCAAGGTTGATCCCAAGTATGATAAGGATGAGTTTGTATCCTTCTTGCCACTTCCTTGGGTTGGTGAGCAGATGATGGCAATTGCTTCATCACTGCTTTATGGTTTTACAGTTAATTTCCCTGAAAGTACGGAGTCTGCTCAGGCCGACTTAAGAGAGATAGGACCACATATAATGTTTTCTCCTCCAAGAGTCTGGGAAAACATGTGTGCCTCTGTTCAAGTAAAGGTTATGGATGCCTCGTGGTTTAAAAGATTTATGTTTAATCTCTGTCTTCCTATCGGTTATAAATGGTCTGAGTATAAGTTTGCTAAAAAAAATCCACCTTTCTATTTTAAAATTCTATACTACTTAGCTTATCTTGCAATTTTTAAGCCTTTAAAAGATAGATTAGGTTTCTCAAATATTAGATCTGCCATGACTGGTGGTGCTGCTTTAGGTCCAGACACTTTTAAGTTTTTTCATGCCCTTGGCATATCTTTAAAACAGATCTATGGTCAGACGGAAATAAGCGGTATATCCTGTATCCATCCCGATGATGATATCAATCCAGACACAATGGGTAAACCCATACCAGAGACAGAGGTCAAAATTTCAGCTGATGGAGAGATACTATCTAAAAGCCCTGCTGTATTTGTTGGTTACTATAAGCAGCCAGAAGAGACTTCAAAGACAGTTATAGATGGTTGGCTACATTCAGGCGATGCTGGATATTTAACTCAAGATGGGCATATTGTTGTTATAGATAGGTTAAAAGATGTTATGAGTCTAAGAGATGGCACAAAGTTCTCCCCTCAGTTTATTGAGAACAAACTAAAATTTAGCCCTTACATCAAAGAGGCCGTTACTGTAGGGCATAATAGAGATTTTATAGTTGCCATGATCTGTATTGACTATGGAATAGTGGGTAACTATGCGGAAAGAAATAAGATAAACTATACTACTTACACAGATCTATCTTCTAAGCCAGAAGTGATAAAGCTGATTCAGGGAGAAGTAGAGAAGGTCAATAAGAGTCTTCCAGAAAACGCAAGGATTAAGAGATACGTTCTTCTTTACAAAGAGTTAGACCCCGATGATGATGAGCTTACTAGAACCAGAAAGGTTAGAAGACATTTTGTAGAAGAAAAGTACAAAGAGATTATTGAAGCAATGTATGAAGGCAAACCAGAGATTAAGCTTGAAGCAGTTATTAAGTTCCAGGATGGTAAGACTTCTACAATTAGAACATTAATGAAAATTACTGATGTAAATTAATAATAAGGGGTAAGTATGGAGACAATAATTCAATCTTTAGTTAGCGGCATAGTAGTAGGAAGTATTTATGCTCTTGTTGCTTTAGGTTTCGTACTAATCTATAAGTCAACTGCGGTTATTAATTTTGCACAGGGTGAATTACTTCTTTTTGGTGCCTATTTGTGTTTAATACTTGTATCAGTGTTAAAGATTCCCTTTTGGTTAGCATTTTTAGCAACCTTGATAACCTCTGCCTTATTAGGCTTATTGCTCGAAAGATTATTTTTGCGACCTATGATTGGTGAGCCTATTATATCAATAATTATGTTAACGATAGGACTTGCAAGTGTGCTTAAAGGGATTATACATTTAATTTGGGGATCAGAAACAAAGGTATATCCTGAAGTTTTTCCAACAGAACCAATAATGTTTGGCAATATAGCTGTTTCTCAAGTGTATATTTATAGTGTTGCCTTTGCAATAGTCTGTCTCGTTTTGTTTAATATCTTTTTTAGATTTTCTACTGCTGGGATTGCAATGAGGGCTGTTGCAAACGACCAACAGGCAGCCCAGTCAATGGGAATAAGCATTAAAAAAATATTTGGTATAGCCTGGGCTATTGCAGCTGTGGTTGCAAGTATTGGTGGCATACTAATAGGGAATATTAATGGGGTTAATGCCACATTGAGTGGTTTTGGTTTAAAAGTTTTCCCAGCAGTAATATTGGGTGGTTTAGATAGTATACCAGGTGCGATTTTAGGTGGATTAATAATTGGAATTTTAGAGGCCTTAAGCGGTATTTACCTTGACCCTATTTTTGAGGGAGGCACAAAGGAAGTTATGCCCTTTGTGGTATTAGTCCTTGTATTAATGATTAAACCCTACGGTCTTTTTGGTACTGAAGAGATAGAGAAGGTATAAAGGGAGGAGAAAATGGCTATTAAATGTGGAATTTTTAAGACAACCTATGAAGATGATATGGCTATATGGCAGACTAAGGCCTCAAAATTTTGGCTTTGGTTATTTATTATAGCTCTAATAATATTTCCCTTTGCCTTTCAAAATTCTAAATACTTACTATATGTAGTAAACACAGTTCTAATCTCCATAATCGCAACACTTGGACTTAATATTTTAACTGGCTTTACAGGGCAGATATCATTAGGTCATGGGGCATTTATAGGAGTTGGTGCTTATACGTCGGGTTATCTTATGAATACCTTTGGTTGGCCCTTTTTGCTATGTGTCGTTGCAGCGGGAATTACTACTGCAATGGTTGGTATGGTATTTGGGATACCTTCCCTTAGGCTTAAAGGGCTTTATTTAGCCATAGCAACATTAGCTGCTCAGGTTATTCTTGAGTTTGTATTTATAAGATGGAGAGCAGTCACTGGTGGTAATCAGGGGCTCTTGGTACCCCCAGCAAAGATAGGTGACTACGCCTTTAATAGTGATTTTAAGTTCTACTTTCTTGCGCTTGCCTTTACTATATTGGCTGTTATTGTGGCTAAAAATATTGTACGAACAAAGCCTGGTAGAGCCTTTATGGCTATAAGAGATAGATATATATCAGCTGAGATCATAGGTGTTCCTCTTTTTAGATATAAACTAATTTCTTTCGGCATAAGCTCTTTTTTTGCTGGAGTGGCAGGAAGTCTTTGGGGACATTACATAGGTATTATTACCCCTGAGCATTTCAATATAATGATATCAGTACAATATCTGTCAATGATAATAATTGGAGGACTTGGTAGTATCTATGGTAGTATTATGGGTGCTACATTTATGACGGTTTTGCCTGAAGTATTAAGAGTAATAAGCGGTGTTTTTGCAGGTAAATTTCCAATGATTGTTGATTTGTTTGGAGCTATAAGAGAAGGCATATTTGGGCTAGTTATTGTTTTATTCTTAATTTTTGAGCCAGACGGGCTCGCAGCGAGATGGAGAACCATAAAGAATTATTGGAAACTTTGGCCCTTTAGTTATTAAAAATTAAGATTGATTTTTTTAAAAAAGTGTTTTATTTTAGTCCTGTAAAAAAAACAAAGGAGGGATGTATGAAAAGAATTTTGGCAGTAGTAACAATGTTTCTTATGCTGGTGAGTTTCAGTTTTGCCCAGCAAACCATCAAAATTGGTGGTATTTTTGATGTAACTGGTGCTACAGGTGATGTCGGAGCACCATACGCAGAGGGTGCAAGGGACTATATTGCTTATGTTAACAAAAAAGGTGGTGTAAATGGTAGGAAGATTGAGCTTATTGATGTAGACTATCAGTACAAAATTCCTCAGGCAGTATCGTCATACAAAGAAATGGTTTCAAAGGGTGTTATTGCTATTTTAGGTTGGGGAACAGGAGATACAGAAGCGATGGCTCCAATGATTGCAAATGATAAAATCCCTTATCTTTCAGCATCCTATTCTGAACATCTTGTTTTCGATAAAACACCTTATAATTTTATATGTGCAACAACCTACTCGGATCAGGCAAGACTTGCAATTAAGTGGATTAAAGATAACTGGAAAGATAAAACAAGAAATCCAAAAATTGCTTTGATTTATAATGACACTGGTTTTGGTCGTTCCCCAATACAGGATGCGGAAGAGTTTGCTCAGAAAATTGGTGTTGATGTTGTCGATAAGCAGATAGTTGGGCTTAGAGACCTTGATGCTACAACACAACTTTTAAACATGCAGAAAAAAGAACCAGATTTTGCATTAGTTCAGCAAACTACAATGGCAACAAGCACAATATTGAAAGATGCTAAGAAACTCGGATTAAAAACTAAGTTTATTGGTCTTAACTGGACCTTATCAGAAAAACTTTTGGAACAAGCAGGTGATGCTGCTGAAGGTTTTATGGCAGTTATACCCTTTGCTTTCTGGCACGAAACAAATTTAAAGGGCGTAAAGCTTATGCATGATGTAAGAAAAGAGGTTAAAGGTAAAGCTGATCCACAGCCAGTAAACTATACACAAGGATTTCTTGCTGCATATCTTTTAGTTGAAGCATTGAAAAAGGCTGGAAATAATTTAACTGGTGAGAATATAAAAAAGATTCTCGAAACAACTACTTTTGATATGTTAGACCTTAGTGCTCCAATTTCTTATAAACCAGAATTAAGAAAACCCAATATATCAGCAAAGCTTTATATTGTAGAAAAAGGTAAGATTAAAGCACACACAGGCTACTTAAAATATTAATGAATTTTGTAACATGGGGAGTTGATAGCTCCCCATGTTTACCTTTACAGATGAAAGAGGTGACTTTATGCTTAAGCTAAACAATGTAGAAGTTATATATGATGATGTGATCCTTGTCTTAAAAGGAATGTCTATGGAAGTCAAGGAAGGAGAGATCACTGTTCTTTTAGGTGCTAACGGAGCTGGCAAAACTACGACTCTTAAAGCAATATCGGGGCTTTTAAAAGCAGAAGAGGGTGAGGTTACAGATGGAACAATAGAGTATATGGGAACGAAGATTAACAATAAAGAAGCTGAAGAGATAGTAAAGATG
This sequence comes from uncultured Pseudomonadota bacterium, assembly GCA_964540515.1. Lineage (GTDB taxonomy): Bacteria > CALINM01 > CALINM01 > CALINM01 > CALINM01 > JAOAGA01. Next base: position 109,096 of record CAZIMS010000006.1, on the reverse strand, counting down.
GGGATCTTTCAAGTTATGGAAGGTAGAAGAATCTTTAAAGATCTAACCGTTACTGAGAATTTAATAGCTGGTGCCTATACAAGAAAGGATAGGCAAAATATTAAACGAGATATGGATTTGGTTTTTGATTATTTTCCAAAACTAAAGGAGAGAAAAAATCAAGTAGCTGGTTATATGAGTGGTGGAGAACAACAGATGTTAGCTATAGGTAGAGCATTAATGGCAAGGCCTAGATTGATGCTCCTTGATGAGCCTTCTTTGGGACTAGCGCCGCTGCTTGTGAGAGAGATTTTTGAAATCGTCCAAAATATAAATAAAGAGGAAAAGACTACTATTCTTCTTGTAGAGCAGAATGCTAACATGGCTTTATCAATAGGCAATTATGGTTATGTTATGGAGATGGGAAAGGTGGTTCTTGATGGTGAATGTGCAAAGCTTAAAGAGAATGAGGATGTCAAAGAGTTTTATCTTGGGCTTTCTGAGGTGGGCAAGAAAAAAAGTTTTAAAGATGCCAAACATTACAAAAGAAGAAAAAGATGGCTCTCCTAAGGGGCTTAAAATAAACGAAAGGACTGCTATATGCCTAAAAAAATTGATATAGAAAGAAACAGTGGCTATTATCAAAAAGACTTAGAAACAATGGTTAGAAAAGATAGGATGTCAAGAAAAGAAGATGGTGTTCTAAAAATCTTTAAGTACGCCTATGAGAACGCAAAAGGTTACAAAAGATTTATAGATGGCACAGGTTTTGATACTGAAAAAGTTAAAACAATAGATGACTTTGCAAAAGTTCCTGTGCTTAAGAAAAATAGGATGCCTGACTTTCATCATAATGACCTACCCTTTGGAGGATTTTTAGCAGTTCCTGTTGAATCTTTAAAAAGAATCTATGTATCACCAGGACCCATTTATGATCCAGAAGGTAGAAAAGATGATTACTGGGGCTTAAAAAAATGTCTCTATAATGTAGGTTTTAGAAAAGGCGATATCGTAATGAACACCTTTTCTTACCATTTGACGCCAGCAGGCATATTTCTTGATGAGGCCTGTAATGGTATAGGATGTGTAACCGTTCCAACAGGTGTAGGAAACACAGAAATACAGCTTAAAACAATGGTTGAGCTACAAATAAACGGCTATATTGGTGTTCCATCATTTTTGATGGCTCTAATAAATAAGATGTCAGAGTTGGGATATGATCCTAAAAAGGATCTATATATGGATATAGCCCTTGTGGCTGGAGAGATTTTAAGTCCAACTTTAAGAAAATCCCTTAATGAATACGGCATTATTGTTAGACAGGCTTATATAACGGCAGATATTGGTAGCATAGCCTATGAATGTTCCTGTGAAAATGGTATGCATATAGATGACAACATCTATTTAGAGATATGTGATCCCCAGACAGGTGAGCCTTTACCTATGGGTGAGGTTGGAGAAGTAGTTATTACAACCTTTGAAAATGATACATATCCCCTTGTTAGATATGGTACAGGCGACTTATCTGCTATTATGGAAGACGAATGTCCTTGTGGCAGAACATCATATAAGATCAAGGGTATTATGGGTAGGGCTGATGAGGTTACCAAGATAAAGGGCATGTTCGTCCATCCAAGACAGATAGATGAAGTTGCAGCTAAATTTCCCGATGAAATAGAGAAGTTAAGAGTAATTGTCACTAGAGAGAACGTAACAGATATTATGACAGTAGAAGTATTTCTTAAGTTAGGAGTCCAAGGAACTGATTTGTTAAAGGAAAAAATTGAGGATAAGGTTAGAGATGTGACAAAGCTAAAAGGAAATATAGTTTTTGTTTCTGCAATTCCAGAGGGTAGTAAAAAGATTGAAGATAGAAGAAAATGGGATTAGGAGGTTAAAATGAGAGTTAAAGATTTTATGAGAACCAAGATTATATCGGTACCAAGTAATACCTCCCTGTACGATGCAAGAAAAATTATGGTTGAGAATAAAATTAAGAGATTGCCTATAGTTGACAATGGCAAGCTTGTAGGTATAACCTCACTCAACAAGATTAGAGAGGCCTCACCCTCACAGGCATCAACACTATCAATACACGAGCTTCATTATCTAATTTCAAAGATGACAGTTAAGGATATAATGCATACAAATGTTATAACCTGTCACCCTGATGATCCTGTAGAAGAAGTAGCCAATATAATGCACGTTAAGCAAATTGGAGGAATGCCAGTGCTTGATGACAGGGGAGAGCTTGTTGGTTATGTAAGTAGCAACGATCTTTTTAAGGTTGTTGTCGTTATGTTGGGGTTAGATACTCCAGTATCAAGAATAACAATTGAATTTCTAAAAAGTGAGGTTTGTTCGAAGCTTGATGGTTTGGTAAAATTACTTGATGAACACAACCTATGTATAAGAAGCCTCGTAAGGTTTGATAAGGATGATAACACTAGTCAAATAGTAGTTAGAGTAGAAAAAGCAGAAATTAATGGCTTTGTAGATGAGGCTATTAAAAAAGGTTATAAAGTTATTTCCTATCTGACAGGCAAGAAAGAAGTAAAGATTAATAAATAACTAAAAAGGGTGACCAACACCCTTTTTTTTAAAAACACTATATTACAGTTTACGTAAAGGTAAAAAATATGAATAATATTAGCAAACGGTCTTATAGTATCAGTGAGATATCAGATTTAGTAGGTATGACAACGAGAACGATAAGATATTATGAAGAAATAGGTCTTTTAAACTCTATAAAAAGATTAGAAGGTGGTAAAAGAATCTATACTGAAGACGATTTGAGAAGACTTAAGTTTATTAAAAGGTTAAAAGTTTTGGGTCTATCTCTTAATGATATGAAGGAACTAGAAGATATCTACTTTGTTAGTAGAAGTAATAGAGCTGCTTTAAATAAGCTTCTTGATATACTTGATAAACATATTGCCGAGATTCAAAAGAGGATGAATTCTTTAAAAAAATTAAGCGATGAGATAAATGATTATAAAAGGCACATACAAAAAAGACTTTCAGAAATCAAGGAGTAAGATATGAGAGAAGCTGTGATAGTAAGTGCTGTAAGAACAGCAATTGGCTCTTTTGAGGGGAGCCTTTCGTCTTTTACTGCAACAGAGCTTGGTGGCATTGCTATAAAAAATGCTGTAGAGAGAGCCGGCATTAAGCCAGAGATGGTAGATGAAGCTATTATGGGGTGCGTTATACAGGCAGGTCTTGGACAAAACCCTGCAAGGCAGGCAGCACTTAAGGCAGACCTCCCTAATACTGTTGAATGTTTTACCATAAATAAAGTCTGTGGTTCTGGTCTTAAGGCGGTTATGTTAGCTGCTCAAGCAATACAATGTAAAGATGCAGATATTGTTGTAGCAGGTGGAATGGAAAATATGACAAGGGCACCCTACTTACTCGATAAGCTAAGAAGTGGTGCTAGAATGGGAAACACACAAGTTTTTGATGCAATGATAATAGATGGGTTATGGGAAGCCTATCACAATATGCATATGGGCAATACGGCTGATGAAGTGTCAAAAAAATATAATGTCACAAGAGAAGATCAGGATAATTATGCTTACTTAAGTTATCAAAGGGCTAAAGAAAGCATAGAAAAAGGATATTTTAAAGATGAGATATGCGAAGTTTTAGTGCCCCAAAAAAAAGGGGAACCAAAAAAATTTATTGTCGATGAGGTATATAGGGATACATCATTAGATAGCCTAAGATCACTAAAGCCTGCTTTTAGTAGCAATGGAACTGTCACAGCAGGAAATGCATCAAAAATAAGTGATGGTGCTTCTGCATTAGTGCTTATGTCCAAAGAGAAGGCACAAGAATTAGGTTTAAAACCAATGGCAAGAGTCGTTGCCCAGTGCGCTGCTGCATGGGAGCCTTTATGGGTACTTGTTACCCCAATAAAAAGTATTCCTAAATGCCTTAAAAAAGCAGGGTTAGAAGAAAAAGATATAGCCTTTCATGAGATAAATGATGCCTTTGCTGCTTCTTCAATAGCTGTAGTAAGGGAACTAAATATTAATCCAGAAAAAGTAAATGTTAGAGGAAGCGCCATTTCATTGGGACATCCAATAGGTGCGTCAGGCGCAAGAGTACTTACAACTCTTTTATATACCTTAAGGGATAGGGGTGGAAAGTATGGCATGGCTTCCTTGTGCTTAGGTGGTGGTGAGGCAGTTTCTTTGATTGTAGAAAATTTAATGTAATTCCTAGTGCAGTCTATAGGCAGAAAGGATAATGATATTTTAATAGTTATAGAAATAAAAAAATAGGAGATAAATATGGAAAGGGTAGCAATTCTTAGTGCTGTTAGGACTCCAATAGGAACCTTTAGTGGTTCTTTAAAAGATGTAGCTGCTCAGACATTAGGGAGCATTGTTATTAAAGAGGCAATAAATAGAGCAAACATAGATTCTAAAGATGTTGAAGAAGTTATTATGGGATGTGTCTTACAGGCAGGTTTAGGACAAAATCCTGCTAGGCAGGCAAGTATTTTTGCAGGACTTAGTGAATCAATCCCAGCCTATACTGTAAATAAAGTATGTGGATCTGGACTTAAAAGTGTTTCATTAGGAGCTCAGGCAATTATGGCAGGTGATAAAAATGTTGTCCTTTGTGGCGGGATGGAAAGTATGAGTAGGGCTCCCTATCTTTTAATGCAGGCAAGGTATGGTGCAAGGATGGGAAACGTAGAAGCTATAGATTCTATGATAAATGATGGGCTCCTCGATGCCTTTAATCTTTATCATATGGGTATTACTGCAGAAAATTTAGCAGAAAGATTCAATATATCACGTCAAGAGCAAGATGAGTTTGCCTTGGAAAGTCAAAGAAGGGCAGAAAAGGCAATTAAAGAAGGAAGATTTAAGGAAGAGATAACTCCAGTTATCATAAAAGCAAAAAAGGAAGAAAAGCTTTTTGATACCGATGAACATCCAAGATTTGGGACAACTATAGAGTCATTGGCATCCTTAAAGCCAGCATTTAAAAAAGATGGGACAGTTACTGCTGGTAATGCATCAGGTATTAATGATGCTGCATCAGCAGTGGTGTTAGCAAGTGAAAGCTTTGCAAAAAAAGTAGGCAAAAAACCTTTAGCATATATAAGAAGCTATGGAGAGGCAGGGGTAGATCCTAAGATAATGGGTTGTGGACCTATTGGAGCAGTTAATAAAACTCTTGCTAAGGCAGGGTTAAAACTTTCAGATATAAACCTAATTGAAGCAAATGAAGCTTTTGCTGTTCAGGCTTTAACAGTAATAAAGGAGTTAGGTCTTAATAAAGATATTACTAATGTTAATGGTGGTGCCATTGCTTTGGGCCATCCCATAGGTGCATCAGGGACGAGGATTTTGACTACATTACTTTATGAGATGCAAAGAAGGGGTTCAAGGTATGGACTAGCTACCCTATGTATAGGTGGTGGAATGGGTATAGCAATGATTGTAGAGAGGGAGTAGATGATTGAGTTTTACTCTGTAAAAGAGACCACTGATTTTATATCCTTTGGTGGTACTACAATGAACCAAGTTATAGAGCATAGAGTTGATCCCCTTACGAAGGTAGTAGCAACTATTAATGGTTTTTTGGGAGAAAAGGCGAAGGCCTTTTTAGGTTCAAAGGATTTTGAATTGATAAAAGATTTAGAAGAGAAAACAAAACCAAACTGTCCTTTTTGTGTAGCCAATAAAAGTGGTACAAGATTCCCCAAGGATTTTGTGAAAGAAGGTTTTTTTCGGCAGGGCGATAGTTTATGTGTGCCTAATTTATTTTCAAAGGCAATTATTGACGGTGTTTGTATCATAAATTTAAAAAAGCATTGTCTTAGCGCTAAAGAGTTTAATGAGGTTGATTTTTACAACTCTTTGAAAGTTTGCAAAGAGGTGATTGAAAGGGCAAAGAATGTTATAGGTTTCAAGAATCATATATTAGGTATGAACTTTTTACATCCAGGCGGATCCAGTGTGCCTCATCCGCATTTGCAAGTTCACGTAAGGCAAGTTGAGTACTCTGGATTAAGGAGATTGTTAGATTTAAGCAAGAAATATTTTGAAGAAAATGGTCACAATTACTGGAAAGTATTAGTTAGAACAGAAAAAGAAAATAAGGAAAGGTTTGTATCAAAAATCGGTACTGTTGATTGGGTTGTCCCTTTTGCTCCTTCACACCAGAAGGAAGTATGGGGGATTGTTGAAGGTAAAAGCAGTCTCTATGACTTTACAGATAAGGATCTTGAGAGCATGGCTATTGGAATTTCAAAGGTTCTTTCTTTTTACGAGGATGAAGGCAATACTTTTACCTTTGCTCTTCTCTCGTCACCAGAGATTGGAGTAAATGACAGTTTTTACGCCCAGATTAGGCTTTGTGCGAGACCGGCTCTTAAATCTTTGTATTCTAATTTTGATACATGGTTTGATCCGATGTTTGTGGGAGATGATGTACATACACAATCTCCAGAGGAGTATGTAAAGAATTTAAGAAAATATTTTTAAGGAGGGGATTATGAATATAAAAGTTTTTGGTGTAGTAGGTGCAGGGCAGATGGGTTCAGGTATTGCTCAAGTGGCAGCACAAACAGGTTATGAGGTAGTATTGAATGATATAAATATGGATTTTGTTAAAAGAGGTATTAGCAATATTGAGAAAAATCTTGCAAGGGCTGTTGAAAAGGGGAAACTTTCGGAAGATGATAAAAATGCTGTAATGGGTAGGATAAAAGGCACTGATAAGTTAGAAGATTTTAGAGATGCAGATATTGTTGTTGAGGCAGCTACAGAGAATGTACAGTTAAAGTTAGAGCTTTTTAGAAAGTTAGATGAGATAACAAAAAAAGAGGTCATTCTTGCTTCAAATACCTCTTCCATATCAATTACTAAGATTGCCGCAGTTACTAAAAGACCAGACAAAGTTATAGGTATGCATTTTATGAACCCTGTGCCAGTAATGAAGCTGGTTGAGGTCATAAAAGGTCTACTTACATCAGAAGAGACCTTTAAAATAGTGTGGGATCTGTCAGTAAAGATGGGGAAAACTCCTGCAGAAGCAAATGATTATCCGGGATTTATCTCCAACAGGATACTGCTTCCCATGATTAATGAGGCTGTTTATGCTTTATATGAGGGCGTTGGTACGAAAGAAAGCATTGATACTGTAATGAAATTAGGCATGAATCATCCTATGGGTCCGCTGGAACTGGCAGATTTAATTGGTCTAGATACCTGTCTTGCTATTCTAAATGTCTTATATGATGGTCTTGGAGATCCTAAATATAGACCTTGCCCACTTCTTAAAAAATATGTCGATGCAGGGCTTTTAGGCAGAAAGGTGGGAAGAGGATTTTATGATTACAATAAATAGGTTTTCATAACCTATGGGTGTAGAGAGTAATATAGAATTTATTTGCTCTAAAAGGAGGCCGTTATGGATTTTAAAAATGTACTTGTAGAGGAAAAAGAAAATATAGCTATTATTACTATAAATAGAGAGGCGAAGCTAAACGCACTAAATACAGAGACAATCTTAGAGCTTACCTGCCTGTTTGAAGGGCTTGTTTCAGATGGTCTTGTAAGATGTGCAATCCTAACAGGTGCAGGTAATAAAGCCTTTGTTGCCGGTGCTGATATTTCTGAGATGGCAAATATGACTGTTTTAGAGGCCAAAGAGTTTGCAAGCAGGGGGCATAAATTAATGAATACTATAGAAACTGCACCATTTCCTGTAATTGCAGCTGTTAATGGCTATGCCCTTGGTGGTGGTTCTGAGATAGCACTCGCCTGTGATTTTATTTATGCTTCAAATAGTGCTAAGTTTGGTTTGCCAGAGGTAGGGCTTGGTGTTTTTCCAGGTTTTGGTGGAACCCAGAGACTTACTGAAAGGGTTGGTCCTGCAAAAGCAAAGGAGCTCATTCTAAGTGGAGAGATGATTGATGCCTGTAGTGCTCTTGATATAGGACTTGTAAATAAAGTGGTAGAACCAGAAAAGTTGATGGAGGAAACTTTAAATATTGCAAAAAAAATTGCCACTAAAGCACCCTATGCAGTAAAACTTGCAAAAGAGTTGATTGAGATGGCAACAAATGTTGATATAAAAAGAGGTTTAAAAGTTGAGGCAGATTATTTCTCACTCTGTTTTGCCACAGAAGATCAAAAAGAAGGTATGAAGGCCTTTTTAGAAAAGAAAAAGGTGGATTTTAAGGGAAGGTAGAGCTCTAATGAACAAAATGTGATTTGTAAGACCTAATTTCAATAAATATTAACCTATAAAAGTAGGAGGAATTTTATGGATTTCTTACTCAATGAAGAAGAGAGAATGATGCAGGAGATGGCAAGAAATTTTGCTGAGAAAGAGGTTAAGCCTATTGCTGCAAAATTGGACGAGACAGGGGAGTTTCCTGTTGAACTGGTAAAGAAAATGGGAGAACTAGGCTTAATGGGTGTTGATATACCAGAAGAGTATGGTGGAGCTAATTTAGGTTATGTATGTTACGTAATCGCAATAGAAGAGATAGCAAGATACTGTGGGAGCTCATCAGTTATTATGTCGGTTAATAATTCTCTCGTTTGTGCACCTCTCTTAAAATTTGGCGATGAAGAGCAGAAGCAAAAATTTTTGACTTCCCTAGCATCAGGTAAAAAGCTAGGTTGCTTTGGACTCACAGAGCCAAATGCTGGCTCTGATGCTGGTGGTATCCAGACAACTGCTGTAAAAGATGGAGATTATTACATATTAAACGGTAGCAAAATTTTTATAACCAATGCCACTCATGCAGATATAGCACTTATATTTGCTTCTACTAATAAAAGTCTTAAACATAAAGGAATTTCTTGTTTTATAGTGGAAAAAGGAACCCCAGGCTTTTCTGTAGGTAAAGTTGAACACAAACTGGGTATTAATGCTTCAGGTACGGCTGAGCTTGTTCTTCAGGATGTTAAAATACCAGCTAATCAGTTACTCGGTAAAGAAGGTGATGGCTTTAAGATTGCTATGTACACCCTTGATTGTGGAAGAATTGGTATAGCAGCACAGGCTGTGGGAATAGCAAGGGGTGCCTTTGAAGAGGCTGTTAAATTTGCAAAGGAGAGAGTCCAGTTTGGAAGACCCATAGCAGAGTTTCAAGCGATTCAATGGATGTTAGCTGATATGGCTACAGAAATTGATGCTGCAAGGCTTCTTACGAGAAGGGCAGCTTTTTTAAAAGATGCTGGTCAACCATTTTCCAAAGAGTCCTCTATGGCTAAAGTATATTCTTCAGAAGTGGCAATGAGGGCTACAACAAAGGCTATTCAAGTACATGGTGGCTATGGCTATAGCAAAGAGTATCCTGTAGAAAGATTTTTTAGAGATGCAAAAATTACAGAGATTTATGAGGGAACATCAGAGATACAAAGACTCGTTATCGCAAATCAAATTTTAAGATAGGAGGTTATTATGCGTTTTATAGGATTAATTAAGCAGGTCTATGATCCTGCAGAGATAAAGCCACAAAATCAAGGTCCAGAATTAAAATTAGATGGTGTTCCAAAGATACTTAATCCCTTTGATGAGTTTGTAATTGAAGAGTGTCTTCAGTGGAAAGAGAAGCTTGGAGGGGAAGTTGTAATAATAACCATGGGAGATGAAAATGCTCAAGAGGTTTTAAGGACCGCCTTGGCAATGGGAGCGGATCAAGTTTACCATATAATGGATACAGCTTTTAAAGGTTGTGATACACTTGTAACGAGTGAAGCCCTTGCTAAGGCAATAGAAAAGATTGGCGGTGCAGATCTAATTATTGCTGGTAAGTTGGCTTTAGGTGGTGATACTGCCCATGTAGGGCCGCAGGTTGCAGCTTTTCTTGATATCCCCGTTTTAACCTATGTATCAAAGGTTAAAGATATTAATCTTAATGAAAAAAGGATTATTGTTGAGAGATTGCTTGAGGGTGGTAAGGAGGTTTTATCTGCTGCTTTACCGTCTCTTATAACTGTGGTTAAAGATATAAACAAACCTCGTTATCCATCTCTTATAGGATTGAGGAAGGCCTCAAAAGTGCCAATTCCTGTTTTAACTAAATCAGATCTGGGGATGGGTGATATTGCCTCTGCTGAGGCTATGGTGAAAGTTTCCCCGCCACCTCCAAGACAAGCAGGGGAGATATTGTCGGGCTCCACGGAAGAAACAGTTTCTGCTTTAATAGATAGACTTTTCACCCAAAAAGTTTTTTAGGAGGATAATATGACTAAAGAAATAATTTGTTTTATAGAGATAGATGAGAATCAGATTAAAAAAAGCTCTCTTGAGGTATTGAGCCTTGCCAAAAAGATTAAAGACTTTGGTGGTGCCGATACAATAAGCTGTGTACTGTTTTCAGATGAACCAGATAGGTATAAAGATGAGCTTTTTGCCTATGGCTATGAGAAGATATACTCTGCCAAGTCAGCATCATTTAAAAATTATAGAACTCAAGTTTTTTCTAAAGCGATAGTTGAACTTGCTAAGAATATTAACCCAGCCTATGTTCTCATTCCAGGAACAGCCAATGGTAGAGACTTAGCCCCTTATATAGGAGCTAAGTTGAAAAGTGGTGTTATAGCCGATGTTATAGATGTGGAAAAAAATGATGGAGACCTTCATTTTATAAGACCCTGTTTTGCAGGTAATCTCTTATACTGGGGTAAATTTTTGCAGGATAACATCAAAGTTGTTTCAGTAAGACCTAAGGCATTTCCAGTACCAGAAAGGTCAGAGGGAAAACAAGGAGAGTATATTACTTTGAACTACGAAGCTAAAGAGGAAGATACATCTGTTAGAGTCCTTGAGATTATTAAAGAGACAGGCAAGATTAGTCTTCAAGATGCTGATTTTATAGTATCAGGGGGTAGAGGGATAGGACAACCAGAAAACTTTAAACTGCTTCAGGACCTTGCTGATGCCTTAGGTGGCGCAGTAGGTGCAAGTAGAGCAGTAGTGGACGCTGGATGGATATCTTATGACCATCAAGTAGGTCAAACAGGAAAAACAGTTAAACCAAAAATTTATCTGGCCTTCGGTATATCTGGAGCAATCCAGCATTTAGCAGGTATGAGAACATCTGATATCATAGTTGCCGTTAATAAAGATTCAGAAGCACCAATCTTTAAGGTAGCAACTTATGGAGTTGTTGATGATGCCCTTAACTTTTTACCTAAATTTACAGAAGAGATAAAAAAAAGATTAGTTAAGTAAAAGTAGTGCTCAACAAGAAAGGGAGAAAGAAAAGATGAATTTTAATTTAACAAAAGAACAAGAGATGATTCGCTCAACTGCTCAGAAGTTTGCTGAGAATGAGATCGCCCCTGTGATTAATGAGTTTGAAGAAGGACATAGGTTTCCTGAAAAGATTATTAGAAAAATGGCAGAGCTTGGATTTATGGGTATGAATATAAAAGAAGAGTATGGTGGTTTTCCAGTAGGAACGGTAGCCTACTCGCTTTCTGTTACAGAGATAGCTAAAGCAAGCGCATCAGTGGCTGTTACTATGTCAGTTACTAATATGGTAGCAGAAGTTATACAAGAGTTTGCTAAAGAAGAGATTAAAAAGAAATATTTACCCCCACTATGTTCAGGAGAGTATTTAGCAGGGGCTTTTTGTTTAACAGAGCCAAACGCTGGATCTGATGCAGGGGCCATACAAACAAGGGCTGAGAAGGTTGATGGTGGATATATTCTAAATGGCTCTAAAATATTCATTACTAGCGCAGAAGTAGCAGGTGTATTTGTTGTCTGGGCAATAACAGACAAAACAAAAGGGAAAAAGGGCATATCAGCCTTTTTAGTGCCCTCAGGGACTAAAGGTTTATTTATAGGAAAGAAAGAAGAAAAGATGGGACAATGTGCTTCTCCTACTAACGAAGTAGCTCTTGTAGATTGTTTTGTGCCAGAAGATCATTTACTTGGTGTTGAAGGAGATGGTTATAAAATAGCTCTTATGGAGTTAGCAGGTGGAAGAATTGGTATCGCCTCTTTATCTTTAGGTGTTGGCTATGCAGCAATAGATTATGCAAAAAAATTTGCAAAAGAAAGGGTGCAGTTTGGAAAGCCAATTTCTGAACTACAGGCTATTCAGTTTATGCTTGCCGATTGTTACACCGAGCTTGATGCAGCAAAAATGCTTGTTTTAAGGGCGGCCTTATTTAAAGAAAAAGGACTCCCCTATACAAAAGAGGGCTCAATGGCAAAGCTGTATGCCTCAGAGGTAGCTAATAAGGTGTGTATAAAGGCCGTTCAGATACTTGGTGGCTATGGTTATAGCAAAGAATATCCAGTAGAGAGATATTTGAGAGATATAAAGGTAACAACTATTTATGAGGGTACATCGGAAGTGCAAAGGATTGTAATAGCAAGAGAGATTCTGTCATGATCCATTTATACACTGGTAATGGAAAAGGTAAGACCACAGCTGCACTTGGTTTAGCTCTGAGGGCTGCTGGTCATTGTTTAAAAACTCTTGTAATACAGTATTTGAAAAGTGAGGATTGTGGTTACGGAGAACATAACTCAATAAGACTTTTGTATCCTTATGTTGAGATTTTTTCCTTTGGCAGAGAATGTTTTGTAGAAAAGCACAATCCAAGTGATATTGACAAAGAGTATGCCTTAAAAGGTTATAATTTTTTTAAAGAATCCCTCTTGGAAAATAGGTATAGGGTATATATTCTCGATGAGATTTGTGTTGCCTTAGATTATGGGCTTATCCCATTAGACGATTTGGTTTCAACAATTAGTAATATTAATAAGGATGATACAGAGATAATTTTAACAGGTAGGTATGCCCCTCAAAAGATTTACGAGATTGCCGACTTGGTTACGGAGTTTAAAGAAATTAAACATTACTTTAATCAGTATGGAATAATGGGAAGAAAGGGGATAGATTGGTAGAAAGTTATAGATTAGGTAGTATGAAAGTTAATGTTTTAGAAATTTTTTAACAAAAAGAAGGAGTGAGTTTTATGAATGGTAGGATTAAAGATAGCTTTGAGTTATGGATGAAAGAGACACTTGATAGACATCTCAAAAAAAATCCTGAAAGCAAAGAAAAGTTCACAACTCTCTCAAACGAAGAGATCAACAGATTATATACCCCTGTTGATTTAGAAGACCTTGATTATTTAAGAGATTTGGGATTCCCTGGTGACTATCCTTATACCCGTGGTGTTCAGCCAACGATGTATAGAGGCAAAATATGGACAATGAGGCAGTTTTCTGGTTTTGGTACAGCGGAAGATACTAATGGAAGGTATAAATATCTTTTAAGTCAGGGACAAACAGGTCTTTCTGTGGCCTTTCACATGCCAACTCTTATGGGTGTAGATTCAGATAGTCCAAGGGCAAGGGGAGAGGTTGGAAAATGTGGTGTTGCTATAGACTCTTTGGCCGATATGGAGATACTTTTTGATGGGATACCCCTTGATGAAGTAACGACCTCAATGACAATTAATGGACCTGCCTCAATTCTTTTGTGTATGTATATGGCTGTAGCTGAAAAACAAGGTGTATCGTGGGATAAGATCGGCGGTACTATTCAAAATGATATATTGAAAGAGTATATTGCTCAGAAGTCTTGGTTGTTTCCTCCCAAGCCATCTTTGAGATTAATTACTGATATTTTTGCCTTCTGCTCCAAACATGTGCCAAAATGGAATACCATATCCATATCTGGTTATCATATCAGAGAAGCAGGCTCTTCGGCTTTACAGGAGCTTGCATTTACTTTGAAAGATGGGTTGACCTATGTAGAAGCTGGTATTGAAGCAGGCTTAAATGTTGATGACTTTGCCCCAAGGCTTTCATTCTTCTTCAATGCCCATAACGACTTTTTTGAAGAGATCGCAAAATATAGGTCTGCAAGAAGAATCTGGGCAAAGGAGATGAGAGAGACTTTTAAGGCTAAAGATCCGAGAAGCTGGATGCTTAGGTTTCATACCCAGACTGCAGGATGTAGTCTAACTGCTCAACAACCACTTAATAATATTGTAAGGGTAACAATTCAGGCTCTTTCTGCCGTTTTAGGTGGGACACAATCATTACATACAAACTCTATGGATGAGACTCTTGCATTACCTACTGAATTAGCTGTTACTGTTGCCTTAAGAACACAACAGATAATTGCTGAAGAGTCAGGAGTGATAAATACTATAGATCCTTTAGGAGGGTCTTATTTTGTTGAGAAGCTTACCATGGAGATGGAAAAAGGAGCCTATGAGTACTTTAGAAAGATAGATGCTTTGGGCGGTATGGTTAAGGCTATAGAGCATGGTTATCCTCAGAGAGAGATTATGGACCATGCATACTGGTATCAACAGGCAGTGGAAAAGGGCGAGAAAACAATTGTAGGGGTTAATAAATATCAGATGCAGGAAGATATCCCTATACCTTTGCTAAAGATAGATGATGAAGTTGAGAAAAAACAGATTGCAAGAACCCAAGAGGTTAGAAGGACTCGTGATAAAAAGACATGGGAAAATGCCTTAAGGGAGCTTAAAAAGGCAGCAACAGGAAAGGACAACATAATCCCCTACATTTATCAGGCTGTAAAGGCCTATGCAACAATAGGTGAGATTGTGGATACTTTAAAAGAAGTTTTTGGAGAATATAAAGAGCCAGCCATGTTTTAATTATTTCTTGAAGCTCACAAGTTGATAGAGAATAAGCAGTAGCTAAGAGGTGTTTTAATATATAAAGTTGGGAGGTATTTAAAGGTATGCGTAAAGTGAGGATATTAATGGCAAAAGCTGGTTTAGATGGTCACGATAGGGGTGTAAAGATTGTATCAAGGGCTTTAAGAGATGCTGGTTTTGAGGTTATTTATACAGGGCTCCATCAGACACCAGAAGATGTAGTTAATATAGCTTTACAGGAAGATGTAGATGCTATAGGAATGAGCGTACTATCTGGTGCCCATAACTATCTATTTAGTAAAGTATTAGAGTTGTTAAAAGAAAAAAAGGCAGAGGAGATTGTTGTATTTGGAGGTGGTATAATACCAGAGGATGATGTTAAGTATCTGAAATCAATTGGTGTTTCCGAGTTGTTTCTTCCAGGCACACCTTTAGAGACAATAATAGACTGGGCAAATAAAAATATAAAACCGCTGTAACATAAAGGGAGGGAAGTTCATGGCTATTTGTTATGATTTAACATCAGAACAGGAACAACTAAGAAAAACAGTAAGAAGCTTTGCAGAAAAAGAGATTGCCCCCATTGCTGGTGATTTAGACGAGAAAGAAGAGTTTTCCTATGAGTTAACCAAAAAAATGGCAGATATGGGATTTTTTGGAACCATAGTTCCAGAAGAGTATGGTGGGCAGGGGCTCGATTATCTATCATATATAATCGTCGTTGAAGAGTTAGCAAGAGTTGATGCCTCTCAGGCAGCAACAATTGCTGCAGGAAATTCTCTTGGTATCTCGCCAATTTATTATTTTGGTAATGAAGAACAAAAAAAATATTGGTTACCAAAACTTTGTTCTGGGGAGATGCTTGCAGCCTTTGCATTAACTGAACCCAATGCAGGCTCCGATGCTGGAAATTCAAAGACAACAGCAGTTTTAGATGGTAATGAATGGGTAATTAATGGCAGTAAGATATTTATTACTAATGGTGCAAATGACCTGACAGGTGTTATTGTCGTTCAGGCGAGAACAGGAACACTATCTGACGGGAAACCGGAGATGAGCTGTATTCTTGTCCCAGCAGATGCTAAAGGACTTGAGAAAAGAGCAATGCATAAAAAAATGGTCTGGCGTGCAAGTAACACAGCCGAACTATATTTTACAGACTGTAGAGTTCCTAAAGAAAATTTGCTTGGAAGAAAGGGAGATGGTTTCAAACAGATGTTAAAAACCTTAGATGGTGGCAGGCTTTCTATAGCGGCAATGGGATTAGGGGGAGCTCAAGGAGCCTTTGAGTTAGGGCTTAAATATTCAAAGGAAAGAGTACAATTTGGTAAGGCAGTGGGTGAGTTTCAGGTAAATGCTTTTAAACTTGCCGATTGTGCTACATTAATTGAGGCTGCAAGACACCTCTTATACAAAGCCTGTTGGTTAGCTGATAACAAAAGGCCCTTTGGCAAAGAAGCTGCTATGGCAAAGCTTTATTGTTCAGAAGTTATGAGAACAGTTGTCTGGCATGCTCAGCAGATCCACGGTGGTTATGGGTTAATGAAAGAATATCCCATTGAGAGATTTTATAGAGACCAGAGATTATTAGAGGTTGGAGAAGGTACATCAGAAATACAGAGAATCGTAATAGCAAGACATTTAGGATTAGGTAGAGTAATTTAAGGAGTGATATATGAGCTCAGTTGAGTTAGCTAAAGCTTTAGATACCTATGTAAGACCCACTTATTTTCCTTTGGCTGTTGCTGTTTCCAATATTGAGGATATACCACCGAAGTTAAAAAGACCCTTGAAAGATCTGGGCAAGAAGATGGCTATCTGTCAAGCCTTTGCAATAGCAAGGAGGTATGGTTGGGGCTTGGCACTTCAAAGGGAGGATATATCATGTCCACCAGCTAAGCTTGCCTTTGGATTGGAGCCTTCAATTGATTATTATGAAGAAGGAACAATTTGTGTGGGATTATATACAAAGGATAAAGAAGCAGGTAAAAAAAGCGAAGCTTCCGTTCCTAAATTTTCTTTTGAAGAGATAAAGACAATCTTAATGGCACCTATTGGAAAAGAAACCTTTGATCCTCAATTATATGTATTTTATGGTAACTCAGCACAGGTTCTTAGACTTTTAAATGGTAGACTCTACTCTACTGGTGGTGGACTTACATCACAAATTAATGGCAGAATAGATTGTGCTGATATAATTATAAGAACATTAAAAGATGATGACTGTCAGGTAATTTTACCTTGTTATGGTGACAGATTATTTGGTCAAACCCAAGACTGGGAGATGGTATTTACAATACCAAAATCTAAGGTGGAGTTAGTAATAGAGGGTTTAGAGGGCACTCATAAAGGTGGTACTCGTTATCCAATACCTTCATTCTTAAGATATGAACCAGAGTTTCCTCCCCTTTATATGGAGATGGAAAAGATCTGGGATGAAGAAAGAAAAAAGAGATAGGTGGTATGTAATGTCTTTGGCTGAGAGGGTTTTACAAAATGATATAAGGGCAGCAGCAAGATTAATGAGGCTTCTTGATGATGAAGTTGAAGAAGGAAGGGTTGAGTTAAAAAAACTATATCAGTATACAGGCAAGTCATACATAATTGGTATTACAGGACCTCCAGGAGCAGGAAAAAGCACCTTAGTTGACCAGTTAATAGCAGCTTTTAGAAGGGAAGGCAAAAAGATCGGTGTTATAGCTGTTGATCCTTCTAGCCCTTTTACTGGCGGTGCTATCCTTGGCGATAGAATAAGAATGCAAAGGCATAGTAGTGACCCTGAAGTGTTTATAAGAAGCCTTGCTAGTAGAGGACATTTGGGAGGATTAACGGCTTCAACAGAAGAGATCTGTCTGGTTATGGATGCCATGGGTAAGGATATAATAATTCTTGAGACTGTAGGAGTTGGGCAGGATGAGGTTGAAGTAGTTGACTTGGCACATACATCCATATTAGTTACTGTCCCTGGGTTAGGTGATGATGTACAGGCTATAAAAGCAGGAGTTATGGAGATTGGGAATATTTTTGTAATAAATAAGGCAGATAGAGAAGGCTCAGATAGGGCATTAAGAGAGATTGTTGGGATGCTTGATATGATAAGCTGGGAAGGCAGATTTAGACCTCCAGTCTTAAAAGTACAGGCTAATAATGGGATAGGTATTGATGAACTGGTAGAGAAAATAGAAAGTCATAGAAGATATTTAGAAGAAAATAATCTTTTCTACAAATTTTTTGGGAAAAGGGCAAAAAAGATGTTTGAAAAGGTGCTCATGAGCGAGCTGGGAAAGAGACTTAAAGATAGAATATTATCCGATGAGAGGTGGCCAGATTGGAAAGATGATTTAGAAAGCAGGAAAGTTGATCCCTATACCTTAACCTTTAATGTGCTTGAGGAGATGGTTACGATAAAATCTCTTACTAAAAAAGGAGGATAAAAAGATGTTTCCTGAATATCAACATATACAGATTGAAACAGACGGCAAAACTTTAACATTAAAACTAAATAGACCTGACCTTCACAACGCCTTTAATGAAGATATGATAGCTGAGATAACGGATGCCTTTGGGAAAATAAATAATAGAGTAGAAAGGTTAGTGGTAATAAGAGGAAATGGAAAATCCTTTTGTGCTGGTGCTGATTTAAACTGGATGAAAAAGATGAAAGATTATACGGAGGAAGAAAACGTAAGGGATGCAATGGGGCTTGATGGTATGTTTTATGCCATTTATACCTGTAGTAAGCCTGTAATCTCTTGTGTCCACGGTGGTGTATTTGGAGGTGGGACAGGCATTCTTGCCTCTTCTGATATTGTTATCTCTCATAAAGATACAAAATTTGGTTTTACAGAAGTTAAGTTAGGTTTAGTTCCTGCTGTGATTTCTTCGTACCTTGTAAGAAAATTAAATTACCCTGCTTTAAGGGAGTTTTGTATAACCGGTGGCTTTTTTGATTCTAAAGCAGCAAAAGAGATGGGTTTGGTAAACTATGTTGAAGAAGACGAAAAAGCCATGGATGATAGACTGTTATCCCTACAAAAGCAGATACTCTCTGTTGGGCCAAAAGCTATTGAAGAGACAAAAAAACTTTTGTCATATCAGCTTGAGAATGATATGGTAAAGAGAAGAGAGATGGCTCCTAAGGTTATTGCTAAAGTAAGGGTCTCTGAAGAAGGGCAAGAAGGTATCATGGCATTTCTTGAGAAAAGAAAAGCTAAATTTGTGGAATAAATATGAAAAAGAGAGAAGATATTTCAATAGTTGAGGTGGGGCCCAGAGATGGTCTTCAGAATGAATGTTTTTTTGTGCCCACAAAAGATAAAATAACTTTTATAAATCTTCTTATTAGTGCTGGGATAAAAGAGTTTGAGATAACCTCTTTTGTCAGTTCCAAAGTAATACCTCAGCTTTCAGACGCAGAGGTTGTCTTAAATAGTCTAAAAAAACATGAAGGTGTTGTTTATTCTGCTCTAATCCCTAATTTAAGTGGGCTTAAAAGGGCTTTAAAAACCGAGTTAGATAAAGCAGTAGTTTTTATAGCAACATCAGAGAGTTTCAATAAAAAAAATTTAAATGCCTCTATAAAAGAAAGCTTAAGAAATATCTCCGATATTAAAAAGGAATGTGATTTTTATAATATACCAGTAAAGGCAAGCGTATCTACATGTTTTGAGTGCCCCTATGAGGGTAAGATAACACCAAATAAGGTTGAGTATGTTGTGGCACATCTTTTTTCTATGGGTATTAGTGATGTTGTAATATGCGATACAATGGGTGTAACAACTCCTTTGGAGATTCAGTTACTTTTAGGGCATCTTTCAGAGAAATACGATATTAGAAATTTTTCTCTTCATATTCACAATACCTTGGGTATTGCCAGTGCTTGTGTATACAAGGGTTTTGAGATGGGTATAAGAAAGTTTGAAACTTCGTCAGGTGGCTTAGGAGGCTGTCCTAACGCACCAGGGGCAGCTGGGAATTTGCCTACTGAGGAAGTTGTATATCTCTTTGAGAGAATGGGTATAAAAACGGGGATTGATTTGGATAAAGTTGTTGAGGCATCGAGGTTTATGGAGAGAATTTTGAATAAAAATCTTACATCAAGAATACTATTTTACAAAAAAAGCAAGATAGGCCTGTGATATTAAAAAAGATAAATATTTTAATATCTTGTCCCTATTTATATCGAACTGGGTGTTAAAAATATGAAAAATTTTTTTATGATACTATAAAAATCTCTGATTTTCGGTCTATTCTTGGCTTTTTAAATAAAAATTTTTAAAAAAAAGTAATAAGTTCTCTTAATTCTTCCTTTGTAAATACTAACAAGATTGTGAAAAAAATCTACTGGAATTAAAAAAAAAACTTTTCTATTATAACTCTCTTAGTTTACTGCAGGAGTTATTATGGAATACAAGAAATTTCATTTCCATTCAATGATTGTACATTCTGTTGTGGCATTTTCTGTTGTTTCTGCTATAGTTCACATTTTTGAAGCTTATAAGATGTATATTTTTGGCGTAAGGGCCTTTGACTGGGCTTTTATAAGGCATTTTACACAATTTTTTATATTTATTCTCTCAATACCAGCCACATTAAGCGGTGTATCTGAAATTAACAAGATGTATGTTAACTGGCATTTTGCCCACAAGGCAAAACTTATATTTTCAATCATCTTGCTTATAAGTTCTGGATATGTTTTATACGATGCTTTAACCTGTCCACCGGGAGGCTGTGAAAAGTGTGGTGTAAGTGGTTTTGCCTTCCACAGTTTTTTTATAATCATTGTAAACAATATATGTGTTTGGTTTTTATCCTATTTTGGGTTAAGAATTTCTTTAGGTAGTCAGTCATTTGCTAAGACAAGCTATGTGCCTGATTTTTATAATAAAGAAAACCCCGTTGATATACTTGATATAATTAGAGAAGAGATTAGCGAAAAACCAAAAATTAGAGGAATAATAGATACAGGAGAGTAAGTGGAATGATTGATTTTAGTTTAACAGATGAACAAAAAAGATTAGTTGAGAAGGCAAGAGATTTTACAAGAAATTTTATATCGCCTAAGGCTATGGAGTATGACAGGACTGGTGATTTCCCAAGGGATATATGTGAAGAAGCCTTCAGACAGGGACTAATGAACTTGCATCTGCCCAAGGAGTATGGTGGAGCTGGTCTTACTGCTGTAGACTGCGTACTTGTGGAAGAGGAGATGGCTACGGGTTGTAGTGGAATTACAACTGCTATTAACTCAAACGGATTATCTCAATACCCTCTTATACTTTTTGGCACAGAAGAACAGAAAAAAAGGTTTTTAGCTCCTATGACAAGGGAACTTATGTTTTCAGCTTATGCAGTTACTGAACCTGCCGCAGGCTCTGATGTAAATAGAATATCTACAATTGCAGTTAGATATGGCGATGAATATGTTATAAATGGTGTTAAATGGTGGATTACTAATGGCTCTGTTGCTAGTTGGTATTTTGTTTTAGCTAAGGTTGATGGCAAGCCGACAGGTTTTATCGTTCCTGCCGATCTACCAGGCATAATTAGAGGACCTAAAGAGATTAATCTGGGTCAACATGCATCAAATACTGTTAGGATTACCTTTGAAGATGTGAAAATACCAAGTTCCTATAGGGTTGGTGAGGAAGGAGATGGTTTTAATATTGCCATGAAAACTTTTGATCATACAAGACCAGGGGTTGCAGCAGGAGCAAATGGTGTTGCAAGGGCTGCTATAAGCTTAGCCCTTGAGTATGCAAAAAAAAGAAGAACCTTCGACAAGAAACTTATCTCTAACCAAGGAATTTCATTTCCCTTAGCCGAACTACTTACAAAATTAGATGCCTCAAGGATGCTAACCCTTAGAGCTGCATGGTTGATAGATAATGGTAAGGATAACTCCAAAGAAGCAGCAATGGCAAAGTGGTTTGCTGCTGATGTGGCTATGGAAGCAGCAATAAAAGCAGCACAGGTTCTTGGTGGATATGGATATACCAACGAGATGCCTGTAGAAAAGCTTATTAGAGATGCTAAGATTTATCAGATCTATGAAGGAGCTACGGAGATACAGAAGATGGTTATAGTAGCTAAGATGATGAGAATGAAAGAGGTTTAAAATGTTAGATGTAGTCTGGAAACCAATAAATTTGTTAATTAATAACTTAAAAAGAAAGTTCTATGGTAAAACATTTTACTGTCCTGTATGTCATTTAGAGTTGTCTTTTCATGATGCAGATAGGGATGGTTTATTAGTCTGCCCTCTTTGTGGCATAGTAATAGAGATTTCTGATGTCTTTGGACATCCCCTTGCTGTAGTCCATGATGTTGAGATAAAAAGACATCAGCCCAAGATGAGAGTTCACCCCCTTTCAACCCATATACCAATAGGACTTTTTCCTTTCGCTTTACTTGGGACACTATTTGTATTTATTGTTTCAATTATTCAGTTTTACTACTCAAGAGATGGCTATACATTAGATGTGAACTTTCTCCGTTATATACCTTCTATAAAAAAGATGTCCGATGTCTTTCTTTTCATCTCTTTAGTATTTTCTACAGTAACCATTCTTTCGGGGTATTATGACTGGTATAGGCGATATGAGAGGAGAAAGTATAGGATGATTACAGTAAAGATTTATTTTTCCTTCATTTTCTTAATACTTGGGGTAATTGCCTTTTTCCTGCAGACTAGTGGTTTTATTTTTAACATGAATGGTTTTTTAATAATTAAGGCAACCTCAATTGTAATGGCAGGTCTTTATTTTACTATAATGCTTATAAATTTTTGTGTCATAGCAACGCTTGGGCATATAGGCGGGCTTCTTGTTTTTGGAAAATAGTTTTTCAAAAAATGTTTATGAAGGCTAATCATGTCAACAACTAATCTAAGAAAAATCAATTCTTAATTTGACAAGAAAGAGGCAAGTAAAGTAAAATGTGTTAAATTTGGAGGTGGGCTATGTTCGATTTTCCAAGAATCAAGAGGCTTCCGCCTTATGTTTTTAATATAGTAGTGGATTTAAAAAATAGGGCAAGAAGAGAAGGCGAAGATATTATTGATCTTGGTATGGGTAACCCTGACATACCAACACCTCAACATATAGTGGACAAACTTGTTGAGGCATCTTATAATCCCAAAAACCATAGATACTCGGCATCTAAGGGTATAACAAAGTTAAGAGTAGCTATTGCAGACTGGTACAAGAGAAATTATGATGTCCATATTGACCCAGAGACAGAAGCTATTGTTACTATTGGTGCTAAAGAGGGGCTTTCTCATTTTGCCTTAGCAGTACTTGAGAGAGGTGACGTAGCTTTAGTTCCCAATCCAACTTATCCAATACATACTTATTGTGCAGTCATGGCAGGGGCAGACGTACACTCAATACCATTTACAGAAGATAGAGATTTTTTTGTTGAATTGGAAAAATCTGTAAAAAGAGTTTGGCCTCAACCAAAACTTTTACTCATTAGTTTTCCCCATAACCCTACCACACGTATCGTCGATTTAAATTTTTTTCAGAGGATCGTTGATTATGCAAAGGAGAATAACTTAATTGTTGTTCATGATTTTGCCTATGCAGACCTGTGCTTTGATGGTTACAAAGCCCCAAGTTTTATGCAGGTGCCAGGAGCTAAGGACATAGGGATTGAGTTTTACTCTTTGTCAAAAGGATATAGTATGCCAGGATGGAGAGTTGCATTTGCTGTTGGGAATAGGGAGTTGATTAATGCCCTTGCTAGGTTAAAGAGCTATTTTGATTATGGAGTTTTTCAACCAATTCAGATTGCTTCTATAATTGCTTTAAATGGGCCAAGAGACTGTGTAGATCAGGTAAGAGAGATCTATAAAGTTAGAAGAGATATACTATGTGAAGGATTAAATAAGATTGGCTGGGACATAGAAAAACCTAAAGGTACAATGTTTGTATGGGCAAAGATACCTGATGCATTTAAAAATTTAGGTTCTATCGAGTTCTCCAAATTGTTACTTAAAGAGGCAAAGGTTGCTGTATCACCAGGAATAGGTTTTGGTGAGTATGGAGAGGGCTTTATAAGGTTTTCTCTAGTAGAAAACGAGCATAGGATTAGGCAGGCTATCAGGGGAATCAAAAAGCTTATGGGGAAATAGTAATGAAAAGAAAGGTTACCTTTGGAGTTATAGGTTTTGGGACAGTCGGCTCGGGAGTTGTAAAGCTTTATCTTGAAAATATACAGGAGATTTCAAAGAAGCTCGATTTTGAGCTTAAGTTAAAGACAATCGCTGAGAAAACAAAAAAATCAAAAGAAGGTGTTAAAACTCCCAAATCAATAAAGATAACAGATAATGCAGAAGAGCTAATTAATGATCCAGAAATAGATATAGTTGTTGAGCTTATAGGAGGTAAAACCTTTGCAAAAGATTTTATCATATCAGCGATAAAGAATGGTAAGCATGTCGTTACGGCAAACAAAGCTCTATTAGCAGAGTCAGGTGAGGAGATCTTTTCCCTTTGTGAAAAAAAAGGAGTAGAGATAGGATATGAGGCCTCCGTTGCAGGAGTAATACCAATTATTAGGAGCATTAAAGAGTCTTTATCTGGGGACAGGATTGACAGTATTTACGGAATAATTAATGGTACCTGCAACTATATCTTAACAAAGATGACAGAAGAGGGGAGAAATTTTCAAGATGCCTTAAAGGAAGCGCAAGATAAAGGTTACGCTGAAGCAGACCCCACTCTTGATATAGAAGGTTTTGATGCAGGACATAAGATTGCAATATTAACATCTCTTGCCTTTGGGAAGAAGGTGTCTTTTAAAGATGTTTTCATTGAAGGCATATCAAAAATTACAAATCTTGATATAAGGTTTGCCTCTCAGTTTGGTTATGTAGTTAAACTTCTTGGTATATCTAAGAGGCAGGATGACAAGATAGAGGTGAGGCTGCATCCTACCTTGATTCCAAAGAATCATCCTCTTACAAGTGTTAGAATGGAGTACAATGCTGTGTTCGTAAGAGGTTATGCATCCGGCTCCATATTACTTTATGGCAAAGGTGCAGGAATGATGCCTACAGCCTCTGCTGTCCTTGGTGATGTCATAGCCATTGCAAGGAATATCGTTAGTCATTCCACTGGCACAGTTCCCAATAGAGGATATATATCAAAGTATATTGAAGAGGCAAAAATTTTAAAAATAGATGACATTATAAGTAAGTATTTTATAAGATTGATGGTGGTTGATAGACCAGGTATCTTGGCGTCAATATCAGGGGTTTTAGGTAAAAAAAATATAAGTATAGCTTCAGTTATGCAGGAAGGCAGAAATGAAGAGGGTGGCGCTGTGCCACTTATTATTATAACTCATGAGACAGAGGAGAAGAGATTGAGAGAGGCGTTAGTAGAGATTGAAAAACTGAATATATCCTTTGATAAACCAGCCTTTTTAAGAATAGAAGAGACTATTTGATTTTTAGGCATTAATAAGGAGATTCTTAATGTGTTGGCAGGGCATAATAAAAAATTATTTTGATTTTTTTGATATAGAAGAGAAAAATATTGTTACACTCCTTGAGGGTAATACGCCTCTTATTCCTTCCCGTTACATCGGGAAAAACCTTGAGAAACCACTTAAACTTTATTTCAAATATGAAGGACTTAATCCTACAGGCTCTTTTAAAGATAGAGGCATGACCTATGCAATTAGTAAAGCTGTAGAGGCTGGTTCTAAGGCGGTTATCTGTGCTTCAACAGGCAATACTTCTGCCTCAGCCGCTGCTTACTCTGCAAGGGCAGGGCTTACTTGTGTAGTTTTAATACCAGAAGGAAAGATCGCTTTAGGTAAGCTCTCTCAAGCAATGATACACGGGGCAAAGGTAATTCAGATTAAAGGTAACTTTGATGAGGCCCTTAAGATTGTTGTCCATATCTCAGATAAATATCCTATTACCTTAGTAAACTCACTAAATCCTCATAGATTAGAGGGGCAGAAGACTGGAGCCTTTGAGATTTGTGATGTCTTAAAAACATCCCCTGACTATCATTGTCTTCCTGTTGGAAATGCAGGAAATATCAGTGCCTATTGGATGGGATACAAAGAGTATAAATCTGCTGGCAAAATTAGTAGTCTTCCTAAGATGCTTGGGTTCCAAGCGGAAGGTGCTGCACCAATTGTGAAAGGATATCCCATAGAGAAGCCAGAAACAATAGCTACTGCAATTAGGATTGGCAATCCAGCTAGTTGGGACAAAGCCGTAAAGGCAAGAGATGAGTCGGGTGGTTTAATAGATATGGTATCTGATGATGAGATTATAAGTGCCTATAAACTGTTAGCAAATAAAGAAGGTATATTTTGTGAGCCTGCTTCAGCTGCCTCCTTGGCCGGAATAATTAAGCTTTCTGAAAGGGGATTTTTTAAGGGAGATGAGACTGTAGTTTGCACCTTAACAGGACATGGCCTAAAGGATCCTGATAATGCCATGGCAAACTCACAAAAACCAATAACCATTGAGCCAGAAGTATCTAATATTTTAAAAAATATAGGATTATAGGGGGGATATATGAGACCAATTGAAAAATCACTTTATGATTATCAGAAAAAACTATCTGAATCAACAGAAGATCTATTGAGCATGTTAAGTTTTATTTATGATGGATTTATGAAACACAAAAAAAGTTTGCTCCATGAGGCAGAAATATTAGGTAAAAAAGTTCATGATTTTGAGAAGGACTTTACATTGGATGTAATAAAGGAAGGCAATAAAGATAGCGTGAGGCTTTTAATTACAATTGCAGGACACTTAGAAAGAATCGGCGATTGCTTCGAGAACGTTATTAAAACTGTCCATACGAAGATTATAGAAGGTACTCTTTTTTCTGATAAAGCTGTGTCAGAGCTAAACTATCTATTCAATACGACAAAGGATCTTCTTAAGAACTTAAAAGATCTTGTTACAACCTTTAATACAGTCCTAATAGAGCATATTATAAGTGTTGGTACTAAGGCAAATCAGATGGCTGACGAGTTTGCTACTCAACATGAAGAGAGGCTTGTAACAGGTATATGTCATCCTAAACACTCTTCTATGTATTTAGATATACTTGACAACTTTAGAATGAGCATCTGGCATATAAAAGAAATAGCGAGAAAGATAGAAACTTTTTAAAAAATAGAAAAGACTTTAAGAGGGGTAATTTTAATATTTATTATTTTCTATGGATAGAGACTTGAGGGTTTTTTATTGTTACTCTGATGAGTTGTTGAGATATGATTATGGTGACCAACATCCATTAAAAGTGTATCGACTTAAGCTTGCCTATGAGCTATCTAAGTCTTATAACCTTTTTAAAAAGGTTACCTTAGTAGAACCAGAGTATTGCCAAGATGAAGATATTTTAAAAGTACACTCGAGCCACTATCTATACGTTTTAAAGCAATGTAATAATGGGCTATGTCCACCGGAAGCCTTTTTTTATAATCTTGACACTGCTGATAATCCTATTTTTGAAGGTGTCTATGATTGGTCCAGCCTCGTCTGCGGTTCAAGCCTTAAGGGTGCTAAAACACTTCTTTCTGGCGTGGCTGATGTATTTTTTAATATATCAGGAGGGCTACATCATGCCTTTCCAGATAAAGCATCAGGTTTTTGTTACCTAAACGATATTGCTGTTGCAATAAAGTATCTTGTAGATAATGGGAAAAAGGTTCTATATATAGATACAGATGCTCATCATGGTGATGGGGTAGAAAAGATTTTTTATGATACCTCTAAGGTTATGACCATTTCATTTCACGAATCTGGTAAATTTTTGTTTCCTGGAACAGGTTTTGAAACAGATATGGGAGTAGGAGATGGTTTGGGATATACAGTTAATTTTCCCCTCTATCCTTACACGGATGATAAAAATTTTTTGAGAGGTTTTTTCGAGATAGTTCCACCTTTGATAGAAGTATTCAAACCAGACATTATTGTAACTCAGTTAGGGGTAGATTGTTTTCACAATGACCCATTAGCTACGCTTAATCTAACAACTCTATCTTTTGAAAGGATTATTAACTTTTATAAAAGTCTGAATATCCCATGGTTAGCTTTAGGAGGGGGAGGATATAATCCAGCCAATGTTGCAAGAGCTTGGACATTAGCCTTGGCTATTGTTGTAGGGGAAGAGATAGCTGAGACTATTCCTGAAGAATTTTTAAAACTCTCAGCTATATATAAAACCAAAATTACTAAATTAAGGGATAAGGAAAGTATAGAAGAGAAAGAATATCTAAGTACTATTGAAAGGGAAACAAGTAGAGTAATAGAAAAGCTAAAAAAGCACCTTTTCCCTTACCACAATTTATAAAATTAAAGCATTATATCTATCATTCGAGATAGCTCTTTACCTTCTACATAGCCTGTAATTGTTTGTATTAGTTTCCCCTTTTTGTCGAATAAGAATGTAGTTGGAACGGCATCAACCTTATATAAATTATTTAAATCTGGTGTTGTAAGATATAAAGAATAATTGATATTTGTCTTTTCAGCGAAAGGTGCAACAGCTTCTGAACCGTTCTCATCGATGGATATACCAATAATCTCAACATTTTTGTCTTTATATAGTTTATAGAGCTCTACTAATTCAGGCACTTCCTTTCTACAAGGGGGGCACCAAGTAGCAAAAAAATTAACAAGTACAACCTTTCCTTCCTTTGACTTTAAAATATCTTGTAAATCCTTACCTGTAATAGATTTATACTCTTTTTTTGAAGAAGTAGTTTGTTGTGTTTGTGGTTGATAAGATTCAGCCTTTTTTTCTTCCTCTTTTTTTGTGCAAGAGAAGAACAATATTGCTGTTAGAATAAAAAGCAAGGCTCTTTTCATTTATGTCTCCTTTGTAATTAAATCTTCTTTTTTCATTCCTGTTAATTCTATAGATATTGCCCCAAATTTACAAGACTTTGTGTAACACCTAAAACATCTAATGCAGTTTAGTTGATTTGCCCCTTCGAAAAATTTAATGTGCATAGGGCAATCTGCATAGCACTGGTGACACAAAACACATCTCTTTTTGTCGTGTTTCATTCTTAAGATACTAATCTTATTAAAAAAAGAATAGAAACCACCCAATGGGCACATAGTTCTACAAAAGGGGCGTCTTATTAAAATCATGGCAACAATTAAAAAGATTAATATGGCAAGCTTATAGTAATATAAAAAATCTATAAGTCTTCTTAATGAAGGGTCAATAAACATCAAAGGAATTCCTGCCTCAAGAGTGCCAGCAGGACAAATATATTTACAAAACCATGTAACACCATAGCCGAACTCATCTACTATTATTAATGGCAAAATTATTACAAAGAGAAAAAGAAAAATATACTTACCATATTGAAGCTTTGGGGGTATATTAAACTTTTTTGATGGTATTTTATGAATCAGTTCTTGAAGAAATCCAAATGGACAAAGCCAACCACAGGGGAATCTTCCAGCTATCATCCCGATAGTGCCGAGAAAACCTATTACATAAAGGCCTATGTGATATTTCATAGCGCTTATAGAGGTCCTTATGGTTGCCATAATTGATTGTAGAGCTCCCATAGGACAGGCAAGTATTGAGGCAGGACAGGAATAACAGTTTAGACCAGGGGCACAAAGGGCTTTGGTTTGCCCTTGAAAAATCTTCTTAGTCCAGAAAAAACCAAAATAGGAGTTGTTAAGAAAAGTTACGATTACTTGTATTGTTCTTCTAAAAAGTTCAGTCATCCAACACCTATGCAACTAAGACAGATCCTTATAGCCTTCTCAAGCACAGCTACAAACTCTCCACTATTAACTCCTATAATAAAAAGTGCTACAAAAAAAAGAAGTAGTAAATAGGGGCTAAGTATTTCTTTCATTAACTAAATTATATTTCAATGTGTCTATTTTTCAATTTAATTTTCTTTAACTGAAGAAACAAATGTTTCATTTATTAATTAAACGCTACATTTAGGTTATTTGTATATAAGTCAATAAATACAAAAAGTTAATAAATAAAATTAATTTTATGTTTCAGGATAAACAAATTAGAAACATAAGATTAGAAAAATTTTATATAAAAAATTTGTTTTATATCAGTTGTTTATTATTTTTTTAGAGCTGGCATTTAAATTGATATAGATATATAAAAAATTTAATAAGGAGGTGTTTTTATGAAAAAACTTTTAACTTTTTTATTAGTTTTGTCTCTTTTTAGTATTTCTCAAGCTGTCGATCCAAAAAAGGGTGATGCTAACAAGGGAAAACAGATTTACAAAGAAGTTTGTAGGAGTTGTCATGACGGTACTAATGCAAAGAAAATTACACCGATGAATAGGACAATAGCTCAGTGGAAGAGACTTTTTGATAATGACATGGCTAGACTTAAAGAGAAACATACAGGTAATGAAGCATTTAACAAGATTAACAAGGATGACTTTGAACATCTCTATAAGTTTATTATTGAAGGTGCTCTTGATGCTGAGCAACCACAGACATGTGATTAATTCTACTTTGTAGTATAAGAAATGATTTTAGTGATTTATATATATCTCGCTATGTTAAGAATTTAGCAGCAAGGTTGTAGTCAATCATTAAAAATGGTTTACAGGAAGCTTAAAATTTGGAGGTAGAAAATGAAAAAAACGATGATTGTATTGATGGTGGTAATTTTTGTTGCCATTACAGGCAAAAGTTTTGCTCAGGAACAGCCAAAAGTAGAAGATTTAATAAAGCAGATTAAAGAACTAAAATCAGAACTGGCAGAAATAGAAGATAGAGTATCTGCTACTGAGAGACACACTGCGACAGATAAGGTAAGTTTAGGGATTGACTTTAGAACACAGGCAGTATCAGCCCACTATAAGGATCTTAGGGGGCTCCCTGAATGGGCAAGTGGGATGATGCAGTTGTGGGCTTTTGATAGACTTGCAGTGGATGGTAAAAAAATAGGAGGCAACCCATTACCACCTACTTCTTCTGGATATACCTTTAATCCTTTGTTCTTGCAAAAATATGGATCTACATTACAACCAATGTTTTCAGCAATGGTTTCATTAGGATTTGTTGATGCCTTAGCCTTCTTAGATATGAACAGCAACAATACTTTCGATCTAGCTATTGATTTGCCAGTGCTTGGAAATAACTCCCTTGGAAGTCCTCATTTCTCAAATAATTTTGGTCCGTCAGATTTAGCAAAATATCAAGGTATGTTTAAGACTATTGCACCACAAAAATATAATTCTAACAACGACATTATGTTTACAAATAGGCTCAGGGTTAACTTAGATTCAAAGGTTTCTGATAATTTATCTTTTTCAGGTAGGCTCGCTATGTACAAGACCTGGGCAGATTCTTCAGGTGTTAAGTTTTATAACGGTAATATGAACACTATGAATATGGATGGAAACGATGCTTCCGTACCAACTGATGATTTACTTAAGGTAGAAAGAGCATATTTTGTTTATAAGAACAGATGGGGCAAGGTTGATTGGCATCTTTCCTTTGGAAGAAGACCTGCAACAGATGGTCCACCTCTTGAGCTTAAGGCAAATTCTGAGGTTGGTGGTTCTCCACTTGCCCAGATTATAAACTGGCAGTTTGATGGTGCTTCATGGGGGTTTGAGCTTGAAGAACTAACCAAAATCCCTGGTGCCTCATTTAAGCTCTGCTATGGCGTTGGTTTTGAGTCAGGTGTTGGTAACTCCTATTCATTGTCTTCTCAGAGTAATGTGAAAGACGTTAATATGTTTGGTTTTATTGCAAAACTATATGATGATAAGAAGAGAAAGGCTATTATCAACTATGCTCATGCCTTTGATATCACAGACGGTTTTACTGGTACAGTAGTAATGCCTTTTACTATTAATGCCTTAGATATTAATGGTGATGGTAATTATGATGAATATTATCTTAACCCTAACTGGGGTGGTTATGTTTCCCGTATGCAACCTACTGCTAATATTGGTTCTATGGATATGATTAATTTTCTTTATCAGGCAAAGGTTAAAGATTTAAGCTACTTTATCTCATTGGCACTTAGTCATACAAACCCAGATGGTAGGTCAATGAACCCAATGATGCAGTTTATGGGTCAAGATGCCCTTCTTAATGATAATGGTGAGCAAAAGTCAAGAAATGGTTATTCTATATGGGCAGGTATAAAAGCACCTATCAAAGTCACTAAGGGGCAGCTGGGATTAGAGTACAATCATGGTTCCAAATACTGGCTTAACTTTACAGGTGCTGAAGATAATGTAGTAGCATCAAAGATAGCTGTAAGAGGAGATGTATATGAAATCTATTATATTCAACCTTTAATTAGTAAAAACCTCTTCTTAACATTGGGAGCCCAGTTTTACAACTATGATTATACAAATAGCGGTAGCCCTCTTGGTGCACCGAAGAAGATTTCTGATGTAAGTGCTTTAGATAGCTTAATGCCGGTGGTAGATAAGGTTAATGTATATTATCTCTCGGCGACTTATAGATTCTAAGTATTAATATGTGGCGAGGGTTGGGCTTTTTAAGGCCCAGCCTTAGCCAGTTTTTTAAAATTTATGTTTAAAATTTAGATATGTTCTTAACAGTAAAGGAGGAATTTAAATGAAGAAGTATGGTGTTTTTGTTTTATTAATCTTATTTATGTCTGTTAATATCGTTTATTCTCAGAGAACAGGAGAAGGTGTATATAAAGATGTTGGAGAGAACCCCCATGAAGGCTATGTAAAAAATTTTGAAGGCACAAAGACCTGTCTTAAATGCCATGAAAAAGAAGCAAAAGATGTTTTTCATAGCACCCATTATCAATGGAAGTCTGATACACCAGATATTATAGGTGCTGACGGAAAGAAGTTAGGAAAGATAAATGTTATAAATGATTTCTGTACAGGTCCAAGCATAAGCTGGATATTTGACATTAAAAACAAGGGAGGCAAGACTGTCACAAACGGTTGTTCTAAGTGCCATGCAGGATTAGGGCTTATGCCTTCAGAAAGGATGTCTCAGGAACAGTTAGAAAATATAGACTGTCTTATCTGTCATGCCCCAGGATATAACAGAAAGGTTGTGAACGATAAGGGTAATCTAAAATGGGTGCCTGCTGATGATAAAGATGTTTTACTGGTTAGAGCGCAAAATGTTCAAAAACCTAAAAAAGGTATGTGCTTGAGATGTCATGCTGGTGCAGGAGGTGGTTTTAACTTCAAGAGGGGCGATATTGAAGCAGCAATGATTAAGGCAGATAAAGATTTGGATGTTCATTTAGGAAGTGGATTGAATTGTATTGACTGCCATAAAACAGAGAATCATAGAATATCAGGAAGAGGTGTAGATTTAGCTGGTACTGATAATAAATCCTTTAGACCTACCTGTGATACAGCTGACTGTCATGGAGATAAACCTCATAGCAAAGAGTTGCTTAATAAACACGCCCAAACAGTTGATTGTACCGTATGTCATATACCTGAGTTTGCTAAAAATGAGAAGACAGATATGGAAAGAAGTTGGAAACATCTTGAGTATTTAAAAGAGGCAGATAAGTATGAGCCAGAGATGAAGTTTCAAAAGAATGTGACTCCTGTATACACATGGTGGAACGGCAAATCTTTTTTACATGATCCTGAAAAACCTATTAAAAATATACAAGGCCTATTAACGATGGCAGGCCCAATAGGCAGCTTGAAAGACCCAAACTCAAAGATATATGCCTTTAAACTTCATAAGTCGAAACTGCCTTTCGATGCAGAGACAAAAAAACTTATACCAATTGCAACTGATATAGCATTTCTTGAGGGGAATTTAGATAAGGCAATAAAAGAAGGGGCTAAGAGAGCCTACGGAAAAGATATTAATAGATATGAATTTGTTAACACAGAAAGGTACATGGGAATATTTCACGGTGTATCACCTAAAGAAAAGGCTCTAAAGTGTAATGATTGCCACTCTGAGAAGGGTAGAATTGATTTTAAAGCCTTGGGTTATAAAGATGATCCTATGAAAATCGGTGGTAGGTTTTCCAAATAGTAATTTTTAATTTAGGTGTAAGGTAAGCATTATTAGATATAGCCTCTGCCTTACACCTAATCATCTCTTGAGCTCAATAAATAATCTGATAGTTATGCCATGGAAGCTCTTTAGAAATTTCTATAAGGATATCTTTTTTTGTGTTTACTTTTATGGCATCTATAATCTTTTTTTCTTCACCAAAGAGTAGATCTCCAATCTCTCTTCCAACTCTCACAAGAATTTTCTGGGTAGTAGCTTTAGGGATTGCCTTGAGTAGTTCTCTGTAAATTGATAAACAGATTGTTTTTTTAGACAAGACAAAACCCTTACCTTCGCAGAAAGGACAGGTCTCACCAAGTATCTTTGATAAACTGTTTCTTAATCTTTTTCTTGTCAACTCCACAAGCCCCAGATCTGACATAGGGTTCAAGAAAATTTTAGTTCTATCTCTTGCACATTCTGATTCAAGTAGTTTAAAGACCTTATCTTTATTTTTTGTGTCCTTCATATCAATGAAATCTATAATTATAATGCCACCGATATTTCTTAATCTTAGCTGATAGGGTATTTCTTTGGCGGCCTCTAAATTTGTCTGAAGTATAGTTGTTTCTAAGTTATCTTTACCTATATACCTACCTGTATTAACATCAATTATTGTTAATGCCTCTGTCTCATCTATAACTATATATCCACCTGATTTTAACCATATATACCTCTCTAAAGCTTTGTTTATTTCTAACTCGATACCATACTTTTCGAATAAAGGGGTATCATCGGTGTATAACTCTACCTGTATAGACTCCTCTGGCCAAAACTCCTGAATGTAATTTTTTAATTTTTCAAAGACCTCTTTATTATCAATTACAATTTTTCCTATCTCTTCAGATGGTAAGTCCCTTACAAGTCTAAAGGGCAACTCAAGCTCTTGATAAATAATTGAGGGAGCAATGTTTTTAGACCTTTTTTCTTTAATATGCTCCCAGAGTCTTAATAAATAGTTCATATCCCTTTTTAGCTCTATATCAGACTTTCCTTCTGCTGCTGTTCTTACTATATAGCCATTAGGTGTGGTTCTAAGACCCTCTACGATAAATTTAAGGCGCTCCTTTTCTTTTTCATCTTGAATTTTGTGAGAGATACCTATGTGGTCAGAAAAAGGTAAAAGTACCAAATATCTTCCAGGTAAGGCAATATTAGTGGTCACCCTTGCCCCTTTTGTGCCTACAGGACACTTTTCTGTTTGAACAAGTATTTCTTGCCCTTCTTTTATTAAATCTTGAATCTTCACTGATTGGATGTGAAAGGCCTCTTTGAAATCCCTATCCTCTTCTTCAGATTCCATAGCAAGCTCAAAGGGGTCTTCATCAGTAATTGAATAGGGCTCTAAATCTTTTACGTATAAGAAGGCTGCCTTTTCAACGCCAATATCAATAAAGGCGGATTGCATACCAGGAAGTATTCTTAAAACTTTGCCTTTGTATATATTCCCTATATTTTCTTTAGTGTTACCCCTTTCTATAAAGATCTCTATAGGTGTTCTATTATCGAGCAAAACAGCCCTTGTCTCGAAGGGTGTTACGTTAATCATCAACTCTCTTGCCAATCCAGCCAATCTCCTTTAAATAGACTTTTTCTTTAATTAAATCAAAGTTTGTTACGTCTTCTCCTGCAACCACAGAGATATATTCCAACGGTTTTAAGCCACCTGCTATGACTTTTAAGGTAAACCTAAAAGAATCTCTTTTTGCTTCTAAATCAGAAATAAACTCGTTTACTGAAAAAAATTTTTCTACCTCCTTTCTTTTTACCATAATTTTATCTCTTCTGTCAAAAAGATAGGGTTTCTTACAATAAAATTGGGAGAAACAAGATAAAGTATCAAGAGCATCTGCAGCGCTTGTTTCTATAACTTCATTGATATTTATGCCCTCTATGGTCTTTAGTCTCAGTGTTTCAATATTTTTATTGTCTATTGGACTTTCTGTCTCAACTTTTATAACTTCACAATAACTTTCTATGCCCAGTGGTAGTGCCCAACCAGTGTCTATCTTAGGTTGTGGATTGAACCCTTTACTATAGGCTAAATTAAAGCCAGCTAACCTCAATAATCTATGCCAGAACCTTAAGATATCAAGGTTGCCAAGAAAAATTCCATCATTTACTTTACTATAGATTATAAGATATTTTTTAGGTTCATAGATGTTTCTCTCAGTTGTTCTTATAGCTATCTCTTTTTTCTCTGTTAATATGTTTTTAACTTCTTTAAAGTCGCAGACACCACAGTTGTTACAGCTTGATACTCTACAGTCTTTTGTAATAACACCATTCTTAAAGCCTTCTCTTTCTTTTAATAGAAACTCTTTTGTTAAGTAGGTATCAATAAAATCCCATGGAAGGGCGTCTGTTAAAGATTTTTCTTTAAGATAATCCTCGTAATCAATGTGAGATTTTGCAAAGGCATTCTGCCAGTAAGAGAAATTAAATTTCTCATCCCAAGCATCCAGTATGGCACCATTTTTGTAAGCTTCTGGTATAACTTTACAGAGCTTCTCATCTCCTCTTGATATGATGCCCTCTAATATACTCATATAGGGATTGTGTAGTTTTAGATAGATTTTTTTATCTTTAAAGAAAAGGTCTTTTAAAATTTTTTGCTTTTCTAATATCTCTGAGAGAGAGTTCATCCTCTCCCATTGAAGAGGTGTGTGTGGTTTGGGGACAAAGGTAGAAAAAGATAGTGTAATATTGGCTCGGTTGTTTTTTGATGAATAAATTATATTTTTTAAAAACTTTTTTAACTCATAGGCCTCTCTTATATCCTCATCAGGAAGACCAATCATAAAATAAAGTTTAATATTAAGCCATCCTTCTTCCAATGCAACTTTTATATCCTCCTCAAGTTTTGAAAAATCTATATTTTTATTGATTTTTTTCTGCATTGATGGGAAGCTTTCTGGGGCTATAGTTAGGCCAGTTTTTCTAATTTCTTTAATCTTTTCTGTCACATCAACTTTGATGCTACCTACTCTTAAGGAGGGAAAGGAGATGGAAGCCTTCTTATCTATGCTTAGATGGTAGAGACATTTAAAAAGCTCATGGAAAGAGGAATAATCAGAAGTGCTCAAAGATGAAGGTGAGAACTCATCAAAACCTGTTTTTTGAAGACCTTCTAAAAAAAAATTATAGAGTGACTGACATTCTCTTTCTCTGTAAGGTCTTTGTGTATACCCAGCAAAACAAAATCTACAACCTCTTAAACAGCCTCTTGCTATCTCTATAGAATACCTGCTGAAAGTGGTATCTACTATAGGCACTAAGTTTGCTGAGGGAATAAAGTTATTTAGATCTTTAACTATTAACTTTTTTATCCTATCTTTCTGAGTATTATGAATGGAAGGGACATAAATGCCTTCTATTTTGCTAAGAGCCATTAGAAATTTTTCTCTATCAAAATCGCTATCAATTAGTGATTCAGTGATAATATCAACTATTTCTTCTCCATCTCCTATGACGAATAGATCAAAAAAATCCTTAAGGGGTAATGGATTAAAAGCTAAAGCCCCACCACCTATAATTATAGGAAGTCCTTTTCTTTCTCGAGAATAGAGATTAATGTTTGATAGTTCTAAAAAACTTAGTATGTTGGTAATAGTTAGCTCATAGGGAAGGGTTATACCTAATATGTGAAAGTCAGAAGGGGCCCTTTTACTCTCAAGAGAAAGGGGAGGAATTTTTTCCGAGCTCATAATATTAGCTGCATCTTCTGCAGGAAAAAAAAATCTCTCGCAAAGGGACAAGTTATTTTTATTGATTATGCTGTATAATATGCCTATACCAAGATTTGAAGCGCCTATCTCATAGAGATCGGGAAAGAGAAGTCCCCATTTAACCTTTGTATCTGTCCAGCTTTTAGTTGTTTTATTTAATTCTGCTCCTATATATCTTGCTGGTTTCTGACATTTTTTTAAAACTTTCTCTCTGAATTTCTCATGGTGATTAACCATTATCTCTTAACTCTCTTAAATTATTCCAGTTTGCCATACATGTTACAACCTCTTCTTCATCGTGCATCTCCATTGTTATCCATTTAAGGTTATTATCTGGTAAGTTTTTGATAAAAAAGCTGAAAGGGAAGGTACCCCTGCCAACAGGTAAATGATTATCCTTAAATCCAAAGTTATCGTGGATATGAAGGGCAAGAAAATATTTACCCATCTCATCTAACCAGGTTTTTAGTGATATACGGGAGAAGATATTGAAGTGTCCCGTATCAAAACAATGACCTAAATATGGAGATGAGAAGTGTTCAATAAGTTTTTTAAGGTTTTCACAGGTTCCCTCAAAGATATTCTCAACGGCAAGATATATCTTGTATTCTTCAGCCTTTTTTAAAATTAGATCTAAGTTCTTAATAATATTTTTTAGCCAGCTTTCCTCATCATCGAGATATCTATAGGGGTCGTAGCCAGGATGTATAATTATTCCAGTAGCCTTAAGTATCTTGGCATAATCAAGAGTTTTAAGCATTCTTGAGATTACAATCTTTGCTATTTCCTCATCTTTTGCCGAGAGATTTATGTCTAAGAAAGGGGCGTGTATGGAAGGCTTAAGCCCTTTCTCTATGAGTTTTTGAGATAATCTTTCCAACTCTTCATGATCGAAGTCAAGGAAGTCTTTACCTTCAAAATAAAATTCTGGTTGAAGGTGTAAATGCAAAAGTTTTTCAAAATACTTTTTTCTCCATTTGTAAGGTAGATGAACATTAAGCTTTTCCATATGCTATATCCTCCAAAAGAGTTAGGTGTTCTGTGCTTCCTAAGGCTATAAATACATCATCTGCAGCAACCTTGTATTTAGGTTTTGGATTAAACTCCATTGTACCATCAGCCTTTTTTACAGCTATGATTATAGACCCAGTTATCTCCCTGATCTGGCTCTCCATAATGGTCTTACCAACAAGCTTTGATTTTTCTGAAACTACTATTTCTTCCATCCTTAAAACACCCTTTTTCCCCTTACCACCTACAGCAATTTCTATGAAATCAAGAACATTAGGTTTTAATACTGCTAAAGCCATTCTTTCGCCACCAATGATATAGGGTGATATAACCTTATCAGCGCCGGCTTTATACATCTTTTGTTCAGAAGATTCTTCGGCAGCTCTTGCGATGATATATAGCTTTGAATTTAATTGCCTTGCCGTCAATACTATATAGACATTGTCAGCATCTGAAGATACAACACTAATAAGTCCTTTGGCACGGTCAACACCAGCGAGTTTTAATACTTCTTCTCTTGATGAATCGTCATTAATAAATAGATAGTCTTCCTGCTCAATTAATGTCTTAAGGCTTGGATTTTTATCGATAACAACAAAGGGAATCTTTTCTTCCCGCAACTTTTTGCAGATGTAGCTTCCCATTCTGCCATAACCACATACAATATAATGGTCTTTGAGCTTTTCCAACATCTTTAACTTCCTCCTAAAAATCCAAACCTGTTTTAGTTCCCCTTCTATTATTATTGAAGTAATAACGGAGTAACCATATGCAACAGTTGAAACACCAAACAGTATGAGTATAGAATTAAAAACTTTTCCATAATGAGAGAGCTCCTTTACTTCTCTATAGCCTATGGTGGTTATAGTAATTAATGTCATATAAAAGCTGTCAAATAATGGCATGTCTTCAATTATATGAAAGCCGAAGGTGCCGATGAGAAAAATGATGATAATTATCACTAGTATAATCTTTAACTTTTTTGTAATAAAGGTATATTCTTTTGTCATTATAAACATTTTATTTTATACTATATAGCTATATTAAGCAATAGCAGGCTGTTCATGGGCTTAAAAGTGTTTAAAGATAATAAAGGGGAAGTAAGTGAGAGTTATTTCTGGTATTCTGAAAGGAAGGGTCTTGAAGAGTCCAAGCGGCATAAGACCTCTAACTGATATGATAAAAGAGGCCATATTTAATATTCTTCAATCTCAAAATTGGGAAGATTCTCTTATTCTCGACTTATTTGCAGGTTCTGGAAATTTTGGTATTGAAGCCCTAAGCAGGGGTGCAAAATCAGTTATTTTTGTAGATAAAAATCCCCAAAGTAAGGTATACATAAAAAGAAACCTTGAGGGGTTTAAAAAAGATTACAAAATTTTAATTGGAGATGTTTTTAATATTATAAAAAAAATTTCCACAAAAGGTCTAAAATTTAATATAATTTTTGCAGATCCACCTTTTGATTTATTTTTAGGTAATAGGGTTATAAAGGACCTATTGGCAAGTAACCTATTAGAAGTTAAGGGACTTATTATTTTGAGGGTTAGAGATAAGGAAGAGATAGATATTCCAGAAGATTTAGAGGCCGATATTAGAAAATATGGCGACTCTTATGTTTATTTTTTTAGAAAGGTAGGTTGATGAGAAAGCTTTTTTTATTTTTTATTCTTATCTTTTTAATTTATCCTGAATTATCTCATTCGAAAAAGAGTAATTTTGATGCTTCTTTGAAAGCTCAGAAATTTTTTGATGATCTAATGGATTTAGCAAGTTATAACAGAAAGAGAGACTTTTATGATATCTATATTGATAAGAGAGAGATGAGCTTTGAAGAGTTCTCAAAAATAGTAGATGAGTCTGATGTAAAGGTAGAGGGTGCCCATAAATCAAGTTTTGTCTCCAGTGAAGGAAAAGGAAACGAGATTGAAGTCTTTATGAGACTGTCTTTTAGGAATTTGAAAAAATCTGAAAACTATGAGAAGAATATAAAAGTAATCTTAAAGAAGAAAGAAGAGTCATTAATTCTCCCCAAGAAGGAGCTCTTAAAAATTTATTCTGCCAAAAGGAGCAAGAAGAAATGATAGCTATCTACCCTGGTTCTTTTGACCCTATAACAAACGGACATTATGACATTATCGAGAGAAGCTGTAAGATCTTTGACAAGATAATAATAGGAGTTGCCTATAACTCTGAAAAGACAGGACTTTTTTCACCGGAAGAGAGGGTAGATATTATTAAGGAAGTTTTTAAAGATAATCCGAAGGTAGAGGTAGATAGATTTAACGGGTTATTGGTAAACTATGTGAAGGAAAGAAATATCAAGGTCATAATAAGAGGGCTTAGAGCAGTATCTGATTTTGAGTATGAGTTTCAGATGGCATTGATGAATAAAAAATTGTGGGGAGATGTGGAGACTGTTTTTATGATGAGTTCTGAAAATTACATGTATGTGAGTTCAAGAATTGTTAAAGAGATTTTTAGTTTAGGTGGCTGTGTAAAGGACCTTGTACCTGAAATTGTAAGAGTACACCTTACAAAAAAGCTAAAAGAGATAAAAAATAGATAGAAGGGAGTCATATGAAAGATTCATTTGCTAAAAGAATATCAAAATTAAATCCCTCACCGACCCTTGCCTTAGATGCAAAGATTAAGGATATGATTAAAAATAACATCAACGTTATAAGTTTTGGGGTAGGAGAGCCTGATTTTGATACCCCTGAGTATATAAAAGAAGCAGGAAGGTTAGCAATAGATGAGGGTTTTACAAAATACACACCTGCTGGTGGAACCGATAGCCTTAAGAATGCCATATGCGCTTGGTATAAGAGAGAGTACAAGGTAGATATAACTCCTTCTATGATTGTAGTATCTAATGGTGCTAAGCATTCTCTTTTTAATATTGCTCTTGCTTTATTTGATAGGGGAGATGAGGTTATAATTCCATCTCCCTACTGGGTATCCTATCCTGAGCAGATATCTTTAGTAGGAGGAAAGCCCGTATTTATTAAAACAACAATTGATGACGATTTTAAAGTATCTCCTGAAAAGATAGAAAATGCTATAACTAATAAGACTAGGGCCTTAATAATTAGCTCACCTTCCAACCCTACAGGGGCAGTATACTTTAAAGAAGAGCTAAAAAAAATTATCAAGATAGCTGAAAAACACGGTTTATATCTAATCTTTGATGAGATTTATGACAAACTTGTCTATGATAAAAAGTTTGTTTCTACCCTTGAACTAATCGATAGAAATAAGACTATCACTGAAAAAGTAATTGTTGTGAATGGAGTCTCTAAAAGTTATGCGATGACAGGCTGGAGAATTGGTTATACAATCTCCCATGAGAAGCTTGCGAAAGTAATGAATGATATTCAAAGTCAAACCACCTCAAACCCAAGCTCTATCTCTCAGAGAGCAGCAGAGGTTGCTTTATTAAAGGAGACCGATGATTTGAAAAAGATGGTTGCAGAGTTCAAAGAAAGAAGAGATCTAATTTACAAGCTTATCCATGATTTACCTAACGTTAGAGTTCACAAACCTGAGGGCAGTTTTTATATTTTCCCAGACTTTTCAAGTTATATAGGTAAAAAGTATAATAATAAAACCATAAAAAATACGCTTGACCTTGCCGATTATCTATTACAAATGGCAAAAGTTGGGGTAGTGCCTGGAGAGGCCTTTGGAGCGCCAGGTTATCTTAGATTTTCTTTTGCCACTTCAAAGGACAACATTAAGAAGGGGATCGAAAGTATAAGAGAGGCATTGGAAAAACTCTACTAATCTTAGTAGCAATAGTTTCAAATTATTTAAAAAAATAATATATTTTTAAGAATTTGCATTTTTTGTTAACCTCTGATTAAATTTCAATAGAAGAAAGAAGAGGAGGAGGTTAATATGCTAAGCAAAGTTCTTATTGCAACAGATCTTTCAAATACTTCCTATAATCTATTGCAATCACTTAAGGAGTTGAAAAACTTCAATATTTCCAACATAATTCTTACCCATGTTATTGATCTTAAGTATTCATCCTTGGTCCCCATAGATTTAAAAGATGAGTCCTTTAATCTTCTCAATAAGGAAGCAGATATACTAATAAGTGAAGAGTTTAATGTTACTGTTGACCTAAGAGTAGGAACCTGTTGGAAAGAGATATTAGATTCTGCAAAAGATAATGGGGCATCAATGATAATAGTTGGTTCTCATGGAAAGAGCATTGCAAGAGAGATAATACTTGGGAGTGTAACTTCAGAATTAATTGAACATGCCAATATACCTATTCTTATTCTTAAAATGAGTGATTTTGATACTGAAAAAAAAGCAAGGTTCTCAGCTATAAAGATATCACACCTATTTGATAACATTCTTTTTGCTACCGATTTTTCATCGGAAACGGTAGGTGTTAAAAAATTTTTGATGGACAATAAGAATTTTATTAAAGGGCTTACCATTGCTCATGTCCGAGAGCCTATAGTAGTTGAGTATCCTATTGAGTTTGACACAACTCAGTTAGATGCCATAGTTCTAAAAAGAATGGAGGACCTTGAGAAAGAACTTAATATACCTGCCCAAAAAGAGCTTTTGCATGGCATATCCTATTTGGAGTTAACAGACTTTATTAATGCTGGCAAATTTACTCTTGTTGTAATGGGTACCCGTGGTTTGGGACTTGCTTCCCGTCTTTTATTGGGTAGCACTTCTCGATATGTAATTAGACACTCAAAAACACCTGTGCTAATTATTCCAAATACAAAATAAAGGGAGATTGGAATGATAATTAAATGTGAAAATTGTGGCTCAAATATCAAGCCCAGAAACCCATTTTTAACAGTAGATATTATAATAGAAGTAGAAGATGGAGTTATCCTTATAGAGAGAAAAAACG
Organism: uncultured Pseudomonadota bacterium; assembly: GCA_964540515.1. Classification (GTDB taxonomy): domain Bacteria; phylum CALINM01; class CALINM01; order CALINM01; family CALINM01; genus JAOAGA01. The sequence goes on along the minus strand of CAZIMS010000006.1, from coordinate 65,809 downwards.
AGCCCTTTGGATGGGCAATACCAGGTGGTTTCGTAGATTACGGTGAGACAGTTGAGGTGGCTGCAAAGAGAGAGGCAAAGGAAGAAACTAATCTTGATATAGCTAACCTTTTTCTTTTTGGGGTCTATTCTGATCCTAAAAGAGATCCAAGATTTCACACAGTGTCAGTGGTTTTTGTAGCAACTGCTCGTGGAGAACAGTTAATTGCAGGAGATGACGCAAAAAATGCAAAAATTTTCAAAGAGACTGAGCTCCCAGAAGATATTGTTTTTGACCACAAGAAGATATTAAAAGACTATTTTAAGTGGAAGAAATCTTGGATATAAAATTAGGTCCTTGTAAGTTTAATAACACCGTCATTTGTTCCAAGTAGTAAGAGGATATCGTCTTGTTCTATAATATCATCTCCAGCAGGATTTATTATAAGGTCGTTGTTTCTCCTTATAGCAAGAATATTAACATTATAGTTTTTTCTAATCTGAAGCTCCTTAAGAGACTTGTTAATAAAAGCGGTAGGTGTTTTAATCTCAAAAATGCCGTGTTTTGGTGTAAGAGGAATCTCTTCAAGGACATTTTTCATAAGCAGTGAGTGGGAAACCCTAATAGCCATATCTCTTTCTGGATATACTACACGGGAGACGCCCATTTTTTCAAGAAGCTTTCCGTGCAATGGTGTTACTGCCTTTGCTATAATATTTTTAATCCCTAAATCTATCAAAACCATTACAACTATTAAGTTAGCCTCAACATTTTGTCCAATGCTAACTATTGCCACATCAACATTAGCAATCCCAGCTTCTCTCATAGCCTTTTCATCCATCGCATCTAATATATATGTTTGAGTGACAAAGTCAGCAAGCTCTCGTATATTTTCCTCTTCTCTGTCAATGGCGATAACTTCAGCCCCGAGTTCAGACAATGTTTTGGCTACATGAAAGCCAAATCTACCTAATCCAATAACTGCAAAGGTTTTTTTCATATAAGTATCCTCGCTTCTGGATATTTTATCCTTGAATCTTTAGGTTTTTTTGTCAAAGCTATGACAAAACTTAAAAGACCTATCTTTCCGATAAACATTGTTGACATAACAATAATTTTACCAAGAATAGTAAAGTTAGCAGATAAGCTTAATACATCTCCGTTGCCAACGGAAAGGCCAACAGTAGAAAAGGCCGATATTACCTCAAAGAGAGAACTTGTGAATGACACATTCTCAAGTTTACTAATGAAGATTGCGATGAATGTAATATACAAAAAAGAAAAACTGAAGATCACCAAAGCTTTATAGACCTGGTCAATATTTATCTTTCTATAATTGAAATTAACGGTATTACTACCTCTTACATAGTTTACTATGGCTAAAAAAATGACTGTTATTGTGGTTGTCTTGATACCGCCACCCGTCGAGCCTGGTGAGGCTCCTACAAACATAAGAGCTGACATTATGCTTAAGGTAGCATCACTGAAACCAGAAATATCAACGGTATTAAAACCTGCTGTTCTTGTTGAGATGCTATGAAATATTGCCGATATAATTCTGTCCATACAATCATATTTCCAGAGCCCCTTTGTATTAGAATACTCAAATAGCATTATTAATATTGCGCCAAAAACAATAAGATAGAGTGATGAAAAACAAACTATTAGAGAGTGGTTTGATATCCGCTTAACTTCCTTTCTAAAATAGAGATAAAAATCGTTTATAACAAAGAAACCAATACCGCCAAGTATTATAAGAGTAGCGATAGTGGTATTTATAATTATATTTTGCTGATAATCAATGAGATTATTTTTTAGCAGAGAAAAACCAGCATTGTTAAAGGCGGATATAGAGTGGAAGACACTAAGTTTAATAGCAGAGATAATATTGTTGCTTTTCAAAAAGCCAAAGAAGAGGACTATTGCTCCCAGTGTTTCTATAATTATTACAAAGACAAAAACTCTTGTTAAAAACTTAATAAGCCCACCTACGCCAGGATAGTTAAGTGATTCTGCCAAGATAAGCCGATCTTTAAAAGTTATCTTTTGTCTAAAGGTGAGCAAAAAGAAGGTGGTCATTGTCATGTATCCAAGACCGCCTAAATGTATTAAAAAAAGAATTATAATCTTCCCTGTAGCAGTAAAATCTTTTGAGGTATCAAGAACTATAAGTCCTGTATTAGTTATAGCTGAAACGGCAGTAAAAAGGGCATCTAAATAAAAAATAGGCCTTGTTGTGGAAAAGGGTAGATATAATAAAGCAGAACCAAATAGAATTATAATAAAATAGGCAAAAAGTATTGTCCTCGGCGGAGAGGAGAAAAAATTATTAATCAAGTTTCTAATTGTCATAGCATTTTATTTTAAAACCTTTGAGTTTTTTTGCAACCGTTAATTGAAAAAAAGGTAAAAATATGACAGTATAAAAACATGAATAATATTGTTGAGGGTTTCAATATATTTAAGAATTACGATACCTTTCCTGCACTATTAGGTATAAGTTTTTATGTAGCAAAGGGGGAGATTGTTGGTTTCTTAGGCCCTAACGGCGCAGGAAAGACAACACTAATCAAACTGATAACTTGCACCTCAAAGATAACAAGTGGCAGACTTGTCTTATTTGGGGAAGAGGTTAATGGCAAAGAGAGAGATATAAAAGCTAAGATTGGGGTTGTGCCTCAAGACAACAACTTAGATCCTGATTTTACGGTTGAAGAAAACTTATTGGTCTATGCAAGATACTTTTTTATTAAGAAAGACAAGTCAAGGGAGATTGTTAATGATTTACTAAATTTTGTAGATCTTAATGATAAGAGAAATACAAATGTTCAAGATCTATCAGGTGGTATGAAAAGAAGATTAATAATAGCAAGAAGTTTAATAAATGACCCGCAGCTAATAATCCTTGATGAACCAACAACAGGCCTTGACCCTCAGGCAAGGAGACATATCTGGGAAAAAATAATCGAGTTAAAAAAGATGGGTAAGACGGTAATACTTACTACTCATTATATGGAAGAGGCAGAAAACCTTTGTGATAGGGTTTATATAATGGATTTAGGGAAAGTTATTATTGAAGGAAGCCCCAAAAAACTCATAGAAAATTATTTAGGAGTCGAGACTGTTGAGATTTATAACTGTGAAGAGAGCCTAATCTCTTCTTTCCCTGGGAAGAAAACATTCTTTAAGGATAGGGTTTATATTCACTCTCAAGACAAAAAAGAGATATTAGAAAGGCTTATGTCTTTATGTAACGATGCACGATTTGTTGTAAGACCTTCTAATTTAGAGGACCTTTTTATATATTTTACGGGGAAGGAACTGAAAGAATAATGAATTTTGGATTTATTCCTGTTTGGAAGAGAAATAGAGATGTTTTTATAAAACTTTTCTGGGTTAACTTCTTACTTCCCCTATTGGAGCCTCTTTTTTATATATTTGCCTTTGGATACGGGCTTGGAGCCTTTGTGAAGGAGATAGATGGACTGCCCTATAAAATTTTTATAACACCTGCCATTATATCTATGGCTGTACTTAACTCTTCTTTCTTTTATACTACATATTCAAGCTTTGTGAAGATGATTTTTCAGAAAACCTTTGATGCTATTATAGTAACTCCTGTAAGCATTGAAGATGTAGTAATAGGCGAGATTTTGTGGGGTACTACAAGAGGTATTATAAGTGGTTTAATCGTTATGACACTATTTTTAATATTAAAGTTAATAAATTTTTTTCATTTTCTGGTATTTATACCCATAATCTGTGTTTTGAGTTTTACCTTTTCCAGCTTAGGTATGCTTTTTACCGCTATAGTGAAGAATATAGAGTACTTTAATTTTCCAATCTTTTTATACTTTACACCAATGATGTTTTTCTCAGGCACCTTTTTCCCACTTAAGGGCTTAAACCAGTTCATAATAATTGCGAGTAAAATTATATTTCCCTTGTCCTTTAGTGTAGATGCCTTAAGAAGCAGTTATACTAACTTCTCTATGACAAAGCTTTTTTTGGGTTTCATCCCAATATTTCACGGACTGTTGTTCTTTGTTTTGTCTATCAAGATCATGTCAAGAAAGCTTATTAAATAGGAGGGCTAGTGAATATTATAGACGAGTTAAAGAAGACCTTATTATTTTCTGGGCTTAGCGATGAGGATTTAAGGGAGATTGCTAAGATAGTAGTAGTGAAAGAGTACCCTAAAAAGACTCTTATATTTTCAGAAGGAGACGATGCAAAGGGCTTTTATATTCTTTTATCCGGTATGGTTAAAGTTTATAGACTCTCTGTTGATAGTAGAGAGCAGATACTGCATATAATTAATCAAGGAGAAACCTTCGCAGAAGCTGCTATTTTTATAGGGAAAGGTTATCCAGCCTTTGCTGAGACTATCTTAGATAGTAGGTTAGCCTATATTGATAAAAAAATTTTTTTAGAGACCATAGAGAAAAATTCTAAGATCGCCTTAAATCTTATAATTAGCCTCTCCATGCTTTTAAAAAAAGTAGTTGATCTCGTAGATAACGTATCTTTGAAAAGTGTAGATGTAAGGTTGGCTGAGTTTCTTATAGAGGAGGCAGTAAAAAAAGGTAAGAAGATAGATGATTACATAGAGATTGAGTTGAATATTACAAAGACAGAGCTTGCTAAAAAGATTGGTACTGTCAACGAGACCCTATCGAGAGCTATAAGAAAGTTAAAAGAAAAGGGCATAATTGATGCCGAGAAAAATAAAATTTATATCTATGAGATTGAAAAACTTCAAGATATTAAGTCGGCTGGGACTTTTAGTATAGATTAATAAGTATATTTCAAATTTGTTTGACAGGGTTCTTTGTAAAGTTGATAATAAATTAAAGGGCGATTAACTCAGAGGGAGAGTGCTACCTTCACACGGTAGAAGTCACTGGTTCGAATCCAGTATCGCCCATATTACAAATAAGCCATCGGGGGGACTCGAACCCCCGACCTGCTGATTACGAATCAGCTGCACTGCCTGCTGTGCTACGATGGCAACAGCAAAAATTATATCATAAAGACATGGATTTTTAAACTTCCTATCTCCTTTAAACAAAAAAGCCGAAGGATCTACCTTCGGCTTTTTTGTACTTAATTTTTAAATCTAAAGTAATGATTAATATTCAGGCATTGGGGGCATTGAAGGAGATTTTTTCTCCTCTGGCTTCTCTGTAATCATACACTCAGTCGTGATTAAGAGGCTTGCTACGGATGCTGCGTTCTGTAAGGCTGTTCTTGTTACCTTTGTTGGGTCAATTATACCAGCCTTCATAAGGTCTTCATACTTCTCATCGCCTGCGTTAAAACCAAAACTGTCTTTACCTTCTTTAATTTTTTCTACCACAACAGAACCATCATAACCTGCATTCTCTGCTATCTGTTTTGCTGGTTCAATTATAGCCTTCTTGATTATCTCAACACCAAGCCTAAGCTCGCCTTCTAATTTTAGATTTTCTAAATCTGGTAATGTCCTTATAAAGGCAACACCACCACCAGGAACAATACCCTCTTCAACGGCCGCCCTTGTAGCATGGAGCGCATCTTCAACACGTGCCTTCTTCTCCTTTAACTCAGTCTCAGTTGCGGCACCAACCTTAATTAGAGCTACTCCTCCAGCTAATTTTGCAAGTCTTTCTTGTAGTTTTTCTTTATCATAGTCAGAAGTAGTATCCTGAATCTGTGCCCTGATCTGTTTAATTCTTGCTTCTATGTCCTCTTTCTTGCCTGCACCGTCAATTATTGTAGTGTTGTCCTTGTCAACAACAACTCTCTTTGCCCTGCCTAAGTCTTTAAGAGTTGCGTTCTCTAATTTAAATCCTGTTTCTTCAGAGAGTACTCTACCACCAGTAAGGATTGCTATGTCCTCTAACATCGCCTTCCTTCTGTCACCAAAACCAGGAGCTTTTACTGCGCAACAGCTTAATACGCCCCTTATTTTATTAACTACGAGTGTTGCTAAGGCCTCGCCCTCAACTTCTTCAGAGATTATTATAAAAGGTTTGCCTGACTTAGCGATCTGCTCAAGAATTGGCAGTAAATCCTTCATTGCACTAATCTTCTTGTCATAAATTAAGATATATGCATCCTCAAGAACGCACTCCATTCTGTCTGCATCTGTTACAAAGTAGGGTGAGAGATATCCTCTGTCAAACTGCATACCCTCGACTACTTCTAAAGTAGTTTGCATACCCTTAGCCTCTTCAACGGATATAACTCCTTCTTTACCAACCTTTTCCATTGCCTCAGCAATAATATTTCCAATTTCTGAATCATTATTTGCAGATATGGTACCAACCTGAGCAATCTCTTTATGATCTTTTGTTGGTTTGCTCATCTTTTTTAAGGACTGTACCACTACCTCAACAGCCTTATCAATACCTCTTTTAAGTTCCATAGGGTTATGACCTGCTGCTACAAGTTTTGCTCCTTCTCTTACGATAGCCTGTGCAAGTATTGTTGCTGTGGTTGTTCCGTCACCTGCTACGTCTGAGGTTTTGCTTGCTACTTCTCTTACCAACTGAGCCCCCATATTTTCAAACTTATCTGCAAGCTCAATCTCTTTTGCTACTGTAACACCATCTTTTGTGATGGTAGGTGCACCAAAAGACTTATCAATAACAACATTTCTTCCTTTAGGACCTAAAGTTACTTTTACTGCATCAGCGAGAATGTTAACTCCTCTAATCATGGATTCTCTTGCTTCATAACCAAATTTAAGCATTTTTGCTGCCATCTATAATTCCTCCTTTTTAATTTATATTTTCTTATTTTTTTTCTATTATACCGAGAATATCATCTTCTCTCATGATTAGATACTCCTCACCGTCAATCTTGATCTCGTTTCCTGCGTACTTACCGAAAATTACGATGTCACCAACCTTAACCTCCATAGGAATCTTCTGTCCATTTTCAAGAATTCTTCCATTTCCCACAGCTATAACTTCTCCCTCCTGTGGTTTTTCTTTTGCGGTATCGGGTATTATAATACCGCTTTTTGTTTTTTCTTCTTCAGGTAGTCTTTTGACGATGATTCTGTCGTGTAGTGGTCTTACTTTGCTCATAGTACACCTCTCCTTTCTATAGTTTTTTGTTTATTAGCACTTAAAACTTTTAAGTGCTAATAAGATAATTACTCTTATAATTTTTGTCAAGAGGTGATGAAAAAATTTAATTTAAAATTTAGGCTTATCTTAAGAGTCTCTACCAAGAGACAGAAATATTAGTCAGGCACTTAAGATGGCTAAATCTTTATTTGAATAATTTTTTGGATAGATGTTTAATTTTTTATATATTTATGTCCTTCTCTATTAATAAAATCTATTAGAAGACTTACTAACTTATTTGGCTCCCCTATTGTTACAAGTATTATGGGATTTGATTTTATTTCTGGTGTGTCTAAAATTTTAACCTTTTGACCTGTTATTGATGCTGAGGCAACTACTGAAATAGCTTTAGGATCCTGAGAAACTAAATTTATTATTGATATATCGGTAGCCACTGGTACAGCACTTTCTATAGGTTCTTCATTATCGAGTACTCTCTTTTTTACCTCTAATTTTGTGCCCTGGGCAAGACTACCCCAGATAACACTAATGGGTATATTAGCTCCACCTAACTCATTCCAATTCTTAATTTTCCCTGTAAAAATTGATTTTAACTGTTCCTTAGTAAGTTTTTTTAAAAGATTATTTTCGTTGACTATCACAGAATATTTTGTCTCTTTGTAGAGGGTATGAGTTTTCAAGGCAGGGAGACTTTTTAACTTAATATTTTCCTTCTCTAATTCTGTGACAATTTCTTGTAAATGATGAGCCATTGATGCTGCATCACAGTTGCCATTATCAAGCTCTTGTAGCCCCTTTTTAGAGCCAGCAGGGATTAGGGTAAGTTTAACATTAGTTTCTTTTTCAAAAGCTGGTTTGATAGGCTCTAATACAGTTTTGATTGATGTAGTACCACCAACAATCTTTATCTCAGAGGCAAGACAATAATTGCTTAAGATAAATAAAAGGGTAAAAACACAAAATAGCTTATTAATAAACATAATAAACTTCCTTAAAAGTTGTTTTTAATTAGATTATAAAACATTTTTTTATTTTTTCAATAGAGTTACAAGATATAATTCAAAAACAAATAATAGTAAAACCTTTCTGTTGAGGGCTTGAAATATTTTAAATTGTTGATATGCTTTATTAAAATAAAAAAATTTTTGAGGTGACTTATGAAAAAGATAATTTTTTTAGTGGTGCTTTTGTTATCAACCAACTTAAATGCCATTGATTTGAAAGAAGGCCTGTGGGAGATGAGTGTTAAGATGGAAGTCAAGGGTATGCCTATGCCTATACCTGCTCAGAAATATACACAATGTGTAACCAAAGATAAACTTGTTCCTACAGGAGAGGGAAGTAAAGACGTTAATTGTAAGGTTATAGATTATAAAATTTCTGGGAACTCAATCACGTGGAAGATGGTTTGTAAAGATGATGAAGGTGAAACTACCATTATTGGTAAGGGGACTTATAATTTAGATAAGTTTAATGGGGAGACAAAGGTTAAGACTCATGATGGTATGGAAATGGTCCAAAATATCACGGGAAAATGGATTGGTAAATGCAAATAAATATAAAATGATTTTTAGAAAACTAAAACTTGCAATAACTATCTTTTAAATACTAAAAGATAATATAAAAGACTTACTCTCGTAAATGTTCTTGAACTTCTATGTCCTGCCAAGTTGCGCTTACTGTGCCAACGATAATAATTTTTTGATTAGTGTCTTCGTCAACAGGCTTTTTCGATAAATCATAGATCTTTGGTTGTTCCAACTTTGTTCCAAAGATATCATAGATTACCTTTATTATTGGCTCATCAGGAGAAGAGGGGTTTGGACTTGATACTATGGCTGTTTCACCAGTGTTTAACTTTACAAGAGTGCCCTGAGGGTATATACCGAGCATTTTTATAAAGGCTTTAAGATAGCTTGGCTCAAAACTAACGCCAGCCATTCTCGTCATGAATTCTAAGGCTTCTCTTGGTTCATGGCATCTTTGGTATACTCTATGGGTGGTCATAGCATCATAACAATCACATATTGATAGGATTAAGCTGGCAGGATGAAGTTTGTATTCCTTTGTTACCTCAGGATAGCCAGTTAAGTTATACTTCATATGGTGTTCTAGGGCTACTCTTAAAACTACTTCAGAAACACCTTCCATCTTTTTAAGGGTTTCATAGCCAGTGACTGGATGTTTTTTCATTTGTTCCCATTCTTCGTCGCTAAGTTTGTCAGGTTTTAAAACTATTTTGGGGTCTATGGAAACCTTTCCTATATCGTGAAGCATGGCAGCTGTTCCCATCTCTCTTAATAAATCTGGCCTAATTTTTAAGGTTTCTCCAAGGGCTAATGAGAGAATTGTTACGTTTACCGAGTGATGGAATAGATAGTCATCATAGCTTTTTATCAAGCTTAATCCTATCATAGTCTGTTTATCTTTTAAAACCATATCAACCATTTTACCGACAACGCTCTTTACCTCATCTGCCTTTGGAATTCTACCCATTCTTATTTCTGAGATTACAGACTTAACAACATCTATAGCTTCAGTATAGACTTTTTGAGCTGCCTTCTTTATATCTTCTGTTTGAATGGAATGGAATATAATGTTTTCTGAAAACTCATCAGGGATAATCTCTTCTTTTACAAGAGCTATCCTTGTAATAAAATCTTCCCATTCTTTAAAGGTAATGTCTTTTAATATCTTGAGATTGTCTTTATCTTTAACCTTAAAAACATTCATTATAAAGTCCCACATATTTTCAGAGGGAAGGGGAATATTTTGTAGCCAGATTAACCCTTCCAAGGCCGAGATATTTACTTCATTTGATTCTTTAAAAAAAATTATTAGCATATCGTAGGATCTCTTTATAGGTTGGGCTACATAGGGATGTCCTTTTGGATAGAAACTAAAGTTTTTAAGAGATGAGTTTAGTTGTTGAATAAATAGTTCACAATCTTTTAGTGTGGGCATATCAAGTCCTTATCTTTTGCAAAGCATCAAAGGCCTTTTCCCTAACCTCTGTATCTGAGTCACCTGTTAGTTTTTCAAGAACCTTTTTAGTTTCCTCACCTTTTATCTCTGAGAGACTATCTATGGCATTAAGCCTTAAAATTTTATTTGTAGCTTTATTAAAAAAGGTCCTTCTTGTTGCGAAGTCTTTGAGTATGTTAAAGGCGGTATTATTACCTATTCTACCAATAGCTAAAAGAGCTTCCCTTTTTATTGTGAGATTGTTGTTTTGGTTAAGTTCATTAATTATATCAGGTAAAGAACTTTCATCCTTTAATATCCCTAAAGAAAAGATAATCAGTTGTTTTACCTCATCGCCCTCTTTTTTTAACATCTCCCTGAGATATCTAAGAGAATCTTTTCCAGGAATTCTTGAAAATGTCTTAACAAGCTCTTTTCTAACCCTCATATCAGGATGATCCATAAGCTTACTAATTTCATTTAGATATTTCTCCTGTCCAGCAAACCCCAAAATAGTAAGCATATTTCTGACCACATACCATCTTTCGTCATCTAAAAAATAAATTACTCTTTCAAAGGCTTGTTGTCCTAATTTAGTAACAAGGTTTATTATAAAACGTCTTTCTTTTATATCATTAGAAGAAGTTAGTTTGTTTAAAATAGTATCTATTGCATATTCTCCTGATACCAAAAAAATTGTGTGAATTTTATTAATTATAGTCTCATTGTTTTGATTAAGGAGCATTATATCGAGGAGCCTATTAATAAGTTCGTTGGTAAGCTTATTTTTTACAAAAGTTTCTGCCTCTTTTCGAAAACCAAATATCAAACTATTATCACTTGCATCAAAGGCAAAGGTGTAGAAAATATCCATCATTAGGTTATCATTGTCTTTATTTTTATTTACGATAGTATCAACATCTTTTATGTTTTCTAAATAAAGACCAATGTCTTGGTTTTTTTTAATATCAACGAGAGCCCTCTTTATCCTCTCCCATAACTCTTCATCAGTTTCTTCACTTTTTTTAACACCCTGTAATGATGGAAGACTTTGGGTAGATATATCTATATTCAAATCGTCCAAACTAAAAATAGGTTTTTCTGAATTTTGCTTTGTAGAGGCTTCTATGCCTTTTTTTAATTTTAACTCCATATGCTTTGCAAACTGTCTCTCTGAGAGAGCTATATTTTCAATATTTCTAGTCTCCATAATATTCTCAAGCCCACCTGCAGAAAAGATGGCGTTCATATCCATAGTAAGTAGAGTAATAAAATCATATAACTCTTCACCAGAAACCTTACAGGTAAATATTATTTTGTTAACTCTTCTAAGAAAGAGAGTTTGTAGTAACTCTCTCGTTACTGGATTAGTTAAATTTACCTTTGAGTTTTGAACTGTAAAATGGTCTTTTGTGATTTCGATCTCTATCTTGTCATTTTTACACAAAGCGCTAATATCTTTCGCAACCTTATCAAGAACTTTGTTGAGTGTTGGATGACCTTCTGGATAAAAAGTTATTACTTTCAGGGCCTTTGATAGATCAAGCAAGATGTTTTCGACAGTAGAGATGTTTATCATATTTACTATGAAAATCTATCAGAAAAACCTTAGAAGGTCAATGATTTTTATATATTAACAATTTTTTTCTTGCATGATATCTTTAAAATATTTTATGATTCTAATTCTAAATTTTTTAAAAGAGGTGAGCTATGTCAAGAAACTGTGATATATGTGGGAAAGGTCCTCAGATAGGTAACAATGTAAGCCATGCTAATAATAAAACTAAAAGAATTTTTTACCCTAATTTGCAAGATGTAAAGGCTGTTCTACCTACAGGTAGAGTAAAAAGAATTAAAGTTTGCACATCCTGCATTAAGTCAGGAAAGGTAAACAAGGCGGTTTAATCTTTAAAAGCAACCGCCTCTATCTCAATCAATGCCCCTTTTGGTAAATTGGAAACTTCTACTGTAGCTCTTGCAGGGAAGAGATGGGTAAAAAATCTTTCATATACTTTGTTTACCTTTGGAAAATCAGTAATATTTTTTATAAAAATAGTTGTCTTTATTATATCTGACATCTCAAATCCTGCTTCTTCAACGATGGCTTTTATGTTTTGTAAAACTTGTTCAGTCTGCTCTTCTATGTTTCTACCAACAATTTCATTACTATTAGGTTCTATTGGTATTTGACCAGAGAGGAAGAGAAAACTATTTGCCTTTATAGCCTGTGAGTAGGGTCCTATAGCTTTAGGAGCCTTTTGGGTTGTAACCTCTTTTTTCACAAAACCTCCGATTAAAAGTTATTTTTTGTGTGAATCTTAATATTTTCTTCAAAAAAATCGTTTAGCTTTTGGTTGCTTTTACCAACAATTTTTATGCCTCTTGTTTTTATCCCCATATCTTTGCTTTTTACAAGATAAACACTTTCTGCCTTCTCTAAATCAAGGTTGCCTAATTGAGAAGTACTAGCATATAGAATAATATCTTCTTCTCCAAAGGGCGGGGCAACCTCTAATTCAAACTTGTCAGGACCTGAAGGTATCTCATAAACAGTTCCACCTTGAAAATAATTATCTTCTCTATAGGGGTTAGGAAGTATCTGAACGAGATTACCATCTGCCTGCTTATATATTATTCTTGCAAAGAAAGGTTTATTTCCCCTAAAGTAGATTTTTATTTTCTCACCGCTTTTAAACTCCCTTTTTTCTGTCCAGACCATAACTTTTAATGGGAGAGTTGGGTCATCAAAATCTTTTGTTTCTATAATCTTTTTCATTCCTAATTCATCAGGGATAACCTCAGCCTTTATTTTTACTTTATAGCAATCGCCGACCTTTGGCGGGTCGTTATCCCATTTACCAGAGGCAGATAAAATTTTTACAATAGCCTTTGCAAAGGCATTTACTATGTCTTTTTGAAGCTCCAAGTCCTTTACTTGAGTTTCTGCCTGAATGTATGTAGAGACTTGTTCTATTGCCTTTTTCTTTGCATCTTGAAGAGCCATCTCTTCTGTCTGACGCTTTGTCCTATCCTCACCCATACAGGCATAACCATCTGATTCTGTGATAGTAGACTGAACTGCATAGACATTTTCAAATAATGTTAAGATTAATAATAGTGAAATTAATATTTTGAGCATAAAATTTTAATCCTCCCCAAAAAACTCTCCTTTCTCAAAATGAAAGCCTCTTTCTATCAAGATTAATCAAAAATACCTGTTAACTTAAAAGATGCCCAGTAGTATGGATGTTGGTATTCATTTTTTACAGAGATTTGCGCTTCCTTTAGGGCTGAGGCTATGCCTTTAGTTTTTAAATTTTTATAAAACTCTGTCATTAGTTTTGAAGTTGCTAAATCATCAACCTGCCAAAGGCTTGCTAATATTGAGTTTGCACCTGCAAAAAGGAAACCTCTCTGAAGTCCTACTACATCGTCGCCTGCGTTTATCTGCCCTAAGGCTGTTTCACAGGCACTTAATGTTACTAAATCTGCCTTTATGTTAAGAGAATATATCTCATTAACACTTAAGAAACCGTCATTATATTTGTCTTTAGCTAGAAATAGTCCTGAGTTTAGGGGGTCATTGGAGTTAAAAGTACCATGGGAGGCTAAATGGATATATTTATGTTTGTTAGCCTCACTTTTAAAAGCACTTTCTGTAGCTAAGCTTTTAAGAAGTATGGTTGAGTTTGGTAGCTCCTTTGAAATATTTATAGCCTCTTCCTCTGCATATTTTAAATCATAAAGGGGATTACCTACATCAGGGTTACCAAGTATCAGAGAGCTGCTTGGGGCATAATTTCCCCTTTCTTTTAGAAATTTAATAATACTTGCGCTTGGAAGATAAGATATTTCGTATTTATCCAATAAGAAGCTTTCACCATTATACAAGGCACTAAAGGGGATATAATGAAGAATACCGTGAGGGATAATAATAATTTTTTTTGATTTTATCAAAGGTTCTATCGGTGCAAAGATCTTTTTGTATAATTTTTTTGATAGCTCCAGATACTCAGTTGAATTCGGAGATTGAAGGGATTTTCTAAAGCTTTCTATTAAATTCGAAAAATCACTATTATCTAACTGTTCTGCTCTAATGCTATCTCTATCAACTAAAAAAACATAAAGTTTTTTCTCTCCGTAGTAGTATTCTAATAAAGTCTCCTTATCACTCAATAAAGATTGGATATCTTTGGTTGAGGTAACAGAAACACTTATAAGAGATAACACTTCTGGTGCTACAAATTTAATCTTTTCTTTAATCTCAATACCTCTCTTTGAGCTCGATCTTTCATCCTCAGTAATATTAAGAGCTATAAGCTTACTTTCAGTTTCAATCTTATCAAGCTCAGCTATTAATGAGTTTACCTCGGAATTTTTAGAAGCTAATTCTTGCTTTGATGCTAATAAGTCAACAAGGGCTCTTGACTTTGAGCGCTCAATATACTCGAAGGATTTAATATAATCTCTGTCATCATAAAAAAGTGATACTATTTTTTCATAAACTTTTTGCTTATTGCCTATGAAACCTATCTTGTTTGCCTCTGTATTAATTGAGGAACGCTGTGATTCGATAACGTCTATGGCATTTACTAAATAATTTTTGGCCTTATCTTTAACACCTTCTTTTTCATATATGATGGCTCTATCAAACAATAGGGACCAAAAAATTTCACCATTGTCTTTACTTTTGGGATTATTTATAAGCTCATCGTAACCACTTTTTGCCTTCTCATACTCTCCAGTTTCGTAGAGTGCTTTATATTTATAAAACTTCTTCGGAAGCTCACTGTAAGCAAAAACAGTATCTTCTATTCCTTTAAAGATGCCAAAGGTAAAAACGTGGGCAAAGGCGAGAAAAGGATCTATCTTGTTTTCTAAGATCTTTTCATAACTTTCAACAGCTATGTATGACTTTGCTAATGCCACTTGTTTCTCTTTGTCAACAAAATATCTACCAACAAATCCAGTGCCTTCCTCTTCAAGTTCCTTTAAGTATTTTTTTGCAAGCTCTTTATTGCCGTAATAAGCATTAGATATAACAAGATTGTTTAATATACGAATTTTTAAGATTCTATCCCAGTTCGTCTGTAGATCCCAGACAGCCCAGTTAATGTTTTTATAAAGCTCGTAAGCTTTATTAGATGACAATAATGCCTTATAATAATTGCCAAGCTCAAGATAGGCTTCGGCCCTTAAAATGTGTGGTATTAGAGTTAGATCATAGGGGAATTGACGAGAACCTCCTATCATAAGGTTTAGGTCCTCTAAATTTTTATCACCAGAGATAATATTCTTTTCCAATTGATCTAGACAGGCAAAGAGTTTGCTATATTTTTTAGTTTTTGAGTAGCTCTGACAGAGAAAAACGAGCTCTTTACTTTTGGAACGTTTTATATCACTTATATTTTTTTCTATCTGCTTTTCTGCTTCTAAATAGTTACCCCTATTTAAAAGTAGCTCATAGTTAGAGATATTGTTGGCACAGCCTGCTAAGGTTAGGATGATTAAAACTTTTATAAAAAAAGCTATTTTATTTTTCACCTTATCTATTTTATTATCCTTTTTAAAAATGCCTTTGTCCTTTCCACTTTTGGGTTGGTAAAGATTTCTTCTGGTGTTCCTATTTCTATAATATCTCCATTATCAAAAACGCAGATTTTGTCTCCCACTTCTTTTGCAAAGCTCATCTCATGAGTGGAGATAATTGTTGTCATTCCTTCGTTTACCAAGTCTTTTATCACCGAAAGAACCTCTCCTACCATTTCGGGATCTAAAGAAGATGTAGGCTCGTCAAAAAGCATCACTTCTGGTCTCATCGCTAAAGATCTTGCAATGGCAACCCTTTGTTGTTCTCCACCGGAGAGTTCATCAGGGTAACTATCCTTCTTCCTCTCTAAATTTATTCTTTTAAGTAGCTCCATTGCCCTTTCTATGGCCACATCTTTTTTAATTTTGAGAACATGTATAGGGGCCTCAATAATATTTTCTAGAACAGTCATATGGGAAAATAGATTAAATTGTTGAAAGACCATGCCTACTTTCATTCTTATCTTTCTAATAATCTCTTTCTCTTCTCTGGAAGGGTTTAATCTATTTATAGAATGAAGCTCAATATTGTCGACTATTATCTCTCCTTCTTGGAAAAACTCAAGTCCATTTATGCATCTTAAAAAGGTACTCTTGCCAGAACCAGAAGGACCTATCAAAACCACTACTTCTCCTTTATCAACATCTAAAGAGATGCCCTTAAATAGATGGACCTTTTCGTAGTACTTGTGTAAGTTTCGAACCTTAATCATCTTCTTTTCTTCTTAAGTTTATCCTCTAACCTTTTAGAAAGCAGTGAGAGGGGGTAACTCATAGCAAAATATAGAAAAGCTACAATTAATCCCAATTCAAAGAACTTCATTGTTGTTGCAGCAAGGATTGTATAGGATTTTGTAAGCTCTACCATAGCAATAATAGAAACAAGAGATGAATCCTTAAAAAGTGCGATAAAATCATTTGTTATTCCTGGTAGAGCAATCTTTATGGCCTGTGGCAATATAATTCTTCTTATTACTAAAAAGTTTGACATACCAAGAGAAAGACCTGCCTCAAACTGACCCTTAGGAATAGCAGAAAGACCTGCACGATAAAGCTCTGCTTCATAGCTTGCATAGTTCATACCGAGCCCTAATATTGCTGCTGTAAGTGGGTTTAAGGAGATACCTATATTTGGTAAACCGTAATATAATATATAGAGCTGAATTAATAGAGGGGTTCCTCTAAAAAACTCGATGTACATTGAGGCAAAATAGTTAAAAGGTGGCTTCATATATACTTTCATTATGGCAAGAGTTAATCCCAGTAAAATAGCAACTATCATAGATGCAACAGAAACCCCTATTGTTACTAACGTACCTTTTAGCAATGTTGGGATAAAAGAGAGAAGGGAGACCGATTTTACCTCTTCTTTAAAGGATTCTCCTGTATATTCTTTCGCATGAGAGTAAAGCTTCTTTTGACTTTCGTCCCAAAGGTTCCATTTATCGTATATCCTTTTTAACTCACCAGACTCTATCAGTTTTAACAGTATTCTATCTATGGCATCTCTCAACTCTTTATCCTCTTTTCTCAATGCCATTCCGTAAAGTCCTTCACCAATGGGTTTACCTACATATTTTAGCTTCTTATTTGGCTTAGCATAATACGCTGCTATGGGGCTATCGAGAAAGACGGCATCTAATCTACCTAAGGCTAAATCTTCATAAGGCTCAACGACACCTGAGTATACCTTAATATTAACACCTCCCAACTCTTCAAGTAGAGAGTGAGATACGGCACCTTGAAGTGTGCCCACCCTTTTGCCTTTTAAATCTTCAAAGTCTTTTATATGGTCTTCATCTATTCTAACTACCGTTTGTAGAGTGTAAACATAGTAGGGCTTTGTAAAAATTACTCTTTCAAGGCGTTGTGGCGTAATCTCTATACCATTTACTGCTATATCAAAGTCACCTCTCTCAAGGGCAGGAATTAGGCTGTCCCAGGCATTTTGAACATATTTTATTTTTACTCCTAACTCTCTCCCAATTGCCTCCGCTATGTCAATCTCAAAACCAATTAGTTTGTTAGGGTTATTTGGGTCTGGAAAGGCGTATGGGGCACCGCCTTCTGCGTCGGTTCCCCATAGTAGATAACCTCTTTTTTTCACCCTTTCAAGACTTTGCTCAGAACTGATGGCAGGAGCCAAAAAACACAAAAATAATATTAGGAAGGTTATATAGCTAATATATTTGAACATTTTATGAATAAATATTATATGAAAAAAATTTATTTAATCAACAGTCAATCATACAAAATTAAAATATGCTAATTTTAATAAAAAAAACCAAAATGTTTATAGAATTAAATTATCAGATTTATAAGAAATCTTAATCATTTCTTGACAGTTAGGCAATTTTGTGATAGAAAATGTTAAGCTATGTATTTGTTTTTTAACCTTAATCAGTATCTTTTTGCCTTTAGAGCACTTTTAGTTAAAAAGGTCCTCGATTACAGAGAAGAAGCAATAAAAGACAATATCTTGCTCGATGAGAATAGGGAGTATAAGGTTTTTGAAGGCAAATTTTTTTTAAAACTTAATCGAGGTGAAGAAGGGCAAAAAAAAAATATTTTGCTTCTTAACTCCAAAAAGGGTCTTAATATCGGACTTTTAGTAGATATAGTTGAGGGATTTTTTGAGGTTGATAAATTAGAAGTAATCAACAAAGCAGGGTTATTAAACAAATATGGTTACCAGTATATTGATTTTGCTGTGACATTAGGTGATAAACTTATTTTTGCCTTTTATGATGAGTTTCTTGATGAGAGATATAAGGAGCTAACTTGCCAGAAATAACCTTTTTAAGAGTGAAGATAGCAGATAAAAATTATTTGTTCGATGAAAGGATACTGGCGAAGGTAACAACCTCAGATAATTTAAAAATATATAGCTCTCCTTATGGGAAGAGACTTAATTATCTTGCTATTTATAACAACACCCTTATGCCTCTTTTTAATTTGGATGAAAATTTGAGCTTAAATAACCGTATTGTCCTAATAATTATTAAAATGCTTGATTTAGCAGGTGTTCTTGTAGATGAGTTTATCGATTTTGTTAGAGTTAATGAGAATGATTTCAAAGATGCCGTTTTAATTGATGATTTTTATGCAAAAAGGGCTCTAAGAATTGGCGATAGAGATTGTTATTTTTTTGAGGATCTATCACTTTTTGGTGGTGAGGAGAGTTTATGAAAAACATAATAATTGCAGATGATAGTTTTACCGTTCGAAAGGTTATTGAGATGCTTCTTAAACCTTTAGGATACAATCTAATCTTTGCTGATAATGGAGACGCAGCCTTAAGAGCCGTAAAGAGCACAGCGATAGACGCTATAGTCCTTGATTTTAGCCTTCCTGACATAGATTCTGCAAGGTTATCTAAGGAGATAAAAAAATATAATCCCAATATACCAGTTCTTATTATGTATAATGGTAAGGAGCATACAGGAGACAAAATTTTATCTCTCTGTGAGTGTGACGAGATTATAGAAAAACCCTTTGATTCCCAAAGCTTTCTTTCAAAAATAGAAAATCTTAAATCTAAGTTAACGATTATATCAGATAAGGAAAGTGAGCTTGAATTAGTTGATTTAGAGTTAGAAAAGGGAGAGAAGATTAAAGAAGGGGTTTTCGAAGAATCTCTGGAGCTCGACTTTGGCGAAGAGTTTAGTTTTAAAGAAGGTACTAAAAAGAAAGAGATAATCCTCGATGAGTGGGAGATTGGTGAGTTAGAGTCTGAAGATATAGAAGAAGTGGAAGAGTTAAAAGATATTGAGGAGATAGAAGTTGAAGAGTTACAAATAGAAGAAGCAACACCTTCTGAGACTAAGAAAGAGATGGCTGAAACTTTGACCTTAGAAGATCTTTTGAGCGAAGAAGTGGTATTGGAAGAAGTAACAGAGAAGACAGAAGAAAAGAAAGAAGTAGAAGAAAAAGAATTTTTGGTTGAGAAGAAGGAAGAAGAAACATCTATTGATATAAATGAGTTTTTCTCAGACCTAAATGAGATACTTGTTGAAAAAGAAAAGCCTTCAGTTGGTAAGGTTATAGAGGAGAAAAAGGTTAAGCCTGTTGTAGAAGAGGTAGCTAAAGAGCTAAAAGAAATGGAAGAGATTGTGCCTACAGAAGAGGATTTGGATATATGGGATTTTGAAGTACCATCAGAGAAAGAGGTCAAAGAGGCCCCAAAGGTAGCACCAATAGTAGAGCAAGAGGTAAAGAAGCTCGATTTACATGCTATTGATCGTCGTGAGCTTGAAAATATTATAAAAGAAATTACCTATGAGGTAATAGAAAAGGTCGCATGGGAAGTAGTACCTGAGATAGTGGATACTATTTTAAAGGATAAGTTTCCTAAGAGATAATTTTGCTTTGGGGGGTTGATGGAAGAGATCTTGTCTAAGTCATACGAGCCTAAGAAAGTTGAAGAAAAATGGTATAGAGAGTGGCTTGAAAAAGGATATTTTACAGCAAAAGTAGATACAGATAAACCACCATTCTCAATGGTAATACCACCTCCCAACGTTACAGGTTCACTTCATATGGGTCATGCCTTAAATAATACCTTACAGGATATTTTAGCGAGATTTAAAAGGATGGATGGATATAATGTTCTATGGATACCAGGTACTGACCATGCAGGAATTGCTACGCAAAATGTTGTAGAGAAAATGATAGCTAAAGAAGGTCTTGATAGACACAAGATGGGTAGAAGGGCCTTTATTGAGCGAGTCTGGAAATGGAAGGAAGAATCTGGAAATACTATAATTAATCAGCTTAAGAGATTAGGCTGTACCTGTGATTGGACAAGACAAAGATTTACAATGGATGAGGGGCTTTCGAAGGCTGTTAAGATAGTTTTCTTAAGACTCTTTAAAGAAGGGCTTATAGAGAGAGATAATAGATTAATCAATTGGTGCCCCCGTTGTGAGACAGCGCTTTCAGACTTAGAGGTTGAGTATGAAGAGAAAGATGGAAATCTTTACTTTATTAAATATCCCTTTGTCCATGATCCATCAAAATTTATAGTTGTTGCTACTACTAGACCAGAGACTATGCTGGGAGATACCGCTGTAGCTGTTAATCCAGAAGATAAAAGATATAAAGAGGTGGTTGGCAAAGAAGTTATTCTTCCTCTCGCTAATAGAAAGATACCAGTGGTGGCAGATAATATGGTTGATGTAGCCTTTGGAACTGGAGCTGTTAAGATAACCCCAGCCCATGACTTTGCTGATGAACAAACAGGAAAGAGGCACAAGCTTGACTTCATATCAGTCATTGACAGAAAGGGTTATATCTGTGATCCTGCTCCTGAAAAATATAAAGGGTTAAACAGATTCGAGGCGAGAAAGAAGATAATTGAACACCTTAAAGAACTTGGGTTACTTCAGAGCATAGAGGCTCACAAACACAATGTAGGTCATTGTTATAGGTGTAAAGACGTTACAGAGCCTTTACTTACTCTTCAATGGTTTGTGAGGGTTAAATCTCTTGCTGAGAAGGCAATATCTGCAGTTAAAGAAGAAAAAATAAAAATTATACCTCAACAGTGGGAAAATAGTTACTATCAATGGATGGAGAATATTCAGGACTGGTGTATATCAAGACAGATATGGTGGGGACATCAGATACCTGTTTACTATTGTCCTGACTGCGATGGAGATAAGATTTTTATAACTATGAGGGAAAACCAAAAAGATACCACAAGGATAAATGGGTTATATATTGATTACAAAAAGGAGGGATTATCTTTTGATAAGATCATAGAAGATGTTGATTATTATCTGGTTCTTGCAAATGCTAATCCTATCCCTGAGGGAGATGCTTGTCCAAAATGCAAAAATATAAACCTTATTCAGGACCCAGATGTATTAGATACATGGTTTAGTTCAGCCCTCTGGCCCTTTACCACACTCGGTTGGCCCCAAAAGACAAAGGAGCTTGAGATATTTTATCCAACTTCGGTTCTTGTTACTGGTTTTGATATACTCTTTTTCTGGGTAGCCCGTATGATAATGATGGGGATAAAATTTATGGAAGATGTCCCCTTTAAAGATGTTTATATTCATGCCTTAGTGAGAGATGCTAGTGGTCAGAAGATGAGTAAATCAAAGGGTAATGTCATAGACCCATTGATTATAATGGATAAGTTTGGGACCGATGCCTTTAGATTTACCCTTACAGCTCTTGCTGCGCAGGGGAGGGACATAAAGCTATCTGAAGACAGAATAGAAGGTTATCGTCATTTTGTAAACAAGATATGGAATGCTTCTCGCTTTGTGCTAATGAACATAGGCGGATATAAACCTTCTACGGAACATCTTAATAAGGATGCGTTAAATCCATTAGATAAATGGATTCTAAAGAGATTAAGCGAAACTATCTCTGAGGTAAGACAAGCCTATGACACATATAACTTCAATGTTGCTGCCAGTTCCATCTATAAGTTCCTCTGGAACGATTATTGTGATTGGTATATCGAGCTTTCGAAACTAAGAATAGATGAAGAGGCTGTTAAATATACACTGTGGTATTGTCTCATTACATCTTTAAAACTTTTGCATCCTATTATGCCCTATGTTACAGAAGAGATATACAATAAGCTTCCTTCCGTGTCAGACAGCATAGTAGTATCGTCTTTCCCAAAAGAAGATGAGTTTTTCATTAAACAAGATACAGAGGAGGTAGAGGTTTTTATCAACATTGTAAAGTCTATAAGAAATATTAAAAGCGAGATGAACATACAGCCAGCATTAAAACCCAAGACAACTCTTGTTATTAGAGAAAGGGACTATATTAAAGATTTTCATAAATACATTGAAGCCTTGGCAAGATGCGAGGTCTATTTCAGAGATGAGGTATCAGAAAGACCTAAAAATTCAGCCTTTAGCTATGTAGCAGGTATTGATATCTGGGTTAATCTTGAAGGGATGATAAACGTAAGAGATGAGATTAATAGGATATCTAAGGAGATAAAGAAGGTCGAGAAGGATGTTGAGTTTCTATCAAAGAGGCTCTCTAATGAGGATTATTTAAAAAATGCACCTGAAGCAGTTGTAGAGGATGATAAGATTAGACTGCAGGGTTTTATGGAAAAGCTTAGAAAATTGGAAGAGAACTTGTCTTTTCTTAAGGAGATAGACTCTTGATAAATCCAATATTTTTGAGAGAAGTTGTTAAAAGGGCACTTGATGAAGATATTGGCTTTCTTGATGTAACTAACGAGATTATTGATAAGGACCTTAAAGGAAAGGCATATTACTTAGCCAAATCTGATTTCATACTATGTGGCACCTTAGTAGCGGAGGAGGTTTTTAAACAGATAGAAAGGGATATTAAAGTTGAGTTTAGTAAGAAAGAGGGGGATAGCGTTAAAAAAGGAGAGAGCTTTGGGATAGTAGAGGGTAGGCTTAGAAGTATTCTTATGGGAGAGAGAGTATCACTAAATTTTATCCAAAGATTGTCAGGAATTGCTACAATAAGTAACCAACTTTCAGAAAAGGCTAAAAAGTTTGGTATTAAGATATTAGATACAAGAAAGACAACCCCTCTTTTAAGGGCCTTTGAAAAATATGCAGTAAGAGTTGGAGGAGCTTTTAATCATAGGTTTTCTTTAACAGATGGGGTGCTTATAAAGGACAATCACATAGCTATAATAGGTAATGTAAAAAGGGCTATATCCCTTGCTAAAGAAAAGAGGACAGCACTAATTAAAGTGGCTGTAGAGGTAAAAAACTTAAAGGAACTAAGAGAGGCCATTGATGGAGGAGCAGATCATATAATGCTTGATAACATGACACCTGAAGACATAAAAAAGGCACTCTCAATGAAAAAAAATGGCATAACCTATGAAATCTCTGGAGGAATAAATTTAGATAACTTCAATAGATATCTTATAAAAGGAGTTGATTATATCTCTCTTGGTTTTTTGACCCATTCTGTAAAAGCGGTAGATATTAGTCTCGAGATAGAGGGGTAATGTTTGATTTGGAGAGAAATATTAAAAAAACTTGCTAATAGCAGGGATTGGACATCAAGCAAGCTTCTCTGCGAAAAATTTAATATCTCAAGAACCGCTGTCTGGAAACATATAAATTATCTTGAAGAGAAAGGTTTTATAATTGATAGCCAGCCCAAAAGGGGTTATAAATTAGTTTTCCCCAAAGATACAATTCTTGCTTTAGATGAAGATAGCTTTGAGGGTCAATCTTTTGGCAAGGACATTTTTCATTTCATAAGCATTGACTCTACCAACGCCTATGCCCATCAGATAAGTGATAAGGTTAGAGAAGGGGCTTTAGTTCTTACAGAACAGCAGACTGCAGGTAGAGGTAGAAAGGGAAGGAGCTGGTTCTCTCCCTTTGGAAAAAATATATATTTTTCTATCATTCTAAAACCTGACCTAAACCTAACTGTTTTAACAAGACTGACTATAGTTATTGGTGTTTCCGTTGCTGAGGCCCTT
>CAZIMS010000006.1:0-41637 GCA_964540515.1 uncultured Pseudomonadota bacterium | reverse complement strand
ACTTATCATCGAGATAATTAAGATTTTTGAAGAAAAATACTATTCTTTCATCTCAAAAGATGGAGATATAGAGGACATAGCAAAGGTCTGGGATGAGATAGCTTACGGTAAGGATAGAGAGATTATGATCACTACGGGCACTGGTAAGCAAAAAGGTAAGATTGTGGGACTTAAATCTGACGGGGCATTGTTGGCAAATATAGATGGAGTTTTAAAAGAGATATATGCGGGTGAAATTCTAATATGATGCACATAACTCATTGCTTTCATAAAAGAATTTTATAAAAGGATATGGAGGTAGGGGATGCTTTTTGTGATAGATGTTGGTAATACTCATATTGCCTCTGGTGTTTATAAAAAGGACAAACTTATAAACTCCTTTAGAGTAAGGACTGAAAAGAGTAGAACTGCCGATGAGTTGGGGATGCTTTTTCTTAGCTTTTTTAAATATTATAACATTGATGTCTCTGATATTAGAGGTATTGCCATATCAAATGTTGTTCCTCCTCTAACACTAACTATTAACATGATGTGTAAGAAATATTTTAACAGGGACCCCTTTTTTGTAGGACCGGGCATTAAAACTGGTATGCCCATTTTATACGATAATCCAAAAGAAGTAGGCGCCGATAGGATAGTGAATGCCGTTGCAGCCTACAAAAAATATAAGAAATCATTGGTCGTTATTGATTTTGGTACTGCAACAACCTTTGATTGTGTAAGTAAGAAAGGTGAGTATTTAGGAGGTGTAATAATTCCTGGTATCGAGATATCACTTGAGGCTCTTGCAGAGAGAACGGCAAAACTTCCTAAGATTGAGCTTACAACACCTGATAGGGTAATAGGTAAGAACACCATCTCTGCTATTCAAGCAGGTATAATATTTGGTTACGCTGGCATGATTGATGCCATCTGTGAGAAAATTAAGAAAGAGATGGGTGATAAGAATATTGGTTTTTATGCAACAGGTGGGCTTGCCAATGTCATATCAAAGGAGACAAGATATATTGAAGTGGTAGAGCCCAATTTAACCCTTGAAGGACTTAAAATACTTTATGAGATGAATGAGAAAGAGACAAGTTTATAATTTTTTTGATTATTTATGGAAATAACCGAGTTACTCTATAAAAAAAGGAGGGTTTATGGGAGATTTTGAAAAAAGATGGAACATAGCACTAGTTGCGCACGGTGGGGCAGGAAAGACAACACTTGCTGATTCTATGTTATTTAATGCTAAGGCGGTAGATAAATTAGGCAGGGTAGACGATGGTACTTCAAACTTTGATTATGAACCAGAAGAGATATCAAGAAAAATAAGTATATCCTCTTCCTTTAACCATATTAACTGGAATAAGTGCTATATAAACATACTTGATACACCAGGTTATGCAAACTTTATTATAGATTCTGAGTTTTGTCTTAAAGCATCAACTGGTGCTGTTGTTATAATAAGCGCTATATCAGGTGTAAAAGTAGAGACCCACACCATCTGGAACTTACTTGAAGAGTGGCGCATACCAAGAATAGCCTTTGTTAGTAAGATGGATAGAGAAAGGGCAGATTTTCTTAAAGCAGTAGATGATATGGAAAAGGAGCTTAAAGTTTTACCTGTACCTGTTCAGTTCCCTATAGGGAAAGAGACAGATTTTAGAGGCATTGTTGATTTAGTAAAGATGGAGGCCTATGCCTTTGATGACAACGGTGCTGGAACATTCAAAAAAATTGATATACCAAAAGATGTTGAAGATGAAGCTAAAAGATTAAGAGATTTTCTTATTGAGAAGGTAGCTGAGGTAAATGATGAGTTAACGGAGAAATATTTAGAAGGTAAAGAGATAACTCAAGAAGAGCTAATATATGGTCTCAAATTTGGTGCTCAGACTCATCAGTTTATACCTGTTTTGTGTGGTTCTGCCTTTAAGAACATTGGAGTCTCACATCTGCTTGATTATATAACTCTATTGTTACCGTCGGCAGATGAGGTGCCTGACACAATAGGTATAAACCCTATTACACAAAAGGAAGAAAGAAGAAAAAGAACTCCCGATGCACCCTTTTCTGCACTTGTCTTTAAAACCTTGGTAGATACTTTTACCGGTAAGGTTTCTGTAATGAGGGTATTTTCTGGAAAGATTAGTTCCGAATCTACGGTATATAATGCCTCAAGAGGAGTAAAAGAAAAGATTGGTTCTTTAGCAATTATTGAGGGTAAGAAGTTTAAAAATATTCCTCAAGCCTATGCTGGTGACATAGTAGCAATTTTGAAATCAAAGGATATAAAAACAGGGGATACCCTATCGGAAGAATCAAACCCTATTGTTTATAAAGCACCTGACATACCAGAACCTATGATATCTTTTGCTATTGTTCCTAAGACAAGAAATGATGAAGATAAGCTTAGTCAGGCAATTCAGAAAATAATAGATGAAGATCCTACAGTTAGTTTCGCCATGAACGAACAAACAAAAGAGTTTTTACTTTCTGGCACAGGACAGACACATATCGAGATAGTTTTAGAGAGGCTTAAAAGAAAGTATGGTGTAGAGGTTGAGCTTAAAACGCCTAAAGTACCTTATAAAGAGACAATTAAAGGCAGGACTCAGGTTCAGGGTAAATATAAAAAGCAGTCAGGTGGTAGAGGTCAGTATGGAGATTGTTGGATAGAGATTGAACCATTACCAAGAGGCATGGGTTTTGAATTTGTGGATAAGATCGTAGGTGGTGTTATTCCTAAGCAGTATATTCCTGCTGTTGAGAAGGGTATAGTTGAGGCTATGCAGGAAGGGGTTTTGGCTGGTTTTCCCGTGGTAGATGTTAAGGTAACTCTTTATGATGGTTCCTTTCATCCAGTAGACTCTTCTGAAATGGCCTTTAAGATTGCTGGATCTTTGGCCTTTAAGAAGGCAGCTCAAAATGCAACGCCGGTTCTTCTCGAACCCATTATGGATATTGAGATAATTTGTCCTGATGAGTATATGGGAGATGTCATAGGTGATATTAATAGTAAGAGGGGACATGTTGTCGGGGTAGAACCTAAGGCAAATAACCAGATTATTAGAGCTAAAGTACCTATGGCAGAGATTTTAAAATATGCAAATGATTTAAAATCTCTCACAAGTGGTAGGGCTATGTTTACCGTAAAGTTTTCTCATTATGAAGAGGTTCCAACTCATCTAAGTGAGAAAATAATACAGCAGGCAAACAAAGAAAGACAGGAAGCACATCAATGAGATTGTCTGAGATAGGACAAAAACTTTTAAATGAGCAAAATAAAGAGATCAATGTTAGATTGCTGGAGGGGGGTTTTCCCCTCCCGCTAAATGAGCTTATATATGTAATCTCAGTTTATGCTATAGAGAATAGAAATGCTTTGCGAGAGAGATGCATTAATTATTTAAGAGAGGTACCAAAACATCTACTTAAAAATTTCATAAAAGATCTTTACGATCAAAAGATATTAACCCTTGTAGCCTATCTATTTCAGGATGATCTGGAGATTTTAGAGGTAGTTTTTTCACACAAACTTGTTCCAGCAAATGTAGTTGAGAAGTTTGCTACCTCAAAAAATCAGGAAATTTTAAAACTTATATTGTTAAGAGAAGAGATATGGTCAACAAATCAGGTGATCATAGATAATTTGTTAAACAACCCTTCCTTACCTTTGGAGTATTATGATAAGGTAAGTTTTTATGTCTCAAAAAAGGTTACTGAAAGCTTAGAGAAAAAAGAGGCTCCTCTACCTAAAGATGTTATAGATCAGCACAAAGAATTATTGATGGAGCATGTTGAAGAGGATAATGAGGAGAAAAAGAGAAGTATTGCAGGAAAAATATCAAAAATGTCAGTGGCTGAGAAGATAAAGTTTGCTTTAATGGGAAACAAAGAGGTGCGAAGTATATTAATAAAAGATAGCAATAAACTTGTCTCAACGGCTGTTTTAAAAAATCCAAGGATAACAGAAGGTGAAGTGATGAAGATATCACAGGACAAGAACCTTCCTGATGAGATTATAAGAGCAATAGCTATGAACAAAAACTGGACGCAAAACTATAATATTAAGCTAAACCTTGTTTATAATCCTAAAACACCTGTTCAGGTCTCTATAAAGTTTCTGTCGTCCTTTGGCAATAAAGATTTAGATAAGTTATCAAAATCAAAAAATGTATCCTCTATAATATCTACTACAGCAAGAAAAATTCTTGTTCAAAGGAGCAAGTAATAAATGGCTTTTATTAATTATATAAACAAAGAGATAAATGCGAAGATAGTATATTATGGACCAGGGCTGTCAGGAAAAACTACAAATATTCTTTATATACACCAAAAGCTTACTCCTGAAAGTAGAGGAAAGTTAGTAAGTTTAGCCACTCAAACTGACAGAACCTTGTTTTTTGATTTTCTCCCCATAAGTATAGGAGAGATAAATGGTTATAAAGTGAGATTTCATTTATATACTGTTCCTGGTCAGATTTTTTATAACACAACCAGAAAGATGGTCCTTAAGGGAGTTGATGGCATTGTATTTGTTGCCGATTCTCAGAGACAAATGTTGGAGGATAATATCGAAAGTCTAAAAAATCTGGAGGATAATCTAAATGATTATGGTATAGATATAAACACTATTCCAATGGTAATTCAGTATAACAAGAGAGATATAGAAAATGCTATGGATCTGGAAGAGTTACATCTTCGTCTTAACAAGAGAAAGATGCCCTTTTTTCCAGCTGTTGCTACGGAAGGAAAAGGTGTTCTTGAAAGTTTGATGACTATCTGTAAAATGGTTATCAAAAAGTTGAAGGAACTACAACAAAGAGATGGGCAAGAGACTAAAGAAGAAAAAGAGGAGCTCATTACAGAAGAAGAGAAAGATGATAGAACGGCGTATTTGCCCGAAAACTATAGTGATTCTGCCTTAGAGGTTTTAGATGGTATTCTTAAAGAAGATCTCCAGGAAGAGGCAAAGGAAGAGAAAAGTGAACTGGAGGACATTATATCGAATATAGAAGAAATAGAGACAGAGCAAAAAGAAGAGTTCTTAGATATTACAGAGATTAACAAAGATATTTTTGAGAGGAAGGCATTAACAGCTGAAGCAGATAATAGAGATATGGAAGAAGATAAGCTAAATATTGCCATAGACATACCATCAATAAAAGGTAAAGAGATTGAGCTTCCTATAAAATTGACAATTGGTGATAAAGAAAAGCCATTAAAAATTAGACTAAAGATTGAGATTGAGGAGTAAAATATGAATAAAATAGCCCTCTATGGGAGTTCGGATAAACTTATAAGCCTTTATGAAAAGATGAAGGAAGATAAAAATATTGAGATATCAATGATTATAGATGAAAGTAGGAGAATAGAGGGAAAAAATATTTTTCCTAAAGGTTTTATCTTAAGCGATCTTAGAGCATTAGTTGATTACAAAAACCAGATATTTGCTGTTATAAATGTTGATGAGGATGAAAACTTAAGAGATCGACTCAACAATTTTGGATTAGGACATATTAAAATTATAAGCGGTGCCTCGGCTGAGTTTTTGTATAGAGGTGTCGAAAGTTTTTCTGAAAAGACAGATATCAAGTCAATGGTATTAGAGCTACAAGGTATCGCCGACAACCTCTCAATGTTGTTTGACAAGGAAAAACTTCTTGATGAGATACTTAAATTCCTCTGTAGTAAGACAGGAGCAAACAGAGGTTCTATAATGCTTTATGATAAAAGAGAGAAGGTGCTTAAGGTTTCTATGTCCTATGGTATAGACAGGGTCCTTTGGGATTTTATTAAAATTCCTGTAGGTGAAGGCATTGCTGGAAAGGTTGTTGAAAATAAAGAACCGATAATAATTACAGGTAGTCCAGATGATAAGTCATTTAAAAAAATTAGGAAAAGAGAAGATGTAAAATCTGCCATATGCGTACCTCTTTTAAAAGACGATGAGGTAGTAGGGGTAATAAACCTATCTAGCAACACTGACATCAACGCCTTTTCTGAGAAGGATTTAGAGTTTCTAAAAAGTGTCTCTCCTGTTATTGGTGATATTCTATTTACCTCTAAAAGTTTTGCAGAGTTCAGAGAAGACTCAGAGAGATATAAAAGTTTTTCTGAGTTGTCGCAGATACTTTCAATGAAAATACCATTATATGATAGGATAAAGAAGGTTATTGATTTCGTTTATAAGACATATTCAATTTACTCTCTTATAGCGATGAAATCTAAAGAATTTGCCTTTGAGACAGTTGTAACAAATTATAGTTTATTTGATAGCAATGAGATCCTAACAGAAGACACCTTAGAAAGCTGGGTCATTAAGAATAAAGAAAGCCTCTTCTTCTTAGAGCCAGAGAAGAAAATTTTTAGGGGCTATGTGGTATTTCCTTTGATAGAAGAGGATGAATGCTTTGGAGTTATTAGCTTTATCAACTTCAGTCGAGATAGTAGCGTAACCATAGATTTTTTAAAAGACCTCTCAAAAGATCTAACCAGATTGCTTTCTCTCGTTTATCGTAAGGAAGAAGTGGATGAACAAACAAGGCTTAGAGATTTTACTGATGATATGATATCTGAACTTAACCTCATGGAAGATAAGGTTAGTTTCTTCAACCATCTTTTAAGAAGGTTATCGGAATATATTGGTGTAGCCGTATCTTTTGTAAGGATTTATGATGAAGATAAAAAGGCATATACAGTAAAAGATTGTATTGGCTTTGAGAATATAGTTAATAAAAATTTTTTTGAATGGGACAGAGAGCTTACTAAAAGGGCGCTTAAGACACATAAGAGCCTGTTAGTTAAAAATACAAAAAAAGATAGTGATTTAGGGTATCTTTATCCTCAAATTAGCTCTCTAATAGTCTATCCTTTTTTGATTGGAAAGGAAACAGAAGCCTGTTTCTCATTTTATAATAAAAAAGGTGGAGATAAGGGTTCTCAGTTTAGTACACAGGACCTTAAACTCCTTGACGACATTTTTTTAAGGGTTAGCCCTTCCTACAAAGAATTACAAAGAAAAAGTGTATCAAACTATGACAACTATATTGATATTGTTACAGGTTTACCTAATTTTAGGTATTATGAAAAAAGGGTGTATGAAGAGATAGCGAGGGCAAAGAGGCATAATAAAAGGGTTGTTCTTCTCATAATAGAGCTGCAAAACTATGATAAGTATCTTGAGGCTTATGGAAAAAAATTTACTGATGATATTATAAAGAAGATATCTTTTGAGCTAAGAGAGAAGATTAGGAGCTTTGAGGTTGTATCAAGGCTAAATGATAACAAGTTTGGTATAATACTTGTGGACGCAGACGAGAAGGCCTTAGAAGTAATATTTAGGCTTAAAAAGGTCTTTGAAAAAATGAATTTTGATCCCAAAAATCTTCTTAAAGGTGATGTTTGTATTAAGTTTGGCTACTCAAGATTTCCCGATGATGGTGAGGAGTATGATGAGCTTATAGTAAAGGCAAATCATATAAGAGGGTAGTATAGTTAAAAGGCCAGTTTCTTTTATCGTAAAGGGGGCTTAACTATGGGTATTGTTTTATCAATAAATATTTCGGAAAAAAAATCAGTTAAAAAAAAACCTGTTGATAGTGCTATTCTTATTGAAGATAAAGGGATAGAGGGAGATGCTCATGCAGAAGGTGGGATAAGACAGGTAAGCTTATTAGCAAATGAGAGTATTGAAAAGATGAAAAAGTTAGGTCTTAACGTGAAGGCCGGTGATTTTGCTGAGAATATTACTACTGAAGGAATAGATCTCTTAGCCCTGCCCATTGGTAAGCAGATCAAAATAGGTGAGGTAATATTAGAAGTTACACAACATGGAAAGATTTGCCATAGCAAGTGTAATATTTATAAATCTGTAGGTGATTGTGTTATGCCAAGGGAGGGAATTTTTTGTAAAATAATAAGGGGTGGGAAGATAGAAAAGGGACAAAAAATAGAAGTGGTAGAAAAGTGAAACATAATTTTTTTGAACAGGTTCTTGAACATCTTCCCTATGGTATAGTTTACCTAAACGCTAACAAAGTTGTATATGTAAACTCTACAGTAGAAAGTATAATCGGCTTATCAAAACATAAACTGTTAAATTTGGCCGTAGAGGAATTAAGGTTTCCTAAAAAACTCGTTGAGCTTTATCATAAATCAAGAAGAGAAAATAAGACCTTAAAGCTTTATGAAGAGACTTTTATAAACTATTTAGGTAACAAATATCTACTCAATTTTTCTCTTATCCCCCTATCTGGTAGGGACGGAAGTTTTCTTTTTGTAGTGGAAGATTGTTCATTTCTCAAATCAATGGAGGCATCAAAATATGAAAAGGAAAATATAGAAAAACTATCTATTCTCTTTGCTAGTATGGCACATGAGATAAAAAATCCTTTAGGGGTAATAAAGGGAATAATACAGCTTATCTCCAGAGAGAGTTCCAATTATGATGCTGAGGCTTTTAAAATTATATTTTCAGAAGTTGATAGAATAGAGAAAATAATTCAGGATCTTCTGGATTATTCTAATCCCCAACTTGTTAATCTCGATAGCTTTAATATAATAGATGTAGTTAATGAGGCAACAAGTTGTGTTATGCCGATAGTTAAAGAAAAGAGCTTGCTCATCTTAAAAGAGTATGATAGTACTATACCAAAAATTTATGGCGATAGAGAGAGCCTTTTTAAAGCCATCTTTAATATTATAAAAAACTCCGTCGAGGCCTCCTATGTAGGCGGAAAGATAGATATTAGAATAAGAATAATAGTTGATGTAAAATACAAAGAAAAGAACAAAGATTATAACTATCTAATAATAGAAGTAGAAGATTCTGGTGAAGGAGTAAGAGAGGAGGACTTGCAAAAGCTTTTTACACCCTTTTTTACTACAAAGCCTAAAGGAACTGGGTTAGGACTTGTCTACTCTCAAAAAGTGGTTATGGAACATAAGGGTTTTATGAAAATAAAAAGTGAGTATAAAAAAGGCACTAAAGTTAGCATTTATTTGCCGATGAAGGATAGTCTATGAATAATAGTGATATAAAAATTTTGTTAATTGATGATGAAAAAAATATCTGTTGGTTACTTAAGAGGTTTTTTTCTCAGAAAGGCTATCAAGTAACCGATGCAGTAAACGGTAAAGAGGCCTTAAAAAAACTTGAAGAGGATATATACAACCTAATATTTTTAGATATTATAATGCCTGATATATCAGGTTTTGAGATATTAGATAAGATTGTTAAGACACCTAACCACCCACCAACTATTATTATGACAGCCCAGAGTACAATGAAAAATGCTGTAGAGGCAATGAAGAGAGGTGCCTATGACTATATCACTAAGCCTTTTAATTTAGATGATGTGGAAAAAATAGCTGAAAAGGCTATAGAGACCTATTTAAAGTCTAAAAAGGCACTTATAAGTCAATCGAAAAAGCAAAAGACCAGTGATATAGAAGAAGACATATTTATTGTAGGTAAATCTCCTGCCATGAAGGAGATATTTAAGTTGATAGGCAAGATTGCTGACAGTGATGCCACAGTGTTAATTCAAGGAGAGAGAGGAACTGGAAAGGATCTTGTTGCAAGAGCTATCCATTTAAACAGTAAGAGGGCAACAAACCCCTTCATATCTGTAAACTGTGCTGCGATTCCCAAAGATCTTTTGGAAAGTGAGCTCTTTGGGTATGAGAAGGGAGCCTTTACTGGTGCTACAGAAAGAAAGATTGGAAAGTTTGAGTTAGCCAATAATGGAGTGCTTTTCCTCGATGAGATTGGGGATATGTCAATTGAGCTTCAAGCAAAGATATTGAGAGTATTGGAAGAAAAAGAAGTTGTCCCTATTGGAGGAACGAAACCTGTAAAGATAGATGTAAAGATAATTGCTGCCACAAATCAGGATATTATCAATCTAATTAAAAATAAGACCTTTCGTGCAGACCTCTTCGATAGGTTAAATCAGATACCTATCTATATCCCTCCTCTTAGAGAAAGAAAAGAAGACATATCAGAACTAGTGAACTATTTCATAAAAAAATTTTCAAAAGATTTAGGGATAAAAAAGGATATTACGGATGAGGCTATAAACTTTCTAACAGTCTACGATTGGCCCGGAAATGTAAGAGAGCTTCAGAATACCATAAAAAGGGCTTTCCTTATATCTCCTAATAATATCCTTGATAAGTCTGATTTTCTATTTTTAACTAAGGGGGAGATGAGTAAAGAGGTCGTGAAAGAGCTTTCCTTGGAAGAGATGATAAGCTGGAAACTTGATGAGTTTATCAAGTTTCTTAACACGGGAGAGATTAAAGACGTCTATGATTTTGTCATCTCACAAGTAGAAAAACCCCTTATAGAGAAGATCTTAAAGATTACTAGGGGAAATCAGATAAAAGCATCAGAGATTCTAGGCATTAATAGAAATACTTTAAGAAAAAAGATAAAAGATTACAAGCTTGATTGTACAGACTTTAAAAAAAGTAGCAAGAAAAAAATAGGAGCCATTAATGGGTAAAAATTTTTATACCGTAAGATTTGATGGTGAAAAGGTTAGTATGCTTGATCAAAGGTTATTACCAGAGGAGGAGGTATATCTTCAATTTACAGATTATAGAGATGTTGCTAAAGCCATTACAGATATGGTTGTTAGGGGAGCTCCAGCTATTGGTGTTACTGCTGCTTTTGGCATCGCTTTGGGAGCAAAAAATATTAATACATTAGATAGAGAAATCTTTAAGGAGGAGTTTTATAAAATCTTAGAAGAGTTTTCAAAGACACGTCCAACAGCAGTAAATCTTTTTTGGGCTATAAACAGAATGAGGCGCACCTTCGATGAGAGTCCCTGTCTATCTATAAATGAGATAAAAGATGAGTTATTAGCAAAGGCTAAACGTATTTATGAAGAAGATATGGAGATATGTAAGAGGATTGGAGAAAATGGAAATATATTAATAAAAGATGGGGATACCATATTAACTCATTGCAACGCAGGTGCATTGGCTACTTCTGAATATGGTACAGCTTTAGCAGTTATAAGGAGTGCCTTTTTTAGCGGCAAAAAGATATCAGTTTTTGCCGATGAGACAAGACCTTATCTTCAAGGTGCGAGGCTTACAGCTTGGGAGCTATCTAAGGATGGGATTTCAGTAACAGTAATATGCGATAATATGGCAGGTTATCTAATGTCCCAAAGAAAGATTGATAAAGTTATTGTGGGAGCTGACAGGATAGCATCTAACGGTGATACAGCCAACAAGATAGGCACTTACTCTGTTGCTGTACTTTCTAAATATCATAATATCCCCTTTTATGTAGCTGCTCCACTTTCTACTTTTGATATTACCATAGAAGAGGGCTCTCAAATCCCTATAGAGCTTAGAAAGGAAGAAGAGATAAGGATATTTAATAATAAGAGGATTGTTCCTGATGATGCGATGGTTTATAACCCCTCTTTCGATGTAACGCCTAATGAGTTGATAGCGGGTATTATCACTGAGTTTGGTGTTATTTACCCCCCTTATAAAGAGTCTATTAAATCTATTTTTGATAAGGCAAAAGAATACGCAAAAATTGATGAATATTGAATATGCTTTTAAAGGCTCTTGCTCTTATCTTTAGAGTCCCTGAGTTAGGTCAGGTTAAGAGTAGATTAGCCTCAGAGATTGGGGTTGAGAGGGCCTTTTTCTATTACAATAAAATGCTTTATGAGACCCTTGAGAAATTAATGGGCTATAAAGAGGCAGACCTAGTTGGATTTTACAAGGGCTCAAGGGAAAAGATTAATTTTAATATAGATCTTGTGGAACAAAAGGGAGAAAGTTTAGGCGAGATTATATTAGAATCTATCTCAGAGCTATTGGATAGAGGCTATCAGAAGGTAATAGTAGTAGGCAGTGACTCCCCAGATTTACCTACTAATTTTATATCTGAGGCCTTTGATATGCTTGGTAGTAGTGACATAGTTATTGGCCCATCAGAAGATGGAGGTTTTTATTTACTCGGTTGTAAAAGCAAAATAGACTCAGCTATTTTTTATGATATTAAATGGGGATCTTCATCTGTTTTAAAGTCATTAAAAGAGAATCTTCAATTGGCTAATATAAAATACAGTGAGTTACCAATTTGGTATGATGTAGATGATCTCAACTCTTTAAATAGATGGTTAAGGAAATAAAATTCAATTATCTTTAGTCAACTCTCTCAAATAAAAGTAATGTAGAGCTTAAAACTACAGTTATACATCCTGCTTCTTGAAATATTACCGACATAACAGGAGTAAGCTTTCCTAATGAAGCCAGCGTTAAACCTATCACATTGTAAATTATAGAAAAGAAGATATTTAGTTTTATCCTATTTAATACCTTCCTTGACATTTTTATGAATTCAACAATTTTATTAATGTTATCGTCTAATAGGGTTACGTTTGAGGCCTCGATAGCTATATCGGTACCAGCCTTTCCCATTACAATTCCAATATCTGCTAAAGCGAGAGCAGGGGCATCATTTATTCCATCACCTACCATACCTATAATTTTGCCTTCTCTCTTCATCTCTTTCACTATTTTTTGTTTATCCTCTGGTAGCAGTTCGGCATAATATTTATCAATGCTTATCTTATTAGAAACTTCTCTTGCCGTGTTTAGATTATCACCTGTAAGCATTATTATATCTCTAAGACCCAAAGCCTTCAAAGACTTAATAGCCGATAGAGTTTCTGATTTAATCTCATCTTCTATAGCTATAATTCCTGAAATAGTACCATCTATTGCGATATAAACTGCTGTTTTTCCTCTTTCAATCTGTTTCTGATAGGTAGAGACAGCATTTTCAGGGATTTGAATATTATAGGATTTAATAAAACTTTCTTTTCCTATGTGGACCTTTTTCCCATAAACTGTTGCTTCTATACCCATACCTGATGTTGCTTTAAAATCTTCTGGTTCATGCAGCTTAATATTTCTATATCTTGCGTGGTTAATAATTGCCTTTCCTAAAGGGTGTTCTGAATACTTTTCTGCAGTAGCTGTAATTTTTAATAAAGTCTCTTCGTCAATATTAAAAGGAATAATCTCAGTAACTTTAGGTCTGCCAAAGGTTACTGTTCCAGTTTTGTCAACTACAAGGGTATCTATCTTGCCAGCTACCTCAAAAAATATACCACCTTTAATTAAAACTGCCCTTCGTGCCATATTAGCTATCCCAGCAGATACGGCAGAGGGTGTTGCTATGGCAAAGGCACAGGGACAAGCAACAAGTAGCACTGCTACTGCATTTTTTAAGTCCCCAGAAGCAAAAAAGACAATAATCGCAATAGCTGCTACGGTAGGTAAGAAAAATGTTGTAAACCTATCAGCTATGTTTTGTATAGGTGCCTTTGATTCCTGTGCAGATTCAACTAAATGAACGATTTTTGCAACAGTAGTATCTTCGCCAACCTTTATTGTTTTTATCTCTAATCGACCTGTTTCATTTAATGTGCCTGCAAAGACTTCATCACCCACAGCTTTATCTACAGGAATTGATTCACCTGTTATAGGTGCTTGATTAACTGATGAGTAACCATAAAAAACTATACCATCAACAGGAATCCTTTCTCCAGGTCTTACTATTACAATATCACCCTTCTTGATATCTGTGATATTAACTGTTTTCTCTTCACCGTTGACTTTAATGCTTGCTCTTTTGGGTGTTAGATTGAGAAGACTTGAGATACTTTTTCTTGTTTTATCGAGGGTGTAAGCTTCTAAAGAACCTACTATAGCCATGATTAAAATAATCACTGCAGATGGAATAAACTCACCTGCAAGGATACTAATTACAATAGCTGTTGTAACAAAAAGATTGACAGTAATTTTTTTGTTAAGAAGATCGCTTAATCCTGTATAAAATCTTTGCCAGCCACCAAACAAAACAGCAGCAAGAGCTAATAAAGATCCTAAGAGTTGTCCAGTTATTGTAAAGGACCACAGATGGATTGAGATAGAAGATTTATTAAAAAGAAAGGCAAAGAGTGTCAACAACCCTATTAATAATGGAGCTATAGTAAAAACTAATATTTCTCTGAAATTAAAAACAGGATTGTTGTTATCCATTATTTATCCTTTTTTTCCTCTTTTTTTTCTTTTTTCTGGTCTTCCCTATGACAGCCACAACCTGGTCCGCAACCACTATTTGCCTTGTTTAATGATTCCTTAATAAGAGAAAACAAACCTTTAATACCATCCTTTTTCTTTTCTTCCATAAAATTATCCTTTACTTTAAATTTTCTTTTAGAATACAGAGACCTGATTCAAGGAGCCTTTGAACACAGGGGTCAATTATTTTATATTTCACATTGTTTTTATCTCGAGATGCTTTTATAATCCCTTTATCTACCAATCTTTGTATCTGATTTGAAACAGCCTGTGGTCTCAAATCAATAATCTTTGCCAAATCAGTTAAGCATATATCATCATACTTTAAGATAGCGTGGATTATTCTAAGCCTTGTATCATTTGCTAAGGTTTTAAATAGATTAGCCAAGTTATTTGCTTCTTCTAAATTTAGAAGATTAGTCTCTTTCAGATTTCTAAGTATTTTGCACTCTATTTGTTCCATATTAAACAATTATT
Source organism: uncultured Pseudomonadota bacterium (assembly GCA_964540515.1). Taxonomy (GTDB): domain Bacteria; phylum CALINM01; class CALINM01; order CALINM01; family CALINM01; genus JAOAGA01. Next base: position 27,042 of record CAZIMS010000006.1, on the reverse strand, counting down.
ATTTTACACTAATAAGTGTAATTGTGTAAAGAAAATTTTTCAGGAGGGACTTACGAAGTGGCATTTAACCACTTCGTAAGTTTTTTTGTGATTAGATGTAAAATTATCTTTTTTTAAGGTCAAATCTATCTAAATTCATTACTTTATTCCAGGCGGATACAAAATCTTCTATAAACTTTTCATTGCCGTCATCGGCACCATAGACTTCACATACAGCCCTAAGCTCATTGTGATGCCCAAAGATGAGATCTACTCTTGTTGCCTGCCATTTTAAAGATCCAGTCTTTCTTTCGTAACCATTAAATAAATAAGAGTATTCATCTGCTTGTTTCCACTCGTAGTCCATATTTAGAATATTTTTAAAGAAATCATTTGTTAGTGTGCCGACTGTATCCGTTAATTGACCATATTTAGTAAATCCATAATTGATGCCTAAGACTCTAAGTCCACCTATTAAAACAACAAGCTCTGGTACAGTTAATTTAAGCAGCTGAGCTTTGTCAACGAGTAAGTATTCAGCATTTTTTAGCGCCGGGTCTTTAATGTAGTTTCTAAAACCGTCGGCAAAGGGCTCCATTGCTGAATAAAAAAATACATCTATCTGTTCTTGTAAGGCATCTACTCTACCTGGTGTAAAAGGGACTACTACATCAAAACCAGCCTTTTTAGCACAATCTTCAATACCAGCACAGCCACCTAAAACTATTAAATCAGCAATAGAAATCTTTTTTTTTGTATTATTGTCAAAGTCTTCCTTTATCTTTTCATAAGTTGATATAACACTTCTTAACCTGTCAGGATGGTTTACTTGCCAATCTTTTTGAGGGTTTAGACGAATACGTGCCCCGTTTGCTCCGCCTCGCCTGTCAGAATCTCTATAGGAGCTTGCCGATGACCAAGCAGTATATATTATATCTTGTATTGATAATCCAGATTTTAGAATTTTTTCTTTCAAAGTTTTAACATCTTCGTCATCGACTAAATCATAGTCTCTCTTGGGTAATGGATCCTGCCATATAAATACTTCTTGAGGAACATCCTTGCCATAGTAACATTCCTTAGGACCTAAATCTCTATGAACGAGTTTAAACCAAGCCTTTGCGAAGGCCTGTTCAAATTCCGATGGATTTTCTAAAAATCTTTTAGCAATCTTTGCATATTCGAAATCAAACCTAAAGGCAAGGTCAGCTGTAAGCATCATAGGAGGATGTTTTTTGTTTGGATCATGGGCATCAGGTATAATATTAGGTGCGTTTTTTGCAACCCATTGTTTTTTGCCAGCAGGGCTTGTTGTAAGCTCCCATTCATAATTGAATATAAACTGTAGGTATGCAACTCCAAACTTTGTAGGAGTCGATGACCAGGCGAGTTCAAAACCAGAGGTGAATGTATCAGGTCCCTTACCTGTTCCAAAGCTATTTTTCCAGCCAAGTCCCTGTTGCTCTACAGGTGAAGAGTCAGGATCTGGTCCAATGTAATCTGCTTTACAGGCTCCATGGCATTTTCCAAAGGCATGTCCACCAGCTACAAGGGCAACTGTTTCTTCGTCATTCATACCCATTCTCCTAAAGGCCTCTCTAATCTGCTTTGCCGATGCAACTGGATCGGGATTACCCTCTGGACCTTCAGGATTTACATATATAAGCCCCATCTCTGTAGCAGCAAAGGGCTTTTCCAGCTCACCCTCTTTGAACCTTTCTTTACCTGTTAGCATCTCCTGTTCTGGTCCCCAATCGGCACCTTCATCAGGTTCCCAAATATCTTCTCTTCCACCACCAAAACCTATGGTCTTACAGCCCATTGATTCAATAGCAAGATTTCCTGCGAGGATTATTAAATCGGCCCATGAAATTTTTTTGCCATACTTTTTCTTAATGGGCCAAAGTAACCTAACTGCTTTATCCAAACTAATATTATCAGGCCAATCAACTCTGGGGGGAAATCTTATATCTCCTGTTCTCGCTCCGCCTCTACCATCATAAATTCTATAACTTCCTGCGCTATGCCAGGCTAAACGTATAAAGAGCGGGCCATAATGACCAAAATCAGCAGGCCACCAGTCCTTAGAGCTTGTCATAAGTTCTTTAAGATCTTTTTTTAGCTCTTCGAGATTTAGACTTTCAAACTCTTTAGCATAATCAAAGTTTTCTCCATAAGGATTGGAGTGACAGCAGTTCTGTCTGAGTGGTTTTAGATTTAGCCTCTCAGGCCACCAATCGGTAACCCAACGTTTTTTCTTTTTTTCCATATATACCTCCTTTAAAAAATCTTAGCTAAAATTATAGCTGGAAAATTTTAATTTTCAAGCAAACCTCGAAGGTATATATGGAAAAATCTCAATTTATATGAATATTTAGTAATCAGATGGTATAGATGTCTGAAAAAAAAGATAGGCACTAAGAGGGATATCCTACTTAGTGCCTAATTTTTTTACCAAAGTACACCAACTACGCTTCTTCCAGCCTCTGCAGAGAGCTCAATTATTCCACCTTTGAACATAAAGGCATTTACAAAGCCAACTGCTCTCAAAGCCATTGTAGCAGCAGCTGCCCTTGTGCCTGTATGGCATACAACAATGATTTTCTTTTCAGCAGGAAGTTTTTTAAGATTTTCTTCTTTGAAAAGGTCATTCATAGGTATTTTTAAGGTGTTCTTTAAGGTTATCCCAACTACTTCCATTTCTTGAGGGGTTCTTATATCTAACACAAGAAAATCTTCATTTTTCTTAATCATCTCAAAAAATTGTTTTGCATTGACCTCACAGGGTCTTTTTGCAATCATCTCTGGAGTCAGTTGGGAAAACATCATATCAAACCTTTTTGCCATGTTTGAATCAAAGGCATAACCTTGAGCTACTAACACAAATACCAGCAGTAGGATAGAAAAACTTACTTTTTTCATATTTTACCTCCTTTATTAAAATACATTAAAACTCTTCTCGTTCAAAATATACATTAAAACTTTTTAAATATAAAGTCATTATCTTTATCCAATACTGCAGACATTATTAAAGTATGTAATTGCTTTATTAATATCACTACTTTTGCCTATAAATATTATAACATCATGTTCTAAAAATTCAAAGTCTGGGTCGGGGTTAACAATTATATCATTGCCTCTTTTTATGGCAACTATAGTAACATTCGTTTTTTTTCTGATGTCAAGCTCTCTTATGCTTTTGTTCATTATGCTACATCTACCTGTGACATAATAGCTATCTATAATAAGCTCTTTTAAAGCAGCTGTATGGTCGTATAAACTATGTTTTGGAATAGTTACTCTCCTTAAGGCCTTATAATTATCTTCCCTAAGTTTTTCAGCAACATCATAGATGATGTTTGATGGAAAATGATAATATTTAAGGACTCTTGACGATATCTCTATGGAGGTCTCATACTCTTCTGGAATGATTTCATTGGCTCCTAATTTTCTTAAATCCTCCACCTCTGCTAAGTACCGTGTTCTAACTATTATATAGATCATACTATTCTCTTTTCTTATTATCGAGACCATCCTTCTTGTGGCTGAGGCATCAGAAATAGCAATTACTACCGCTCTTGCTCTATCAAGGCCTAAATGTCTTAAAACATCTATACTTGTTCCATCGCCGAAATATATGGGCTCTCCTTTCTTTTTCATCTCTGACACACTAACGCTGTTGGTATCAAGGATTACATAGGGTATGTTTAAATCTTTTAAAATTTTTGCTAAATTTCTGCCATTTAAACCAAAGCCTATTATAATTACGTGGTCGCTTTTCTTAATTGCCTTTATTTCTTCGTGGTCCTTGATATTTTTAAAAAACTTTTTGAGGATGTTTAACCTTTCAGTGTTTTCTGAGAGCCTGTAGGCAAGGCTAATCATAAAAGGGGAGAGTATCATTGTAATTACTGTAACAGATAGAATTAGCTGGTAAATATTGTCTCCAATTAAGTTTGACTCCTTTGCTGCGAAGGCTAAGACGAAAGAAAACTCTCCTATCTGAGCGAGACTTAAAGATGAGATGATAGAAACTCTTTGAGAAGTCTTTAAGATAAACATAACAATAAGAAGAGCAAGTACTTTTATAAAAATAACTATGAAAAGACTGCTTGTTATCAATAAAAAATTTTCATAAATAAAATTTAGGTTCATTAGCATCCCTACGGATACGAAAAAAAGACCCATAAAACTTTCTTTAAAGGGTAAGATATCAGATAAAGCCTGATGGGCGTATTCAGATTCTGATATTATAAGTCCAGCAAGAAAAGCACCTAAGGCAAGAGACAGTCCCATATAGGAAGTAAGAATAGCGATACCAAGACAAATTACTATAATGCTTATAATAAAAAGCTCTCGACTCTTTGTTTTTACAATTTGATGGAGAAAGTAGGGGAAGATAACCCTTGAGCTAATGAAAACAAAAAGGATAATTAAAAATGCCTTAGCCACTTTTAAGAAAATCTCTTGAGTAGTTATATCCTCTCCAGCAAGTAAAGGGATAAGAAGCATCAAAACTACTACAAAAAGGTCCTGAAAGATTAGTATCCCTACCATTATTTTGCCATGAGGTGTATCTATATCTCCTTTATCGGCAAGGATTTTGAGGATTACAGCGGTGCTACTTAATGAGATTAAAAAACCTAAGAAAAGAGCGATTTTTATATTTTTGAGAAAATAAAAAGAAAATATCAATATAAAAAAAGTTGTTATTAAAATCTGGAGAAAGCCACCTCCAAAGACCAATCTTTTAATTTTTAGGAGCTTTTTCATTGAAAACTCAATGCCTATTGAGAAGAGTAGTAGTACCACACCTACCTCAGCTATAACCTCAATATTGTGTGTATTTGTAATTATCCCTAAAGAAGAAGGACCGATTAAGATACCAGCAATCAAAAAGCCAACTAATGATGGCACCTTAACTTTTGTTAAGATAAAGACAATAACAGCCGAAACAATAAAGATAATCTCTAAAATTCCAAGAAATTCCATAAGAAAGATTATAGAAGATAATAAATATATAGCAAGTTTTCTTTATAATTTTTGGTATTTAAAAAAACATTTAATCATGCCTTTCTCTGACACCACCTTTGGTAGGAACAGGTTTTCTCGTCATTCCTGTAGAGTCAGGTTGTACTCTAAGCTGGACGTTACTACCAGTTTGATTAATTATTGTGCCCTTATTATTTTCTAATGTCGATGAGAAGGTAAAATTTGTATCAGAGTTAACAGTAGGGGCACTAACTATAAATATTGAAAAATCTCCATCTCTCATAGCAGGTAGATCGAAAGTAACGTTGTTTGAGCTAAAGGTAATCTGATTTGAGCTATCCGATATTGTCCAGTTTTCTGTGTAATATTCATAGTTTGGGTCAGCTGGATTTGTTATATTATTTCCAACGATGTAAGAAGAATTGATCGAAGAGTAGCTAAAGCTTGGAGGGATGGTAACGGTTAATCTTTTTATATTATAATTACTATCTACTGGACAGAGATTATTAGCTCTATTATATAATGTAAAATGTAAGAAGAACCCCTTTGAGTTGCTTACAACAGCAGAGGGACTAATATTTAAAGAGTACTCTCTTAGATAATCTACTGCAGTGGTATAAGTAGGTGTTTGTCTTGTGCCTGTAGGTGGAGTTGTTTTCTGACCTACCGCATATCCAGAAAAAAGAAAAGTAGAATCAAAATTACCTGTTACCCTATAGGTATAGGTAAATGTACCAGTACCTCCACCACTACTTAAGGTTGCTATGGATGCGGGAGTTGGACCGGATAGTAAAGTTAAAGTTGCCGTACCAGATGTGGTCAATGTGGGGACAACATTTGACAAGCTAAAAGTATTTGTATTAGTTACAGTCATAGTTACTGTTATTGTCTCACCGCTTAGGGGACATATGGGCGTATAGGTTATATTTGCGTAAAATCTTCCTATATAAACTATATTAGAGTTTGTAGATATTCCGGTAGTATTATTAGCGCCATTTCTAACGTTACAGGTAAAATAAACAGAGCCCTCATCATTTGTTTGAGTTGTGTAGTTATATACAAGGTTAGCTGTCTGTAAAACTGCAAGAGAGGCTATGGATGGGTTGCTTGAGGTAGAAGGGTTAAAACCACCTGTTTGTGTCTCTGAGGGAGGATTAGGATTTGCTGTAATGGTAGTTTGGGTTGCGGAGGATACATTTTGAACAGTTATTGTAAGAGTAAAGGGGTCACCGGAGCTAAGTAAATCAGGGCTTGCAACCATGGAGGTAATCTTAAGACCCCTTCTTGTCCATGCCACATTATTTACAGGACTAACTGTTACTCTTCTAGTAGATACATAAGTTACCCTAACTTCCGTTAAAACTTGAGCTACATCTGTTGTTGCCGCTTGAGGAGTAAGGCTAATTTCAAAATCTCTAAATTGACCTGAGATATATGGATCGGTATTTGTAGTAAAAGTTACTCTATTATTTGCTATATCAACAGCAACTGTCCATCCTGTAGGAGCAATGTGCCCTGTTGTATTTACAGTCATACCAGCTGGATAGGTAACCCTAACTATGCGTATTCCGTCATTTGTATCGGGAGGTGTATTTGTATTTGTCACGCGAAGGGTCATAGTAACTACATCTCTCATATAATAATTTACAGAAGTACCAGCTAAATTTGTGACAGTAAAACTTCTTGCGGCCTCTGATTCAGTATAAAAAATAAAAATGGCAAAGAATAAAATTAATAATCTTTTCATAATCTCAACCTACCTTGAAAGGGTTATATTAATTTTTTTTGTTATGCCCCTGTATGAGCCTTCAGAGACAAGCTCAATTTGTTCTCTAAGATCTAAAGGAGAGTTTATCACATAGTATGTTCCAGATGTATACCAACTAAAATCATCACAGCCCCAAAAAATGTTAGCACTCTTGTCTGTATATGTAACTTCAGCAGGAGTTCCAAAGGAAGGGTCATTGTCTATAGCTAAAATGCCAGAGTTTAAAAATTTTTCATTGTTATTCACTGTGATTGTACCTTGAGAAGTATTTACAGAGGTTACTGTAGCTACTTGAAATACAAAGGCACCTGAATCATGTTTATCTTGGGTGGTACCGTTATACCCCCTTGTGCAGCCTGTAAAAGAGGTTGTTGTTTTCCCCGTGCAGAGAATTTGTTCACTATCAATTAGCAATAAAATATTAGAGTTAGGAAATCGTGAGGTATCAAATACATCCATTGAAGTTTTGTTTTTATTTATATGTTTTGTCAAGGCTGTAGCTGGAAGATATATTAGTGTTCTAAAGGAGCTTCCATCAAGATTATCGCTCCTACTTTCAAGGGTGTCCTCTTTTAGATAATACCAGTTATAGTTTTGAGATAGTCTTCTCTTTGCATTTTCAAAACCAGCTTGAGCTGAGTAATAGGCTCTAACACTAAAAAACTTGTCTGTTACTAAGTTGGAACCTACAGAAATTAAATTAGTAAAAAATAGAGCTAACAAAGAGATTATGATTAAAGCAATGATAACATTAACAGCAGCAAATCCTTTACTAATCATCTTGTATTCCTTAAGAAAATTTCTGTCTGTTGCTCCAGAGTGTTATTATTTACATTCGATACAAGCCGAACCCTAACTAAATCTCTCTCTGGATACCATCTAATAGAGGTTAGATTAAAGTAAGTAACCTTATCTCCTATTACTGTTGCAGGGTTACCATTTGTTGAGAGGTATATTTTATTGCTACTTAAGTAAATCCTTACAGATGTATAGCCTTTAAAAGTCGTGTAGGGTATCTTAAATCTTATATTATTCCCACTGTTGTAGCTATTTTTATAGGCATCTTTTATCTCTTTTAATATTCTCTCAAAAATAAGCTTATTTTCTATCTTAACCTCTCTACGAGGGATTAGTAAGTTGTAAAAATTAATCTCTTGATAGAGAAAACCCCCTATAAATCCGGCAATAATGCCTATCAAAAGGACTACTAAGACAACTTCTAATAATGTAAAACCTTTCTTTTTCATAGGGATGAGTATCTTGTAAACCAAGTGGTAATTTTTATAGGTTCAATATTTGCCTTTGATACGGTAATTACAAAAACTCCCCTCCAGCTTGAGTAGGGTGAATAAGTAACAGTTCTATTAAAGCCACTTACAACATCATTAAATTTATTTGTAATCGTTCTATTAACAGTCCTATTAAATCCAGAGATATTTTTAAATCTTGTTAGCTCCTCTGCCTTTCCTTCTGCTAAAAAAAGTCCCTTTAGATGTTCTTCACTTTTATAGCTTTCTTTGCTTGATTCATAAACAGGAAAGATTATAGCTGGGACAGCTATAGCAAGAATCAATATTATTATTATTACTTCAATCATAGTAAATCCAAGATTTTTATTACTGTACATAGACTCTACCTGTAAGTGGTGTAATCTTAATAATCTTAGATTTAGTGCCGGCTCTTAACTCTATAGATGTCATAGTGTTAAATCTACCTATCCCTAAGGGGTCAAATCTTACGGAGTAGTTTCTGAAAAAAGATACGTTAGGATAACTTCTTGAAATATTTATATCAAAGGGGGAGTTATTATCTGGATTAGTAATAAGAGTATAATTTCCAAAACCTGCTCTAAACCTATCTGGTGTATTTATATATATTTTATGAGTTTTCGATGAAGCCATGGCTCTTTCCCTCACATATATAATGTCATTCGCTACCTTCTTAGCTGCTAATTCTACGGCTGTATCTTGTGGTTGCCTTAAAGAAGTAATGATTACTACAGAGATAATAGCAATAATTATTAAGATTAAAACAAACTCAATAAGGGTAAAGCCCTTAAATTTTATCATTTTATGTAATTATATCAGAAAGTTTAGAATTTACAATATATCGAAAAACTTTTATTAAAGATGGCAACTGGCATTTATCTTGCTTTTTATTAAAAACGTGAAAATATGGTTAGGTTTTATAATTATCTTATTTGCCTATTCCTGTAAACCCCAGTATGTTATAAGAAATGATTATCTTACGATATCAAAGATTAATGGGGAAAGTTCCTCTACCTATCAGTTTGTGGCCCGTGGTGGTGAGAGACACTTAAGCTTGATTGACTGGGGTGAGGAGACAATTCCAGTCTCATCAAAGTCTTGCCATCATGGAGGAGAGATAGTGCCTCCGTTAAAGGGGTTTATTAATGCTACTTATGATGATAGATATATTTATCTTAAGATTAGCTGGAGAGACCTTACAAAAGACAGTAAAAGCTCCTTTTGGAGAGAAGGTGCTTTGATAGAAGGTAAAGATGATGGTATTTCCATTGTTTTTTCAAATAAGCCTGATTTTAATTGTGCCTTAACCTGTCATATGACAAACTGGGAGATTGATAGAGGAAAGTTTGTTTCTGACTACAGGATGTTTAATGATAAAGAGAATAATCCTATAATTTTATTACGTTCTGCAAAAAGTCAGGGTAGAGTAATTACTGGTATGCTGGGGAAAGAAGGAAAGAGAAATCCTAATAATAAAGAGTTTTTTATCTTCAACTCAGAGAGGGCAACTGGTAAAATGTCATCTCTATATCTTTATCAAATCATGGGTAAGGATGACAAATCAGTTTTTAAAGAAAAAGAGCTTTTTATTCTGAGTCCTGATAATAATTACTTTGAAGGCAAGATGGTATATAGAATAAATCAATGGTCTGCGGATATAAAGATACCCTTAGAATTTTTGAGATTAAAGGATGTTAAAAAAGGTGATAGAATATCTCTATCCCTTGCACTATTTGACGGGACTCATGTAAACCATAGTATTACCGATACATTTAGTGCAGTATTTGATTAAAGTGAATAACTTGTGAGGAGTTTATGAGGAAATTTACAATTTTTTTACTAATTTTAATAACACTCTTTGTTTTTGCCTGCGAGAAAAAAAAGGAAAAAGGTGGTATCAAGGGGATGGTCTATAAACCCTTGGAAAAGATCTATGTATATGTCTATAAGGAAGGGATGGATTTAAAGGGACCTGCCTTTGCAGATGCTCTAACTGATGAAGAGGGTAACTTTTCTATCACTCTACCACCAGGTAAGTACTTTCTTGTTGCCAGAATGAGAAAAACAGGTGAGGTTGCAGGACCTGTTGAGGTAGGAGATCTAAAGAGTGAGGTTATAGGCCCTGTGATAGTTAAGGAAAGTGGTGAGGTTATAGAAAAAAACATTAAAGTTTTTCAGAAGATCGGAGAGACCAAAGATATAGCCATCTCATCTCCCGATTTATCCAAAAAAACTGGTATAGAAGGGCGTATTCTCGATGCTGATGGTAAGCCTGTTGCTAATGCAAGGGTTCATGTCTATGACCATATTCAGATGTCCGAGAGACCTAAGTTTGTATCAAGTCCAACAGGACCTGATGGCAAATATATCGTATTTTTACCTAAAGGCGGAACCTATTATCTTGCTGCAAGGGATAAGTTTGGCGGACCACCAAAGGTAGGAGATTTGTACGGTCGGTATGATAAAGGTACAATTGAGCCTTCAGGTGTGGTTGTGAGAGATAATGAAATACTCAAAAACATTGATATTACAGTTCACAAGGTGTGGTAATGAAGGTAACATTTAGATATATCTGGATTCTTCTTTTCCTGTTTTTTATATCCTGTTCACCTAAAGTCTCTAAACTTGATCAGTATATTAATGATGCAAAAAAGGGTGATAGAGGAGCTATAAAAAAACTTGTTAAACTTCTTGAGCATAATGAGGAGGAGATAAAGGTAAAAGCTTATGGTGGACTTATAATGGTGCCTGAAGACAGCAGAGCCTTTCTCTCAGAGATTATACTTAAGAAGCTAAAAGATGAAAAGGACGTTGTTACAAAGGAGTTTTTAATCGCTCTATCAGGTAAACTGAAAAATAAGGCTGCTATCCCTCTTTTAATAGACATAGCAAAGGATAAGAAATATACAAGAAGGTATGTTGTGTATTTTGCTTTAGGAGAGATAGGAGATATATCAAGCATTGATACAATTATAGAGGGATTGCAAGATGAGAAGATAGATGTGCAAAAGTATGCATCCAGAGCAATTATAAAGATGGGACCTAAAGCCTTACCAACAATTTTTCAAAGATTTAATGGTCTCAATAAGGATGTTCAAGGCTATCTTATTAGAGCAATGGGAGAGATAAGAGATAAGTCAGCAGAGGATTTGCTACTTACCCAGATAAATTCAGAAAACAAATATGATGTTATTTGGGCATTAGGCAAGGTAGGTACTGAGAAGTCACTACCATACCTTGTTGCAGAGCTAAAAAATCCAGATTATATTGCCAGAGTAAGAGCCTGCCATGCTTTAGGAGATTTAAACCAGCCAACTGCTATACCTTATCTCAGAAATGCTTTGAAGGACAAAGAGGTAGTGGTTAGAGAGTGGGCAGCAAGGTCGTTGGAAGTTTTAACAGGTGAGAGGACCTATTATATTGATGAAAAGGGAAAACTTTCTTTACCATACAGTCTCTATCATTAGAAAGCTAATATTAATATTTTCTGTATTCCTTATAATTAATGGTTGGGGTGTCTATTCGGGTGAGGGCGCTCATGCGCTTTTTATGTACTCCAATCTTACCAATATATTATTTTGGGTAGTCTTTCTCATGGGTTCTGTTGTCTTTGCTTTTTTTGGGAGGGTTTTTTGTGCCATCTGTCCTGCTGGAGAGTTAAACTATCTAATGACAAAAATTGGTCTGAAAAAAAAAGTCAGCCTAAATTTCTCTTTCCTTCAAGCAATAACATTACTTTTTGTATTTATGATGGTGATAACCTTCAATGTCTCCCGACACCCACATCTAACTACCTTACTTATCATAATTGCCTTTCTCGTTGCTTCAGTTATGGGACTTCTTTTTCGTGGCAATAGTTTTTGTTTTTTACTTTGCCCAGCCAACGCATTTTTAAAGTTTTACGGCCTCTTTTCTGCTCTAAGGGTTAAAGGTGAGGATGGTTGTAAAGTAAGAAATACATGCCCCCTATTTTTAAACCCTGCGAAGCCTAAAAAAGAAGAATGCCACCTCTGTCTTCGTTGTTTTAGAGGTAGTGAGGGACTTAAACTAACCCTTACAAACCCTTTTAAAGGTCTTGCCTTGCCACATTTCAGTAGGAATGATTTCTTTATCTTTTCTGTATTAACAGGCCTTACATTTATGGCTTTTATAAGAGTTGTAAGGGAGGTAAGAGAAGTTTTTGTTTATATACCCTATAAGATTACAGAGTTATTTGCTTTATCTAATAAATTGATACTTCCAATTACCACCTTCTTTGGTGTCTTCATTTACCCTTTAGCCTTTTTTTTGTTATCAGCTGCTTTAATAAATCTTTTCTCTAAAGAGCATTTCTTAAAGCATATATCTTACTTCATTTACTCAACCTTTTCAGTACATCTAATACTTGCTCTAGTAAAGATAAACTCACGCATTGGTTTTTTGCCCTATGCAATTATTGACCCTTCGGGTAAAGATGTGGTAGCCTTGAGGGCAGATTATAATTTTGACATACCTGGTGACATTATACCTATTGATTATTTTAGGATTATCCTTTTAGTCATTCCTATGCTTTTCTATATTGTAGGAGCACTAAAAATATTTAAAGAGAGAAAGACCCTTTGGTTACCCTTAACGGCTCTTTTTACCTTTATCTTTTTTATTATTGAATATATCATCATAAAGTGGCTTTTTAGATTTGTATGAGAAAGACCTTCTTTTTCTTTATAATTTTTTTAATATTCAGTGATGCAAAGGCCTGTTTTGGCCCGGAGTTATTTGTTGGTTATGAAAAAAACAATAGTGAATCCTATCTTATAGCAAACTTACTTGATCTGTATATCAAAGAGAAGACAGGCATAAATGTACTATTAAAAGAGATAGATAAAGCATCTACTGGTAAACTTATAGATAAAGAGGTAGTAGATATTATTGCCTTTACCTTTGAGAGTGAAAAGACAAAGAAGATTTATTTGGGTAACGATAGAAAGGTATCTGTCTATTACAGAAAAAAGATCGAAGAAGACTTAAGATTTGCTACTCTAATAGAGGCATTAACAAATCTTTCAAGAAGGTTTACCCAGAAAGATTTAGAAGAGCTTAAACTACTTGTTGACAAGAAGGGAAAGATAAAGAGAACCATAAAAGAGTTTTTAATAGAGAAAGGTATATGGTAGTTTTTTTGTTATTTCTCTCACTTTTTTTATCTGCCTGTACATCCCAGTTGGGGGATAAACAGATATACCCTTTAGAAGAGCCTATAAGGATAGGGGGCATTATTAGTCGTGATATTAAGTTAAAAGGTACTGTCATTGTTGAGAAGGATTTATTAATTACTAATGACGCAAAAGTTGAGATTGAAGAGGGTACGGAAATATTAGTTGAAAAGACAGATATATCAAGAACAGAGCCTACATTTCTCATGCCAGAGATAGAGTTAATGGTGGAAGGCAGATTAATAATAAAAGGAAAAAGTGAAAAACCCGTAAAGATAAGCTCTCTGTCAAAGGAAGGTATTGACTGGGGTGGAATAATTATAAATGGTGGTACTCTTGAAGGTGAGAATATAGAAATATCAAACTCTTATAACGCCATTAATCTACTTAAAGGCAGTTTCTCTCTTAAAAATGTTACCTTCAAAAAAAATAAGATTGCCCTATCTAATTTAGATAACTACGGTTTCGCTGTAATAAAAGATAGTCTTTTCTCAGGAAATGAGACAGCTATTATTAATAAATCTTTTAGTAGCGAGCTTTATAATCTGACTATTATTGAAAACGAAGAAGGGTTACTTTTAAAAGAATGTCCACGGAAGGTTGAGAATATACTGGTGAGGAACAACTTATACGGAGTTATAATGAATATTGACTGCATTGATTTTAATCTCATTAATATAAAAAGTTATGAAAATAAGAACAATATTATCTTTGCTGATATTTATTATTAGTTTTTGCAATCTCCATGCAGAGGAATACACAAATGTAAGGTTAAAAGACCTTACTTTGGAAGGAGATATTACATTATCTGGTATTGTCTATATTGAGGGTAGGGTTACGGTAAATGAGAATGCCACCCTTACAATAAAGGCAGGAACAAGATTAGTTTTTATCTATTTAGATAGTGATGGAGATGGTATAGGTGAGAGTGAGATATTAAGTCAAGGTAGGGTTATTGTAAACGGAGAGCTTGACAACCCTGTCATATTTGAATCAGACAAAAAGGGGAAGGGAAGGTGGTTGGGTTTTAGTGTAATGACTGTTGATAATGAGTCCGTTTTTAATCATGCTATATTTGAAGATGCCTATATGGCACTGCACTCACATTTTTCAAATATAAACGTGGCAAACACAATCTTTCGGGAAAACTTAAGAGGTTTTCAGAGCCAAGAAGGGGTTATAAACATTCATAATTGTAGCTTTTATAACAATAATACAGCTTTGCAATTTAGAAACTCTAAGGCTTCTGTTACTAATACCACTATTTATAACAACTATGGAGGCATGAATTTTCTATATAGCGATGTTACAATAGAAAATATAGAGATTAACAACAACTACCTTTTTGGACTTAAAGCAAGATTATCAAAAGCAAGCATATCAAATCTTATTATACTTGAAAGCATGCAAAACTTTTATAGCAGAAGCTCAGAGATAAAGGCAAAGAGGTTAGTATCAAGGGGAGCCCTTTTAAGAGGGGTCTCCTTTGAAGGCTCAAAAGTAGAGATTATAGATAGTGAGATCTCTCAAAATCTACTTGATGGCATATCTATTGATAGTACTTACCTCATTATGGATAACCTAACCTTTAATAAAAATGGCAGATATGATATCTACCTGAAAGGTGATAGCAAAATAGAAAACATTGAAAACTTAAAAAATATAAAGCTTTTTAAAGAAAAATAGTGAATTTTTAAAAACCAACCAGTAGTTATATGACAGATTTTTAACAGTTTGATAATTTTTATAAGGGATGTTTATATAATGAGAAAATTAGCCTATATCTTATTACTTATTTTTGCTGTTACTGCCTGTAAAGGTAAGGTAGGGGATAAAAGCACCTATAAAATTGGCTTTATGATATGTAATAGTGAGAAGGAAACCAAAGAAAGGTTTGAGCCTCTCGTTGAGTATCTAAAAAAAGAGACAGGATACAATTTCGTCCTTTCTGCCATTGATACAGTTGATTTTGAGGAGAAGTTTAAGAAGGAACAATACGACTTTACCCATACAAACTCAATCTTGTATATCATCTTAAACAAAGAATATGGAGTAAATCTCTTATTGGCAGAGAAAAATGGTATATATGGTTCAAAAACTATGGGAACCATAATAGCAAGAAAAGACAGCTCCATAAACTCAATAAAGGATCTAAAGGGTAAAAAAATGATCTTTGGTCCTACCTTTGCTCCCTTTGGCTACGTAACTCAGTTTGAGATGATGTTGAGAGAAGGTATTGACCCCTATAGAGACTTAAAAATATTATACCAACCATCTCATTCCTTTCAGCATGAGAAGATAATCTATGGCGTATGGTTTGGAGCCTATGATGCGGGGACTGCCCCCTTGCTCGATTTAGAAGAGATGCAGAAAGAGGGTAAGATAAAACTTGATGAAGATTTTAAGATTATAGCCAAGACAGAGATTCATCCTTATTGTACCTTTGGATATAGGAAGGATTTACCTAAAGACTTAGTAGATAAAGTGAAAAAGGCATTATTAAAAATAAATAAAGATACCACAGTGGATATCAATGGTGAAAGGGTTAATATCTTTAGAGCAGCAAAGATTGAAGGTTTTGATGAGTTGCAAGATAAAGATTATGATGGTTTAAGAGAGATACTTAAGAAGATTAATTTTCCACCATATCAGAGATACTAGATGAAGGTTAAGTTAATAATTCTTATAACATTTATTCTTTCATCTGCATACCTGGGCTTACTAATAAAGGAGCTCTACTCTACAAGTATTCCAAAAGAAGATCCCAGAGAAACTATCTATCTAAAATTGGAGATGAAGAGAAAGGAAGTTGTCAGGGCAATAGAGTTGCTCAAGGAAGACAAAACTGAAGAGGCAATAATCTTTCTCAAAGACGAAAGACTGTCCAATAATATGTTTGCCATCTTTTATTTAGGTCTTGTCAATTTCGAGACAGGCAAAGAAAAAGAAGGTCTCGAGCTGATGGCAAGGGCTATAAAAGAAGAGCCTTCTCTTTATGATGGTAACTACCCCAATAACATAAGAAGAATTTTAGATATAGTTAGTGAAAAGATAATAGCAAAGGAAGAGTTAAGAGATTTTCGCCATCTTTTTGAGAGCAAGTTAAAAGGTGGTTGTGGATGAGAGAAAAGCTAATATTTGTTTTAACAGCTTTATTAATTGGAATCTTAGGGGCAACCCTTTCGATCTTAGGTAATCCTATAAATACTGGTATCTGCATATCCTGCTTTATGGAAAACTTTGCAGGCGCTATAAAACTTCATAACAATCCTTTAATGCAGTATATAAGACCGGAGATGATATTTGTGGTTATAGGAAGCTTCTTCTCTGCTGCGGTAAAGAGAGAGGTTAAGACAAAATACTCTGCCTCAATCATTTATGCCTTTTTAGGTGGTATATTTATGATTATAGGTAGTGCCGTCTTTATTGGTTGTCCAATAAAGATGCTGCTTAAGTTAGCAGGAGGAGATTTAAATAGCATATCAGGTATATTAGGGGTAATTTTTGGCGTCTGGTTAGGTGTAAGGCTATTAAAGGAAAATATAAATACCTCTCTCTTTAAAATAGAGACAAAAAAAGGAGATGGCTCATCAATATTAATCCCCCTATCTATGGTCTTTCTAATGTTA
This sequence comes from uncultured Pseudomonadota bacterium, assembly GCA_964540515.1. Lineage (GTDB taxonomy): Bacteria > CALINM01 > CALINM01 > CALINM01 > CALINM01 > JAOAGA01. The sequence continues at coordinate 10,214 of CAZIMS010000006.1, read as the reverse complement.
CTTTATTTTTTTAAGGGTGAGCTCTTTGCCGAAAGCACAAGCGGGGCAGGGGCAGAAAAAAGCCCGATACTTTATGCATCCATTTTTGGTTTTGTAATAGGCATATTTGCTCAATATTCTCGATTTTGTGTTACCGGTGCTATTAGAAATAGCGTAATACTCAAAAACTCCTTTGGTTTTATTGCTCTGGCACTTTTAGTTATATCAGCTATGGCAATAAACGCTGTCTTTGAAAAATTAAGATGGGGTATAATAGGACAATCAGGCAGTCATACAGAATATTTATGGTCCTTTATCTCTATGTCATTAGTTGGCTATATAGCAGTATTAATAGATGGCTGTCCCTTCCGACAGCTTGTAAAGATGGGTGAGGGTGATGTAAATGCCTTTGTATGCTTTTTAGGGATGCTTTTGGGATCAGCCTTCGTTCAAAACTTTAGAATATTATCCGATTCGTCAGGACCTGCCTTGATGGGTAAGATAGGAGTTATGTTAGGGATTGTAATATTTTCTTTTTTGAGTTATGACCTTCTTCTGAAAAAAAATGAGAATACTTAGCCTCTTAATATTTATTCTATTTATTAGCTTTGACAATCTTTTGGCAGAAGAGATTTTACTTAGTGGAGACTTAACTATTTCTGAGCCTCTAATTTATAAAAACCAAAAGGTTAGGATAATGCCTAATACCAAGATACGGATACACAAAGATCTTGATAGCGGACTAATTTTTGAAAACTCAAGGCTGATAATAGAAGGCACTGCATCTGAGCCTGTAGTAATTGAAGGCTATGGAGATAATGCGGATATTGAAGACAAAAACTTTATTCATTTAGAAAATAGCGACTTTTCCATTAACAATGCGGTTTTTCAAAAAGGCGGTTGGTACCTACATATTCACCATTCAAAGGGTGAGATAAAAAACTCTTTTTTCTTTGACAGTTATGGTAGTATTAGATTTACAGGTGATAACATAAAGATAAGAAGAAACATCTTTAAAGGAAATACCATTGCTGTCAGATTTATTAATGCAAATCCTGTAGTTCAAGATAACATTTTTTTAAAAAATAGGATTGCTATCTTCCTTAGAGAAGGGGTGAACAATCCTCTTATTAAAAATAATACCTTTCTATACAATGAGTTTGATCTCTATGGTGGCTTTTTTCAAGATAAAGATATAGAGATTATAAGTAATTTTTTTTATAGGGAGCCCTCTTTTTTTGACAATAAAAAGGATGACTCTCTTAGGTTTAATATAATAGCAATTGATAATTTAACTACCTTTCCTGATTGGCATTAAAATTGCGAAAAACTAATAATATGAAAGTTATGACCGTTAAAATTGCCGATGATGTTTTTGAGAGGCTTGAGGAAGACAACTTAAAGTCAGCAGAAGAGGCAATATCAAAAGGCATGATAGAAGAAGCTGAGAACATTGGTGTTCTTACCTTGATAAAGTCAGGCTTGATGACACAGCTAAACATCATGGGTTACCATATATGGAATAAGATTAAAGAACCAAAAACAGTCCCTCAATTAGCAGAGGAGATTAGTAAAGACTTTGATGTACCCTATGAAGTGGCCTTAGAAGATATGAAGGTTTTTCTAAAAGACTTAATAGATAACGGTTTTCTTATTTATGAATAGTTTTTTTTTAAGTGCTCCCCTTACAATTAATATTTCCCTATCTTATAGGTGTAACTTCAACTGCCACCATTGCTACTCAAGGGATATAAAGGCTGAAGATGAGCTTGGCTTTGAAGATTTTAAAAAGATTTCTGATATACTATCCGATTGGAAGGTACCATTTTTAAATATTGGTGGAGGTGAGCCATTACTTGTCCCTTGGCTCTTTGATTTTGTTAGATATTCAAGTCAAAGGGGTTTACATTGTTCGATGAATAGCAATGGCTATCTACTTGACAAAGACTGTGCCAAAGAGATAAAAAAAGCAGGCTTTACATCTGTAGGCATAAGCATAGATAGTCCCAAAGAAGAAGTACATGATACTTTTAGAAATAAGAAAGGCAGTTTCCAACAGGCATTGCTTGCACTGGATAACTTAGCCAATGAAAATGTTAAAACGACAATATCAATGGTAATCAGTAAGCTTAATAAAGATGACTTTGAAGAGATCATCCCCATAGTTAAAAAATACAAAGTTAGACAGCTTTTCCTTCACAATTATAAATGCACTGGCATGGGATACAAAAATATGGAAAAACTTGATCTATCCCCAGAGGAATGGAAAAATTTTTACAAAAGAGCATTAGAAATTAAGAAAAATAATCCTGAAATAACAGTTTCCTTTGACGATCCAATAATGCATCTTTTACCTGAGTATAAAGAAAGACCCCTCGTAAGTGGCAGTACCTGTGGTAAACTATCATTAAATATTCATTCCAATGGTGATATTACCCCCTGTGGGTTTATCTCAATAGTTATTGGTAATGTTTTAAAAGACGATATAATAAAGTTATGGAAAGAGTCGCCCGTCTTAACTATCTTAAGAAACCCCAAGCCCCAAGGAAAATGTTTAAGTTGCAATATATATGAAAACTGTTTGGGTGGCTGTAAAGCCAGAGCCTTTATGGTAGCAGGAGACTTTAATAATCCTGATCCCCATTGTTGGAAATAAGGAGGTGATAATAAATGAAATATATTAAGCCAAAAGCCAAGGGTATATCAAGCGTTCATCCTTGCTAAAAATTTTTTAGTCTCTACTCTTTTGTTTACTTATGGAGCTTAAGGTAGGTTTGCCATTAAGGTTAAGTGTATCCTTTTGCCATTGGAATGGAGAGGAAAAGGATTTTCTTAAGATACTTCAATCAGTTAGTAAGTTAAAGCTTTTCAACCTGTTCCTTGAGTTTGATAGAGAGACATTGCCTTTATATGATAAACACTCATCAAAACTATCCTACCAATCTTTCAGGAAGTCTTTAGTTATTGATTTTAGTGATTTTCAAGATTTTTTTCATCTAAAGCCCCTTTTTAATGAGATTGAGGTTGATATACCTTTCTATGCGCAACAAAAAGATATAGAGCATTTTTTAAATGGTAATGTCGAAAAAGATTTTGTAATTAGCTTCCTCATAACGAGAGACAATATAAAAATCTTTGAAGAGATATTAAAATTTTCCATAAGTAAAAACAAAAAGATTAAGATACCAAACACCAATCTTATTAGGTTTCAGAGAGAGCTTTCAGAGATTTTTCTGCGTAAAGAAGATTTAAAAAATCTTGAGTATTTGAAGCCACTGGTAAATAATACAAAAATTGAGGTACACGATTACTTTTTAGCTAAATTCTTTCAACTTCCTGATGCCTCTAAGTTTTTGGGTTGTCAGGCAGGTAAGCTATTAGGTCATATAGAAAATGGTATATTATACCCTTGTGCCTCCATCCCTGAACCTATTGGCTCTCTTATTGATTATGATTTTGAGTTTTTATGGAATAAAACTTATAATATAATCGAAAATGTATTTAAGAGATGCTGTACAAAGTGTGATAAAAGATCAGGATGCAAGATGGGCTGCATTGGTAATGCAATAATTTTAGGTAATTGCAAAGACCCACTTTGCGAGGAATAAATGGGAATATACTTGGATAATTCAGCCACCTCTCATCCAAAACCAGCTGAGGTGTATGAAGCCGTATTACATACCTTAAAGGATATAGGTGCCAACCCTGGAAGAGGTGGACACAAGGCATCTTTGATGGCCTCTCGCATAATATTTGAAGCAAGAGAGCTAATTGCCACCTTTTTCAATGTTGAGAGAAGCAGTAGAGTTGTTTTTACATCAAATACTACTGAGGCTTTAAATATCGCTATTAAAGGTATACTATCAGAAGGAGATGAGGTAATAACGACGCCACTTGAACATAACTCTGTATTAAGGCCACTATTTTCTTTAAAAAAAAGTAAAGCCATTGAGATAAAGTTCATTGATTGTGAAAAAGATGGTAGCTTTGACCCCTATAGCGTAGAGAAGTTAATAACAAAGAAGACCAAACTAATAGTATTAACCCATTCTTCTAACGTAATTGGGACTATAACCCCAGTGAAAGAGGTCTTTTCTATCTGCAAGAAACATAAAATTTATACACTCCTTGATGCTGCTCAAACAGCAGGAGTAATCCCAATAGATGTTATGGCAATGAACATAGACATGCTTGCAGTGGCAGGTCATAAGTGTCTGATGGGTCCACAGGGGACGGGAATACTATATGTTAAAGAAGGAATAAACTTAACACCATTAAAAGAAGGAGGAACAGGTACTCAATCTTCAAGTACAGATCAACCTACAGAGATGCCAGAAAGTTTAGAGTCTGGCACACTTAATACCCCAGGTATAGCTGGACTCAAGGCTGGTGTTGAGTTTATTATGAAAAGTGGGATAAAGACAATCAGAGACCATGAAATAAAATTGAATAAAATTCTAATTGAAGGTCTTGCTGATAATAAAAAAATTATATCCTATGGTCCAAAAGATCCTGAAAAAATTAGCTCTCCCGTCTCTTTTAATATAAAAAATCTCGATTGTTCAGAAGTAGGGTTTATTTTAGATGAGATTTATGATATATATGTAAGAGTTGGGTTGCACTGTGCCCCTTTAGTTCATAAACTAATAGGCACTTTCCCACAGGGTACAGTAAGAGTTAGTGCAGGTTATTTTAATACTGAGGATGATATAAATGCCCTTATTAAGGCCGTTAATGAGATATCTTGCAAAGTTTAGTCTTATAATCTTACTCATCTTTGCTATCTCCTGCTCAATTGCCCCTGAAGTTCCAGTCACAAAAGAGACTCTTGACAATACAAAAATCTATGAGAGGTTTGTTATAGAAGAACATCCTGACACCATAGTCTATGTTCTCAATAGAAAAGGCGAGATGGTTGTTAGAGCTACCTATAGAAACGTTCCTGTTTATATAAAAATTTTCGCAACCTCCAGAGGTATTCTCTGGTATGTCTATCCAAGATAATGATAGTCCTTGCCATAGAGACTTCCTGTGATGATACATCTGCAGCCATAGTATCTTCTGATAACAAGGTACTTTCTTCAGTGGTCTCTTCTCAAAATGATATTCACGGTATCTTTGGTGGCGTAGTTCCAGAAGTTGCCTCAAGGGCACATTTAGATAAGATATCCCCTGTTTATCATTTAGCTATTGAAGAAGCAAATATCTCGTCCTCTCAGATAGATGGCGTAGCTGTAACAATTGGGCCTGGACTTGCAGGCTCATTGCTTGTAGGACTGTCTTTTGCAAAAGGACTCTCCTTGTCATTCAAAAAACCTTTATTGGCAGTAAATCATATAGAGGGTCATTTTTTTGCTCCCTTTATTGAATATAAAGATTTAGAATATCCCTACCTTGCCCTTGTTGCTTCAGGAGGACATACAGCCTTATATATAGTCAAAGGCTTTAGAAACTATGAATATGCAGGCAAGACAAGGGATGATGCTGCTGGAGAAGCCTTTGATAAGGTGGCTAAGCTTTTAGGACTTGGTTATCCGGGTGGTGTTGCCATTGAAAAATTTGTTGGTGACTATGAAGGAGATATTGACTTTCCAAAACCTCTCGAGAAAGAGAGAGACTTTAGCTTCTCAGGTTTAAAAACTGCTGTACTTAATATTGTAAAAAAGCACAACAAACTTTCAGAAGATCAAAAAATTAACATAGCCAGCAGCTTTCAAAGAACTGTCGTAGATATCTTAACAGAAAAGACTGTTTCATTAGCATTGACTAAAGGAATAAAAAATATTGTCATCTCAGGTGGTGTCTCGGCCAATAAACTGTTAAGAAAAAAATTCGAAAACCTCTCAAAGGAACATAATCTTAAAATTTATATCCCAAGCCCTAAATATTGTACAGACAATGCGGCAATGATTGGGATAGTAGGGCTAAATCTATTATCAAAGGGTATTATAGCGCCACCTACTGTATCTGCCATAGCAGATTGGGATATTACAGACATTGTTGTGTAAAAAGTTATATCTCAAAAAGATTTTCCACTAAAGACTTTGTATAACTATGGTTAGGTGAGCTAAAGACATCTTGAGCCAAACCCTCTTCCACTATCTCACCTTTGAAAATTACATAAATTCTATCTGACAAATGTCTTATGACCCTTAAGTCATGAGATATAAATAGCATCGCAAAGGATAATTCATCTTTTAGGTCTATCAAAAGATTGATAATCTCCGCCTGTATAGACACATCAAGGGAAGAAACAGGCTCATCCGCTACAATAAAAAGTGGTTCCGTAACAAGCGCCCTTGCTATATTTACCCTCTGTCTTTGTCCTCCTGATAGCTCATGGGGAAACTTATAAAACTCTTTACTTTCTATACCAACCTTATTAAGCATCTGGGCACACTTATCAAGGGCCTCTTTTCTTGTAAGGGAACTGTGCAAAATAAGTGGCTCTAAAACACTATCGATGATACATCTTCTTGGGTTTAGTGATGAGAGCGGGTCCTGAAAAATGACCTGTATCTTCTTTCTGAAAAAACCTAAATCCTTCTCAGCAAGGCTTGTAATATCAGTATCCTTAAAAATGATCTTACCTGAGTCAGGTTCTATTAATTTTAGAATAATCTTTGCAAGCGTTGACTTACCAGAGCCAGACTCTCCCACAAGACCAACTATCTCATTGGCATAAATTCTTATATTTACATTATGAAGGGCCCTTATTACAAGAGAGTCTTCAAAAAAACCCTTTTTGACAACAAAGCTCTTACAAATATTTTGACATCTTATAATCTGTGATATTTCCTGCATAATACCTTGTGATCCTTCTCTACTTCAATATAACTTACATAGCTTTTGCATAGTTCTTCTTTCTCATCACATCTATCGTAAAAGGGGCAAGCAAAGTCAGAGATTGCAGCAAAACCACCAATGGATTTTAGCTTGCTTTTAGGCACCATCTTAATAGAAGGCACTGAGTTTATTAAACCCTTAGTATAGGGGTTAAGAGGATTGTTAAGAATGGTCTCTTTTTCTCCCTCTTCAACCACCTTCCCCCCATACATTACATAGACATAATCAGAGATATATCTAACAACTCCAAAGTCATGGGTAATAATAATAAAAGTCACCTCGTACTTATCCCTTAGGCTAACAAAAGTATCAAGAATACCCTTTTGCAAACTCACGTCTATAGCTGTTGTGGGCTCATCAGCTATAATAAGTCTTGGGTTAAGAGCCATAGACATAGCAATTAATATTCTTTGTCTTTGACCACCGCTTAACTGATGGGGATAACTTCTAAGCCTTCTCTCAGGGTTGTCAATGCTGACTAAATTTAGCAGGGAGATAATTTTGCTTCTAATCTCTTTTTTGCTGTAATCACTATGATAGTAAAAAATCTCACTTAACTGTTCCTCAATAGTAAGCACGGGGTTTAGGGCAGATAGAGGGTCTTGTGGTATCATAAAAATCTCTTTACCTCTCATTTTGCGAAGAGCATCCTCAGGTAAAGCAAGAATATTTTTATTATTAAAAATCACCTCACCCTGACAAATCTTAAGATTTTCAGATGGCAAAAGGTTAATGATTGAGTAGGCAGTTAAAGATTTGCCTGAGCCTGACTCCCCTACAATAGAGACAATCTGACCTTTATCAACATTTAGGTTAATAGAGCGTACAATTTCTCTTTTTAAATGACCTTTTTCGAATTGGCAAACTGATAGATTTCTAACTTGTAGCATTCTGAAATTATAAAACACAATCAACCCACTTACAACTGTATTTCCTTTTTTAGAAACATCTATTAAACTTAAAACAAAAGACCTTGAATAGGGAGGTTACGATGAAAGTAAAAATTATTAAACCTACAGAAGAATACTTAAAAGAAAGAAAAGTAAAAGACTGGCCTATCTGGACAAAAGAGGTCTCAAAGTTTGATTGGTACTACGATACCACAGAAGAATGCTATATTTTAGAAGGCAAAGTAATTGTTGAGACAGAAGATGGCGAAAAAGTAGAGATAAAAGAAGGAGACTTTGTTACCTTTGAAAAGGGCTTATCTTGCAAATGGGACGTCCAAAAGCCTATAAGGAAACATTATAACTTTAAATAGTCTAAGCCTATAACTTTTACTTAAATTTGACAAAGAGAAGCAGCTTGATAAAATTTATACTATACCCTTATGTCAAAAAAATTAGCCTTTGAGAGATATTACTGGTTTCATAATAAGATAAAAGAGGGAAACTGGCCTAACTCAAAAAAATTATCTGAAAAATTTGAGATCTCTCAAAAACAAGCTCAAAGAGACATAGAATTCATAAAATATAGACTTAACGCCCCCCTTGAATACGATAGGAGCAAAAAAGGATATTATTATTCCGACAATTTCTTTGAACTTCCACCCCTTTGGCTAAAAGAAAAGGAGCTTTTAACATTAATTATAGCGTCAAAGCTTGCCTCTACAATACCCGAGAGAGAGCTGAAAAATACTTTGTATCAGATAATCGATAGAATTATCACGAGTAACACTTTAAATAAAATAGATACTACTTCTCTCCTCAAAAAAGTTTCAATAAAAAATATTGAGTATTACAGAATAGATGGCAAAATTTTCCAGAAGATACTCTCAGAACTTTACAACAATAGAGCGCTGAAAATAAACTATTATTCCCCCCATAACAAGCAAAAAACTACAAGACTTATAAAACCGCTACACTTATTGTGCTACATGGGCAGATGGCATTTAATCGCCTACTGTGATATGAGAAAGGATTTAAGAAATTTTTCTTTATCAAGAATTAAAGAAGTAGAAGTTGCCGATCAAAATATTGATTTGCCGCAAGAAATACCTGATATAAACGAATATATAAATAAAACCTTTGGATTACTAAGTAATGATAAACACACAGAAGTATGCTTAAAATTTAATCCAGACATAGCAGACTGGATAAAAGAACAAATCTGGCATGAGGCTCAAGAGGTAATAGAAAATAAAGATGGAAGCCTCTGTCTAAGATTTTATGCCTCAGACTTCAGAGAACTAAAAGGCGAGATACTAAAATATGGCTCAGCGGTAAAAGTCCTCTCTCCAAAAGATTTAAAAGAAGAGATAAAAAAAGAGATAGAAAAGATGAAAAAAAATTATACATAGGACATACTTTGGGGTAGAAAAAAGATTAAGATTTAATTAAGGATACTAAAATAAGCTTTTTTCCATATTATAGGAGGGGTAGGAAGTTGAATTTTATCAAATTTAAGATATTTTTTTAATATAGGTTTTATTGGATACAAAAATGAGATTAAAAATACTTTTTAATGCTCCTAAATTACCAATACTGTACCGCCACAGGTTTATGGCTCTTATCAAAGAAGCCATTGAAAAATCTGATCCTAATTACAAAAAAAGCCTTTACCCAGACAAAAACTCAGAATACTCAAAAATTGCCAAACCATTCTGTTTCAGTATTTCTTTAACAGGGGATAAGAAGATAAAAAAAGAAAAAATAGTTTTAGACGAAGAGGTGGAAGTTGAGGACACAGTTTTTTATTTTCCAGATAATAGTAACCTTTCTTTTTATTTAAGTTCATCAGATTATCAATTTATGGTTAATGTTTACAACGGGCTCCTTGAGCTAAAGCAATTTAGGTTCAATGATGATATCTTATTGAAGCTTAAGAAGGTTTTTATGCTCAACGAGAAAAAGATAGACGGTAATGAAGCAATGTTTAGGACCAATGCACCTGTGCTTATTGAGGATAAATTTGGCAAACCAATTCTACCTATAGCCTCTGACCCATTTTCAGCCTCTTTCAATGAGCATTTCAACGCAATACATTCTCGTATCTTAAAAGACTTGCGTGGAGAAGGACTTTATCAACCACTTGAATTTATTCCAGTAAACCTTAAAAAACAGGTTGTAAAACACACGCTTAAAGGATTCAGAGAAAAGACAGGCAAGCCTTACATGACCCTTACTTGTTTTGAGGGATGCTTCAGACTCAAAGGCGACCCGCAGGACATGCAGATGCTTTACCAGATAGGCATTGGATTAAGAACCGGACAGGGGTTTGGGATGGTGGAGGTTGTTTGAACCGTTTGAAATGTTTTTATAAGAGAGAGGGGAAGTAGGGGAGATTATGGAACATAAAGTTTATCTAAGAGATTGGTATTTTAATGCTGGGATTGTAGGATTTTTAACTATTGTTGCTGACGGCAGAGGACTTAATAGTGTTCCAGCGTT
>CAZIMS010000005.1:62352-161353 GCA_964540515.1 uncultured Pseudomonadota bacterium | reverse complement strand
GCTGGGCTGTGGGTGATAGTGATACCAGCAGGTTGGACAGATAAAAATAGAGGTTCTGTAAATGCAGAGAAATATATAACCGAACAACTCTCCTCTTTGACCAAACATTTGAAAATATTTGAAGAAAAAGCCAAAAAACGAGATGACCAAGGCGACTATTGGTGGGAACTCCGACATTGTGCCTACTACCCCGAGTTTGAAAAGGAGAAGGTGGTGTATTCTGAAATTGTTAGGGAACCTCAATTTCATTTTGACACAGAGAATTTTTATGTAGAAGCTACAAGTTTTTTAATGACAGGAAAATTTGTTAAATATCTCTGTGGATTGTTAAATTCATTACCTATTACATATTTCTTTAAGCAATGGTATGCAGGTGGTGGTTTAGGAGATGAAGGTTACAGATATAAAAAAGCATTTTTAGAAAACCTCCCCATTCCCCCCATCACGTCTCAAAACCAACCTCTTGTTAATCAAATAGAATCCCTCGTTGACCAAATCCTTGCTGCCAAAAAACAAAATCCCAACGCCGACACATCCGCCCTTGAACGGCAGATTGACGAGATGGTGTATAAATTATACGACCTGACCGATGATGAAATTGCCATCTGTAGGGGCGGGTTCTAAACCCGCCCTATTTAAAAATGTAGGGGACGCAATTTATTGCCCCCAACATCATTTTGTTTCGGAGATTTGCTCAACAAAGAGAAAGGATTTTTACTTTCGGCATGACTACAAGCATCGTCTTCGCATTGCCAATTAGACCCACGGCTTAAGAAATACCTGAGAAGATATTGGAATTTAAAAAGCCCTATGTTTAACAAAGATCAATTTATCTGTATCAAATCCCCTCTCTCTTATTTTATCTAAAATATTATTTTTAAGCTCCTCTGGGATGTGCGGGCTTCTTGACAATATCCAAAGATATTTTTTTGTACTACCTGTTACTACAGCATATTGATAATTTTCTTTATCAAGCTCAAATATGATATAAGAGCTATAGAAGGGACCAAAAAAAGATACTTTTAGACAACCTATATCTCTATTTTCTACAAAATAGGCTTTACCCTTTGCCTCTTCCCATTTATTTTCCCTCTCGTTAAAACCCCTATTAACAACGTTAATACCTCCATCGTTACGTAAGCTATACTCTGCATAAATATTGTTTAAACCTCTCTCAAAGGGGTGATCAAACCTTGCTATTTCATACCATCTACCCAAATATCTATCAATCTTAAAATCATCAACTGGTTTTATGCCTTCAGGTATCCCTAAACAGGAAAAAATAAAGAGTAATCCTAAAAATAAAAATGACTTTTTAATCTTCATATAATTAATTATATCAAAAAATTTTCCTTATTCCAGATTAGAGGCATATATCATACATCTCATGTGCCTTATATTATAAGTCTATTAAGTTAACAAGGATCATCTTTTAAGTTTCTCAAATATGATATCTCAATAGTTTTGTTATTTGTAACAGTTCTCTTGCTTCTTCTTCCCACGTTTCCGTCCTAGTAACTGAAATCCTCTCAAGTAAAACAACTGATCCTCCTGACCGAACAACTATCTTCCCACACTGTGGAAGCAGATTAATAAACTCGTTTTTAAGGTGAGGTATTGCTTCACCTTTTTTGACATACAGATCACCCTCCATATTTAATTGACCTAAGACTTGTAGGTCCATTCTCGTAAAATTAGACGATAGAGTTAGCTCAAAGCTCTTCCGTATAAATTTTCCACTAACTCCACTTATGCCAGGGATTAAAAGCATAATCCATGTCCCAATGTTCTTATCTTTAGGAAATGCTGCGACTATATGGTTAGTGGATCCATTAAAATCTGCAAGCCAGCAGATAACATAATCATCTCCCATCCTTCTATAAACTTGCTCGATAAAGGTGCTGTATTTTGTAATTTTACATGTATTAGCGATTTCTTTATAAATGGGATCTTTTGTATCTAAAAGCGTAAATCCTTGTAAGGCAAGATAATTATTGAGCTGCAGAGCGATCTTTTGATCAGGTTTTCTCTTTCCAAAAAATAGCACAAAAAAAACAATGAGAAAAGCTATAAAAATACCAACAAGACCAGCAATCATATCTAATCCTTATAAATTATTTAAAAAACAAAGGCAAAAACCGACACTTCTTTTGTTATTACCATTCTTTATATTCCTTCAGGCTCTGTAACTCCTTAAATGTCGAATTTAATTTTTTTTTATATTAATAGACCTTTTATTTGTCTCTTCTTCAGAGAGTTTATCAATGTTATATGCAATTGCTTTGCTACTACTAATTATTTGACTTAATAAGTTCTCTTATTGTTTACCTTCTTCAAAACTAACCTCAGAGGTCAGTTATTGAGTATCTACTAAGTAAGACTAAATATTAACTTTGTACCCACTAAAATATTGCTTTATTTGCTCTCTTTTCTCCCTGTTTTATATAAATTTTGGAAATTCAATTATATCTGAAGTTTCAATGATTCTTAATGAAAGGATAAATTCTCTGAAAGAGCGATATGTATTTTCGGAGGAAGATTCAAATACATGGGCAAGATATGAGTAGTTGCGGGAAGATTGAAGGGCTTTAAACTTTTTCTCATTTTCCATAAATGTGTTTCCAACAGTATCACCTAACTCTTTTAGGAGTAAGAAGGCATCGTTTTGTGGTATCTTTATCTTATTGTCTGCAAAATCCCTATGTCTTGATATGAAACGTTCTCTCAAAGACTCTGGGATTAGCTCTGGCTTTACATCGGAGGTATCAATCTCATAGCCCTCCAGAAGCCTCATCTGTGCAATCATCTCTACCGCTCTATAAAGTCTTAATATTGCATCGTCAATCTTGCCTTCTTGAAATCTTCTCTCTGCATTTGAAAATAAGTCACATATCATAGACATTGTTGGTTTACCTGCGTCCTTGATTAGCTCCTTTAACCTCTCTATCGCCTTTAAGACTTCTTTAGTAAAGTCTTTTATCCATCTATCATCATACTCATATTGCAATGAATCTACATCAGCTCTAATAAACATTTTTAAGGCATCTGAATGACGAAAGAGATCCCATTTATAAAAACTTTCAATGATCAAACCAATTTTTTTGTAGAGGGTCTTGTATTTTGTTGTCTTGTTGCAAACATAGTCTGATAACTCCTTTGCAGCCTTAAATTGATAATTATTAAAGAGGGTTGATATCCTTTCCTTTTCATATACTGCAAGAAAATCCCATGGATTTATTGACTCATAGACCTCCTCTTTCCCGTCAACTACTATACCTAAACCATCCTTTGTCCTCTCCTTGCCGCCTATGTAAGAATAAGTAAAACCGTGTCTTATAGAGGCAAGTGCTAAAGATAATGACATATTTTTTGTGCCCCAGTGTAATCAACTACCACATCTTATGCAGTAAATCCTTTATCAAAAATCTTCTGAACTGCCTTATCTGCAGTCTTGTAGGAATCAAAAAGGTCTTGAGGGTTTTCACATATATTTTGTTCATAAGTAAAAATAACATTCTCCCTTTTTAAGTCTTCTGCTATCTTTACTGCCTGTGATGATGAATCTTGAGACACAAGGAATGAGACATAGTCTGGGCGGAGGTGTTTGATTGATATTAAAATCGGCTGTGGCGAGCCACCCACTGAGATAAGCATTGCCTTAGGCATAGCCTTTACCTCCAGCAAAGTTTTTTAACAAGTTTAGCTAATAATTTTTCTTTTGGCAATACTCCCTCTTTTCCAAGAAACTAGTTTAAAAAACCCTTATAAGATAAAAGACCATACTTACAACATTGTTAGATAGATTAAATGTACTTTCCACTTTTTGAGTATAATTTTTTTAGCTAAACTGAAGGCGGGTCTTATCTATGGAGATTTGGGAATTATTCTCTTGATTATTTAATTATACTTTAATATTTTATTTAGTATGAAAAATGAGATTTATATTCTGATTTTTAATTCTGTTCATCGGGTGATGAGGGCTGAAAAGATATTAAAGGACTCTTCAGTAAGTAGCAAAACTATACCGGTACCAAGAAAGCTAAGCTCAGACTGTGGCTTGGCAATAAAGGTTTTCAACGAAAAATTAGATAGATTAGAGATTGTCTTAAAGGAGGAGCCTCCCGAAGAGGTATATATTGAAGATGATGACAAAAACTATAGGAGAGTTGCTTGAATAAAAAAACTATTGCTGTAATTGATGGTCAAGGTGGTGGCATAGGCGGTTTAATAATCAAAGAAATTAAAAAACATTTCGGAGAAACCTTTGAGATTGTTGCCCTCGGCACTAATGCTATCGCAACAATGGCAATGCTCTCAGAAGGTGCAAACAAAGGCGCAACTGGAGAGAACGCCATATCTTACGTTACTTCTAACAGTGATTATATTGTTGGCTCTATAAGTATCTTGCTGGTAAACTCTATGTTAGGTGAAGTAACTGAAAAAATAACCACCAGTATCTCATCTTCGAAGGCAAAAAAAATTTTATTACCCATATCTCAGGAAAAGATTGAGATAGTAGGACTTAAGAGGGAGCCACTGCCCCATCTTGTAAAAGAGCTTGTAGAAAAGATTAAAAGTATGGAGGAGAAATAGTATGTGTGAGGCAAATGTCTTTATTTTTAAAGATAATAAAGAAGAGAAGTATATGGAGAGCGTTGATATTATTGAGCCAATATCAGAGAGTGAATGGTATCTAAAAAATATTTTTGGTGAGCAAAGCAAGATTAAAGGGCATATAAAGCATATCTCTTTAATAAATCACAAAATTGTTTTTGAATTGATTAAGGAATAGGAGACCTTTCATTAATTAGCAAAGGTCTCCTTGCGATTATTATTAGATGTTTTGTCTTTTCTTGAGCTCTTTTGTCATTAAAGGGATTATAGTCATCACATCGCCAACAATACCATAACTTGCCACCTTAAAGATAGGTGCCTCTGGATCCTTGTTAATTGCGATTATTATGTCAGAATGTTTCATACCTGCTAAGTGCTGAACTGAACCAGATATCCCACAGGCTATATATATCTTTGGTCTAACTGTCTTTCCAGTCTGTCCAACCTGATGTTCATATGATATCCAACCAGCATCTACAGCAGCTCTTGAAGCACCAACAGCCGCACCTATTGCATCGGCAAACTCTTTGACAATCTCAAAGTTTTCTGGCTTACCTAACCCTCTACCTCCAGAGACTATTATCTCTGCATCTGCTAAGCTAATTTTCTCTTCAAAGGGTAGATACTCAAGCACTTCTGTGCGGATTGTTATTTTAGAGAAATCAAAATCAAAATTAATTACTTCAGCTTTCTTATCTGTTTTTTCAGGGATGGGGAAAACTTTTGGTCTCACCGTTGACATCTGAGGTCTTGTATTGGGACAAAGTATTGTAGCCATTATATTCCCACCAAAGGCAGGTCTTGTCTGAAGAAGATTGCCATTTTCATCTATATCAAGACCTGTACAGTCCGCTGTTAACCCTGTCTCAAGTAAAGTTGCTGCGAATCCTGCTAAGTCTCTTCCTTGAGTTGTGGCTCCTGATAAGACTATTTCTGGTTTATAGGTCTTCACTAACTCAACCACAACATCTCCATAAGCCTCCGTTCTATAGTGTTCTAACACAGGAGATTGGCATATAAATACCTTATCTGCCCCATAGCTCGCCAAATCATCAACCATATGAGATACATTATTACCTAATAATACAACGCCTACATAAGTGTTTCTCTTCTCTGCCAACTTTCTTGCTTCGCCTATCAACTCATAGGTTACATTAACTGGTTTCTTCCCATCGTGTTCAACAAGTACCCATACACCCTTGTAATCGGAAAGACAGGAAGTATCTTTTATCTCTCTAGGGATGGAAAGGGCGTCCACAGGACAGGCAGATATACAGGCACCACAGAGGTTACACTTCTCGTTTACCTCTACCTTATCATCTTTCATATATAATGCTGATTGTGGGCAGGAATCTACACAGGCACCACAACCGGTACAGGCATCTTTATCAATTATCACATAGCTCATATACTTACTCCTTTTCCTAAATTCATTAATCTATCAACCAAATTTTTTGCACACTCTTCTGGATCACCTTGAAAGATCTCTCCATTAACACTTTTAAGCTCAGGAGAGAAAACCTTGTTTACCCATGTTGGTGAGCCCTTAAGTCCTGTTCTGTTTTCTGGAATATTTAAGTCTGATAGGCCAAGTTTAATCATAGGCTTTTTAGCAGCCTTCTTAATCTCAAATAGTGAAGGATATCTTGGAGAGTTAATATCCTTAACAACAGTAATTAAAACAGGCAATGAGCATTTAACTGCTTCCTTACCCCTCTCCATAAGCCTCTCTACAATAATAGTCTTTTTCTCTGGATCAATCTCTCTTATCTTTGAAACATAAGTAAGCGGAGGGATATTAAGTCTTACCGCAATACCAGGTCCTACCTGACCTGTATCACCATCAATAGCCTGTTTTCCACACAAAACTACATCAACAGGTCCGTCGGTCTCTTCAATCTTTTTAATTGCTGCAGCTAATGTATAGGCTGTAGCAAGAGTATCTGACCCTGCGAAGGCTCTGTCTGAGACGAGATAAGCCTTATCACATCCCATCGCTAAAGCCGTCTTTAAGGCTTCTTCTGCCTGTGGTGGTCCCATAGTAATAACAATTGTCTCACCACCAAACTTCTCTTTAATCCTTATACCCTCTTCAATAGCAAACTCATCAAAGGGGTTAACAATAGATTGCACCCCTTCACGCATGAGGGTATTGGTCTCTGGATTAATTTTTACTTCCGTCGTATCTGGTACCTGCTTAATACAAACAACTACTCTCACCTTAAACCCCCTTTTAATGTTTTTCCATTGGCTGACATATTTCTATAAGTACACCATTACTTGATTTTGGATGAAGAAAGGCAATTGACATATTGTGAGCACCTTTTCTGGGCTTTTCATCAATAAGTTTTGTACCAATAGCTTTTAATCTTTCAAGCTCCTTTTCTACATCATCAACCTCATAGGCAATATGATGAACCGTATCCTTAAAGCCTTTTTCTTCAAGAAACTTATATACCCCCGTTCCTTCTTCTGTTGGCTGGACAAGCTCTATTCTTGTCTCACCAATTGTGAAAAAGCACACTTTCACTTTTTGATCAGAAACCTCCTCCACTCCTTCCATCTCCCAGCCTAATGTATCCGTATAAAATTTTGATGATTCCTGTAAATCCTTTACAACTATGCCGATGTGGCTAATTTTTTTATACATAGATGTACCCCCCTACTTAGCATTCTCTTTTATGAACTTTATAAACACATCTGATGGTGTTCCAGGACCGAAAATCTCTTTGATCCCTTGACTTTTAAGAAACTCAACATCTTCGGCTGGTATTACTCCACCGCCAAAAACTATTATATCCTCTGCATTCTTTTCTTGCAATAGTTTTACAACTTTTGGGAAAAGTGTATTGTGAGCACCTGACAAACAGGATAGACCTATAAAATCTACATCCTCTTGGATTGCTGTGTTGGCTATTTGTTCAGGTGTCTGTCTAATACCTGTATAAATTACTTCAAAGCCTGCATCTCTTAAGGCTCTCGCTACAAATTTTGCGCCTCTATCGTGTCCATCAAGCCCTGGTTTGGCTACTAAAATCCTTATCTTTTTCATACTTCCTCCTTATACCTCTTTGAACTCGCCAAAGACTTCTCTTAAGGCATTGGATATCTCCCCTATAGAAGCGTAGGCTTTTACAGCATCAATTATTGCTGGCATTATATTCTCATTCGAACTGGCTACTCTTTTAAGGTTTTCAATCTTCTCTTTGACTAAATTGTTATCCCTCTCATTTTTAACCTTTTTTAACTTGTTTTTCTGATACTCTTCTTTTTCCATATCTACCTTTAATATATTTTTAGGTGGTTCTTCCTCTACGGTAAACTGGTTTACCCCTACAACTATATAGTCTTTGGTTTCTATAGCCTTTTGATACTCATAGGATGCCTGTGCAATCTCACTTTGTACATAACCCTTCTCGATAGCCTTTAATACTCCTCCCATTTCGTCAATCTTTCTTATATACTCTTCTGCCTCTTTTTCTATATCATTTGTTAGACTTTCGATAACGTAAGAACCTCCTAAGGGGTCTATAAAATCGCAAACCCCGCTTTCGTAGCCTATAATTTGCTGCGTTCTTAAGGCAATCTGAGCGGACTGCTCTGTTGGAAGAGCCAAAGCCTCATCTCTTGAATTTGTGTGTAATGATTGTGTGCCACCTAATACAGCCGCAAGAGCCTGAAGGGTAACTCTTACTACATTGTTTTCTGGTTGCTGAGCTGTGAGGGTGCATCCAGCTGTCTGGGTGTGAAACCTTAGCATCATAGAAGAAGGCTTTTTAGCATTGAACTTCTCTTTCATAATCCTTGCCCACAACCTTCTTGCAGCCCTAAATTTTGCAACTTCTTCGAGAAAATTGTTGTGAGAGTTAAAAAAGAAAGATAGTCTTCCAGCAAACTCATCTACATCTACTCCTGCAGCAGTTATATCTTTTACGTAGGCCATTCCGTTTGCGAGTGTAAAGGCAACTTCTTGAACAGCCGTCGAACCGGCCTCCCTAATATGGTAACCTGATATGGAAATGCTATTCCATTGGGGAAGATTATCTTTGCAGTAAAGAATTATATCCCTTACAAGCCTCATTGATGACTCTGGAGGAAATATATAGGTACCTCTTGCAATGTATTCTTTAAGAATATCATTCTGGACTGTTCCTTTTAGCTCTTTAGAAGGTACGCCCTGTTTCTCTGCCACAGCTATGTACATCGCAAGTATAATTGCACAGGTAGAGTTAATCGTCATTGATGTTGTAACTTTATCAAGAGGTATCCCATCAAAAAGGATTTCCATATCTTTGATTGTATCGATAGCAACACCGCATTTTCCTACCTCACCTTCTGCCATAGGGTCATCAGAGTCATATCCAATCTGGGTTGGTAAATCAAAGGCAACAGACAGACCTGTTTGACCAGCTTTTAAAAGATAATGATATCTTTTGTTAGTATCCTCTGCTGTACCAAAACCTGCATATTGACGCATTGTCCAGTGCCTACCTCTATACATAGTAGGTTGAACGCCTCTTGTAAAGGGATACTCGCCAGGAAAACTCAAATCTTTTATATAAGAGAAATCAACATCAGCAGGTGTATATAATCTTTTTATATTGATGTTAGAGAAAGTTTTAAAGTCTTTCTTCCTTTCGGGAAATTTTTCAAGGGACTTTTTTACCGTTGTGTTTTCCCACCTTTCTTTCTCTTTTTTTATCTCATTTATATCTTCCATGCCTTCCTCCTATCATTTAAATGTTTAAACTGTTCTAACAGTTTAAACGGTCTGAACCATTCAAACTATTCATCAAAGTGGAATATTTCCATGCTTTTTTGGTGGCAAAGTATCTCTTTTATTTGTTAAAGATTCCAGCGCCATAATAATCTTATATCTCGTCATCTCAGGCATAATAACCTCATCTATATAGCCAAGCTCTGCAGCCTTATAGGGATTAGCAAACTTTCTTCTATACTCCGCTATCAGCTCTTCCCTTCTTTTTTTCTTGTCTTCTGCTGTATCTATTTCTTTCTTAAAAACTATATTTACGGCCCCTTCTGGACCCATAACCGCAATCTCGGCGGTTGGATAGGCATAGTTAATATCTGACCTCAAATGCTTACTTGACATTACACAATAAGCCCCACCATAGGCCTTTCTTGTTATAATAGCAATTTTAGGAACCGTTGCCTCAGCATAAGCATATATTAGCTTTGCACCATGTTTTATAATTCCACCGTACTCTTGGTTTGTACCTGGTAAAAAGCCAGGTACATCCACAAACGTTACCAAAGGAATATTAAAGGCATCGCAAAATCTTACAAACCTTGCCCCTTTTATTGATGCATTTATATCAAGAGAACCTGCTAAAAAGTTAGGCTGGTTTGCTACTATTCCAACAGACCTTCCATTAAATCTTGCAAAGCCAACAACGATATTTTTAGCATAGTGTTCATGAACTTCCATAAAGTCACCATTATCAACAACTTTATAGATAATATCTTTTATATTGTATGACTTATTTGGACTTTCTGGGATAATGTCTCTAATTGACATATCAACTCTATCAATGGGATCATTGGTTTCTACTATGGGGGCTTCTTCCATGTTGTTTTGTGGAATGAAACTAACTAATCTTCTTACCTGATTGATGCAATCTTGATCATTTTCAGAGGCAAAATGGGCACAGCCAGAGATACTATTATGAGTTAAGGCACCACCTAATTTTTCAAATGTAACTTCCTCACCTGTAACAGCTTTTATAACCTCCGGGCCTGTTATAAACATATAACTGGTGTTTTTTACCATAAAAATGAAGTCTGTAATAGCTGGAGAATAAACAGCACCACCGGCACAGGGTCCCATAATTACAGAAATCTGTGGAACAACACCAGAGGCTAAGGTATTTCTTAAAAATATATCGGCAAAGCCAGCCAAGCTTCCAACACCTTCTTGTATCCTTGCCCCACCTGAATCATTAAGACCTATAAGGGGTGCGCCGTTTTTTATAGCAAGGTCCATAATTTTACAGATTTTCTCTGCCATAGAAAGGCTTAAAGAACCACCAAAGACTGTAAAATCTTGGGCATAAATATAGACAAGCCTACCATCAATCCTTCCATAACCAGTTACAATACCGTCTCCCAAAAACTTTTGCTTGTCCATACCAAAGTCGTTACAACGGTGTGTTACAAACTTTCCTATCTCGACAAAACTTCCTTTATCAAGTATTTTTTCTATTCTTTCGCGGGCAGTTAGCTTACCTGCTTTATGTTGCTTCTCTATCCTATCTTGACCACCACCCTCTTCTGCTTGTCTATTTCTTTCCTCTAAATCTTTATATCTTTCTTCTAAAGAGATATAATCCATGTTTCTCCCCCTTCTTATTATTCAATTACAACTATCAAGTCTCCCTTTTTAACAGAATCTCCAACTTTAAAATTAAAGGCCTTAATCTTACCACTAATCTCCGTATGAAGTGGGTTTTCCATTTTCATTGCCTCTAATATTACCACTACATCGCCTTCCTGTACGGTATCCCCTATCTCTTTTTCATATCTTGATATTATTCCTGGCATTGGTGCGGTTATTCCCTTTCCTGAGACCTGCGGCTGTGATGGTGCGGGTTCTGCTTTTGGCTGTGGAGCAGGCTCCACCTTTTTTTCAACAGGTTTTGTCTCAACCTTCTTTTCTACCTTAGGCGGTTCTTCCTTTTTAGTCTCTACTACCTTTGTAACTGCTTTCTTGACCTCTCCGCCTACTTCTTCAATCTCAACTACATAACTTTCGCCATCAATTACCACATTAAACTTGCGGGCATTCTCGCTTAACTGAACCTTTGGTTTTTCCATAAGTAATCCTTTCTTTGCTTTTTCTATTAACTCTTGTTCTTTTTTCACATCATCTAAAGTTTTTGGTTTTATCTCATCAGGTATTGGCTCGATACCATATTTCCATTTTAAATACTTAAGTCCTGTTACAGGAAAGATTGCATAAGTTATTACGTCAAAAATATCGGTTGATATATCTTTAATTGCATTTTTTGCTTTTTCTAACTCAGGCTCAAGAATGTCTGCAGGTCTCTTATCTATAGGTTTATCACCCTTATCATATCCCTTAAGGGCGGCCTTTAATACTTCGCTGTCAATTGGTTGGGGTGGTCTTCCATAGAGACCATAACAATAATCTCTTACCTGAGCATTTATCATCTTCCATCTACCAAATAAGACATTCTGAACCGCTTGAATACCAACTATCTGGCTTGTAGGTGTAACGAGTGGTGGATAGCCAAGCTGCTTTCTTGTTTCTGGTAACTCTTTATATACATCATTTAATCTATCAAGGGCATCTGCCTCTCTTAATTGATTTACCAAGTTTGAGAACATTCCACCAGGAATCTGATGTAACAATACCCCCACATCTATTATCGATAACTTTGTGTCGTCCATTAAATGTCTATATTTAGGGGCGATCTTTTCCAAATGCTCGCCTATCTTTATTATTCTTTCTAAATCAAGCTCAAACTCTCTCTCTGTGCCTTCAAGCGTTACAAAGAGGGGTTCTACTGCTGGATGAGATGTTCTCAAAGCGAAAGGAGAGATACAAGTATCCACAATATCTGCGCCAGCTTCTATAGCCTTTAACATAGCCATAGTAGCCATACCACTTGTGTAGTGAGAATGTACGTTTATGGGCACTTTTAATGTCTCTTTTAGCGCCTTAACCAGATCATAGGCATCGTAAGGCGAAAGGATACCAGACATATCCTTAATGCATATACTATCAGCACCCATATCTACATAAGTCTTAGCCTTTTTTACATAATAATCTATATTAAAGATTGGTCCACCTAATTTTCTCTCCGTTAGAGTATAAGATATGGCACCCTGAACATGTTTCTTGCACTTCTTAATTACCTTAAAGGAAAACTCTAAGTTTCTCTCGTCGTTTAAGGCATCAAAGACCCTAAAGATATCAATACCTACTTCTGCAGCCTTTTCTATAAAAGCTTCGACAAGGTCATCAGCATAGTTTCTATAGCCTACCAAGTTTTGCCCTCTCAGTAACATCTGAAAAGGAGTTTTTTTGATATATTTTTTTAATATTCTTGGTCTTTCCCACGGATCTTCTCCTAAAAACCTATGCATCACATCAAATGTTGCTCCACCCCAGATCTCAATGGAGTAAAAACCAACTTTATCAAGCTCTTCTGCCACTGGAATTATGTCTTCCGTTCTCATCCTTGTAGCAAAAAGCGACTGATGGCCATCTCTAAATGTTAAATCTACTACTTTTACCGGATTTTTAGCTTTTTTAGCCATATCTCCCCCTGTTTTATTTAAATAACCTTGATTGACACTGATTTCTTATAGACATAGATAAGTATCTCCCATATCTAACCCATGGGCTCTCTCTTTTCTCCATCATAGGTGTGACAGGTTTATACAACTCTTCTCTTTTCTCTTCCTGCAGATAAATATCGATGGCAGCTAAGATTGCTGAAACCTTCTTTTTATCTATTGACATAAGTACCTCCTATTTTTCCATTATAACTGCCAAAATCTGTGCCTCTTTATCAGAGGGGTTTAAAACCCTATGCTTAGCTGATGAATCAAAATATATGGCATCACCTTCTTTTAGATTAATCTTATCTCCTTCTATCAAAACTAAGATCTCTCCCTTTGTAACCATTATAAACTCTTCCCCACCATGACTATACATGTTTTCGGAATCATCTACCGCTGAGTCCAAAGTAATAAGAAATGGTTCCATTGCTTTATTAGGATAATCAAAGGCAAGTGCTTGATAGATATAGCCATGCCTCTTTCCAGTCTTAGATATAACTCTATCAATCTTTCTACCTTGGTTTTTTCTGCATACAGTATATCTTACTGGCTGTTTGTCATTCTCAAAAAAATAACCAATCTTTACATTGAAATAGCTGGCAAGCTTTGCAAGTGTTGCTATTGGTGGCGATATGTTATTGTTCTCTATCTGAGAGATTAGGGCTGGCGAAAAACCTGTCTCCTTAGCCACTTGCTTTAGTGTGAGACCTGCCTTCAGCCTTAAATCCTTAATCTTTTTCCCAATATCAAAAGAGATATCATCCATCATAGGTTTTTCTAATTTACATAAGTTTTTAGAAAGTGTCAATATAATATTTTAATAATAGTAAAAAAATTTTATCTTTAATAAAACTGAGACCATTTCCAGCAAAGAGACAAAAAACCAATTTCCTATTTTTAGGTTTTATAACTAAAAAGTTTCTTGTATAATGTAAAGCCTAAAAAATATAAAAGAAGGAGCAATAGTATGGTTTTTGAGAAGGCAGAGAGATTAAGCAAACTCCCACCCTATCTTTTTGCTGAAATAGACAGAAAAAAGAAGGAAGTTGCACAAAGAGGTATTGATATAATTAGCCTTGGGATAGGTGATCCTGACTTGCCAACACCTAAACACATAGTAGAAAGATTAAAGATCGCTTCAGAAGACTCTAAAAATCACAAATATCCCGACTACGAAGGACTTTTAGAGTTTAGAAAGTCAGCAAGTGACTGGGTTAAAAATAGGTTTGGAGTATCATTTGATCCCAATACTGAGGTAGTATCTTTAATTGGCTCAAAGGAAGGTATTGCCCATATACCTCTTGCCTTTGTAAATCCTGGAGACTATGTTCTTGTACCTGATCCAGCCTATCCTGTTTATAATATTGGAACAATATTCGCAGGTGGGATAAGTCATTTTATGCCTCTTAAAAGGGAAAATGGGTTTTTGCCTGATTTAAAGGCTATTCCTGAAGATGTTTTAAAGAAAACAAAGATTATGCATATAAACTACCCTAATAATCCAACCTCGGCGATAGCAGATAAAAGTTTTTTTGAAGAGGTTATTAAATTAGCCCTAAAGTATAAGTTTATTGTGTGTCATGACATGGCTTACTCAGAGCTTTTTTATGAAGAACCACCCATAAGCATCTTTAATATCGAGGGTGCAAAAGAGGTAGCTATAGAGATGCATTCTCTATCAAAAACTTACAGCATGACAGGTTGGAGGATAGGCTTTGCTATTGGAAACTCATCTATTATCGAAGGTCTTGGAAAAATTAAAACAAATGTAGACTCTGGGATTTTTCAAGCTGTTCAAGAAGCTGCTATAGAGGCGCTCTCAAGTAATCAAAACTGTGTAGAGGAGTATAGAAAGATCTATAAAGAAAGACGTGATTTTGTAGTTTCTGAGCTTTCTAAAATGGGATACGACGTATTTTATCCTAAAGCAACCTTTTATGTTTGGGTAAAAACACCAAATAATATAGATTCTCGTACCTTTTGCGGAAAAATCTTAGAAGAGACCGGAGTAGTTATAACACCAGGTATTGGCTTTGGAACCTATGGTGAGGGTTATTTTAGAATAGCTCTTACCGTTAACAAGGATAGGTTAAGAGAAGCTATAGAAAGGATAAAAAGCGTTAAGTTTTAGATGAAGAGAGTATATATCGCTTTAGGTTCAAATATAGGAGAGCCTATAAAGAATATAAAGAACGCAATTGCCTTACTTAACGATGGAGGTGTTAAGTTAATAAAAAGCTCATCCTTTTATCATACAGAGCCATACGGGGTGAAGGACCAGCCAGATTTTGTAAACTCTGTTATCATTGCAGAGACAACATTGAGTTTGAAAGAGCTTTTTAATCTAATTAAAAAAATTGAAAAAAATATGGGCAGAAAAAAAAACATCAAATACGGCCCCAGAGTAATTGATATTGATATTATCTTCTACGAAAACCTTATTTACGAAGATGCTAATATAATAATACCTCATCCTAAGATGGTTGAGCGTTCTTTTGTTCTTTACCCATTAGAAGAGATTGACCCACTTTTTCTACATCCTCTCTTAAAAGAAACGATATCTCAACTAAAAAATAACCTTAAAGATGACTTAAAAATTAAAAAAATTAATGATGAAAAAGCTAATTGAGATAGATTTAGAAAAAGAATCTATTGTTGAGAAAGAGATAGACAAGAGTTATCAAAATGATTATCTCGGGGGAAGAGGGTTGGGAGTTAGACTTTTCTTTGATTATATCAACTCAAAAAATCTTGCTTATGAATCACCTGTTTTCTTCCTTACAGGGCCTTTAACATTATCAAAGGCTCCTCTTAGCGGACGTTTTCATAGCGTCTTTAAATCGCCCCTGACCCACACTATTTTTGACAGCTCCTGTGGAGGAAAAGGAGGCTATTATTTAAAAACACAAGGTATAGATGCCATAGCCTTGCTCAACAAAGCAAAAAACGACAAAATTATTATCTTTTCTGAAGGAAAAGTCTCTTTGGAAAACTCTAACCTTAAAGGGTTAAAGGTCTCAGACAGAGAAAAGCTCCTAAAAAATAAGTTTGGCCAAGATATCTCAACCATATTAATTGGACCTTCCGCAGAAGAGGGTGTACTCTTTGCCAATGCCATATCAGATAGAAGGTTTTTTGGAAGAGGTGGCCTTGGCTATCTTCTCGCATCTAAAGGAGTATCCGCCATAGTAATAAAACATGGTGAGGAAAAAGGTTTAGTAGCGGACAAAGATAAGTTTGAATACATAGTCAAAGAGATAAAGAAATGGATCCATGGTAATCCCATATCTTCCAAAGGACTACCAGAGTTTGGAACTTCTGTTCTAATGAACTTGATAAACGAGCTTAATATCCTTCCCTACAAAAATTTTAAAGAAAGCTTTTATGATAAATCAGATTTAATCTCTGGTGAGTCTCTAAAAAAATATGTTAGAAGAAGAAGAGCCTGTCTGTCCTGTCCCGTTGCCTGTGGAAGGGTAACTGATAAAGGAGAAGGACCAGAGTTTGAGACTCTTTGGGCTTTAGGAGCTAATTTAGGTTTATCAAACATAGAGACTATCATTGATTTAAACGAGTTGTGCTACGAATACGGTGTTGATACCATATCTTTAGGTGGTTCTATTGCCTGCTATTTAGAGGCGTTGGGGCTTGATTTTGGTGACGAGAAGATTGTTTTTAATCTTGTTGAAAAAACACTAAAGGGTAAAGATGAGGGTAAGCTTATTGGAAAAGGAAGCAAAAGACTATCCAAAGAGCTTAAAAAAGAAGAGCTATCTATGACTGTTAAGGGTCTTGAGCTACCAGCCTACCATCCAAAGGGAATTTATGGGATGGCTCTTTCCTATGGTACTTCTAATAGAGGTGCCTGTCATTTGAGAGCCTATATGGTAGCTGTGGAGGTGTTAGGAATCCCAAAGTTACAGAACAGATTTATAAAAAAAGGGAAATCGGGGTTGGTAATCTATCTACAAAACTCCCATGCCGCTGCTGATAGTTCGATTTTCTGTAGGTTTCTCTCTCTTGCTGTTGGTGATGATTATCTATCTCGTTTAATAGGGGCATACAATAATATAGAACTTTCCACAGAAGACTATCTTAAAATTGGAGAGAGGGTTTATAATTTAGAAAGGTATATCAACTGCCTCAGCGGATTTACGAGGGAGGATGATATGCTACCTGATAGACTTATTTTTGATGGATATGAAGAGATGCTTAGTGAATACTACCGTGCTCGGGGATGGGATGAAAATGGCATACCAAAAAAGGAAAAACTGAAGGAGCTAAAGATAGAGGTTAATTAATGTCATCAAATAATATTGCCCACGAGTTTATAAAAATAGGACGTCTTGGTTGGGAGCAGGGGCTTTTTTCTGCCCATGGTGGCAATATGAGTATTAGAGTTGGAGATAAAATAATTATCACAAGAAGAGGATCAATGTTAGGTGCTCTCACAGAGGAAGATGTTATAGAGACATCTCTTAATGAAGATGATACCTTTATAACCGTTGCCTCCACTGAGATTATAGTTCATAGAGCCATTTACAAAAACACCTCTGCCATGGCAATATTTCATGCCCATCCTCCTATAACAGTAGCAAAATCAATGATTGCTGATGAGATAACATTAGAAGATTCGGAAGGTAGCTATATACTTAAAAAAGTCCCTGTTGTATCTGCTGGGTTAACAGTAGGAGCTAAGGAGGTAGCAGAGTTGTTGCCTAACTATCTTAAAAGTTTTAAGATTGTTGTACTTAAAGGACATGGAAGTTTTGCAACAGGCTTACTTCTTGAGGAGGCCCTGTCTTATACCTCAAGTTTAGAACATTCTATGAAGATCTCACTATACAAAAATTTGCTAAAAGATACGCCATCACAGAAAAATTTATGGTAGGAGGCTAAATATTTTTTACCTATGCTTTTTGCTAACTTTCTTAAGCCTTGGCATTATTGTGCTTACCTTATACTGGAGCTATCTCCTTTTTTTATATAAAAGCAAGGCAGAACATTTTTTTAGCCAATTAGTGGCATTACTTAACCGTAGGGAAGACTACGTTAAAGAACTTTTAAAGGCAAACACACAACCCCAAGAAACCAAAAATCTATATACAGAAATAAGCCAAATTTTACATGATATTGAGGTTTCTAAGAAAAACATCTATGATAGATTTTTAAAGGAACATAGCCTTTCTGAAAAGCTAACCCTGCTTAATGAAACAACTAATAATATTACAAATATAGATGAACTCACTAAAGAGATCCACGAAAAAGTTAATGCCTATAATAACTATGTTGATAAGATAAATTACTTACTAAAAGGTAAATACTCAGGTATATTTTTCAAAATCTTTAACATCCCCTTAGCAGGAAAGATTGAAGTATAGAGTAATAACTATTTCTCAGCAGGCTTATACAATCTATAATTGATAAGCAAAGTTGCCATGATTGATAAGGCACCACCTATTAATGTAGTCAGCTCTGGCTTCTCTTTTAAAAAGATAACACTCAAGATTAAACTACTGGTAGGCACAATAAAAGTATATACGCTTGTTCTGTAGGAGTTTATTTTTGTTGTAGAATAGAAATAGAGTGTAGTTGCTATAACGCTTGATATGACCGAGAGATAGAGTAAGTTTGTCCAAAATAAAAATCCTAAATCAAAGACATTGAATATGGTTTTATCAACAAATAACAAGAAAACCAGCGCACAAAATAAATGGCAATAAAAGCTAAAGGCTAAAGAAGAGCCCTGACCTAATTTCTCGCTACTTATAGTAACCAAAGCCCACAAGAAGGGGCAAGTTATAAAATATATATAGCCATTTTCATAAAGATTATACCAGTTTAAGCTCCAGAACTTCATAATGATTAGACCACCCAAAAAACCTATAAAAACACCTATATAATCAATAAACCTAAAACTTCTTTTCAAAAAAAACTTACTAATCAACAAGGTATATATGGGGATTAGGGAGGTTACAAATACTCCCCCTATATTGGCATATCCTCTTTGGAGCCCCTTAAAAAACAACAAGAAATAAACTCCCATAGATAAGGAACCTAAAAGGAGAAATTTAATCTTTTCTCTTTCTATTCTTAGATTAGCCTTAAAAACTAAAAGAAGGGGGATAAAAAAAATTACCGTTACAAAGAATCTTAAAAAAGTCAATATCAAAGGATCCGCTGTGGCAGATATGGCTTTAGCTGATACCCATGTGCCGCCCCATATCATCATAGCTAATATAATTAAGATATTAAAGATAAGAACATTCTTACTCATGACCAATATATTGTCTTGAACATCATTACATCTGAACTTGAAGGCCTTGATAAAGTAGAACTTAAAGTCTCCACTCAAAATCTACTATCTAATAATATGCCTATTACTTTACCCAACTCAGCTACAACCTGCCTACTCTTGTATCAACTCCTCTATTCATACTTCCCGACCTAAACCCTTCAAGATCAAGAGTTATATAGTGAAAGCCTAACTGGAGGAGATAACTTATAATCGTCTCTCTTTTCTCCATAATTTTTTCGAAATCTTTTTTTTCCACCTCAATTCTTGCAACATCTCTATGAGACCTAACTCTTACTACAGAAAAACCCAAGTTTTCGAGAAAACTTTCTGCCCTATCAATCTTTTCTAAAAGCTCTTTAGATATAGGATGACCATAGGGTATCCTTGACGCTAAGCATGCCTTTGAAGGTTTGTCATAAGTTGGCAGATTATATCTTTTAGAAAGCTCTCTCACATCAGTTTTTGTAAGCTCTGCCATAAGTAGTGGGCTAATAACTCCTTTTTCCTCTACGGCTTTCCTTCCAGGTCTAAAATCGGATAAATCATCTAGATTACTCCCCTCAAAGATAACATCAAAATTTAGCTCTTTCTGAATCTTTAGGATATCTTCAAAGAGGTGTGATTTACAATAGTAGCATCTATTAACAGGATTATTCTTAAAATTCTCGTCCTTTAGCTCCTCAGTATGGATCACCCTATAGTTAATACCATGGTCTTTACAGAAAGTTATCGCAAACTCCCTTTCTCTATCTGGGTAGGTCTCAGAATCTGCAATGACTGCAAAGACATTGTCTCTTCCTAAATTTATAAATGTTAAATATAAAAGTAAAGAGCTGTCAACACCTCCAGAATAGGCAACAATAGCACTTTTATAGGACCTTATTATAGTTATTAGTCTTTCTTCTTTTTCTATCATATTATCATTGATCTCAAAAGATTTTCTTCTATTGAATGGTTGAAGATAAGCCTCTTTTTTATAACACCATCAATCTCCAAATGAAGGGGCTCTTCTTTTGCATCTGAATAACGATAGGCAATCTGAAAAACAACATCAGGAATATAATTAAGTTTAAAATCTTTAATAAGTAAAGCTGGTCCCTTAGGATCAACACAATATATTATCAAATCTGCCTTTGGGTCAAAGAATCCTTCTAATTTAGCACATTCCGCCTCATCTCTACCTACAATTACTTTCAAATCTTCTGAGACCCTTATGTGTCTTCCATGTTTAAGCAGTTTTATATCTTCCAGTGTATAATCTTTTTTATACTTAAAGAGATCGCTAAGTCTATTAGCTATAAATTTATCTGTTAGCAGACACCCGCCGGCAGGACAGGGATAGTCAATGCTACTTACTTTGGCCATCTTAATTTGTTCACTTCTGCCTCTACCACTTATGGCAAGAAGTTTTTCTCTGTCAACCCAACCCATTCTTTCGGGAAGAGTCGGCGCAAGTAGCTTTGCCGAGAGAGGTCTTAATAAAATGTCTTCTACCCCTGCCTCTTTCTCAATTAATCGTAAGGTATGCTTTTTTTGTGACATAGGTCTTTGTCCAACAACCTCTCCTGAGATTAGAAAGCTTGCATTTTCTTCTTCCATAAGCTCCTTAGCCCTTCTGAAAATGTATATCCTACAATCGATGCAAGGATTCATATTTGACCCATAGCCAAATTTAGGATTTTCTACAATCTTAAAATAGTCAATACCCTTTGAGATAACTCTTAAAGATACACCTAAATCTTTTGCTGCCTTTGCAGCGGAGCTACAGCTTGAATTTTTTGAGGTGCAGCTACAAAAAGGTGATACAAAATTAAGGGCAATAACATCAATCCCTTGATCTTTAATAAGCTTTATTGCTAAAGTGCTATCAAGTCCGCCTGAAAGTAATGCAATTGCTTTCATAAACATTATATTATAACTCAAATTAATTTTAGATTGTAGCAATATTATCTCATTGTAAGGTTTTTATTAAACATTTTAGAGAAGTAAATAATCTTACAGATTGACTTTTATCAGAAAAGACCTAATAATATTAAACATTATGGACGAAAGAATAGAAGAAAAGAAAAGCATAAATTTAGTTGAAACATCTAGAAAAACTCTAATTAAGATAGATATTCTTTTTCACATTATCGCAGCTTTTGTATTACTTATAATCTGTGGAATAGTACTTTACAAAGCTATCTTAAACTCGATGAGTTTTGAGTTACTAAAACTTATCGAGGCTGTTAATGAGATTTTGTTGGTTCTTATAATTCTTGAGATTTTATGGACGATTATTAGATTTTTGCAAAAGCAAAAATTTAGCTTGCTACCCTTTTTAGACGTAGGAATAATTGCCTCCGTAAGAAGAATTCTTTTAATTGAGGCACAAACCTCAACAATGGAACACCCACCAATTGAAAAGCTCTATGAGATTATGGTAAGCGCAGGTACAATTTTAGCATTAGTTGTAGCGTATTTTATAATAGTAAAAGCACAAAAATATGAAAATTAAAATCATCACAATCTTTTTTTTAATGGCCTATGCAACCAAAAGCTATGCCTTTGACGAAAGGCAAGCTAAGGCAATTTTTGAAAGCAGATGTTCCATTTGTCATCCTATAGAGTGGTCATTAGAGAGGAAAAAGACAAAAAAGGGTTGGTTAGATACGGTTGAAAGAATGCGTAAGAAAACAGCAGGTAATGTTATAAGTGATGAAGATGTCCAGATAATCACAGAGTATCTATTTAAAATCAGAGGTAAATAGTTGGCCTATAAGGATTTAAGAGAGTTTATCGAGTTCCTTGAGAAAAAAGGAGAGTTAGTTAGAGTAAAGGAACAGGTCTCTTGCCATTTAGAAATATCGGAGATCACCGATAGAGTATCTAAAAGCAATGGTCCTGCTCTCTTTTTTGAAAAAGTTGAGAATTCTTCATTCCCTGTTGCCACTAACCTTTTCGGATCTTATAAAAGGATGGCTTGGGCTTTAGGTGTTGAAAATATTGAAGAAATTCCTGAGAGAATATCAAAGTTATTAAGCCATAAAACACCCGAAGGTTTGATAGATAAAATTAAGATGCTTCCTCAACTTTTTGAATTTGCCAAGTTTTTCCCAAAAATTGTGAAAAATGCTCCCTGTCAGGAAGTTGTAGAAGAAGACCCTGATGTGACAAAGCTACCTGTTCTTTTTTGTTGGCCTAAAGATGGCGGTAGATTTATTACCCTTCCTCTTGTCTTTACAAAAGACCCAGAGACAGGTGTTAGAAACTGTGGTATGTATAGGATGCACATTTATGATGGGAAGACAACAGGTATGCATTGGCATCTTCATAAAGATGGCTCTCACCATTATATAAAGGCAGAAAAGATTGGAAAAAGGCTTGAAGTAGCAGTAGCAATCGGTTCTGACCCTGCTGTTATATACTCCGCAACAGCACCACTACCACCAAATATTGATGAGATGGTTTTTGCTGGATTTTTAAGAAGAGAGCCTGTTGAGCTTGTAAAATGTAAGACCGTTAATTTAGAAGTACCTGCAAATGCTGAGTTTGTTTTAGAAGGGTATGTTGACCCTTATGAAAGAAGAATTGAAGGTCCCTTTGGAGACCACACAGGTTTTTACTCACCTGCGGAAGAATACCCTGTATTTCACATAACCTGCATCACAAGAAGAAAAGATGCCATATATCCTGCAACACTTGTAGGCAAGCCTCCAATGGAAGACTGCTTCATGGCTAAGGCCACAGAGAGAATATTTTTGCCTCTTCTTAAGATTGATTTTCCAGAGATTGTAGATATGAATCTGCCAATGGAAGGTGTCTTTCACAACTGTGCTATTATCTCAATAAAAAAGACCTACCCTGGTCAGGCAAAAAAGGTAATAAATGGTCTCTGGGGTAAGGGTCAGATGATGTTTGCAAAACTAATTATAGTTGTAGATGAAGATGTTGATGTTCAGGATTTAAGATATACATCTTGGCGAGTATTGAATAATGTAGACTGGAAGAGGGATGTGCTGATAACTGAAGGACCTGTTGATGCTCTTGATCACTCAGCCAGTTTTCCTAGATATGGCTCTAAAATGGGGATTGATGCAACGAGAAAATCAAGAGAAGAGGGGATGATGAGAGACTGGCCAGAAGAGATAGAGATGAGCGATGAGATAAAAAGATTGGTACAAGAAAAATGGCAAAAATATGGAATTTGAGAATTTATAAGAAGTAGATTTTTTATCGTTAAACTCTGAAATCGAAGAGACAACAGATATTAATTATCAATTTATTAGGTCAAAAAATGTCATTACCTATCAAAAACGAAATTTCACAACTTAACATATTCAGAAAAATTAGAATTTTTCTAGAAATGATAAAATTTTCTCATACTATCTTTGCATTACCCTTTGCCCTAACCAGTGCTTTTATAGCAAGCTGGGGGTTGCCACCCTTTGAAAAATTTTTCTGGATTATTGTTGCTATGGTATCTGCAAGAACTGGAGCTATGTCATTTAACAGACTTGTAGATATGTACATAGATGCGAAAAACCCAAGAACAAAAGATAGACCCCTTCCTAAGGGTTTAATATCAAAAGAAGCTGTTATTTTCTATACAATCCTCTCTTTTTCATTACTTATCTTTTCAGCCTATAGGCTAAATAAGCTTTGTTTCTATCTCTCGCCTTTAGCTTTAATAATACTAACAGGATACTCATTAACAAAACGTTTTACTTACTATTCTCACATTGTTTTAGGTTTAGCCTTAGCAGGAGCACCTCTTGGTGCCTGGATTGCAATAAAGGGGGAGTTTGATCTTTTACCATTAATTCTTGCTGTGGCAGTTTTATTTTGGGTTGCTGGCTTCGATGTCTTATATGCTTTACAAGATTATGAGTTTGACAGAAAAGAAGGGCTCTACTCTATACCTGTAAAGTTTGGCATCAAAAATTCAATATTAATCTCAAGGATATTCCATTTCTTAATGCTTATTCTGCTTCTATCATTGTTTTTCATAAGAGATTTCGGATTTTTTTATTTAGTAGGTATTTTTATAATTTCTTTACTACTTCTCTATGAACACTCATTAGTAAAAGAAGAGGATCTATCAAAACTTGACATAGCCTTTTTTAATATGAATGGATATATTAGCGTTTTATTTTTCATTTTTACCGTCATTGATGTATACTTATAGTCATTATGGACAAAGTTGTTTTGGGAATTACAGGTGCCTCTGGTGCTGTTTATGCTGAAAAAATAATTAAAAAATTATCTAAATTACCTGTAAGTGTCTATCTTATTGTATCAAAAAATGGAGAAAAAATTTTTAAGGAAGAGACAGATAAGGATTTAAAAAGATTTATCAAAAATTATAAGAATGTTAAGTTAGAAGATGAAAATAACTTCTACTCACCTGTTGCAAGTGGTGGAAATTTATTTGATGTCTTGGTTTGTCCTGCTTCTATGGGCTTTTTGGCGAGGGTTGCAAGCGGCATATCATCAAACCTCTTAGAGCGCTCTGTTGATGTTGCTATCAAAGAAAAAAGAAGAGTTGTTCTCGCTGTAAGGGAAAGTCCTTACAATATTATTCATTTAGAGAACATGTTAAAATTGGCACAGGCTGGTGCTACGATTATGCCACTTTCACCGTTTTTTTATCTAAAACCTAAGAACTTGGATGAACTTATGGAATCCTTTGTTGACAGAGTTTTGAAAGTTTTTTTAGATAATTATGAACCTGAAAATAAATGGGGTTAAAAATTGGCTAAATGTAGAAATTGTGGAAATACTACAAATTTTAATGTTTGGTGCAATATTAAGAAAATTTTGGAAGTAGAAATAGATGAGAACAATAATCTTATGGCAGTAGTCGGGGAACCTGAAAATTACGAGCTCAGAGAAGAAGAGGTATCAATCGTTGATGATGACCTTGAGTTTGCCATGGTATCTTGTGCTTGGTGTGGTAGCACTGATATAGAGTTTCAAAAAAACGAAAGACAGGTTTATATTAGGGAGCAGTAAGGTGATTACTATCGATAAAATCAAGAAAAAGGTTTTTGAGGGAGAAAGGATTAGTTTTGAAGAGGGGCTTTTTTTATTTGAAACAAAAGACCTACTTTCTGTTGGTGAGTTAGCTGATTTTGTAAATAAAAGAAAGAATGGTGATAAGGTCTATTTCAATGTCAATAGACACATAAACCCAACAAATATATGTGTTAATAGGTGCAAGTTTTGTGCATTCTCGAGAGATGGAGAAGACAAAGACTCCTACGAACTTACGATGGAAGAGATGTTAAAAAAGACTGAAGAAGCTAAAAAGCAAGGAGCAACGGAGTTACACATAGTCGGAGGGCTTCACCCACGATGGGGATTTGACTTCTATGTAAATATGGTTAGGACTTTAAAAACTCATTCTCCATCAATGCACATTCAAGCTTTTACGGCCGTAGAGATTGACTATTTTTCAAAGATATCTGAAAAATCATTGGACTATGTATTAAAGACATTAAAAGACGCAGGATTAGGGTCTTTACCAGGGGGTGGAGCTGAGATTTTTCATCCTGAAATTAGAGAAAAAATTTGTCCAGAAAAAATATCAGGAGAAAGATGGCTCGAAGTAATGGAGACTGCTCACAAGGTGGGTCTTAAATCAAATGCCACAATGTTATACGGTCACATTGAAGAGTTTTGGCATAGGGTGGATCATATGGAAAGATTGAGGCAATTGCAAGATAAAACGGGTGGTTTTCAATCCTTTATACCATTAGCCTTCCATCCAGAAAACACAAAAATCGAGAAAAGAAGATACACAACAGGCTTTGATGATTTGAAGACTTTAGCTATAGGTAGGATTTATTTAGATAACTTTCAGCATATAAAAGCCTTCTGGATTATGCTAACTGAGAAGGTAGCACAAATTTCTCTATTCTTTGGGGTTAATGACTTAGATGGCACAGTTGTAGAAGAGAAAATAACACACTCAGCTGGTGCAAAAACAAAAGAGGCCCTCACAAAAGAAGAACTAATATCTATGATTAAGGAGGCAAAAAAAATCCCTGTAGAGAGGGATACTGTATATCGTGAGTTAAGAACATATTAAAATCTAATATTGGCTTTTTAATAATGAACTTTAAAAAAAGATGGATAATCAGTGAAAAAAATGAGGAACTAAAAAAAAATTTAATAAAAAATTTTAAATTAAAAGAGTCAATCGCAAATGTTATCTTGAATCGTTCTTTTCAAGAAATTAGTGATATTGAGGAGTTTTTAAACCCTACATTAAATAATCTCCCCGAACCATCCTCTCTTAAAGATTTACAAAAAGGTGCTGAACGTATTGCTAAGGCAGTTTTTTTACGAGAAAAAATTGCTGTTTATGGTGATTATGATGCCGATGGGATTACGGCTACTGCCTTACTACTATTATTCTTCAAAGAGATTGGTGTTCAATGTGATTTCTATATCCCCGATAGGATAAAGGAAGGATATGGAATAAATAAAGAGGCAATTGATTTTCTAAAATCTAAGGGTACTAACTTAGTAATTACTGTCGATTGTGGCATAAAAAGCTTTGATCTTGTTGAGTATGGGAAAGAAGTTGGGATTGATTTTATTATTACAGATCATCATGTTCCTGGTGATAGACTTCCCAATGCAGAGGCAGTAATAAACCCTAAGAGAAGGGACTGTTCCTTCCCCTATAAAGAGTTAGCAGGTGTAGGTGTAGCTTTTTATCTGCTAATAGAGCTAAGAAAGACTCTTAGAAAATATGGCTTTTTTAATAATATTGCCGAACCAAACTTAAAACAATACCTCGACTTAGTGGCAATTGGAACAATTGCCGATTTGGTACCTCTCTTAGGACCAAACAGAATTTTTGTTAAGCATGGCTTAAGGGAGATAAACAAGACAAGAAAAAAAGGGATTATAGCTTTACGAGAAGAGCTACTCATAGATACACTTGACGTAAGATCTGTTTCCTTTAGAATAGCCCCAAGAATTAATGCCTCAGGAAGAGTTAGTAGCCCCATTGAAGCCTTAAAACTACTTTTAACTTCTGATGAAGAAAAGGCAAAACTGTTAGTCAAACAGTTACATAAAAACAACTCGCAAAGACAGAAGTTTGAAGAGAGTGTTTTAAACCAAGCAACTAAATTAATCGAAGAAAACTCAGACAAATATATTTATTGTATCTTTTCTCCTGATTGGCATTTAGGAGTATTGGGAA
Organism: uncultured Pseudomonadota bacterium; assembly: GCA_964540515.1. Taxonomy (GTDB): domain Bacteria; phylum CALINM01; class CALINM01; order CALINM01; family CALINM01; genus JAOAGA01. The sequence goes on along the minus strand of CAZIMS010000005.1, from coordinate 133,913 downwards.
TAGTTGCTGGAAAGATTGTTGATAGATATAAAAAGCCTTGTTTTGTCTTTACTAAAACAGAAGATGGTTTAATAAAAGGATCAGGCAGGAGTATAGATTATTTTCCTCTCGATGAGGCTCTGTTTAATATGAGTGAGATTATTGTTGAATATGGAGGACATAAGTTGGCCTGCGGAGTTACTATCTATGAAAAAGACTTAGAAACTTTTAAGAGAAAGCTGGAGGAGCTTGCAAAAATAGCTTTAACAAATAGAGAGTTTTCTGAGACCCATTATATTGATAGTATATTAAACACAGGAGAGATAGATAATACCTTCTTCGAACAACTCGAAATGCTCGAACCCTTTGGCATGGGAAATCCTGAGCCTATTTTTCTTCTTTCTAAGGCTGAAGTTATAAACTTTAGATACGTGGGTAGCAAGGAAAACCATCTTAAACTTTTTTTAAAGCAAAATGATATTTCTTTTAATGCCATAGGATTTGCTCTTCCCAATTATGGCATTAAAGAGAGTGCAAAAGTTGATTTAATTGGCATCCCAAAACAAACGGAATATAATGGTCAAAAAAGATGGGATTTTTACATAAAAGATTATGATACTAAAGGGGAATAGGTAGGTTACACGGAACAGGCAATATGTTATTAGCATGATTAGCAATAATTATGGATTATGAGAGATTAAATACTATTTATTAACTGTTGAGGAAAGAGGAGTTGGATAAATCAAGTTTCTATCTTATTGATGGTAGTGCCTTTTTATATAGGGCCTATTACGCACTACCCTATCTATCAAACTCAAGGGGATTTCCAACAAGGGTTGTCTTTGGTTTTCTTAAGATGTTAACTAAGATAATGAAAGAGCATAACCCTACCTTCTTAGCTGTGGTCTTTGATTCTAAGAAAAAGACCTTCAGAAATGAGATTTTTGAGAATTATAAGATTAAAAGACCTCCATTACCTGATGAGATAAGGATACAGATACCAAACGTTTACAGACTACTTGAAAGTCTTAATATTAAAACACTTATGGAAGATGGCTTAGAAGCAGATGACCTTATTGCCTCTCTTACTCAAAAATTTAAGGAAGATGTAGAAATATGTATAGCCACTGCCGATAAAGACCTGTTCCAGTTAGTTAGTGATAACATTAAGGTCTGGCATCCATTGAAAGATATCTTTATCGATAGAAACAAGGTTATTGAGATTCTTGGCATACAACCTGAAAAGATCACAGATTATTTAGCCCTTTGTGGTGATAGTATTGATGGGATACCTGGTGTTAAAGGTATTGGAGAAAAGACAGCAAAAAATCTCTTAGAAAGATTTAACTCTCTTGAGGAGATCTATGAAAAAATAGATGATATTGATGGGAAAACAAAAAAACTACTATTAGAACAGAAAGATTTAGCATTCCTTAGCAAAAGATTAGCAACCCTTTACATAAAAGATATTGAAAAGGTTAATCTTTCAGATTTTAGGATAGGAGAGCCCAATGAAATTGAGTTACGAGAACTACTAAAGGAACTAAACTTTTTTGATTTTATAAAAGAGTTCAATCTAAATAAGAATGTAGATAGAATTACCCCACAGCTCATAGAGTTAAGTGAGGTAAACATAAAACCAGCTAAAAAATATTATCTTCTTATCGATAGCACTAAAGATTATAAAAGGCTTTTTTTCACAGAAGAGGGGAAAAAGGTCTATCTATTAAGGGAAAAAGAGATAGAAAGTTTTTTAAAAAGCCTATACGAAAAGACAAAGATCTATCTTTTTGAATCTAAAGAACTCTTTAAATTATTTGACTACAGTATTCTAAAGAGGCTTGATATTATAGATCTCTCTTTATATTCTTATCTTTTATACCCTACGGCAAATCACACCCATAGCTTTGAGGATATACTCAAAGACAACTTTGGATACATCCCTTCCCCAGAGGTAATTCAACCTAAACTATTTGAAGACACTGAGCTTTTAAAAAAATCATACCTTCTTAAGTTTACACCGTCCCTCGCTGAGAAGTTAGAACAGGAGATACAAAAAGAGCAGGATATCCTTAATTTATACAAAAAGATAGAGTTACCACTAACACCAATTATTGCCCATATGGAAAACAGCGGGATTAAGATTGATATAAATAAGTTCAAGGAAATTGATACCGAAATTACTGCTAAGATTGAACAACTAAAAGACAACATTTACAAACTCATCGGTAAAAAAATAAACCTTAACTCACCTAAACAACTCTCTGAAGTACTTTACGGTGATTTGGGTATTAAAAACATAAAAAAGGGTAGCAAAGCAGTCTCCACTTCTTCAGATATACTTCAAGAGTTACTTGATGCCCATCCCATCATCCCGATGATAGTTGAGTACCGAAATGTATCAAAAATGAAGAATACATACATAGATGTATTACCAGACTTTATTGCACAGGATGGCAGAATTCATACCACCTTCAACCAGACACTTACAGCTACTGGAAGACTTTCAAGTAGCAACCCAAATCTTCAAAATATTCCCATTAAGTATGATTGGGGTAAAAAGATTAGAAGCGCCTTCATTGCCGATGAGGGATTTTTACTGCTTTCCGCGGATTACTCCCAGATTGAGATTAGAGTTCTTGCCCATATGTCAGAGGATGATAATCTGATTCAAGATTTTTGGGAAGGGAAAGATATTCATACAAGAACGGCAATGAAAATATTCGGTGTTACCGAAGACAATGTTACTAAGGAAATGAGAAGACAGGCAAAGACAATAAACTTTGGCATATTATATGGTATGGGTTCATACTCTTTAAGCAAAGAACTAAAATCAACTCAAAAAGAGGCAGAATATTTTATAAAAAAATATTTTGAAAACTATGAAAAGGTAAGAATTTTCAGGGAAAATCTTATAAATTTTGCAAAGGCTCATAAGTTTATAAAAACACTTTTTGGTAGGAAGAGATATCTCTATGAGATTGACTCACCAGATCATTTAGTTAGAAACAATGCAGAAAGAATAGCTTTAAATACTCCCATACAAGGAACGGCAGCAGATATAGTAAAACTTGCTATGATATCAGTCTATGATGCTTTACAAGAGGCAAATATTAATTTTAAAATGTTACTTCAAGTTCATGATGAGATACTTTTGGAAGTCGCAGAAAAGGATATAAAATTTGCAGAAAAGATAGTAATAGATAAAATGTCAAAGGTGGTTGATCTAAAAGTACCTCTGGAAGTAAAATCTGGCATCGGAAAAAATTGGTTTGATGCAGCAGAGTAATTATTTAATTTAGAAATAAAATTATTGGAGGGTTATATATGAAAGTATTAATAGTTGGTGGTGGTGGAAGGGAACATGCCCTTTGTTGGAAAATCAAAGATAGTATTCTCGTAAAAGAGGTATATTGCGCACCAGGGAATGGTGGTACTGCATTAATCGCAAAGAACATACCCATAAAAGCTGAAGATGTAAATGGTATTGTTGATTTTGCAAAAAACAACAAGATAGAGCTTGTTATTATTGGGCCCGAAGCACCTCTCAATTTAGGAATAGTAGATATGTTAAGTAAAGAAGGTATCATGGCTTTTGGTCCTTCAAAAAAGGCAGCCCTTTTAGAGGGTAGTAAGGTCTTTGCGAAGAATATTATGAAAAAATATAACATTCCTACAGCATCCTTTGAGGTTTTTGAAGAGCCAGAAATGGCTAAAGAGTATATAAAGAAGATTGGTGCGCCTTTAGTTGTAAAGGCCGATGGGCTTGCTGCGGGCAAAGGTGTTTATGTATGCAAAACAGAAGAAGAAGCATTAAATGCCATCGATGATATTATGGTAAAGAAGATTTTTGGCAGCGCTGGCGATAAAGTGGTTGTAGAAGAATGCTTGGAAGGCGAAGAAGCCTCTTTTCTTGTATTTACTGACGGAAAGACTGTAATACCAATGGACTCTTCTCAAGACCATAAAAGGATATTTGACAATGATGAAGGACCTAATACCGGAGGCATGGGAGCTTATTCTCCTGCACCAGTTGTATCAAAAGAGGTTTTTGATAAAGTGATGGAAAAGGTGATTTACCCTACCATCATGGGTATGGAAAAAGAGGGATCTCCTTTTAAGGGCGTTCTTTATGCAGGTCTTATGATAAAGGATGGTGAGCCCTATGTACTTGAGTTTAATACAAGATTTGGAGATCCAGAGGCCCAACCATTACTTATGAGAATCAAGAATGACATAGTTCCAGTTCTTATAGGTTGTATTGATGGTAAATTAGAGAATGAATATCTTTTGTGGCAACAAAAGCATTCTGTATGCGTAGTAATAGCCTCAGGAGGTTATCCAGCTGATTATAAAAAGGGTTATGAGATTAAAGGACTTGAAGATATAAATGATGAGAACATTTATGTCTTTCATGCAGGTACTAAGCTTGTAGATGGAAAGATTTATACCGATGGTGGTAGAGTGCTTGGGGTTACAGCATTAGGTGATAATATAAAGGAGGCTATTGATAATGCCTATAAGGCTGTAGGTAAAATCTATTTTGAAGGTATGCACTACAGAAAGGATATAGGCAGAAGAGCCATATTGAGAAATATTTAAGTAGTAATGGCAGATAATTTTTGCATAAACTTTTAAAACTTTGGATACATTGATTAGAACAGAGATAATGATATAATTTTATTAAAAAAAGGAGGAATTTTTAATGAAGCCAGTAGAGATTAAAAAAGATATATATTGGATAGGAGCGATAGACTGGGCAATCAGAGACTTCCACGGATATCAAACTCCTCGAGGTACAACTTATAACAATTATCTTGTTATAGATGACGAAATTACTCTTGTAGATACGGTTAAACATAACTTTGCAGAGATTATGATAAAAAACATCAAACATCTCATAGACCCTGCTAAGATAAAAAATGTAATCATAAACCATATAGAGAATGACCATGCAACTGCCCTTGAGGAGATAATGGCTTATTGCCCTGATGCAAAAGTTTATATTACCCAAAAGGGTAAAGAAGGCCTTGAACGTTTTTATGACCTAAGTAGATGGAATATTAATATTGTTAAAACTGGTCATAAGATTAATACTGGGAAGAAGACTTTTATGTTTATAGAAACTCCTATGATGCATTGGCCTGATTCAATGGTTACTTATGTGGAAGAAGATAAGCTGCTTTTTAGTCAAGATGCCTTTGGACAACATTTAGCATCCGTATCAAGATTTGATGACGAGTTTATAGATTGTCTATCAGAAGAAGTTTTGTTTGATGCTGTATGGGATTACTATGCCAATATACTTATGCCCTTCGGTTTTATTATTAAACCCAAGATTTTAGAACTGGTAAATTCAGGTATTCAGATAGATATGATTGCACCAGACCATGGCTTAATCTGGAGAAAAAACGTATCCAAGATCTTAAAAACATACTTAGATATAGCTGATGGCTATGCAGAAGAACGGGTCTTAATAGTTTATGACACTATGTGGAATAGTACTGAGCATATGACCTACCCTATTGCCCAGGGTGTAAAAAGCGAGGGTCTTGACTGTAAAGTTATTAAATTAAGAGCAACGCCTATGAGTATAGCTATTACTGAGTTCTGGAGGTGCAGAGGTACTCTTATAGGCGCACCAACATTAAATAATTTAGCCTTCCCACCTGTTATGCAGTTTATCGATTATCTAAGAGGTCTAAGACCAAAAAATAGAGTTGTAGGCACTTTCGGTAGCTATGGATGGGGAGGTGGTGCTGTAAGGGAAATGAATGAGGCTATAAAAAAACTGGGGATTGAGCTATTTGAACCAGGACTGGAAGTTAAATATAGACCTTCGTTGGAAGACGAGGAAAAATGTTATGACTTCGGGAGAAACTTTGCAAAAAGGCTTAAGGAGTTTCACAAACAGTTTGGCCCCTTTTAACGTTGGTTTAAAAATTCTCTATAATATTTAATACATTTTTCAAAGAGCTCTTCGTTTTTTTCTCTGATATAGAAGAGCTCCTTTGTGTCAAAAAGCTTTGTATAATCTTTGTTTTTATAAAATAGCTCTTTAAAAGTCTTTCTAACTTCAAGCTCAACTTCAGGAACAAGGGATATTAATTTATCAAAATCTGCCTTTCTTTTCTCTTCCAACTCTTTTTCTTGTAAGACTGCTTTGTATCTCTCGGGCCCAACACATTGCTCTGCCTGCGGACACCATTTTAGGCAAGCTAAATCCATCTTTTCATTCAACACCTGAGAGCCACATTTTTTACATCTATGGGTAACCTCATCTCTAAAAAATTCAACATCTCCGCCACATTGGGGACATTTAACATCGTAAATTGCATCGTACTTCCAGAATTGGGTATCTTGACCTGGACATCTTGCCATCTTTTCCCTCCTTTTACAGAATGTCTCCCTTCACACCAACTGTTACATCTTCAACTTCGATTTTTTTACCAGCTATCTCCATCGCCTTACTAACCATATGCGTTAAACCAAAACAACAAGGTACTTCCATGTGGGCAATTATTATTTTTGTTATATTTGAAAATTTAAAAATCATTGCAAGCTTCTCAACATGGGCATTGAAATTATCTAACTTGGGACAAGCAACAAGTACTGCCCTACCCTTCAAAAAATCTTTATGAAAATTAGGATAAGCAAAGGGAACACAATCAGCAGCTAATAGGACTTCTCTATTCTGCAAGAAAGGAGCAGAAGGCGGGACAAGGGTAAGTTGAACGGGCCAATGGGTTAACTCACTCTTTAGAACCTCAGCCTCGTCGTCAATATTCTCATCAGATAAAGAAGGCTCAAAATTTCTTACGGAGCTTCCTGGGCAACCACAGGGCAGCTCATCTTTTAATATCATCTTTTTCATCTCTTCCAGATGTCTATGCACCTCTTCTTCATTAAAAGCTTCAACATCTCGCTCTACAATTTTTAAAGCACCTTCTGGGCACTCACCTAAACAGGCACCCAAGCCATCGCAATAGCTTTCTTTTACTAACCTCGCTTTACCATTAATTATCTGTAAAGCACCTTCTGCACATTTTGTGACACAAAGTCCGCAGCCTGTACATTTTTCTTCATCAATCTCTATGATTTTTCTTAACATATCATTACCTCCTTTTTTATTTTATCATAACTCCGCTTGATATTTTATTCTTTGACATTAATCAAATACTTTAGAAATACCATGTAATTCTTAACATTATGAGATTTTTATAAGTAAATAGAAGATTACAGAGGGTCTTTAATTTGTTATAATGAATTTATGGACATTCATCATCTGAAGGTATTTATCTCTGTTTATAAAAATAAGAGTTTTTCAAAGGCTGGAGAGGAGCTTCTTATCACCCAACCTACTATCTCTGAACATATAAAATATTTAGAAAAATATCTAAAAACAAAATTGTTTGATAGGATAGGCAGGCAGATATACCCCACAGAGAAGGCTAAATTACTCTATCTTGAAGCTGTTAAGATTGTGGAAGACTTTGAATCTTTAAAAAATAAACTTGAAGATAGAAAAGAAAAAAATATAGAGATAAATATTATCTCAAGCTCTGTACCAGGAAATTATATTCTACCTAAGTTTACTGCCCTTTTTAAAAAACATATTGTCGATTCTGTTATCTCTATAAAAGTTACTGATAGCACGGAAGTTATAAAAAAGATCCTCTCAGATGAGGCTATTGTTGGTTTTATAGGCACACAAACAAATAACCGCAATATAGAAGAACACCTATTTCTAAAAGACGAGATAGTTCTTGTTGGAGATTTACAATTTAATTACCCTGATGAAATTTCTTTAAGAGATATTACAAAATACTCACTCATATCAAGGGAGCTGGGATCTGGAACAAGAAAAGAGGTGGAAAGATTTTTCGAGAAAAATGGTTTTAACCCCGCTCATTTAAATATAGGTTTGATTGTAGAGAGCAACGAGGCTCTCAAGCAGTCAGTTCTAAGTGGTGCTGGTATTGCCTTTATCTCTAAATATTGTATTGAAAATGAGATAAGATCAAAGATGCTAAAAAAAATCAGTTTAAAAGAAGGCAACATTGAAAGAAACTTTTATTGGATAAAAAAGAGAGGGAGAAGCCTCCCTCGAGTTTATTTGAACTTCCTGAAGTTACTAACTCAAGTTACTGCAACTTAAAACCATACAACATTTGCATCCTCCATATTCTTTAGCAGCCAGTCTGCACCAGCTTTCTCCACAAAGTCAATCTTATCTTTACCTTCTGCACCATAATATTCAGCACAGGGTGGACAAATACCAAACCAACCCTTTTTATCTTTTATCTTTTTCATTAGCTCATAGGCATTGCCAAACTTATGAAAAACTGGTGATACTATCTTTTCTGCCTTACTTTTGTTTGCTAAATCAGCACCTTCGAGTGTAAACCACACATATACCTCACCCATATTTTTACTTAAGGCAGTTTCAGCGCATATAAGACTAAGTATTGCTCTATTCGGGTTGTTGCCTCCACTAGTAACTACGAAAACATATTTCTTTTTCGTAGCACCATAGCTAACAGAGGGACCGAAAAGGTTGGCAAGCCCAAGCACTCCCAATGAGGTGCCTAATAGTTTTAAAAAATCACGTCTTTCATCACTCTCTACAAATGCTAAATCCTTTTTTTCTTCCATAGAGTCCTCCTAATTTTTTGGACAATTATATTTGATTAATAAAAGTTTTTTCCAATAGATAATCTCAATCTTTTCAAATAAAATAATAGAAAATAACCATACTATTTAAAGAGGTTTTAAAAATGCAGGACTCAACCATCTCTTTTAAAAAACCATCTAAAGAAGAGTTGCTTAAAAGAATAGAAAAAATCGCCCTTAAGATGACAGAAAAAGGGATTAACTTCTCAATATTTTTTCAAAATATTGATATTTATTATTTTACAGGCACCTTTCAGAGATCAGTATTAGTTGTTACAGCTAACGGCGAGTACTATTTTTTTGTAAAAAAAAGTACAGAGCGGGCAAGGAGTGAGACACCTTTAGATATAATTGAAGAAACTGATGACAATAAGATAGCAGATTTATTAAAGTTAAAGGGTATAAAAGGTATTTGTGGTATGGAGCTTGATGTAATTCCAGCAAGTTTGTATCTTAAATGGTTAAAAACTCTTTCCCCCTATGAAGTAATAGATATCTCTTCTCTCTTAAGAGATATTAGAATGATAAAAAGTGAGTATGAGATAGACCAAATCAAAAAATCTGGTGAAATAACCGATGGAGTATTTACAAAAGCTAAGGAGCTTCTAAAGGAAGGCAAGAGCGAGTTAGAGGTCGCTGCAGAGTTAGAAGCCTATGGTAGAAAAAAAGGTCATCCTGGTACTTTAAGGATGAGAGGTTTTAACCAAGAGATGGACAATATAACCATTACTCAGGGTATCTCAGGAACAATAACAAGCTATGCTGACGCACCTATATTAGGCTCTGGCATATATCCTGCCGTACCACATGGGGCATCTCTAAAAAAAATAGAGACAGCTATGCCAATTTTAATAGACTATGGTGCCTGCTTTAATGGATATTTAACAGATGAGACAAGGCCCTTCGTTATTGGAACCTTAAGAGAAGATTTTAAAAAGCCCTATGAGTGTGTCCTTGAAATAATTAATATCTTGATTACTGCTGGAAAAGAAGGGGTAAATACAGTAGAATTTTATAATGCAGCTTATAGGACAGTGCAAAAATATAATTTGGAAGATTACTTTATGGGTTATGGGGAAGGAAAGGTATCTTTCTTAGGGCATGGTATAGGTTTAGAGATAAACGAGTTTCCCGTAATCACTGCAAAACACAATATAATACTTAAAGAAGGGATGGTCTTTGCGGTAGAACCAAAGTTCATAATTCCTAATAAAGGTGTTATTGGTATCGAGGTTGACTTTATCGTAAGAAAAAATAGTTTAGAGAGAGTTACAAGTTACCCCTACGAGCTTACAGAGTTAGAATAAAGCAATTTTTTCTTTAAAAAACACCGTTAAGTCAGTTAAATAGCGTATTTTTTTTTACACACGGTAGAAAAAAATTCTTTATAGACCCATCAAATTTATAAAATAATGTTTTTATTAGAAAAATTTTTTATATTTACATAAGGCATACTTATTGCTATAATTAATACATAAAATATCTGAATAAGGAGGTAGTAAATGAAGAAAGTACTTTTATTGTTGGCATTAGTAACAGTGGGATTGATACCATCTCTTACTTTTGCAGCCGGCACAACAACAGTTACTGTATCAGCAACTGTAGTAGGGACATGTAAGTTTGATAGCGGTGGTTCAATTAGCTTTACTCTTGATCCATCGGTGGGAGGTAATGTTAATGGCACTGTAATACAGCCACAGTTCTGGTGTACAAAAAATGCTTCATACACTATCACAGATGACGATGGTTTAAACGAAGTTGGAACAACCCACAGAATGGCCGATGGTACCGGTAATTTTATCCCTTATAGTTTCAACTACACCTCTACAGGTACTGGTTTAGGTAGAACAAGCCCTATAACAATGAATATCACTGCCACTGTATTAGAAGCAGATTATATTAATGAGGCAGCCGGTACTTATACAGACACAGTTACACTATCAATTAACCCCTAATTAGTTGAAGTATTCTTCAAAAAAAGAGGTGGGAACCCATCCCACCTTTTTTTCTATAATCACGATGAAAAAGCCATATTTTAAACCACTAAATTTAGGTATTGTCTTCTCTCTACTAATAATTCAAAATCTTTATTTAGACAGGGTTTACTCCTTAGATTTAGGAAACGTAACTGTATCAGGAGTAGTTTTATCAAAAAATAACTGTAGATTTAATTCAAATAATGTCACCCTTAGCTTTGGTAATATTGACGGTACCACATCATCCAATGCAACTGTTAGCACAAATATCACCTTTAGATGTGGAGGAAGTACACCATTAGCCACTTTTGCCATAAGTGATAATGGTGGCTTATATAATACAGGCAACGGACAAAAAAGGATGCGTCATCAGACAGTAGTAACAGAGTTTCTTCCCTATACTATGAACTACACCCCAAATAACGGCACAATCCCGAGAAATACAAATACAAATCTAACAATTATCGCTACAATTAGCGCAAACGATATCGGAAACGCCATAGCAGGTACCTACACTGATACGGTTATATTATCCATAGTTCCATAATTTATTTTAATATTTAAGCTTTTTTTGGTACTATTTTTCTATGCAACATTTTGATAAATTAAATTTTATGGAAAAACATTCAGGTACCCTATTAGGTGAGCTTTTAATTGCAGGTGGTTTTGTATCCTCAAAGGATATTCAGAGATTATTAAGTATCCAAAAGGAAAAGAACAAAAAAATTGGAGAGCTCTTAGTAGAAGAAAAACTAATAGAGCCTATAGAGCTAAATATAGCTCTTGAGATACAAAATAAGCTGAGAAATCCTAAAGCTGCCCTAAAACTTTGTGCTGGTATAAGAAAAAGATTAGGCGAGATATTAATAGAGGCAAAGAAAATTACTGTACATCAGCTTGAAGAAGCGTTAAAAATACAACAAAAAACTGGTGAAAAGTTAGGACAAATTTTATTAAATCTCGGTTATATTAAGCCCGCAGATCTTAACTTAGCATTACTTTTTCAAGAACTGTCTGATAAACCAATACCAAATAATCTAAAGCTAGGAGAAATTTTATATAAAAACAAAATCATTACGAAAAAACAATTAGATAAAGCTTTAGAGATTCAAAAGGTCTTTCCAGACAAAAAAATAGGTCAGATACTTGTTGAGTTAGGATATTTGGACAATGAGGAGCTTGAAAAGGGGTTAAAACTTCAGCAAAAGTTGATCTTAGCGACTTTAACTGGACTTTTTACAATAGCACAAACTCTAAATTTTGAAACATTATATGCCTCTGAATTATCAAAAGCGCCATCAACTGCATCAACAAAGTTATTGGTTTCTGCCCATCTAAAATCTTATGCAAAGTTAAAGGTCTTAGAAAAAAAATCTACTGTAACAATAACTCAAGAAGATATAGAGAGAGGTTATAAAGAAGTAGTGTCTGCATCAGTATTTGAGATTAGAACAAATACAGCCAATATATATATGACCTTTGAAATTTACAGTAATGACCAATTTTATGATTCTGCCATTGCCTTTATTAACGATAGGGAGGTATCATTAGGCAAGTTTGGTGCTGTTGTTTTGCTTAAAGATGTTAATAGGATATTTACCTCCAATTTAGGATTTAAGTTCATTCTAAGTAACAATACAAAGCCAGGTATTTACCCGATACCTTTCAACATATCCATTGAGGGACTATGAGAAAAATAGTAATACTGATAATCTTATTATTTTTTTCGAAAATCTGTCTTGCCGGTGAGTTTTCTGTAACTCCCATTAGGATAGACCTTGATAGAGACAATCAATCTGCTTCAATCACTGTAACTAATGAAGGTAAAACACCTATAAACTTTGTCATAAAAGAGATGTTATGGACTCAAGATAAAGAGGGCAATGATAACTATACATCTTCACAGGATCTTATCTACTTCCCTAAATCTTTTAAACTTGAAGGTGGCACTTCAAGGATTATAAGGGTAGGTTTAAAAAAGGTTACTCCAAATCTATACGAAAAGGCATATAGACTTTTCATAGAAGAAGTTCCTGAAGAAAGGTTAGCAGGACAGACAGTAGTTGCTATAGCTATCAGATTTGGTGTCCCTGTCTTTATAAAACCAGACAAGGAAGAGTTATCTTTTAAAATTGAAAAAGTTCTTTTTGAAAAGGATACGCTAAATCTTTACATACACAATTATGGCAATAGAAGTTTTAGGTTTAATACTATTGATGTAACAGGCTTAGATGAATCAAATAGGGAGATCTTTAAAAGTCAGATAGCCGGTTGGTATATATTCCCTAATGTTATTAAAAAGTTTACCACTAATGTCAGTCCTGAAAATTGCAAGAAAATTAACAAACTTATCTTTATATTAAATACTGAAACAAAAGTATTTAGAGAAGAAATTAATGTTCAAAAAGAACAATGCCCTATCTAAATTATTACTCTTTTTCATCTTACTCTTCATCTTTTTTATTAAAAAATCTTTTGCTTTAGAACCCCTTTACCTACAACTAATCGTAAACAACGATAAGAAAGGAGATTTTCTATTTTATATAGAAGAAGAAAATTTTTACATAAAAATGGATGATATAGCAAAGCTGGGGCTTAGAGAGATAATAGCAGATAAAAAAGATATTGAAGGAGAAGAGTATATTTCCCTAAAAAGCTTGAAAGGTTTAGAAAAAATAGAGCTTCTTGAGATCTCTTCTTCTCTATTAATTGAGATAGACCCAAAACTATTGGATAAAAAAGTTATTGATTTTCATACCTTAAAAAAGGGGAAGGTCTATTATCCTAAGAATGAAAGAAGTCTTTTTTTGAACTATAGAGTTGATTATACAGGCAGAGAAAATTTTCAGCATCAGGCATTTTACCTAACCAATGAGTTAGGTATGAACTTCAAAAATCTTCTTTTTTTAACAGAAACATCCTATGAAAGGAACAATCAAGATAGTAATTTTTTAAGATTGAATACCTCTATATATAAAGATGACAGAAAAAAGCTAACACGTTTAATCGTCGGCGATTTTTTTACTCCCTCTGACCCCTTTTCTGGTGGCATTAATGTTGGTGGTATTAGCTACTCAAAAAACTACAGAATCGACCCCTATTTTATTTATAGACCAACATTAACTATTCATGGAGCAGCAAAAAACAAATCTTTTCTTGAGGTTTATTTAGACGGAGTTCCTATAAAAAAAGAGTATTTGCCCGCTGGTGAGTATGAATTAAGGGATATTTATTATTATCAAGGCCAAAGAAATATTGAAGTGATTGTTAAAGACTCCTATGGAAGGGTGGAAAGAGAGATATATCCTTTTTATTTCTCCGATAGGCTTTTAAAAGAAGGGATAAGCGAGTTTTCTTATAATCTCGGTTTTGTAAGAAAAAACTATGGTATAAAAAGTAATGACTACGAAGACCTAATAATTAATTTTTATCACAGATACGGCTATTCTGAAAGAATAAATCTTGGTATCTCCTATGAAAATTATGGTAACCTCTTTTACATCTCTCCTGAGCTATCATATTCTAAAGCTAATTTGGGAGTACTTAGCCTCAAAGTTTATCTAAATAAAAGTGAAAAACCCAATAGTATAAATTATGCTTTCTTAACAAACTACAGTTATCAAAAAAAAGAGATTTATTATGGACTAAATTTTAGATATTTAACAAAAAACTTCCAAACTTCAACATTTAACAATAAAGAAAATAATAAAAATTATGAGATACAAGGAAATATAGGTTATTTCTCTCAATACATAGGATCATTAGGTATTAACTTAACTCATAGAAAAAACTATGCAACTTCAGATGAAGAAGAGATCTCCCTAAACTATTCTAAATCTATCTTTAGGAACACGAGTATTTATATTAACACAAAAAAGACTATCGGCAAGACAGACCTATTTGAAGCCTTTCTCGGCATAACCTACCATATGGATAAGTCTACCTCATTATCTTACCTCCATCGAGATACCCAGATTTTTGATTCTGATAGAATACAATTAGCAAAAAACTCTCCAATAGGAGAAGGTATTGGATATAGAATATCTGCTGAAAATATGCGAGGACAGGGAAGAGATATAAAATCTGCAAGTCCTTATATTGAGTATCGTAGCCCCTATAATATTTTTACAATGGATTTTAACTTTCAAGAAGAAGGTGGTGAGATTAATGAATCTTACAATCTCTCTGCCTCAGGTGCTATAGTTTATATAGGAGGCAATTTAGGCTTTACAAGACCTGTTGATGATAGCTTTGCAATGATAAAAGTAGATAAGCTAAGAGATATCCCTATTTTGTTTAATAATGAAAAGGTTGCCAAAACAAATAAAGAAGGTATCGCCTTCCTCCCAAACCTAAACTCCTATAATGACAATACTATTCAGTTAGATGTAAAAAAATTATCCCTTCGTTACTCCCTTTTGAATGACAAAATAGCTATCTCCCCTCCCTATCGTTATGGAGCCTGTATAAATTTCCCCATTAAAAAAATATACAGATACGAGGGTCTTATAAAAATCCGCGAGAAAGATACGTTAAAGCCTCTTTCTTTTAAGGAGGTTAGTTTTAAAAACTTAGATTTTAGAGAATCTATGGCTGAAAAGGAGCTATGCAAAACCCCCTTTGGTACAATAAAGGAAGAAGCTGAAGGAAAGTTCTTTACCTCCTTAGAAGGAGACTTTTATTTAGAAAATGTTAAACCAGGTAGATATACTTTTGAGTTTAAGCTAAATGAAAAAAATATTAACTTTGCGGTAACCCTACCAGATGAGGAAGAAGTATTAATTAATCTGGGAGAGATCATAGTTACTATAGATGAGGAGTAAGGATGAGAACTTTAATTTGTTTTGTTTTCCTTTTTTTTCTAATCTTTTTTAATTTTGATAAATCCTACGGCCAATGCACTGTAACGGCAACCAATATAAGTTTTGGTGCCTATGATATTACATCAACAATAAATGTTACCTCAACAGGAACTATTAATGTTACCTGTAACAATGATGCAAATGTGGTTATTTCTATAGGTCAAAGTATTTATAGTGGAATTAACCCAAGAAGGATGAAACATACAATATATAATGATTATTTAAGTTATAATATCTACCAAGACGCTGGGATGACAACGATCTGGGGTGATGGGACAAATGGCACTACTCCTATAATTGTTAATAGAATTGGAAAAAACAAACGGTATACCTATTATGGTCAAATATTTTCAGGTCAGGATGTATCAGCTGGTAGTTATACCGATTCATTAATTATTACTATTACTCCTTAAATGTTCTATAGTTATGTTCAAAGTTCTCATCATATAGCTTAGAGTAATCAAAATTCTTAGGTGATAAAAACTCACCTACAAATATTAAAGCCTGTCTTTTAATCCCCACTTCTTTGACTTTCTCTACTATATCTGAAAGGGTACCCCTAATTACCCACTCATCTTCCCAACTGGCTCTATAAACTATTACTACAGGTGTATCTTCTTCATAACCACTTTTGAGTGACCTAACTACCTCTTCAATCATAGCGACAGAAAGAAAGATAACCATACTTGCTTTATGTTTTGAAAGCTCAGCTAATCTCTCCTTTTCTGGTACAGGTGTTCTACCTGAAAATCTTGTAAAGATAACGGTCTGAGATACGCCTGGTATGGTAAACTCCCTTTTTAAAAGAGCTGCTCCAGCAAAGGCAGAGCTTACTCCAGGTACAACTTCATAGTCAATCTCCCTTTCGTCAAGCTCAACCATCTGCTCAAAGATAGCTCCATACAAGGAAGGATCTCCTGTGTGAAGCCTTACCACTAACTTTCCTTCCTGTACGTACTGTTCAATAGTAGATATTATATCCTGCAAAGTCATATTGGCAGAGTTAAACTTAAGACAATCCATCTTGCAATAATTAAGTATCTCTTCGTTTACAAGAGATCCTGCATATATGACCACATCACAGATATTAAGAATTTTCTCGCCTTTAAGGGTAATAAGCTCTGGGTCACCAGGTCCTGCTCCTATAAAAAAAACCTTCCCCTTCTTACTCATAATTATCTTCTCCTTTTTGCTATAATTAAAGAAAAGTAGGATAAATTTTTTAAGTCCCTCTCTACATCCTCAACCTCTCCAATTTTTTCACCCTTTAATCCTATTTTTTCTCCAACAAAAAGCCTGTGAGATCTAATAAGACAGCCAAAAAGCTTAATATTTGAAGGCTTTTTTAAAAAAACTATCGTATCAATAGCGGATAAACTTTTTATGTCAATATTATCATCAGGAATAACTAAAAGGTTTTCTGCTCCCTGAACAAGGGGCTCGCCAATACTTGAAGCCAGAGCTTGATAAGATGTTATCCCAGGCACATACATTGTCTCAAAGCCTTCTTCTTTAAGGAGTCTCTCAAGATAGTAAAATGTGCCATAATGAAGTAGATCGCCAATTCCTGCAAAGACACAATCATAACCTTTAAGAAGCACCTTACTTACACTATTTTTTGCCTCAAGCCAGTATCTTTCAAGACCTTCCTTTTTCATAGGCATATAAAGCTCTATTACCTCTTTGTCTCCCAGTTGAACAGGCATCTTCTTTATTCTTTGAAGTGCCTGACTCTCTTTATTTCTATCAGATTTTGGGACAAATATGTAAGAAAGGCTATTTAAAACCCTTAGGGCAAAAACAGTAACATTCATAGGATGTCCAACCCCTAATGATACACCCCAAAAAACTCCTACCTTCTTCTTAGCCATCTAAAAACTCCTTCCTCTCCATCTCTTTTAAAAACATATATTTTGCGAAGGTACCAATGGCTCCCATTACTGATATTACAAAGCCCTGAATACCATCTAAAAAGCCAAGTCTTATAAAATATTTGTATAAAAATGTATATATAGGTCTGATTGTGAAATGATGCCATTTTGCCCTTTTTCCTGCCTTATAAAGCTCCTCAGCAGATAAAAAACTGTATCTAATAGTTTTTAAAAAAAACGTTTTTAAATCCATCGTCTGAAAATGAACAATAGGGGCATCAATCTTTTTAGATAGTCCCTTTATAATAAATCTTTCGTGAATATTTTGTTCAGTCCATCTGCCCCTTTTTTTGTTATATAATCTGAGCTTATAGTCTGGATACAAACCGCTATGTTTTACCCATCTACCCCAAAAATAATTTTTTCTCTTAAACTCAAAACCATCAAAATTTTCAAAATCTTGAGGCTTAAGATTTTTTATGGCCTCCTTCATCTCTTCAGAAACTCTCTCATCGGCATCAAGCTCAAGCACCCATTCGTTTGATGTAAGTTCCATAGCATATTTTTTTTGATCTCTAAAACCTGTAAACTTATTTCTAAAAAATTTAACCCCATATTTTTTACAAAGTACTTCAATGTTATCTTCGCTAAAATCATCAACAACAATTATCTCGTCAACCCAGCTTAGAGATATTAAACAATCCTCAATATTTTTTTCTTCGTTTTTGGTAATAATAAAAGCCGAAATCTTAACAGACATTTAATACTGCCTCTTTTTTTTAACATAGGAATCTGAAAAGGCATCTACAAATATTGGTGTAATTGTCTCTATAGGCTTGGATTCGCTAAAAAACTTTCCTTTACATAGATAGTAGGGAAAGGCTTTGTAATCTTTCCCTGTCTTAATATTATTGTGTCCAAATTTTACATTAGATTGTGTACAAAGTATCCCCAAATAATTTATCTCAGTTTCATAAACAACAAATCTGTATCTTAAAAAAATAATTCTTCTCAACATGTTATTCTTCTAAGGGCTTTGCCTCTTCAATAAGCATAACCGGTATCTCTTCAACTATGGGATATTTAAGCTTACAGTTTTTACAGATAAGCCAGCTTTCATCATTTGAAAGAGTTATATCTTGTTTGCACTTAGGACAAGCTAAAATTTCTAATAATTCTTTGGATAATGTCATCTCATCCTCCCAAAAAATATTTTATCTTATTATGTACCCCACTACTTAATCCATTTTACTTTCTTTAAGGTTCTTTGCAAAATCTAAAATATCATTATAAATTAAAACTTCATACCCCTCCCTATCTTTTAACTTTTTTAAATCATCTCTACCGTAGCCTGTTAATACAAGAACTGGCACTATCTTAAGGTTTATAGCAAGCTCTATATCTATTAACTTATCACCTACCATATAGGAGTTATGGTTATCCACTTCTGCAAGCTTTAAAACCCTATCAATAATACCTGTTTTAGGCTTTCGACAGTCACAATCAAAGGAAAGTTCCTTGACTACACCATCTTTATGATGGGGACAGTATAAATATTCTTCTATTATTTTCTCTTCTCTATTGAAAAAGGAAAGGACAAATTTTTTTTGATTCTCAGCCTCTTCTAATGAAAATTTGCCTCTTGCTACACCCGATTGGTTTGTAACTATATAGATATGATAACCCTTTTTCTTGATAATTTTTAAGGCATCATAGGAATAATCAAAGATCTTCATTTTTCTCCAGTCATCAAGGTAGTCATTATCTTGGCAAATTGTGCCATCTCTATCTAAAAGAACCAGCTTTTTCATCTCTAACCCTTTAAGTCATCTTTATTTTTAGACCATAAATGATAGTCTTTCACAAAAATAAACAATCTATCCTTATCTCGCCAGATTGACCTAATCTTTACAAAATCCTTTTCTGTTGTAATATAATAGGCCTCTCTTTTTTTACAAATTTTTTCTATGGCATCTTTGTTGTAGTTATAATGGTCAGGAAAAATAAGTTGTTTATTCACTTTTATGAGCTCCCTCTCAAGGTCTTCAAAAAAGCCATAGGGGTTGGCAATACCACAGAAGGCGATTATTTCTTTATCTTTGAATAAACTCTTATCTACTCTATTTCCAAAAAAATCAACAAAATAGGTCTCTTTGAGTTCAAATCTCATTATCTCTTTAGTTTTAAAGAGATTTCTTAGTTTTCCGCAAGAATGGTCATCTCCATCTTTTAAAACTATCTTATCAGCCCTTTTGGTTACAGAACTAAGGGGCTCCCTTAGTGGCCCTGCGGGGAACAGTAATCCATTCCCAAACAAAAGATGTCCATTGATGATTACTATGTCTTCATCCCTATTAATCTTTCTGTGTTGAAAGCCATCATCTAATATAACTACCTCAGGGATACCATATTTTTCTTTGTAATCATTATAGCTTTTTATTCTATCTCTGCCAGTCCATATTACTATATCTGAAAACCTATTTTTTATAAGCCTTCCTTCGTCTGAGAACCCATCTATATCAAAAAGCTCTCCCGACTTTTTACTACCATACCCCCTTGATAAAAGCAGGATTTTTTTGTGTTTTTTAGACAGTATGTCAAGTAGATAGATTAAGAAAGGAGTTTTTCCTGTTCCGCCAAGATTAATATTTCCAATACTTATAATCTTAGTATCGAGCGTTTTTGCCTTTTTGAAGATATCATAATAGAGATTACGAACGGTTATTATAAAGTAGTAGATAAGTTGTAAAGGAAAGAGTAAGATTAATACAAATCTGTGCTTTTCTTTATACCAAAGATTAAAAAGAAAGTTCTCAAGCATTTGCAAAAATTTCCCTAAGCAAGACAAGGGTTCTCTCTAAACTACCTTTATTTTCATCAACAACTTTCTTTGCTTTCAAACCTATATCTAATCTCAAGGTTTTATCATCAATTAACCTTTTTATATTCCCTTCAATATCTTCTTCTGTTACCTCAAGAGCTGCACCTTTTTTTAAAAACTCATCTCTTATATCAGAGAAGTTACTCATATTTTTACCAAAAATAACAGGTTTTGAAAAATATGCTGGCTCTAAAATATTATGTCCTCCAACATTTGCTATACTACCACCAACAAAGGCTATATCACAGAGGCTGTAAAAAGAAAAAAGCTCACCTATGGTATCGAGAAGTAAGATTTCCCAATCCTTATCCTTCAAACTCCTTTTGCCGACAGTGTAACCAAATTTTTTTGTTAGATCTTCCACTTCCTTAAATCTTTCTGGATGCCTTGGAGCAATAATTAGTTTTATGTTAGCATAAGACTTCTTTAAATTATTAAAGGTCTCAAGTATTATCTTTTCCTCACCATTATGAGTTGACCCAGCTATGATAACAATATCTTCATCCTTTAGCCCTACTTCCTCTCTATTTAAAGGCGCCTTATCGGACATGTCATATTTTATATTGCCAGAAACAAAAACTTTTCTCTCATCAGCACCCATATTTATTATTCTTTCCTTATAATCTTGGTTCTGCATTATAAAGAACGGATAGGTTAGTATATCTCTAAAAAACCATCTTAGTTTTAAATACTTTTTGAAGGAATTATCAGATATCCTACCATTTACGAAAACTATTGGAGTTTTATAAAGTTTTGAAAAAAAAATTATATTAGGCCAGATCTCTGTCTCAGAGATAATTATTGCCTTTGGTTGGTAGGTTTTAAAAAACTTGTTTACTGTAAAAGGGAAATCCATTGGGAAAAAGGTAACATCCCTTACATCTTTTCCTATCTTCTCTTTTGAAACATTATAACCTGTCTGAGTAGTTACAGTAAAAAGCACATTCTTAGATATATTTTTTAAAAAAACTTTTACCAGTGGTATAGTAGCAAGACTCTCCCCTACTGAGACACAATGGAATACATAAGGATCTTTTATATTATCTTTATTTTTGTAAAAACCTAATTTTATAAAAAAGCCTTTTTCCCATTTTTTCTTGATAAAACTTAATGGATAAAATATTAATAGATATAAAGGGAAAAAAAGAGATAACAAGATATTATAAAGATAAATCATGTCTTAAGCCCAGCCAGCCTATCTGAAAGATTAGTAACCTTTACCATCTCTTCCTCAATGAGTTTAGAAAACTCATCAACCTTATCCTTATCTAAACCATCTGGTACAAATATTGGCTTACCAAGAACATAGACCCCCCTTGAAAAGGGGTAAGGGATGAGAAACCTATCCCAACTGTTAAGTATTTTACCCTTACTGACACTATATGCAACTGGCACAACGGGAAAACCTGTAACCATAGAGATATAGGTAACACCACTTTTTACCTTTTGGAAGGGACCACGAGGTCCATCAGGGGTGATACCTATATCATAACCTTTGATTTTTAATAGCTCTCGTAGAAGCTTAAAACTACCCTTTGAGCTTGAACCTTTTATACTATCTATACCAAACCGCTGGGCTATTAACGCACCGACCTCACCATCAAAATGGGGGCTTAGTATCATCTTAACCTTACCATCCCTTCTGATAATTTTATAGAGAAAACCAAGCATCATCATTCTGCCATGAAAAAAGGAGAAGATTATAGGGTCTTTTCTATCTATAATATTTTCCTCTCCCACTACCTCCCAATTAATAGTTTTATAGAGGGTTTTCAAAATAGTACTTACAAAAAAGGGGGCAACTTTTTTGATAACTCTTCTTTTAAATTTTAAAGTTTTTTCACCCAACTTTATCTTCCCTGTTGCATTGTAAAAAGTTTATAATAC
The DNA here is from genome assembly GCA_964540515.1 of uncultured Pseudomonadota bacterium. Taxonomy (GTDB): domain Bacteria; phylum CALINM01; class CALINM01; order CALINM01; family CALINM01; genus JAOAGA01. The sequence continues at coordinate 111,784 of CAZIMS010000005.1, read as the reverse complement.
TCTCCCTTTTTCTCTATTAGCTCAGCATGACTGCCTTCTTCGCAAATTTCTCCATATTTAAGTACTATGATTCTATCCATATTAATTAGAGTTGAGAGTCTATGGGCAATTATAAAGCAGGTTTTGCCAGCCATAAGCTCCTCAAGAGCCTTTTGAACTTCTCTCTCCGATTGAGTATCTAAAGCAGAGGTTGCTTCATCGAGAATCACGATGGGAGCATCCTTAATAAATGCCCTTGCAATGGCAATCCTCTGTCTCTCTCCTCCCGATAAAAACTCTCCCATCTCACCAACGTTTGTCTCATACTGATCAGGAAAAGACATTATAAAATTATGGGCATTAGCATTTTTTGCTGACCTTACAACATCATCCAAAGTTGCATCATCTCTGCCGTATAGTATATTTTCCCTTACTGTTGCGTTAAAAAGTATAACCTCCTGCGTTACCATCGCAATCATTGACCTGATTGATTTAAGGGTGTACTCCCTTATGTCAATATTATCAATCAATATCTGCCCTTCTTCCAACTCATAAAATCTGGGTAATAGATTAACTAAGGTACTCTTGCCTCCCCCACTTGTGCCAACTATACCTATTTTTTCACCTTTTTTTACTTTCAGATTAAAGTTTTTTAGAACATAGTCCTTGTCATACTTAAAGGAGACATTTTTAAACTCTATAGAGTCATTAAACTCCTTAAGTTCCTTAGTAGCCTTATCATCAATAAGTCTTTCAGATGCAATATCCATTATCTCAAAAATCCTTTTGGCTGAACCAATCCCCTCTTGTATAGTACTATAGGAGCCATTTAATCTTTTTATGGGCTCATAAAGAAGGATTAGAGCAGTAATAAAGGAGAAAAAGTTACCCGGTGTGGCGTTTTCAAGTATTACCTGTCTACCGCCATACCATATTACGCCTGCAATAGCAAAGGCAGACATTAGCTCTATGATTGGACCTGATACTGCTCTAACCTTTATCTGTTTCATATAATTTTTGAAAAATTTCTCGTTTTCTTCGGAAAAGATTTTTTTGCCCTTCTCTTCAAGGTTAAAAACCTTAACGATTCTTATTCCAGAAAAATACTCTTTTAGAAAAGAGAGCATATTACCAACTATCACATTAACTCTATAGCTATATTTTTTTGTCTTTAGCCCAAACTGAAATATCGGTATAAACAAGAAAGGAAGAACAAGAAAGGCTATTAGGGCTAACTTAAAGTCTCTGTAAAATACGACACACAAAAGTCCTAAAGCTGTAAAAAAATCCTTTATAATACTTGTTATTGCTCTTGACACAGAGGCCTGAAGTACACCCACATCACCTGTTATACGTGATATTAATTGCCCCATAGGAATAGATATAAAATGGTAAAGGGAGAGTCTCTGAATATGGTCATATAGAGCCTGCCTTATATCCATCACAACCTTTTGCCCTACGTAGTTCATATGGTATTCTTGAGAAAAATTGCATATCCCCTTTAGGGCATAGGCAACAAGTATTGCCAAAGGCATTATATTAAGCATGCTTCTGTTTTTCTCAAAGAAGATACTGTCTAAGGCTGGTTTTACAAGAAAAGCTAAAGCTGAGGTGGTACCTGCTACGCCAAGCATAAAAAACATAGCAAGCAATAATCTTTTCCAGTAGGGCTTAACATACTTAAGTATTCTTTTATAAATTATTAGCGACTCTTTATCCATAAACCTTACCTATAATTTTATCACTTAATCTTTCAAAAAAATTATCTCCGCCTAAAAGATTTTTCAATTTTTTAAGTTTTTCCACAGTTTCAATAAATAGATCGGTATCGTCTATAAATCTTTCAAAGGCAACAAAAAGATTGTCTTTATTAAAATCATCTTGAATAAACTCTGGAAATACAAGCTCCTTTAGTATTAAATTGGGCAGTGATATATAGGGCACCTTTATAAGGAGCCTACCCAAAAAATAACTTAACTTATTAATACTATAGAAGACTATTGCTGGTTTCTCAAGTATAGCAATCTCCAGTGTTGAAGTACCAGACTTTGATATTACAATAAAGGAATTGTAAATAGCATCATAATTATAACCCTCTATTATCTTAACTCTTTTTGTGTTGAAATAATCTTTTATCTCTTCTGTTATATACTCATTCGGAGATACAACAGCAAACTCTATGTCGGGATATTTAATTTTTATCTTCTCTATCAAATCTCTCAACACCTTACTGTGTTTATCTATCTCTTTCTTTCTACTTCCAGGAAAGATAGAGACAATTCTTGACTCTTCTTTGAAACCAAATCTTTTTCTGAACTCCTCTTTGCTCATAGAAGGCTTGACTATATCTACTAAAGGATGACCTAAATAGTTAACCTCAAAGTTGTATTTTTTATAAAAATCTACCTCAAAGGGAAGTATCACATACATATCATCAACATTTTTTTTAAGAAAGTCTGCCCTTTTTTCACGCCACGCCCAGACCTGAGGACTTATAAAATATATTATCTTTCCTTTAAAAAACTTTTTAACCCTTTTTATTATCCTAAAATTAAAATCTGGCATATCTATAAAGATTATAAAATCAGGATTATTTTCCCTAATCCATCTGACTATCTCTTTTATAGATTTAAAAATTTTACCAATGTGAGACAAAACCTCTACTGCCCCAACAACTGCTATATCCTTATAATTATAGAGAATTTTTGCCCCTGCCTCTTGAACCTTCTTACCTCCAATAGCATAAAACTCAATATCCATCTTCTTTTTTAAAGTTTTCACAATATTGGAAGCATAGAGGTCAGCAGATGCCTCTCCTGCTATTATCAAAGCCTTCTTCATATTATTTTCTTATTTTTTTTAGAATCTTCTGGGCAAAATGAAGAGAGCTCAACCCATCTTCTAAGGTTACCTTTGGATCTTTCTTTTCTTCCACTGCTTTTATAAAATCAGATAGCTCTTCATAGAGAATATCCTTTTTTTCCCCAGTAAAAACTTTTTCTTCTTTGTCTTTAATAATTCTAAAGGTCTGATCTATTAAATCAGCCTCAAGAAGATTACCTTCCCCTAAGACGGTTATCTTTCTCTCCTTACCACTTGATACCCTTGATATCTCAAAACAGGCTAAAATATCACCAAACTTAATCACTGCTACAACCACATCATTATAATCAGTAAAGATTTTTTCACCATTAACAGACAATATCTTTGGTTTCTCAGAAAAAATATTAAAAGCAAGGTCTATATCGTGGATCATTAAATCAAAAACTACATCTACATCAGCTCCTCTCGGAGAAAAAGGTGCCTTTCTCTTGAAGATTACCGTGTGAGGTTTAGATTTAAAGATATCTTCTTTTAACATCTTAAAGGCTGGGTTAAATCTTTCTATATATCCCACCTGAACTACTGTATCTTTTTCTCTTAAAGAAAGTAACTTTCTTGCACTATTTATATCGTCAGTGACTGGCTTCTCTATGAAGAGGTGGACACCTTTGGAAAGGAAAAAATTTGCTATCTCATAGTGCGAAGGGGTCGGAGTAACTATTGATACGGCATCAACTTTACCAATCAGTTTTTTATAATCATCAACAACTGGCACAGCAAACTCAGATTCAAGAGAGTTTTTAACTTCTTTATTTATCTCACAGACAGCTACAAGTTTAGCCGATTTAATCCTTTTAAATTTTTCAATATGAAATCTACCTAAATAGCCAGCACCAATAACAGCGACTTTTACCAACGTATAACTCCTCTCGAGCTTGATAACATAAAATTTAGCAACTTAGATACGTCATCACTAAGTAGCCCAGATTTTTCTATTGTTTCCTTTGCTTCCTGAAGAGTTAACTTGCTTTTAAAGATAATCCTATAGGCCTTTTTCAAGATATCTAATCTTTCTCCTTCAATGCCTCTCCTTTTAATACCAATAAGATTAAGTCCGAAAAGTTTAGCCCTGTTTCCAGCTACTATTGTAAAGGGTGCCACATCCTGAGCAACCCCAGAGGCACCACCCACCATTGACATTGTTCCTATTCTTACAAACTGATGAACAGCAGTAAAACCGCCAATTACAGCAAAGTCTTCAATCTCTACATGTCCTGCCAAAGTAGCCAAGTTTGCCATCACTATCTCGTTGCCTAAATGGCAGTCATGGGCAATATGACAGGACGTCATTATAAAATTATTATTACCTATTACTGTTTTTCCACCACCAGCAACAGTTCCTCTGTTAATAGTTACATACTCCCTGATAATATTGTGATTTCCAATAATTAGCTCAGTTTTCTCATCTTTATACTTAATGTCTTGAGGAGCCATACCTATAGAGGCAAAGGGAAAAATCTGGCAGTCATCTCCTATGGTAGTCCAACCATCTATTACAGCATGGGGATAGACCTTACAATTCTTTCCCAATTTTACATTCGGCCCTATAAAAGAGTAGGGACCAATTATAACGCCATCATCCAACTGCGCGCCTTTCTCAACAATGGCCTTTTCATCAATCTTTGTCATAACTACCCCTTAAAACTTTATTTTATTTAACGCCTTAAATTTTATCACCCTTGGCAATTTTAAGTGGTTGTTGCTGCAAACTCCCCTTCTACAGCCACTTTACCATCAACGGTAATCTTGCCTCTAAAAAAATAGATATTTCTTTTTGAGTTTATCAACTCAACTTCAATAAGAAGCTGATCGCCCGGTGTCACAACCTTTCTAAACTTTACCTCTTTGATAGCAGCAAAATAAACATCTTTCTTGCCAAAGGACTCGCTTGACTTTAAAACTAAAACACCTGCCACTTGAGCCATCGCCTCAACCATTAAAACACCTGGCATAACAGGATTTTCAGGAAAATGGCCAACAAAAAATTTCTCGTTAATAGTAACATTTTTTATACCTACAGCTCTCTTACCCTTATCAAACTCAATAATTCTATCAACAAGCAAGAAAGGATAGCGATGAGGTAGGATTGACATTATTTCCTTAATATCAATCATTTTTCCTCCGTAGAAAGCTTTTCTAATCTCTTCATTACAATGTCAAGGTTCTTTTTTATATCTGGGAGTTTCTCTATATATGCTTGAATCTTTAGCCAGTTTCTCAAGTCTATGGCTGGAGAACCGGCTATTTTTCTATCAGATTCTACGTTACTCATCAGTCCTGATCTACCAGCTATCATTACTCTATCACCAATTTTTATGTGGTCAGCTATGGCAACCTGTCCACCCATAACTACATATTTACCTATCTCTGTGCTACCGGCAACACCACACTGACCTGCCATAACTGTATGATCACCGATCTTTACATTATGACCAACCATAATCAGATTATCTAATTTAGCCCCTTCCCCTATCTCAGTAGTATCAAGAGTTGCCCTATCAATAGTAGTGTTAGCACCAATCTCGACTGATTTTCCCAAAACAACCTTTCCCACTTGTGGTATCTTTTCGTAAGAAACACCATTGAAGGCATAGCCAAAACCATCGGCACCTAATACAGCCCCTGGTTGAATTATACTATCATCGCCTATTTCTGTATCTGCCATTATGACAGCATGGGGAAAAACCATAACGTTTTTTCCAATCTTTACATTCTCCCCAATATAAACAAAAGGATATATAACCGACCCCTCTCCAATGGTTACTCCTGAAGATATGTATACAAAATCCATAATAGTAATATTATCAGCTAAAATAACATCTTCCGATATATGTGCCTTTTCTGAGATAAAGTGACTTTGCCTTTTTTCGGGGTAAAAGAGTTTTAGTACTTTTGCTTGAGCAAGAGAAGAATTTTTGACTAATATTCTTGGTTTATTCTCAATTATTATCTCTTCTGTAACAATAAAAGCAGATGCAGTGGATTTCTTTGCGCTTTCTATATACTTCTTGCTAAAAAGAAAGGTAATATCTCCCTCTTTAGCCTTATTAATAGAAGCAACGCCTGTAACTTCACAGTCTTCTCCTATTAATAAACCACCTATCTCTTTTGCTATATAAGAAAGTTTAATCATCTCTTATCTGCTCCTTCAGCCCTCTTTAATAGTTTATCTGTAATATCAATAGTTCTATCAAAATAAAAGATACCGCTGGCAGATTTTTCAAGTATTATGGTAAATTTCTCTTCTGCTCCTATGTCTTTAAGTATCTTTTCTAACCTCTGAACAATTTTTCTTGTATACTCTGTATCCTTCTGCTGTAACTCTTCCTGTGCCTCTTTGTACTGATTTTGAAACTCCTTTAGCTTTCTCTGAAACAATCTTTCCTTTTCCTGTCTTGCCTCTTCACTTAAAAAGGCCCCTTGCTTCTCCATCTCTGCTTTCATCTTATCGAGCTCATCTTGGAGTTTTTGTAAATCCCTTTTATACTCATCGGCCTTTTTTGCCATCTCCTTCTTTGCTTCAATTCCTTCTTTTGACTCGTTTAGGGCCCTTTGCATATCTACTACACCGATCTTAATACTCTCTCCGTGACTAACTGAGCTAAGCAAGAAAAAAACTACAAAGAAGCTAAACCATCTCATATCTATTACCTCCTAAATTTATTTTTAATCTTCTTTTTACATCATCCTCTTAAAATTAAAATACTGTACCAATTGAAAACTCCCATTTTCCACTAACTTCGCCATCCTTTGGGTTTAGATTTTTACCCCATTCAAGCCTTAAAGGACCCATAGGTGAATACCACCTAATACCAGCACCTGTACTATATTTATACTCTCTTGGGAATATATTATCTTCAAAAGAGTTACCTATATCAAAAAAGATTACCATCCTAACACCTGCCTCTTTTATAAGAGGAAAAATGTACTCCACATTGCCAAGTATCATCTTTGTGCCACCTAAGACATCTCCTGTAACTGGGTCTTTAGGACCTATACTCCTTGTTACAAATCCCCTAAGACTGTACATGCCACCTAAGAAGAATTTTTCATAAATAGGAATTCTCTTGCCACCATAAGCCCAGACATTACCATATTGACCATGGATAGAGATTGTATGTTCCCAGGGTAACAAGAAATATTTAGCAGAATCAACGGAGGATTTAATATATTTGTTATCACCTCCTAAGACACCACCAGCTAACTCTAAGGAGTAGGTAAAAGTAGCACCTTCCGTTGGGTAAAAAGCATCATTTCTTGTATCATACATGATAGAACCATAAATACTGCTCGTTATTGTTCTTCCCACCTGATCTTTTATGATTTGGGAAGCAAAATCACTAACATTAGTAACAATTGCTGATTCATATCTATAACCAATACTTGAGCTCCAGTCCTCATTGAACCTATAACCACTTTTTAGTCCAAAACCACTACTATCCTTCGTGTAGTCTGTATACTCTCTTTTAATATTAAAAAGACTTGCTCCACCCGAAAACCTTGAACCTAATAGATAGGGCTCAAAGAAGCTTATATCATAGCTCTGAGATTTAGAGCTTGTCTGTGCTGTGGCAGAAAGCCTCTGACCTCTTCCGAAGAGATTGTTCTGTGATATCTGAATAGAAGCCATAAATTGATCTACTGAGCTATAACCTAAGCCAAAGGTAAGGTAGCCTGTTGGTCTCTCTTTTACCCTTACTAGTAGATCCATCAAATCTTCCTCTTTACCTTCGGGTTTTAAATAGTCCACCCTATTTGGTACGAAGTTTACCTCTTCAAAAAAACCAAGCCTATTTATCTTATTTCTTGATTTTCTAAGCTTACTTGAGCTATATAAATCACCCTCATCAAGATTTATCTCTCTTCTTATTACATAATCCCTTGTTTTTGTATTTCCTTCTATAGTAATTCTGTTTATATAGACAATGCTTCCTTTTGATACGTTATAGGCTAGATTTATTTTCGCATTCTCTTCGTTGATATCTAATTGAGGCTCTACATTGGCATAGGCATATCCCTTATCGCCCATAAAATCACCAATATAAGTAATATCATCTCTAATATTTGCCCTCTTAAAAACATCTCCTTTTTTCTGTTTTAGTCTAGGTATTATTTCCTGCTCATAGGGTTTGGCATCACCTTCAATCTTAACATCTTCAAGGAAAAATCTTTTACCTTCGCTAATATCTATCTCTACAATTAGTCCATCTTTCTCCTCGTTCAAATAAACTTTATGTCCCAGTACTTTTGCTGATATAAAACCTTCGTTACCATAAAACTCCTTTATCCTTTCCATATCATCTTTGAGCTCATCGGCTTTATATATACCACTTCCCGTTAGCCAAGATAAAAACCACTTCTCTTTTGTTTCCATCTCTTTTTTTATTTTCTTAGGTGTAAAGTTACTAACACCATTAATCCTAATCTCCTTGATCTTAATTTTTTCTCCCTCTTCTATAGTAATGACAAGCTGATTATCCTTTGGATTATCCTTCATAGGCTCAATTTTATGACTTATTTTTACGAAATAATAACCTTTGTCTTGATAATACTTTTTTAATTTCTCTATATCTAAAAATATTTTTCTTTCATCATAAAAACTATATCTTTTGGTAGACATTTGAGTCCTTAAATCATCTTCAGAGACATTATCGGTACCTTTAAATATTATTTCCTTTATATATGTCTTCTCTTTAAGATTAAACTTAAGATAAAAATTGCCATCTTTAATAACTTCTTCGGCGTTTACATCATAAAAAAAGCCCATATTGTAAATCTTTTTTATATCCATAGAGATTTTTTCATAATCAAAGGGCTCTCCTGCCTTTGTGGAGATTTTATTCAAAATTGCCTGTGTCTGAATAATTCTATTCCCTTCAACTATAATGCCTTTAACAATCTTCTCCTCAGCAAAGGATAGACCTACTAAACTGATAAAAATAAAGGCAAACAATAATCTTCTCATATATTCACCAATAGACCATCATCAAGTTTGCAGATTCTACTCATCATTCTTGCAAGCTCGTCATTGTGGGTAACTAAAACTATAGATGTCTTCGTCACCTCGTTCAGTTTTAAAAAAAGCTCCGCTATGAGCTTAGCATTTCTTTTATCTAAGTTGCCTGTCGGCTCATCGGCAAGTATTATCTTAGGCTCTCCTACAAAAGCTCTTATCAAAGAAACCTTTTGTTGCTCACCACCAGATAGCTGACCAGGTTTATGATAAATCCTATGACTTAGGTTAAGCTTCTCAAATAGATAAATAGCTCTGTCTTTAGCCTCTTTAAGCTCCATACCCCTTATAATAAGTGGCATTATAGCATTTTCAAGGGCATTAAACTCTGGCAACAAATAGTGCATCTGAAATATAAAACCAATGTTTTTGTTTCTAAAATCAGCCAACTCTTTGTCTTTCAATGAATCCAGTGTCTTGTTAAAATATCTAACAGAACCCTCAGTGGGTTTATCTAACAAACCGATTATATGCAAAAAAGTAGTCTTGCCAGAACCAGAAGCACCTACTATTGAGATAGTCTCTCCTCTTCTGACTGAAAAATCAATACCCTTCAAAACCTTTATTACTTCACCTGATGGTGATATAAAATCTTTTTTTAAACACTGGGTCTCTAAAACAATCTCTTCCACTTTTAAAGGCTCTCCAAAAAATTAGACATACTATTCATATCTTAAAATCTCAGCAGGATCCATAGAAGATGCCTTCTTTGCTGGATATAAAGTAGCAAAATAACATATCAAAAATGAAAATAGACAGATAAAAAAAACGTCCAAGGGCTCTATGCTCGATGGGAATCTATCCATCATATAAACATCTCTCGCAAGAAGCTCTACTTTAAAAACCTTCTCTAATAAGACTACAATAGGATGCAAATTTAGTGATATTATTATCCCTAATAGGGCACCTAAACCTGTACCAACAGTTCCTATAATAATGCCTTGAAGTCTAAAGATCTTGCCTATACTTTTACTTGTTGCTCCCATAGACTTAAGTATGGCTATATCTTTGTTTTTCTCCATCACAAGCATAATCAAGGTAGTGATAATATTAAAAGCAGCAACAAGAATAATTAAAAGCAGTATTATAAAAAGTGCTGTTTTCTCAAGCCTTAAAGCAGAAAAGAGGTTTTTATTCATCTCTTTCCAATCTCTTGTTTTAAAAGGTAGGCTAAGTCTTCCTTGAATTTCCTGAGCAACAAGATCTGACTTGAAAATATCATCAACCTTGATCTCAATACCTGTGACCTTTTTTTCTAACTTAAATATCCTTTGAGCAGTCTCAAGACTTATATAAGCCATTGTTGAATCATAATCAAACATGCCTGTCTCAAAGACACCGCAGACTTCAAAATCAAGTACTTTCGGGACAACTCCCACAGGTGTTATGTCTCCCATTGGGATTATAAGATTTATCTTGTCACCAACTAAAATCCCCAAATTACGGGCAAGCTCTCTCCCAATAACAATTTGTGGAAGCTCTTTCTTCTTAGTCAGGTCTCCTAAAGAACCTTTCTTAATAGTTTTCTCAAGATTGGTCACCTTTGACTGCAGAACTGGGTCGATGCCCTTTAGAACAACTCCAATACTTCTTTCACCATTAGATAACATAACCTGTGATATTAAAAAAGGAGCAGATTCTTGAACACCCTTAACACTATTTATCTCCTTTAATATCCTTTCGTAATCATTAAAAGGGCCTTCATAATTTAGAACTATAACATGGGCATTAGCACCAAGTATCTTATCTCTAAGAGATTTTTGAAAGCCTGACATTACAGAAAGAACAACAATAAGTGCCATAACACCAAGAATAACACCAAGTATAGAGATTAAGGTGATAAAGGATATAAAGGTCTGCTTTCTTTTAGCCTTAAGATACCTGAAGGCAACGTAAAATTCAAATGGCATTTTCAACATTAAACCTCTTTTCTTGGCTTAAGAAGTGGGAAGAGTATAACGTCCCTAATGGAGGGGCTATTTGTTAATATCATTGCCAATCTATCAATACCTATACCTTCTCCTGCAGTTGGGGGAAGACCATACTCTAAAGCTCTGATATAATCATAATCAATATCACCTGCCTCTTCATCACCCTTCTCTTTATCTTCCATCTGTTTCAAAAACCTCTCTTTTTGGTCGATGGGATCATTAAGCTCAGAAAAGGCATTGGCTATCTCCCTTCCAGCTATATAAAGCTCAAATCTATCAGTAACCTGCTGATCTTTCTCATTCCTTCTTGCCAGAGGCGACACTTCTACAGGAAACTCTGTAATAAAGGTTGGATTTATAAGCTTTTCTTCAACTGTTTTTTCAAAAATCTCCGTAATGATCTTTCCTGCCCCTTCAAACCCCTTTAACTGTATATCTAACTTTTTTGCAAAGTTTTTAAGACTTTCTATATCTTTGAAACTCTCAATCTGAACTCCCCCAATCTCTTTTAGAGCAGTTGCCATAGTCATTACCTTAAAAGGAGGAGTAAAATCTATCTCACTATCCTGATAGATAACTTTATAGCTGCCACATATCTCAAGGGCTAACATAGAAAGTAGTTCTTCCGTAAGGAGCATTAAATCTTTATAGTCTGCATAGGCTTGATAAAACTCTATCATGGTAAATTCAGGGTTATGTTTTGTAGAGATTCCTTCATTTCTAAAATTCCTATTTATCTCATAAACTCTTTCAAAACCACCTACAACAAGTCTCTTTAAATGTAGCTCTGGAGCTATCCTTAGATATAGATCTATCCCAAGGGCGTTATGATGAGTCTTAAAAGGTTTGGCTGTAGCACCACCCACTAGATGATGCATCATAGGTGTCTCTACCTCTAAAAAACCCCTTTCATCAAAGAATTTTCTGATGAGTTTAATCATCTTAATCCTTTTTTTAAAAGTTTCTGTTACCTCACTGTTTACTATAAGGTCTAAATATCTCTGTCTGTACCTTGCTTCGACATCAGTTAGACCATGCCATTTTTCTGGCAATGGTCTTAGTGATTTCGTAAGTAACTTAAAATCTAACACATTTAGTGTTAACTCACCTGTTTTCGTCTTAAAAGGCTTGCCGATAATACCAATAATATCGCCCACATCAACTAAATCAGCAAAAATTTCATATTTATCACCTAAGGTTCTTTTTTGAAAAAAAAGTTGAATCTTACCATCACCATCCTTCAAATGGGCGAAGCATGATTTGCCAAAGTTTCTAAAACTCATTAATCTTCCAGCTATTGAGTATTCCGGTACTTTTTCTTCATCTTCAAAAAAACTATGTTCCTTATCTGCATAGAGTAAAAAGATTTCCGATGATTTTGTGTTTGGCTTAAAATCATTTGGAAAGGGGTTTATCCCTGAGGAGATAATCTTATTAAGTTTCTCTCTTTTTGACTGAAGCAATACATTATCTTCCATAATTTCTCCTATCTAATAAGATCGCCTATTCTTGAGAACCTTATTCTTTTATCAAGCCTATAGAAGGGATAGTTACTTTGGCTATCAAAGGACCAATAGATTATAAAGGCTTTACCCCTAAGATTTTCAATAGGCACAAAACCCCAAAATCTACTATCAAGGCTCGAATCCCTATTATCTCCAACAACAAAAAGGTTATCCTTTGGAACTTTTACTGGTCCATAGTTATCTCTTGGACTTATCTCTTTTGGAAGTATTACTTTATCTCTATAAACTGCCTTCTCTATCTCAAAGGGCTGACCATTGACATAAAGTTTTTTGTCTTTGATAAGTATCTCATCACCCTCAATACCTACAACCCTTTTAATAAAATCTTTATCAGGATCAATGGGATACTTAAATACCACAATATCCCCCCTATCTGGTTTATTAAAGGCAAAGACCCTTTTTTTGATAAAGGGGAATTTGTAACCATAGGTAAACTTAGTAACTAATAGATAATCTCCCACAAGAAGAGTGGGCTCCATAGAGCCAGAGGGTATCTTAAAGGCTTGAACCACAAAAGCTCGAATCAATAAGGCGAAAAAAAGAGCTACAAGTATTGACTCAATAGTCTCTCTAAGCTTACTTTTTTTCTTTATATCAATCTTTCCATTATTTGTCATGATATTATCCAAAAACTACCTCCTAACTCTCTACTTTTAGCATTGCAAGAAAGGCAGACTGAGGTATTTCTACATTACCTACCTGTTTCATCCTCTTTTTTCCTTCCTTTTGTTTCTCTAAAAGTTTTCTTTTTCTCGTAATATCACCACCATAACATTTAGCAAGGACGTTCTTTTTAATCGGTCCTATGCTTTCTCTCGCAATTATCTTGTTGCCTATGGCCGCCTGTATTACAACCTCAAAAAGCTGTCTTGGTATGAGCTGTCTCAATTTAGACACGAGCTCTCTACCCCTGTAATAGGCTTTGTCTTTATGGACAATTATGGAGAGGGCATCAACGGCCTCACCATTAACAAGAATGTTTAATTTTATTAAATCTGATGGCTTATAATCAAGAAACTCATAATCAAGTGAGGCATAACCCTTACTTACCGATTTTAGTCTATCATAAAAATCAAGAACTATCTCATTAAGAGGCAACTCATAGTCCACAACAATTCTGTCTCTTGTGATATATTTAATATCCCTTTGTATGCCTCTCTTTTCTTGACAGAGTGTTAAGATATTACCTAAGTATGCCTCTGGCGTATGAATATGCGCCTTAATATAGGGCTCCTCAATCTTATCAATATGCTGAGTCTCTGGAAACTTATTAGGGTTATCAACCCATATAATATCACCGTTAGTTAAAGTAACTTTATATTTAACTGTTGGAGCCGTAGTTATTAAATCTAAATGATACTCCCTTTCAAGTCTTTCCTGAATAATCTCCATATGTAAAAGCCCTAAAAAGCCACATCTAAAACCAAAACCAAGGGCTAACGATGTTTCTGGTTCGAAGACAAAGGATGAGTCATTTAAACTTAATTTCATCAAAGCATCTCTAAGCTCCTCAAAGTCATCATTAACTGTTGGGTAGAGCCCACAAAAAACCATAGGCTTCATAATCTTAAAGCCTGGAAAGGGGGTGGTAGTCTTGAGATCTGTACCTGTAATTGTATCACCAACTCTACAATCTTTTATGTCCTTCATCCCTGTAATTAAAAAGCCAACCTCACCTACAGTAAGCTCATTTACTTCCACAGGAAAGGGTGAGAAGACCCCCAATTTGTCCACTTCAAAAACTTTATTTGTAGCCATAAATAGTATTTTCATGCCTTTTTTAATATTTCCATCAATAACCCTAATTAAAGTAACAACACCCTGATAGGAATCATACCAGCTATCAAAAATAAGGGCCTTAAGAGGTGCATCCGAAGCTCCAGATGGAGGAGGTATCTTTTTTACTATCTCTTCAAGGAGCTCTTTTATGCCTATGCCTTCTTTAGCGCTTATGAGTAAGGCATCTTGTGCAGAAAGACCTATTATCTCTTCAATCTCACTCTTTACCCTTTCTGGTTCTGCAGAAGGAAGGTCTATCTTATTGATAACTGGGATTATCTCTAAATTATTCTCCAGAGCTAAATATACATTTGCTAATGTCTGTGCCTCAACACCTTGAGTTGCATCAACAACTAGAATAGCACCCTCACAGGCTGATAGACTTCTTGAAACTTCATAACTAAAATCAACATGTCCTGGTGTGTCTATAAGATTTAAAACATAATTAATACCATCATTAGCTTTATAATTTAATCGCACTGTTTGTGCCTTTATTGTAATACCCCTCTCTCTCTCCAGATCCATCTTATCTAAAAACTGATCTTGCATCTCCCTCTCTGTTAATGCACCTGTAAACTCGAGTAATCTATCCGCGAGAGTTGATTTGCCATGATCTATATGGGCTATAATTGAAAAATTTCTGACAAGTTTTTTATCCATCTATGAAAGTAACCTATATTTAAAGATTTTTCTACCCATGTTAATAGCAGGTAAATAAAAATCATAAGCAAGGCTTAGCTCCGTATGGGCAGCAAAACCACAGTACTTACAATTTATCTCGCCTCTATCCTTTATATAACAACCCTTAGTAATAGTCCCATCAGGATTAGCATTAGCTATCATCCAGTCGTGACATCTCCAGCTATTATCCTTCATTGCCTCAAGAGCTTTATAAGTATCCATAATGGGATAACCTTCTCTCTTCAACTTAATTAATCTGTCAAGTATCTTGCCTCGCTCATTTAGAGGTATAAAAAGCTCTTTGTCTTCTTCTGCTCCGTAGGGATAGTGAAACTGAATAGTTATACCTTTAACTATCTTTGATAAGAACCTTGTCATCTCTTCAAGCTCTATCTCATTTAATCTATTAATAGTGATATTGGCATATAAGTTTTTATGGTTTGACTCTTTAATATTTTTAACTACCCTATCAAAAATATCTCCACGTATCTTTTTATAAGAATCTCTCATCCCATCGAAGCTAACCCATAATACATCAGAGGGGATATCTATTAGAGGTAAGGTGCCATTTGTTGTTAAACCGACAGTGAAAAAAAATCTTCTTGCACAACTAACAACATCTCTAATATCTTTATCTCCGTCTCTCCACAATAGAGGTTCTCCACCTTCAAAAATCATAATCCTAACGCCCATATCTCTCATCTTCTTTAAAATTTCTAATACCTTATCAAAGGTAAGCTCGCCTTCTTCTCTTGACCAAAAAGGACAGTGATAGCACTTAAGATTACATTTATGGGTTATCTTAAAGCCCCCCAAAAGTGGTTTTTTTCTGCCTAAAAACTTACTCTCAAAAAAGTACTTAAAAAAATGAAAAACCCAAAAAGACATTAGTATTTAAGGATAACACATAGATATAAAAACTGCAATTTTAAATCACCTTTCACTTAGGATGGATTTCTAAAAATAAGATCTAAGATATAAGAAGGATTTAGTTAGTTTTTTTTAAGAATAATTTCTCTCTTTTACAACTAACCACCTATCTGGCTCATCTCTCTCTTATGTTTTTCTAAATGGTCATCTATATCTATCTCTTTCGGCTTTATTAGAACCGCCTTAACGAGTATCTCTTTAAGCTCCTTTTCTTTTATGCCATCCCTCATAAGTTTTTTTACATCCACCTCTTTTTCTGAGAAGAGACATAGTCTTATCTTTCCATCGGCTGTAAGTCTTATTCTATTGCAAAGGGAACAGAAGTGAGATGTAATTGGATTGATAAAACCTATGATGCCTTTAATACTCATTAATTTATAATTTACAGCAGGTCCGCTATCCTTCTTAGAAATCGGTATGAGCTGACCAAACTCTTTCTCTATTATATTAATTATCTCCTTTGTTGAAATTACTCTCTCCTTTGACCACTTTTCTAATCTTCCCCAGGGCATAAACTCAATAAATCTCACAGATATATCTTTGTCTTCTACAAACTTAACAAAGTCTAATATCTCATCATCATTAACCCCCTTTATCACTACAACATTAAGTTTTATGGGGTTAAAACCTACCTCTATAGATTTATTGATTGCTGATATTACCCTTTTAAAATCATTTTTTCTTGTTATCAAAGAAAATTTTTCTTCCTTAAGGGTATCTAAGCTTATATTAACCCTTTTTAGCCCTGCCTCCTTTAATTCAAAGGCCATTTTGGGAAGTAATATACCATTTGTCGTTAAAGCTATGTCTTCTACTTTTTCAATTCTATGTATCTTTTCAATGAGATAGGATATGTTCTTTCGTATAAGGGGCTCACCACCAGTAATTCTTATCTTTCTTATCCCCAATTCTGATAGTATTTTAGTTAAATATATAATTTCCTCGTAACTTAAAATTTCACTATGGGGAAATAAGCTAATACCACCTTCAGGCATACAGTAGACGCACCTTAGATTGCACCTATCTGTAACTGATATCCTTAAATAGTCTATTACTCTTCCATAACTATCTTCTATCAAATCTACCAGCCTTGCTCTACTTTGTTTTCTTCACCATCTTTGTCGAGATATAGATACTCTTCCTTTTTGAGATGGATATTTGGATCAAATGCCTCTTTTGGTTCTGTACCTTGTATAAAATACTCATATCTATAACCCTTTGAGTACTCGGAAACATTCAACCCTGTCTGTAAATCAACCTTAACTATTGACACACCCTCTGGAATAATAAAATCTGAGGGAGGATAAGTATTTTCAGCGTAGAGACTGTAATCAATCCAGATTGGTAAGGCAGCTCTTGCACCAGTTTCTTTGTCTCCTAAAGATTTTATCTGATCAAAGCCCACCCAAACCCCTGTAGCAAGGTTAGGAGAATAACCGATAAACCATGCATCCACATAATCATTTGTAGTCCCAGTTTTGCCAGCAATTGGTCTGCCTAATACTTTTGCTCGCGTCGCCGTTCCAGACTCAATAACACTTTTTAACATACTTGTTAATACATAACATACAGCTGGATTAATTACTTCTTCACTTTTTGGCTCATTTTCTTCTAAAACATTGCCCGCACTGTCTACCACTTTAAGAATTACCTGTGGTTCAAATTTTTTACCCATTGAGGCAAAGGTTGTAAATGATCTTACCATCTCATATAAGGTTACTGAGCTTGCACCTAAGGCTAAAGCCAAATTACTCTCCAGCTGACCTTCAATCCCAGCCCTTCTTGCAAAATCTATTACATTTTGCGTGCCAAGAGACTCAAGAAGCTTTATAGTAACTATATTTCTTGATTTCGCAAGGGCATGTCTTAAAGTTGTAGGTCCATAAAATTTACCATCGAAATTTTTAGGTTTCCACTCTTTAATGCCTATATCATAAGATATGGGCTCATCTTTTATAATTGAAACAGGTGTATAGCCTTTTTCCAGAGCTGCCCCAAAAACAAAGGGTTTAAAGGCTGAACCTGGCTGTCTTTTAGCCTGAACGGCTCTATTGAACTGGCTTTTTATAAAGTTATGTCCTCCAATCATTGCCTTTATAAAACCTGTGTTTGGGTCAATACTTAGCAGTGCACCTTCTACCACAGGGTCCTGTTCTAAAGAGACCACCATCTCATTTTTAGCGAAAGATAAAATTTTGACATTTACCACATCGCCAACATTTAAAAGTTTGTCAGGAGGAGTTTTTGCTGTAGCAGCCCACATAAGATTAGAGAAAGGAAGATAGGCATCAAAGATACCAACTTTTAATAGATATCTCTTTTTCTTTATATCAAGCTCTACAACAACACCTTTACTATAGCTATTAACTTCTACATCCTCAGGGTACCTATAGCCTGATTTAGTAAAACTTTCTACCTTATCTTCTGCCAATTTTTCTATGGGCCCCCTAAAACCTTGTCTTTTATCGAGCTCCCTTAATCCTCTGTCTATAGCCTCATAGGCTCTTCTCTGAAAACCTGCGTTAATTGATGTAAATATAGTAAGTCCACCTTTTAAAACCTTTTCTTCCCCATATTTCTCTATAAGCTTCTGTCTAATATACTCTGTAAGATGACTATTGTATTGTAAGTTCTTTAACCTTTTATTTTCTCTTGGGAGAGGAGTTAGTTCTGCCTTTTTATGCTCTTCTTCTGTAATAAATCCCAGTTCTAACATACGATTTAAGACGTAGCTTCTTCTCGCTCTTGCTCTTCCTGGGCTTTTAAAGGGGTTATATAATGATGGTGCCTTCGGAAGTCCTGCAAGTAGAGCACACTCAGCCAATGTTAGTTGGTTAATGGATTTATTGAAATAGTCTTGAGATGCCATTTCTATACCATAGGCACCGTTACCTAGATAGATATGATTTAGGTAAAGCTGGAGTATCTCCTCTTTAGAAAATTTACTATCAAGGATATAAGCTAAGATAAGCTCCTTTGCTTTTCTGCCTAAGGTCTTTTCTTTTGTAAGAAAGAGAGAACGGGCTAATTGCTGAGTAATTGTAGACCCCCCCTGTACATAACCACCGGCCAAGATGTTTTTCACAATAGCCCTTAAAATTCCTCTAATGTCCATGCCATGATGTTCAAAAAATCTTGCATCTTCTGCAGCAAGAAAAGCCTTTATTAAAAGAGGTGGGACCTTACTTATGGGCACACCTATTCTTCTTTCGGTATAGTATTCCCCAATAAGTTCTCCCTCTTGAGAATAGACGCGTGATATTATATTTGGTTTATACTGCTTAAGCTCTGAGACATTGGGTAGATCCCTCATAAAGTAGAAGATTGCCCCAATTAGGAAAATCCAGAAGGCAAGTATTCCTATTAATAAAGTCTTAAGCACTATACCTTTATTCTTATTCATAAAAGGTTATTTTAACATAAATTAAGATGGTATCGGAAAGAAAAATAGGAGATATCTATGGGCTTTATGGTTTTATATGAGGCAAGAGACAAGAAAAATGCCTTGCTATCTCTAAGGTCTGTAGGATTTAAAAACATTGATTTCTTTGCCATTAATAAGTAGATGACCTTTTCTAACCTCGCCAGTTCTGATCTTAAGATTAATACCTTTATCTTGAAAGACCCTAACGTTTTGTCTATTAACCCCAATAGCATAATGTAGGTCACTGCTGTTGCAGAAAATACTAATTTCCCTCAAATTCTTATTTTCAAGGATAAAATTGATAATTGTATTTTTAAAGATGTTGGTCATTATAAGACCTCTTAAATCATTGTGATTATGAACAAAATCAAGCTTATTATTATCTAAAAACTCATTTAGGCCTATCTTGATTACCTTTATACCAGAAGATTCAAACCTTGAGACAGCATAGCTACATCTACAAATGAGTTCCTCTAATGAGATTACTTGAAATATTTTAAGCTTATAGTATGAACTTAAAGGAGTATCTTTTAAGACAAAGAGTGGATAGAGTCTGACGAAATCAGGCGTAAGAGAAAGTGCCTCGTTAATATTATTTATAAAAGAAGCCCTGCTTTCATAAGGAAGACCAACCATAATTTGAAAACCTATCTCGTATCCAAACTTTTTCAAAAGCTTTGTGGCAAGAAATATATCCTTTTTTTTATAGTTTCGTCTTATGATTTTTAAGACAAAGTCATCAAGAGACTGAAGACCTATCTCAACTCTATCAAGAACTCCTTCAAAAATTTTAAGAAGATCGATATTTATGCTATCAGGGGTTGTTGATGCACGAGCTGACTTTATAACTCCTTTTTCTTTTAATGCCAATATCTCCTTTTTAAAAGATATAAGTTTTTCAGTTGATAAGTTGAAAAAAGTTCCTCCATAGAAAGCCAACTCTAAATCTTTCTTATTCTTAAATTTTTCTCTCTCTTTTAATACAAAGTCATATAGACTTACTCCTTTCTCCCCATATCCTTTGTAGGTGTTCTGATTACAATAGATGCATCTTTCTTTGCATCCTTCCATAGTAATGAAGTAAGGAATTATATTAAACTTTTTCATCAGGGAACATCTTTTTTAATGCCTCGCAGGCTGCCATTTGTTCGGCTAACTTTTTATTTTTACCATCACCTTTTGACACAAACTCTCCATCAATAAAAATCTCAACAGTATATATTTTTTTGTGGCTCTCTCCTTCTTCTTTTGCTAATAGGTAAGTGGGTAAAAGCCCCTTTTTTTGGAGTTTTTCCTGGAGGAGCGATTTGTAGTCTTCAACAAAATTCCTAAATTTCTCAAAAATATATATGTTTATTAAAACCCAATCCTTTGTATATAAAAATCCCTTATCAAGATAGAGAGCACCGATAAAGGCTTCAAACAAATCAGATAAAATCGAGATTTTATCTCTGCCTCCATCCAACTCCTCACCTCTTCCAAGTTTTAATAGCTCCTTGAGTTTTAGCTCATGGGCTATCATCCCCAAAACCTCTTTTCTTACATAGGTTGCTCTTTCCTTTGTTAAAAAACCTTCCTTTTCGTGGGGATATTTTTTAAAAAGATACTCTGAGATAATCTGATTTAATACAGCATCACCTAAAAACTCAAGCCTTTGATAGTTGTTGTTAGCATTGTAGGAAGAATGGGTAAAAGCACTCTCATATACCTCGAGATTATCAATCTCAATCAAAAGTATCTCCTCTAAAAACTTTTTTAGATCTTCTGGACCACTCATTTGTCTCCTTTAGTTAATTGGCCCATTAAAAATTATACGAACCATTAGTTTTTTACAACTCAAAGGACCAATCATATGCATCAGAACTTGTAAAAATCAAATTTTTTTATTGTAAAAATTTTTTTTATTAGTTAATTTATACTATAAATATCTATGAAGAAGAGATATATTTTTTACTTATTGCTCTCAATAGCGCTTACTATTATTACCTCGCTTCTCGAAGGCTTTAGCTTCAATGTTATAATAAGGAATTTCATCCATTTTGGGTTAGCAATATTTATTATGGGATTCTTTTTTCATTATATCACCAAAGAAGAAGAGTTAAAAAGACAATATAATTTTGAGAAAGAAAAAGAAAAGATTATGCAAGGCTTAATTAGCGATGATAATCCTCTAAAAACAGCCATTGAACCAATCTTAATCAACATTAAAAGGTTAAAAGAGATAGATAAAAAACTTAGAGACCACTCGGCCAGTGTCTTTCAAAGACAGATTAGATTATCCGAGTTAAATGAAAAAGAAAATCAGATAGTTACCACAATAGCGGAGAAGATTGAACAAATAAACATTAATTTGAGAAGTTTTACTGAAAAGATTGAGATTTTAAGTGCCTCCTCTGAGGAGAGCTCCTCATCTACCCTTGAGTTGGGAGCAAGTATTGAAGAGGTTAGTGAGAATGTCTCGAAGCTTTTTAGCTACGTTGATGATACATCTACTGCTATCTTCGAGCTTATCGCCATTTCTAAACAACTTAGTCAAAGCTTAGATAATTTAAAGAAGATCACCGAAGATACAAACTCAGCAATGCTTGAGATGGAGGCATCCGTTAAAGAAGTGGAGGCAAGGGCTATAGAATCAGCAAAATTCACTGAACAGATGGAGAAAGATGCCCAAATTGGTAAAGAAGCTATCGCAGCTACAGAAGAGAGTATGAAAAAGATTAAAGAATCAAACAGTTATTCCTATCAAGCACTTAATGAGTTATCTAGAGATATAAAGTCCATCGGAAAGATTCTTAAGGTTATTGAAGAAATTTCTGAAGAGACTGCATTACTAGCTCTTAATGCTGCAATTATAGCCTCTCAGTCAGGCGAACAGGGCAAAGCCTTTGGTGTTGTAGCAGAAGAGATAAAAGAGCTTGCTGAAAGAACTGGTGTTTCCACTAAAGAAATAACTAGCATCATCCAAGCTATTCTCACAAAAAGCGATAAGGCAAGTACCGCTATAAATGAAAGCACTAAGGCCATACAAGATGGAGTTGAGCTTACCGTTCAGACTGGTGAGATATTTAAGAAGATTTTAAGTTCTATAGAAAATGCTGACGAGCTTTTCAAAGACATAGCTAAAGCCAATGTAGAACAATCTAAGGGCATTACTCATATAGCCAAATCTATGGAAAACATAAATATGATGGTTTCTGATTTTTCAAGAGCTATGATGGAACAAAGGAAAGGGGCAGAACAGATTATAATTGCTACAGAGAAAGTGAAAGATATAGCCAATTTTGTAAAGAACAGTACATCAGAACAGGCAAGAACAAGTAAGCAACTTGGCAAATTAGTTGTTGAGGTTAGTGATATGAGTAGATTTTTTAAGGATCAGATATTTAAGTTTAGAGGTAGCTTTGATGATATGACAAAAAATATTCTTGAGTTAAGACCCATAAACAAAGATATATATAATACTGTTGTTGATCTTGACAGAATCCTTAAGGTAATCGAAAAGGAGCTTCAAAACCTCACAGACGTCAGAAAATCAATAAATGACAAATCTGCTTCTTGATATCTTTAAAAGGCTATTAAACACTTTTGGTCCTCAATACTGGTGGCCTGGTGATACAGCCTTCGAGATAATAGTTGGAGCAATCTTAACACAGAACACTTCTTGGAAAAATGTTGAGAAGGCTATAAAAAATCTCAAAGAGCTCGAGCTACTTATACCCGAAAAATTAGCTCTAATTGAGGAGAAAAAGCTTGCCCTTATAATTAAACCTGCTGGTTTTTTTAATGTAAAGGCAAAGAGGCTAAAAAATTTTATATCCTATCTTGAAAAAAATAATTTTGATTTTGAAAAGATTAAAGGCAAAGAAGATTTAAGGTCTGAACTACTTAAGATTAATGGTATTGGGAAAGAGACTACTGACAGTATATTGCTCTATGCCTTCAATAAGCCCTACTTTGTAGTGGATGCCTATACAAAAAAAATCTTTGATAGATTAGGCATATTAGAAGAAAAGGCAAGTTATGACTGTTTTCAAAAGCTCTTTCACGAACATCTTCCTAGAGATGTGCAATTATACAATGAGTATCACGCCTTAATTGTTAGGCTTGGTAAGGAAAATTGCAGAAAAAAGCCGTTCTGCGATAGCTGTCCTATAAAAGAGAGCTGTCAGTTTGGAAACACTTGATATTCTGGTGGTTTTTCTAATCCCTTTCTAACTTTATCAAAATAAGAGTTTTCCTTAATTATCTCTTTAGGAAAGTTTACAATTGGTAATGGTGGGAAATTAAATCCCTCTTTTTTAAGTACCTCCATCCCCTTTTTAACAATCATCGCACCTTCTGCAACTGTTTTACCTAAATTTCTCAAAGACCTTATATTGAGAATCCCACTTAAAGGTGGTCTTATCCTTGAAGTTTCTGGCATAATACCATCCTTACTAAGGGGGGTTTTTGAATCACAGTTATCAACAAGCCCTCCTAAAAAAGATGCCTGAGGTGGCGGGTCTGAAGGATAGGGTCTTGCTCCTACTACAAAACTACTACCAATGGCTAAAGCCCAACGATGAATTGACGATAAAGCTGATTCCTGTCCACCCCTTCTTTCAAAGGCAACTATTATCCCGCCAATCACCTTGTGGCTCAAGGCGCCACTTAATCTTGATGATGAGTAATGGCAGAAAGGCGCTCCTCTCTCAAAGAGAGCTTTAAGCTTTGCAGAAATATCAAAAGCGTAGGAAGGGCTACCAATAATTATCCCATGAGCAGAGACTATTTTCTTATATACTTCAGCCACATCATCATTATGAAGATAACAAATATTTTCCCAAGTTGCGCCTTTATGAAAACCATAGCACTGGTAACAACCATCACAGGGATTTATCTTTTTCTCTGCTAATGATATAAGCTCTGTCTCTATGCCCTCTGGTAATAGCTCCTTTGCAGCATCAAGGGCAATTGAAACAGCAAGCTCTGTATTTGCCTTTCTTGGACTCCCAGATATTCCCAAAATCTTAATCATCATCGACCTCAAAAAAATTAAAGTAATCAATTATGCTATAACAAGGAGAGCCTACAAAACGTCTTAAATCGTATATCTTTTTGTTTGCCTCCATATTCTTAAAGATATTCTCAAAGAGTGTCTCAAAATAAAAGAAAAATTCTTTCTTTTCTATAACTATCAACGGGTGTAAGTATTTATATTCTTCCCTTAATATTGGAACTGTCTCTATTAAGACCTCCTCTATTAAATCAAAAATTTTTATCCTATTTCTTACCTTTATAACATGAACAACAAAGGGGCATTCTTTTTTTCCGCTGGCAAAAAAATCATAGAGCTTTCTTTTATCAATAATACTATAGAAAAGATTGTTATTGTAAAGCTTTATAAGAAAGAGCTTATTGTTGTGTTTTGATGAAGAAGCTGGATGTGGTAAGTGGGGCATAGAAAAATTTTTAAAAAGACATTCTAAATTAATGTGATCTTTTTCCCATAGATAATTTGCTATCTGTTCATTCATCTCATCTATATCTTCAAAGGATTTCATAAAATCTGGATAGATAAAGGTTAAGTTTTTGTCTTTAATCTCTGCAGACAAAATATTTGAAAGTAAGGGTTTAAGAACTGCAAACCTAAAAATTAGATTATCAATAATGTGCTTAACATTCATGGGGATTTAAAATTGAAAGGGTGGATAGCCACCCTTTCTTTTTAGACAATCTTATGACCCCAACAGGGTCAGCAACCCTCTTTACAATGGGTAACTGGTCTTAACATATACTTAGCTTTTGCAACCATTTAATCACCCCCTTTTTTTGTAACCTGTAATTCTAACAACTTGTTGAACACCCGGCATCTTCTCTATCTCTTCTGTACTCAACTCAAGCACCTCTCCTATTACTCCTATTATAACATGTTTTAGTCCTGTTGATTGATGAAAATCAAAATTTTTTTCGATTAAATATTTCTTAATTTGTTCTATATTTTCGTATGTAGCGTTCTCTTCCATTATTATTAACATATTAAACCTCCTTTGCCTTAGATCTTTCAAGACTTCTAGCCTCATCAATTATTCTTTCAAAAAGCCTGACAATCGCTTGTTTATCAAGAGGTCCCTTATTTTCATTAATGAGCCGCTCTACTATCTGCTTCTCTCTCTCTGGATCATAGACAGGAATCTTAAATATTTTTTTTATCTCACCAATTTTTAGGGCTAAGCTAGAACGTTCATTGAGAAGTTTTAACATCATACTATCTATCTTATCAATCTCTTCTCTAAGTTTTATTATTTCTTCCATTGGATCTTTCATTACAGATATCCTCCTGGTTTTCTATAAATTACCGTGTCCTTACGATATTGTTCATCAACGTACGGATAATCAAGATTATAATTTAGCCCCCTTGATTCTTTTCTCAATAGGGCCGATGATATAATCAGATCGGCAAGAGTAGTAAGATTTCTAAGCTCTATTAGAGGAGAGATGAGTCTAAAGTTGTGATAATACTCCCTTATCTCATCTTTAAGTATATCTACTCTTCTTTTCGCCCTCTCTAAACGTTTATCAGTCCTTACTATACCTACATAGTTCCACATAAGTCGTTTAATCTCATCCCAATTATGATAGATAACTACCATTTCTTCAGGGTCAATAGTCCCATAGTATTTCCATTCAGACACCAAATCTATCCTTATATCTTTAACAAGACTAAAGTTTGTAGATGTCTTTAAAAAGGCGTTATGGGCAAAGACAATTGCTTCAAGAAGTGAGTTACTAGCAAGTCTATTGGCACCATGTAGTCCTGTACAAGCAGTTTCTCCTATAGCATATAAGTTTTTCAAGGAGCTTTCTCCATATTTATCGGTTAATACACCACCACACATATAATGGGCTGACGGAACAACAGGAATATAATCATTAGTTATATCTATGCCTTTCTTTAAACATCCTTGATAAATCTGCGGAAATCTCTCTTTTATAAAGTCTGCCGATAGATGAGTAATATCAAGATAAACATATTTTAGACCATATTTCTTCATCTCCGAGTCTATAGCTCTTGCAACTATATCTCTTGGTGCCAAATCTTTCAAAGGATGATATTTTTCCATAAAGGGCGTCCCATCGTGAAGCCTTAAAATACCTCCCTCTCCTCTTACTGCTTCAGATATCAAAAAGGATTGTTCACCATTTATCTCATATAAAGCAGTTGGATGAAACTGAAAAAACTCCATGTTGGCAATTTTTGCACCTGCCCTATAGGCCATTGCAACACCATCACCTGTTGCTATCTTGGGGTTAGTCGTATGTAAATAAACTTGACCACCTCCACCAGTGGCTAAAATTACATATTTGGCAATAATTGTTTTAACAATACCGCTCTTTTCGTCGAGAATATAAGCTCCAAAACATCTATCTTCTTGTAAGGGCATCTTTAGAAGCTTAGACTCAATAAGCAGATCTATAGTTATATGATCTTCATAGATCTTTACATTGCTAATATTTTTGATCTTTTCAAGGAGAGTTCTTTCAATCTCTCTTCCTGTATAATCACCGGCATGAAGGATTCTTCTTCTTGAATGTCCCCCTTCTTTTCCTAACTCATAGTTATTTGGAGATTCTTTTGATTCAGTGAACTTTGTTCCTAAACTAATAAGCTCATTAATCCTTTTTGGTGCCTCTCTAACAACCATCTCAACAACATCTTTATTGCATAAGCCAGCGCCAGCCTTTAAGGTGTCTTCTATGTGATATTCAAACTTATCTTCTTTATCAAAAACACAGGCAATACCGCCTTGAGCATAGTTTGTATTTGACTCACTTTTATCTTTTTTTGTAACAATTAATACATCACCAATTTGGGATGCCTTGATAGCAAAAAAAAGGCCTGCTATTCCACTTCCTATAACGAGAAAATCTGTTTTTTCCATACCTGAATTTTAACAAGTTTTTCTGACATCTTCAATGGAATTACAATCTTTCTGATGAAGATATGGTGAGAGGATATAATAGATTAAAGATTTTTAGGTTATTCTTCTAACATCCTATTTACATTATTTATGTATCTACCCTTAGGATATCTCTCTTTGTACTCTTTTAGCCTTTCTTTCGCCCTCTCTTTATAACCAAGCTCATCGAGCAATAGAGCTACGTTGTAAAGAGATATTTCAGCCTGAGGAAGTTTTGGATACTCTTCAAGGTTTAATAAATACTCTGCTAAAGCCTCTTCATAGGAGTATAAAAACATAGAAAAAATATTTCCTCTCTGTAGCCTTGCATCAGCTCTTATCTCAGGACTTGAAGTAATATCAAGAGCAAACTGGAGGCTATGAAGTGCGTTATCAAAATCCTTTATATCTACAAGATACCTACTATAATTTATGTTCCATCTACCTATAATCTCACCAAACCTCTCGGCAGAGTAAAAATCCTTTTTTTCCGATTCGTCGGTAAGAGATTGAAGTATTTTGTAAGCATCAAAAAGAGGAGTATTGGGCTCAACCTTTTGTGAGGGAAGAGGTTTTAATCCCCTTGTCGTTTCTGTCATCTCATCCTTTTTTATTAACTCTGAGCCTTCCTTCTTGCCTTTTACCTCCACCATTCCCTCTTTACCAAAAAATATATTGGCGTTGTTTTCATGATAGAGCATAAACTCCGTTCCCCTTATGCCAGCTACTGCTGTATTGGTCTTAAAACTTACCTCTCTATCTTTAACCTTACTTACCTTGGCATTTATCTTTCCCTTGTCTATCTGTATTACTATATCTTGTTTATTCTTATAAATAGTTATTAAGCTCTTATTTCCTATGTTTATTGTGGATTTATCGGAAAGCTCTATGGCTATCCATCCATTGTCTCCTGTTTTTATCGTGTCTTTTTCATAAAGCTCCATTCCTTCTTTAGCCTTAAGCTCTGATTTACTATAGGGAATGATTGATACGGTACCCATTGTTTTAATAACCTTGGCTTCATAGGCAAAGGCTATATAGGGTAAAAAGACCACTGAGAGCAATAAAATAAATCTATTCATACGATAAATTTCCGAATAATATTATTAAATTTATCTCCCAATTTTTTTAGCTCTATAAGCTTCTCCTCTAAGTTTTTGGCTTGTTTATCATTGTCATCTGCAAGCCTCTCTATCTCCGCTATTAAGGGCTTTGTTTGTGATATCTCTTCTTTCTCTTTATTTATATAATCCGATAGCTGTCTTGAGAAACTACTTAAGTCTATGACTGATTTTTTAACATTACCTATTGAATCATTCTGTTCCTTCACAGAGCTACCAACTTTATTTACTATTTTTGATATAAACTCAACAAGCTCACCTAAAAGCCTTCCAACTCTATTTCCTTCTTCCTTAACAGTAATTAAGATGTCGGCAACTTTTCTTAAGTCTTCCACCTCTTTGCTAAGGGTTTTGCTACCAACTGCTTGCTCATTAGCTGATTTTAAAACCTCTTTGACACTTAAGGTAACTTTTTCTACAATACTTATTATCTCACTA
Source organism: uncultured Pseudomonadota bacterium (assembly GCA_964540515.1). Taxonomy (GTDB): domain Bacteria; phylum CALINM01; class CALINM01; order CALINM01; family CALINM01; genus JAOAGA01. Next base: position 83,139 of record CAZIMS010000005.1, on the reverse strand, counting down.
ATGTTTTCCTCTACTTCCTTAGCCTTTTTTGTAGCAATCTCTCCTTCTTTCGCATTATCGTTTAACTTATCAAATACTTTTTCTGTCTGCTCTACTATTGATTCGATGAGATCTGCTATCTCTTTTGTAGAAGACTGCGTCCTCTTTGAAAGCCCTTTAATCTCCTCAGCAACAACAGAAAATGCCTTACCACCACTATCTTCCGTCTGAGCTGCGATTATAGCAGCATTTAAGGCAAGCATATTGGTCTGTTCTGTTATTTCTTCTATCACATTAAGTATATTAGAAATTTTTTCAATGTTAGATTTAAGTATCAAAAAGGAGGCCCTTGATTCTTCTGATACGCTTGCCATACGACCAACACTCTTCATATTCTCTTGAATAGTCTTCTGACTATAGCTTGCAAGATTGTTCATTCTATCGCTTAAGCTTGCTGTATTTGTTACGTTTTGAAGAGTTATTTTAAGAGATGCATCTATCTGATTAACAAAAGATAAAATACTTTCTATCTCTGTTGACAACCTGTCAGCAGACTCATCTAACTTTACATTAATATTGTTTAAGTTTTTGTAGGTTTCATCAATTCTTTCTACACTTTTCATTAGTTCTTCCATAGTCTTAAAAATCTCTTCTGAAGAAGAGGATATCTCAAGGAAGGTGGACGACATTAACTCAATAAAATCGTTCAACGATTCAACTCGCTCCTTTAAAGATGTTATCCTTTCTTCTATATTGGAAAAGGCAGCATTAATCTTAGAAGAACCAACCAACTGCCTCTCAGAGCCATCTTTTACTTTGTGGCTCAACTCCTCTGCGGTATCATTAATCAAAGACAACTGATATATACCAATCTTAATGCTCTGAATAATCTCTTTTAAATTTGCAACCATTAAAGAAAAGTTTTTTGTTACGAGTCCCACCTCATCTTCAAAGGTTGTTTTCAAAGTAACATTTAAATCACCTTCCGATACCTTACTGGTTCCTTCCTTAAGAGATATTAGAGGGTCAAAAACCCTTGTATCAAGAATTTTTTTAGATATGGCAAAGGATAGACCAATAGCAATGATTGATGTTATTAGAAAGAGGAGCAAGGTGCTATAAATCTTCTGTTGTAAGACACTACTTTTTAACCCAGCATATATATAATAAACAGGTTTTTTCTCACTATCTAAAACTGTAGAAATTATGTTTATTGATGATAGGCTATTGATTATAGTTTTTTCTTCGTCTTTTAAGACAAGTTTTTTATTTTTTAAAGTATCAAAATTAGAGATATGAACTATATTGTCTTTATCCAAAATCATTATATAGTTTAGTGTCTTTTCTGTGTTTACCTTTTCTTTAATATCATTTTCTAATCCTGGCACATCTTCCAATGTCAATCCAAGTGATACAACTTTATTTACGTCGTCAGCTATTTTTTCAATAATCTTTTTAGCACTTAAAATTACACTTTTTTTGTAATCAAGATAAAAATTTATAGTAATAAAAAAGGATGAGACAAGAGTTGATAAAGCAATAGTTAAGAGAATTAATCTAAGAAGTGTTTTTTTGAGACTTTTCTCTACCGTCATTTTATAACCTTAGTGGCGCTATTTAAAACCTGAAATGGGACGGTAATGTTTAATTTTTTAGCTGCTTCAAGGTTTATAATAAAGTCCACCTTCGTAACCTGTCTATTTTCTGGCATCTTACCTGTCTTTAAAAAGTCCGTAGCATATCTAGCAAGCATATCTCCCTGTTCTTGTGGATTTATTGCAATGGAAAAGAGGCCTCCCTTATCGGTCACAGTATCAGTTAGACCAATAACTGGTACATTATGGTTGTTAGCAAAGGCAATTATTCTTGAAACTCCCGTTTCCAACAATACTGAGCTTGTTAAAAATATTGCTGAATCTGGGTCTAATTTTTCCCCAACTATTTTGGCAACACTTTTAACTTCTATAGGCTCACATTTTGCACCCTGTACCTGACAAATCTCTCCTAACTTTTTAGCCTGTCTCTCGCTCTCTGGCTCAAGTGGGTTGTAGTAAACATATAAAACATCTAACTTCTTCATAGTACTCATATGTTTTACCAATGTCCCTAATGGGATATTGTTGTATAGACCACCCATTTTAATATTTTTTGTTTTTTCAATAAGTTCTCTCTCAAAAACATCTGCAAAAATTATTGGGGAAGAGATATTTTCTTTTATAGCCGCACTTACTAAGGGAGCACCAAAGGCTATTATTATATCTACATCATGACCTTCAGCCCTTTTAATCGCATTTGCCCAAGATGAAGGGTCTGGATTTGGCGTGGATAGTAAAAACTGCACTTCCATTCCTTTATTTAATGTTCTAAAGGTCTTTTCAAACTGTTCAGAAGCAATTTTATAACGATTAAGATTAGTAGCTAATATAACTGCTATAATCTTATCTTTAGAGCCCAATGAGTAACAAGGAACTAAAAGAAAAAACAATATTATTATTGATAATCTCTTTACCATCTTTTTTCCCATGCTATATATATCTTTTTTATACTACCACTTAAGTCATCATCGCTCTTCTCAATATGCTTTGAATAGCTTAAATCTAATTTTATGAGCTGGCTATCATTAATTTTTATACCATTGCCTATATTTATGCCGTACTGATAGTAATCAGTGGATGTTATATCGTTTATGAGATAATTAGTATCTGGGTAATAATTGCCATATACCCTTTGATAAAAAACATCTCCCCTGAAGCTATATTTCTTATTAAAAAGTTTGTTTATAGATATATCTCCATACACTCTTGTTGATTTATAGGGTGTGTTTGGTATGTTGCCTCCACCAAAAATATTTATATCAAACTTATATCTATCTTTATCATATCCTAAAAAACAGCTTAAATCTAAGTTTTCATCAAAATTATAATAGTAATTAAACATAAAAGAGTTTGTTAGTCCCTCTTGAATATAATAATTTGTATCATCATTGTTCTTAGCAATAAAATTATACTCAAAATCTATGCCAGAATTATTATTAAGAGGATTACTCAGATTCAAAGTTGTTTTGTACTGAGATTTTGGCGTACCTTTATAGTAAGGATTCTCAATGTACTCTAATGTTTCTTTAATTTTAACTTTAGTTTTATCTATCTTTCCCTCTACAGCAAAGGTATTAGCTAAAAGCCATTCATTATCAACTACTCCAGACCTCTTGGTCTCTTTATTTTTTCCTTCATACTTAAAACGCCATTCTTTGCTTAAATTATAGACCAAACCATAAATCAAGGTTGTTGTAGTCTGTGGTATCTGATTTTTAGAGTAATAATCAACATTTAAAAACCTAATGATGTCTGGGCTACTTTCTTCTCTATCTTCATACCTCATCTTTAAGTAGAGTTTTAAGTCTTTTGCTGGATAGTATGTAAATATTGCAGAAGAGTTATTGTAACTATACTCAGCAGATTTTTGGTTTAACTCATCTCGCTTATTATTATTTATGTTACTCTGAGTAAAAGAAAGGGCATAACTTATCTGTCCTGTCTGATTGCTATACAATGCTATATGATTATAGTTCTTCGTCAGACTGGGAGTTATGCCTATTTGTCCGCCGTGGGAGTTATCTATATCTTTATCCTTTAAATTTGAAAGCTCAAGAAGCCCCAAAAAGTTAATACCACCAATGATGCCATCGACAGAAAACTGATAAAACTCGTTCCTTAAGTCAAAGGGTTTGGAAGTTGAATATAGTTTATTGTCCAAAGGTAAACTGTCAAGTCTCCAAGAGCCATAAAACCTCTTTTGTTTTCTCCCATCACTATTTGACTCTTCTATATAAGCTCTTATATGGTAAGGTAAGGTTGTTGGTTTAATTTTAAAAAACAAGCTATTTTTTGTCACATCAATAAAATAATTATTAAAAGGTTGGTAATTAACATAATCAGAGTTATATCCAAAATTTTTAAAGGAGAGGTTATGAAAAAAATCGTTCTTTTTAAATTCTGAGCTTATAATATCTTTGTAACGATAGTTGATATTTAAATACATATCATCTTTATTTAAAAAATTTAGCTCCGCCGAGTATTTATTATGTCCACTGAGGTTAGCAAAATCTAAAAAAAATGTGGGAGATGAAGATAAAGGAGCATATTCAGATAGAAGGGTAGCATTTTTTTCCTTTGAGATAACGTTATATCCTACAGAAAAGGTATAATCTTCTCTAATAGATTGTTCTTCGGAAAAGGCGTTGCTTACAAAGGCTAAAGAAATGATTACAAAACATATCAAGATTCTCATATTTCCCCCTACCTAAGAAGCCCTTTTGGAGTAGTACTTCCATGAATTGAAGAGTGGCAATCACTACATCTATTATAGAGTTTCCTGCTATCATTAAGAGAACTTGTGTGATGTCCTTTATGGCACTTTAAACATAGCGTTGGTTCTCTAAATTTAAGGAGATTATCATTGTTAGAACCATGGGGATTATGACAATTTGTACAATCCTCTATTACATCACCATGAGAAAAGGGATTAGAAGCCCCCTTTTCCAGATGACATCTTATACAAACTTCTTTAATGCTGTCTTTCTTTAAAAGATTATCTGAGTTTGAACCATGAGGATTATGACAATCTGTACAGACCATCTTCCGTTCTATAACAGGATGATGGGAAAGGGCTTTAAATTGTATCTTTATCTTCTTATGACAGTTAAGGCACATATCTGCCTGTTCATTAAAACCAACTTTTTGTAGTGGTGACTGATGGAGCCTGTGACAGTCACTACAAGCTACATCGTTAATATCATGGGCTGATCCTCTAAAAAAGACAGTACTGGGAGTCGAAGATATGGTATGACATTTAAGGCAAGTTAGATTTTTTGCTCCAGCAGGTAATTTTTTAAGATCAATTAGGGTTTCATAATCACACTGTTTTTTACCATTTACCTCTTTTATATTCTCAATAGCAAGACTTCCTGGGCCATGGCAGGTCTCGCAATTAACCAGAGGTAGGGCTGTTTCTTTAGCAATCTGTTCGGCATGTACGCTTTTCTTAAAGTATTCATTAAGTTTGTCATGTTCGTGGCACCTAAACAAACAGGTATCTGTACCAACATAATCAGCATCAAACCTTCCTGCTATCATTTTCTCAAACTCTGATTGTTTTAGTATAGGTTTAGAAGTAGTAAAATAGGTGCAGCCAAAAACTGTTATGGTGAGTAATAACAACAGATACTTAAGCATAAATGGTCCCCGATATTTTTTTTAAACTATATCATATTTTTTGAAAAAAAAAACTAATTTTAAACAAAAAATACAGACATTTTTAAATTAAAAATTTATGTTATCTGTTTTTTGTTTTTTTCTGACAATGATCTAAATTTTTAAAACTTATTTGTTGACTTGGAAAAACTATTTTATTTCTTACTACTTACTTTTATGATGGTCTTTACGTTACCTCGTGGATTAAAATCGCCAACTACTTCGATAAATCGGGGGGTCAAAACCTCCTTAAGCTTATCATATATTTCGTTAACAACCTTTTCATGGGAGATATATTCATTACGATACTTATTTAAAAAAAGTTTCAGAGATTTAAGCTCAACTATGTACCTATCTGGAACATAGTTAATTTTAATCGTAGCAAAATCTGGGTATCCTGAACGAGGACAGAGACAGGTAAACTCTGGAAAGGAGATCTCAATAAGATAATCCCTATCAGGGCTTGGGTTGTCCCAGATCTCTAGTTTTGCAGAACTTATCTCTTCTTCACCATATCTCATAGCCTACATCCTTTCTTAAGCTTCCTTGATATAGGAATTAAAACTAATAAAAATCCCAGTAATGTAAGCTCGCAAAACTTAATCATATAAACTATTGGTGTCAACAAAGTCCTCACTACATATCTTAATATATCATTCTCCGCTATAATTTTTGCTACCTTCGGACTGTGTCTATAGTAAAACTTAACAAACTCTTTTCCTAATCTATTAGTTAATAAAAACTTATCTCTAAAATCTCTTAAAACCTTAACATGGGGATCAAGATAGGAACCATAGGTAGCTGTTGCGATAAAACATTTCCAACTACCTGATTCTTTTGCATATATTACATCTCCCACAACTTTAATCTGCAAAGTTGTTGTACCATAAACACCTGTATTTTTATCGGTAACCTTTACTGTAAATCTAAATATCCCTTCTTTGGTTGCCTTTCCAGTTATTAATCCTGTATTTACACCTAAACTCAATCCATCAGGTAGCAGACCATTCTCTAAAGTCCATTCATAAACAGCATCATCAGCACCACCTTCTACCTTTAGCCACCCAAAATAGTCATCATTAACATCTGTCTCTAATACCAAACCAGAGCTATCAATTGTCAGGTCATCAATTGTTATTGTAAACGTCTTGGTACTGGTCGACCCACCGTTATCAGTAACCGTAACAGAGACTGTATAGTTACCTTTTGTAGTAGGCGTACCAGTAAGAGTCAACCCCTTATCGGTAATCTGGTAGTTAATTCCACTTGGTAGTCCAGTTACATTAAAAAGATATGGTGTAGAGCCACCAGTTGCATTAATCTGAATACTTGTAATCGCTCTATTGGGCTGAAAATAATAACTATCTTTTTCTACAGAAAGCTTAACCTTGTCTGAGACAGAAAGGGTATACTCCTTTTCAGCAATAAAACCCTGAGCATCGGTAACCCTGACAACAAAAAGGAAATTTCCTATGGCATTAGTAGTACCTGAAATTGTACCGTCTGAGTTAAGAGTAATCCCCTGTGGCAAGATACCTGATTTCTTGACAAAAGTTAAATTGGATTGATCCCCTCCGCTAACTGTTATTTGCTCAGTGTAAGCTTGACCGGCAATAGCCGAAATAAGTGTCTGTTTGTCAAAAACCAACTCATCTAAGACATTTAATTGTAAATTCTGTATAACTTGAGCGTTTTTACTATCTGTTATCACTAAATTAAAGTTATAAATACCTCCCTGAGTCGGCTTGCCTTTTATATTTATAAAATTACCAGATATTTCCGTGGAGATCCCTGGCGGCACTGAGGTGGTATTTGGAATTAACTTTATATCAAAGGGCTGATCACCACCACTTATTATTAAACTTGAGGAGTAATCTCTATTAACCATTGAGATATTTTTATAGTTACTAGTGTTTAAGGTTATATTACCAATATTAACTGTAAAGCTCACAGGAGTACTTTCTATATTGTTACCATCTTTAACCTTCAGATTAAAAGTAAAAGTCCCGGTAGTTGAATTTATCTTGCCTGCTATAGCTCCTCCACTGTCTAAGGTTAAACCAGCAGGAAGGGTACCACTTACCAAACTATATGTATAAGTCGTTGTTGAACCCAAACTCGATTGCAAGGGTATATTTATTACCTGACCATTATAGAGAGTACCCAAATTTGGATTTGTAGTAATAATAGGACGCTGATAAACAGACAAGGTAAAATCTTTCTCTATGGTTAAATTAGCTGTGACATCCGTAAGGGCTAGTCTAAAAGCCTTAGTTCCGCTTTCAGTTGGTGTACCAGATATAATCCCAGTAGAAGGGTTAAGAGAAACTCCTGTATGTAAAGTGCCTGAAGTTATTGCATAAGAATAATTTCCACTTCCTCCAGTGATTAAGAATTGGTCTAAGTAGCTATCTCCTAAAACACCATTTTTAAGATTATTATTTGTAATCTTAAGTTCGGGATAGATAGTTATTAAAAACTCAGTTTCTTTTTTATTCCCCTTTGAGTCAATAAGTGATATTTTTACAGGATAATCACCTACTGAAGTTGGAACTCCAGACAACATTCCTCTTCCTGCCATAGAAGTTAAAGAAAGACCTGGTATGTTTGCATTTATTGACCAATTATAAGGAGAAACTCCACCGCTACCATCAAGGAATATCTTAAAGGGTATATTGACTATACCATTAAAACTTGTAGATGAAGGTTCAGTGGTTATATTAAGAGGATTTATCACTTTAAAGATTATCCCTTTGGTATCAGATTGAGCTGCATTATCTGTTACTTTTACAGTTACTGTATAATCACCGGAGAGGGGGGTACCAGAGAGAGTTCCATCATTATTAATAGTAATACCTGATATACTTCCAGCTAAAACAGACCAATTAAAAGGAGCTGTGCCGTTATTAACGCTTAAACTAAATGTAGGTGTTAAACCTGCAAATAGATAAACTACATCAGGACTTGAGATCTTAGGCAGTTCATTAATGACTATTGTAAAATTTTTATTTGTAGTAAAACCTAAACTATCGGTAACTGTTACAGTATATACAAAGGTACCAGCTAAAATAGGTGTTCCTGATATAAGACCTGTCGAAGAATTGATAGAAAGACCATTTGTTGAATTCATTGAATAATAATAAGATCCAGTACCTCCAGTAGCACTAATTGAGACGCTATATGGTGTGTTAACTGTCCAATTACTTAAAGTTGTGTTGACAATAATTAGTTGTTCATAAATAACTAAATTGTAAGATTTAATCTTAATATGTCCTGCAGCATCTTCTGCTTTTACCGTAAATGTGTAACTACCTGACGCTGATGGTACCCCGAAAACCATTCCAGTGGCAGAGTTGAGTAATAAGCCAGGAGGTAACGAACCAGAGTTTATAGTCCAGCTTATATTACCTATACCACCAGAAGCATTAAGAGCTAAAGAATATTGTTCCCCAATCATCCCGTAAAACTTAGTTCCTACAGCTTCGCTTATGGTTAGCTTCCCTATTTTTATGGTGTAGTCCCTATAACTGTAGCTGCCACTACTGTCTGTTATTTTTATCCTTATGCCGTAGCTCTTGCCTTCTTCTGCCGTGTTCTCTACTTTTAAATTACCGCCCGTTATGCTAAAGGGAACTGACAACGTCTCTATGCTAAAAGTATATGGTGTTACTCCACCATCGCCTGTAAGAGCTATGATGTCTCCTATGTAGAGCTCCGTTATCTCTGTCGTTATTTTTAACTTCTCTTCTATGTTAATGAGTAGATCCCGCTCCACTTCAAATCCCTTGCCGTCTACTACTTTTATCTTTACGTTGTAGCTGCCTCCTACTCTCGGTATCCCATTTATCCCACCGCTCTTGTTTATCATTAGTCCTTCAGGTAAGCCTATCGCACTGCTCGAATAGTTGCTAAAGCCTGTTACTACACCGCCTGTTATGTTTATCTGATCATTGTATGTTGTCCCCTGTATACCATTCTTTAGGTTGCTGTTGTTTATCTTTAGCTCCTCATAGATGGTAAAGTGATAGTCCTTCTCACTATAGTGCCCATCTCTGTCTGTTACTCGTACTCTTAGTGTGTAATCCCCCTTCTGAAGTGGTACCCCGCTTATCAGCCCTTTGTTGTTTAGGGTGGTTATGGTTATGCCAGATATGCTGCCCTGTACTATCTGATATAGGTATGGACTACTGCCGTTTGTACCTGTTATCTCTATGTTTATAGACCTGCCTACTATCCCTTCGTACGGAAAGACTGTCGTTGCCGTCTGCACTATCTCTTTTATTTCCGTTGTTACTGCTTTCGTTTTTGTTATGCCTGTCTTCGTGTCTGTTACTTTTATGTCAAAAGTGTATGCTGTCCCCACTACTCCTGTTATCTTCCCCGTTATTTTACCCGTCTTCTCTTCTATGGTTAATCCCATCGGCCATGTACCTATTATGCTGTAGCTGTAATTGCCACTACCTCCTCTTGTTATCGCATCCGTCTCTATTGTATCGTTGGTGTATAGTACTGACGCTATGTCTTTGCTTAGCGTAAGGATTAGCTCCTCATGGATTGTTAGGGTTATTTCTGTATTACTCTTGAAGTTGTTAGCGTCTGTTACTTCTATTTTTATAATATGGCTACCTGATCCTGCCGGTGTACCGCTTAGGGTTAGCTGTGTGCCTGTTATGTTGTATGTTATCCCTATCGGTAAACCTGTTACCGTATAGCTATAGGGCGCTTTTCCACCTTTCGTCTTTAACGTTAGGGTTTCACTGTAGGGGCTATCTTTTCCTCCATCTTTCGGCTGATCTACTTCTATGGTTAGCTCTTCATAGATGGTTATGGTCTTCTTGTAAAGAGTCTTTACTCCCCTATTGTCTTCTATCTCTATCTCGACCGACTGATCTCCACTCTGGCTCGGAACACCACTAAGATACCACCTGCCTTCTAACTGACTTAGTATTAGCCCACCTATTAGACTCTTCTGCGTTACTTTGTACGGTGTCTTGCCTCCACTTATTATTAGCTCTGCTAAATACTTCTGACCTACTATCCCTTTTGTTATGTCTACAGGATCTGTCGTTATTGTTAGGTTGTCTAATACTTCTACCTTTACCTCTTTTTCCGAATAGGCTCCTGTTGTGTCTGTTACCCTTAATGTTACTGTGCTCGTACCACTTGCCGATGGTGTCGCTTCTAACTTGTTCCCGCTTAGGGTTACACCTGTCGGCAGTGCCCCAATTACAGACCATGTGAACGGCGCTGTACCACCACTATGGCTTAACCCGTACTCTCCTCCTTTCTCAAGGTAGATCGTATCTTCTGTTTGTGTTATCTTAGGCTCTTCGTTTATGGTTAGTAGTACCTCTTTGGTCGTCTTAAAGCCTAACTCGTCTTCTACTTGGATGGTGTATGTAAAGTTGCCCGCTGTTATCGGCGTGCCTGTTATTTGGCCTGTACTGTCTATGTTTAAACCATTGGTACTGTTCATGCTGTAGAGATAGACCCCACCAAAACCACCACTGGCTGTTATTGTTGTGGCTGGATAGGCTACCCCTTTCGTCCACTGTGTGGTTATGGTAGTAGTGTTTATGTTTAAGGCAGGATATATGTGAATGGTATAGCTCTTCTCCCCTTTGTGACCTTTTATGTCTTCTGACTGAATCGTAATGTTGTAACTACCACTTGTCGTAGGTATGCCTTGTATCTTACCCTCTGTACGGTTTAGGATTAGTCCGCCAGGTAAGACGCCCGTCTTTATGCTATAGCTGTAGCTACCTATTCCTCCTTCTGTTATTAACTGAAGTACGTAGCTGCTACCTTCTATACCGTATAAGCGACTACCTTCTGCTTCTCTTATGGTTAGCTTCCCTATTTTTATGGTGTAGTCCCTATAACTGTAGCTGCCACTACTGTCTGTTATTTTTATCCTTATGCCGTAGCTCTTGCCTTCTTCTGCCGTGTTCTCTACTTTTAAATTACCGCCCGTTATGCTAAAGGGAACTGACAACGTCTCTATGCTAAAAGTATATGGTGTTACTCCACCATCGCCTGTAAGAGCTATGATGTCTCCTATGTAGAGCTCCGTTATCTCTGTCGTTATTTTTAACTTCTCTTCTATGTTAATGAGTAGATCCCGCTCCACTTCAAATCCCTTGCCGTCTACTACTTTTATCTTTACGTTGTAGCTGCCTCCTACTCTCGGTATCCCATTTATCCCACCGCTCTTGTTTATCATTAGTCCTTCAGGTAAGCCTATCGCACTGCTCGAATAGTTGCTAAAGCCTGTTACTACACCGCCTGTTATGTTTATCTGATCATTGTATGTTGTCCCCTGTATACCATTCTTTAGGTTGCTGTTGTTTATCTTTAGCTCCTCATAGATGGTAAAGTGATAGTCCTTCTCACTATAGTGCCCATCTCTGTCTGTTACTCGTACTCTTAGTGTGTAATCCCCCTTCTGAAGTGGTACCCCGCTTATCAGCCCTTTGCCTTCAAAGGTTATTATGTTTAATCCTGGTACATTACCGTTCGAGATCTCAAAAATGTGTGGGCTATTTGTATCTGTAGTTAAGATGTTTAGAGAAAAACTCTTTCCTATAATTGCTGAGTAAGGACCTGGTTTACTTTCTGATATTGGTATTGTCTTTAAAATAGTAGTATATGTCTTCTCATCATAATCACCATTAACTAAGTCTGTTATTCTGATTGTAAAAGTGAAGGTTCCTGACGTATCAATCTTGCCAGAGATCAAACCTGCGGAGTTTAGAGTAAGCCCTTCTGGCAATGCCCCTGACGTTAATGTCCATTGAACACTACCACTTCCACCTGTATAAGTCAAGTTGTAATTTATTGTATCGTTTTGATACCAATTAGATGGTAAAGAAGATGCCTGAATAAGAATTTTTTCATAAACATTAATAGACAACAATTTATCTGCGGTCAAATTGTTACTATCAAAGACTCTTATGGTAAAGCTGTAAGTACCCTTTACTGTTGCAGTACCAGATATAGAACCTGTTGTTTTATTCAAAGACAGACCTGCGGGAAGATTTCCAGAAATTGTTGAGTATTTTGAGAATACACCGCTGCCACCCTCAGCTAATATGGGAGTATTATATGAAGTTCCCACTACTGCAGGAGGTAGAGAAGTATTTGTAATCTTAAGTTCGGGATGGACAGTTATTGAATAACTATTTTCAGTCTCAGCACCTCTAAAATCAGTTACCTTTACCTTAAACCCATAGCTTCCTTCTGTGGTTGGTGTACCAGTAAGAATAATATTATTACCTGTAGTTGTAGCACTTAAGCCTGGGGGAGCTATTGGATTTCCCAATATAACGGTATTATAGGGGGCTGTGCCTCCATTTACTGTTAAAATAGCAAGGTAAGGTTTGCCTACCATTGTATTATTTGTAACTGTACCTGATATATTAATCTTATCAACATAAAACCTATACTTCTTAGGCTCACTTTCAATATTTAGGCTATCTTTTGCAACTACTATTACACTATAATTACCAAAAGTATTAATGCCCAACTTTCCAGAGATTAGACCAATATTAGAGAAAGAGAGTCCAGCTGGCAAAATCCCTCCTATCTTAGTATAAACATATGGGGAGACACCATTTATTGCTTCTGCTTGAAATGATATGTTTTGCCCTTCATAGACAGTACCAAAGCTACTTAGATTGCTGAAGGTAGGCTGATTATAAATATTTATACTAAAAGTCTTTTCATCATAATATTGTGAGCCAACTGTCTTGTCATAGACCCTTACTTTAAGACTATAGCTTCCCGTGTTTAAGGGGGTACCAGATATTGTTAAATTATTAAAAGTTATTCCACCAGGGCTACTGCCAATGAATGTGTATTGAGCACTGTAATTATTAAAGACATTACTGCCACCTATAATATCTAATGTGTGACTGTAGTTCTTGCCTTTCACAGCAATTGGTAAGTTTAGATCATTAATTTTAATCTCTGGATAGACTGTAAAGGTATAACTTTGACTTCTTGATGCACTTCCCTTTGATACATTAATTGTAAAGGTGTTATCACCTTCTTGAAAAGGCGACCCTTGTAAGATTCCTTGACCTAAAAAGGTACTAAAAGTTAATCCTCCTGGGATATTTGTCATAGAATAAACATAGTTCTCAGAAGTGGGCGGTCCACCAGAGGCTATAAACTTTACAGAGTAACTTTTGCCCTTCATAGCTTTTGTAGGGAAAATAGCAGGGTCAGTTGTTATGTTTAGAGAGTCATAGGTATAGAAAGTAAAGTTCTTCTGAGCTGATGCGCCTAAACTATCAGTAACTGTTATAGTAACTGAAGTACCACTTGTATCTAAAGTGCTGCTTTTTCCATATAATCTACCAGAAGAATCAATCTTGATACCATTATAATTTATTGGAGTCATAGAAAAACTTAAAGCACCAGTTCCTCCAGCAGCCGAAAAGGTAAAATGGTTGTTTGAAGAGTAATTTTGGAAGAGAATAATATTGCCAGAACTTGTAATCTGAGGAGAGGGATTAATTTTTAAGTTAAATGCCTTAGCGGCTTGGAAACCTAAGTTATCAAATGTAGTTACTGTATAGGCGTACTCACCTACTGGTAAGGAAGTAGCTTTTAAGTTGCCGCTGTAGTTGCCAAACTTATATATATTTAAACCAATGGCAGGGCCTGAAAGATTAAAAATATAGCTATTGCCCATTACCCTACTACCCACATCTATAGAAACAAACTCATTATAGGAAAGTCCTTCCGTCCACTCTGTCTTCAAATGTGATGAATTAATCTTTAGCTCAGGATAAACTTTAATGGTCAAAGGTATTTCTGCTTTGTTATTGTCAGAATCAGTAACTTCTACTACGAAAGAAAAACCAGAGATATTACTTACTGATGGTGTGCCAGCTATAATCCCTGTGTTTGTTTCAATTATAAGTCCTGGTGGTAAAGTACCACTTTTTAGACCCCAGGTATAGGCACCAATAGTATCATTAGCTGTTAAAGCAAGGGTATACTGCTTACCCACCATAGCGTTAAGCAGATTATTTGAAACTGAATTTATACCTATTTTTTTAACCTCTACATTAAAGTCTTTCTCATCATAAGCTCCTATGGAGTCAGTGGCTCTTACCCTAAAGTTGTAAAAACCTTTGCTTGCCGATGAGTAGGCCTTAAAAAGTCCTGAACTATAAAGCTTAAAAACTGATGTGTTTAAATTAGAGGAGCTCCATTTATAAGGTGCTGAGCCACCAGTGGCAACAAAGTTTATTGATTTCCCAGCATATATCTGAGTTAAATTTGTAGTTATATTTAGGGTCTTACTAACAGATAATGATAAATTTTTAGATGTGCAATAGCTACTTACGTCTTTATCACAGAGACTAATAGTAAAAGTAAAATCACCTGATAATTTAGGTATTCCTGTGATAGTGCCTGTAGAAGAATTTAAACTTAAGCCTAATGTTGATAACTTGCCAGGAAAGGTAGATGAAGAGATATTGCTAAAAGCATAATTCCCGCTTCCCCGACCGCCTGAAACATTTAAGGTATGATTATAATTGTTTCCCTGTATACCTAAAGGAAGGCTACTGTCATTTATAGAAAGCGCTGGATAAACCCTAAGCTCTTTATCATAAGTGAATGATCTGCTATTTTTATCTGAAATCGTAATATTGATAGGTATGGATTGTCCTACATTAGGAGGGTTTATACCTACAGGTGTTCCTCTTATTAATATTCTGTCCCTGTTTGTGCTACTTACCGATGATATCTTTGTAAAAGAGAGAAAAGGTGCACCACTAATCTGCCAGCTGTAAGGTGGTATACCATAGTTAAATTTCGCAGCATACCTATTTGTCTCTGGTAAAGGTTGATTTTCAATTGCAAAGCTAATAAGAGGACTTACTTCCTCTATCATTGTTGGAAAAACACTTTTTCCCGATAACTTTATCGTTTTTTTAGGGCTTTGAAAGGAGTTTGAGCTTATATTTAAAAAGGCATTAAAGCTACCTGCAGAGCTTGGTATAAACCTTACATTCAAGTTTTTTGAACTCGAGGGAGAGATTGTTGTAGATGTTTCGACAGGATCAAAGGTTGGAAGGGATGTTGAGACTATGCTAGAAATGACTAAGTCCGCATCTCCAGTGTTCTGTATACTGTATTGTTTTATAGTTGTAGTGTTTGAGTAGACTGTTCCAAAATCAAGGCTTGTAATAGGCAGATATATCTGAGGTTTTAAGACTATCTGCCTGCTATAGAAATTTCCATAAATATCCATATTACTTGAGAAGAAGGAACCATTCCTGCTATCTTCATAGACTGTTAAAAATCTGTTAGTAAAGGCATCTCCTCTTGCCACAGAGGGGTAGCGCTTATTTGAAGTACTGTTATTTGTTAGGGTAAAAGGACTGCCATCTTTATCACCATTTGATTTAAGAAATAGCCCTTTTATCTGAGATATATTTGTTGTAGAGTCAAACTCTTCATAGGCAACTAAGTAATGTCCTCCCGCTGCCTTTGATACTGACAGAGAATTGATAACCTTTGTGGTATCTGATACCAAATCTTCTGGTGTAGTATATAACCCTGTTGATAGATCAACAATAACCTTTCTAAGTTTATCACCTACCGTATAGAGAACTAATATCCTATCCCCCGACAATCTAACAAGTCCATAATCTAAAACATTTGCATCTAAAGCTGCATCAATTAAATAGGGGTTTTGATATAACTTCCTCTCATAATCTTTTGGAGTATAAAGAGGATTTAAATATCTAATAAATAGCTGGTTTGATTGACCATAAGAGAGAGAGCTTAGAGATGTAAAATTGGGTCCAGAAACAATAGCACTGGCTCCATCGGAGGTATAACTTAATTTAACCTTAAAGTTTACTTTTTGGGCTACATAGGCACTTAAAATCTCTCCATTATCATTAACAGATACTTTGGGAGTTTTTTCATTTCTAAAAATACTAGCTCTCTGTCCGAGTATAATGATGTTGTTTGCATTATCGATATATACATCTGACGATAAGAACTTATCATTATGAACCACATCAGAATTAAGCTCAACTTTATCAACTGCTATGCCTGTTACATCAAATTTTCTATAAACAGCTACCCTCTGATCTGTAAGTGGTGAAAAGGAACTGTATAGGGAAAAGCTTGTTGTTGCACCTGTATTGGCTAAATCAGAGATTAAAGATTTCCGAGGTGAGAACTTATATCTTCTTTCAAGACTGTTTCTATCAACCCAAGTAACTATAAAATTCTTATTAAATTCATCAAAAGTAACATCAGGTTCTATCTGAGCCAAAGAGCCTACAGATGTGTTGTTAAGATTATAACTACTTTGTGTATAGGAATAATAGGGGAAGGTGCTACCTGTTGGTGTAAAGGGGGTGCTATTGAAGAGACCATCAAAAAGCCTCCCATTTATAAAAGGCTTATCTATACCATTTGTATAATCTTCCCATAGAACCATAAATCTACAGGTGCTTCCATCACAACCAAAGGAAATTGTAGGATTTTTCTGCTCTGCCGAGCCAGTGGCTATGGCAAAATCTTTTGAGATAAAGACTAAGTAAGTATTGGTCGGAAGACCAGAAATAGTTACTGAGTTAGAACCTATGCCTAAAATAGTATAACTTGATGTTGAAATCTTACTCTCATATTGATCATAGGCAATCACTTCTCTTATAGGTCTGGAAAAATTATAAGTAGTTGAGGTACCAGGAAAATACTTTGAATAGACTACCTCGCCATATATATCAGCATTACCATTTCTTCTGTCTTCCCAGACAAGAAAATAATTACTACTGATATTATTGAAAGCTAATTTAGGTCTTGTTTGATTATTAGAAGTAGAAGATACTATTGAAAAATTTATATCTTCTGAGCCGAGTCTACCTGCTTTAGAGATCTTCCCATCGGAAAGACTACCTGATAAAAAACTACCCTTTTCAGAGCCACATCTTATTAAGATAAAGAGACAGAGAAGCGAAAAAAAGATAGATAATACAACTTTATTATTCGCATTTTTGCTCATCTAATTTAAGTTTAAAGCATATTTTATGCCACTGTCAATGTTTTTAAATGATTCTAAACTATAAATGGGGTTTCTTTAGGTGCACGGGCTGGGTATCCTTTCTAACTCTTAAATTTATCATCTCTACAAAGACTGAAAAACCCATGGCAAAGTAAATGTATCCCCGAGGTATATGAAACTTAAGACCATCCCCTATTAAGGCAACCCCCACAAGCAGTAGGAAACTCAATGCTAAAATCTTAACGGTAGGATGTTTATCTACAAAATCACTTACTAAACCACTAAAGGCCATCATAAAGAATATAGCTATTAATACAGCCAAAATCATTATCCAAAGCTTGTTTGCCATACCAATAGCGGTAATTACAGAATCTAAGGAAAAGACTATATCAATAAGGGCAATTTGAAAGACAATTAATCCGAAAGAGTTAAAAAGACTACTTTTTCGTTCTTCCTCAGAGCCTTCAAGTTTGTTATGAATCTCAAGGGTGCTTTTGGCAAGAAGAAAAAGCCCTCCCAATATTAATATTAAGTCTCTCCCCGATATCTCTCTGCCTACAAAAACAAATAGAGGCTTGGTAAATTTCATCAATAGGGTAATAGAAAATAATAAAATTACCCTTGTAATAAGAGCCAAAGAAAGCCCTATCATTCTCCCTTTCTTCTGTTTTTCCTGAGGGAGTTTGCCCACAAGTATGGAGATAAAGATGATATTATCTATACCAAGGACGATCTCAAGCATTGTAAGCGTAACAAGCGCTATAAGGTCATTAAGATTGATAAAATCCATTTCTTCCCCCTAAAAATTAAAACTTACTAGCAGATTTAAAAAAGTGATAAAAGTAAAATTAAAGACCTATTTTTTAATAGTTTTTATGTTATCATATATTTAATCTCAATGAAAGGAGTAGTTAAATGAAAAAAGTATTATTCACAATTATCTTAGTTATATTTGCCACCTCCGCTTTCGCAGAGAGTGTTAATGAAGAGAAAGCAAAAAATATTAAAGATAGCTTAAAAGAGATCTTAGAGGTAGAGGTTGAAAGCATAAAAGAACTTGATATAAAAGATTTTTACGAGGTAGATACTGACGAGGGCATACTATATTATCATTTACCCACAAAAACTATCTTTGCTGGCTCTATGATAAGAGATGGGGTTAACTTAACCCAAAAATCTTTTGATGAAAAGTTTGAGAAATTTATTAATGAAGCTATGAAAGAAGCTATATTAATTAGTAACGGTAAGAATAAAGTTCTGCTTGTTACTGACCCTGACTGTCCCTTCTGTAAAAAAGTAGATAATTACTTAAAAAATAAAGATGTTGAGCTGAGAGTGATTTTATATCCTTTAAAACAAATACATCCCTATGCGGAAAAAAAGATAGCCTACATCTTTGACAGTAAAGAGCCTTCAAAGGCATATAGAGAAGTGATGGAAGGCAAGGTTGATGTTAACAAAATACCAAATGAAGTAATTGATAGGCAGAAAGTTAATCTCTTAAAACACGAAGAAATTACGAAAAAACTCAGGGTTAGAGGCACACCTGCTCTTTGGGTAAATGGAGAGAGGATTGATGGTGCAGATATACAACTAATAGAGAGCAATCTAAAATAAAAATTAAAGCTTTATTATTTCAGAGAGTCTCTTTTTTGTTTCCTCTGGAATAAGATCTCTCTCTGTTATAATCGCATATTTTAGAGAATCTCCACATTCACAAGATGCTATTTCCTGAATTCCTTCTGGTATCTTTTTCAGTATATTTTTTGCTTTCTCTACATTTTCCATAAGTGTCTTTATTATCATATCAACAGTAACGGCCGTTTCTACCTCATGCCAACAGTCATAATCTGTTGAGAGGGCTAAGGTAACATAGCAAAGCTGCGCCTCTTTAGCAAGCTTTGCCTCTGGCATATTTGTCATCCCTATTACATCTACCCCAAAGGACCTCCACAAAAAAGACTCTGCCTTTGAGGAAAACTGAGGACCTTCTATGCAAATGTAAGTCCCACCATTCTTAATGGGATATCCTATTGAGTTAGCTATATTAAAAACGATCTCCCTTAAAGCCTTACAAGTTGGCTCTGCCATAGAGACATGGGCAACAACACCACTACCAAAAAAGGTACTTTCTCTTTTTTTAGTAAAGTCGATAAACTGGTCTGGTAAAATAAGATAACCTGGAGGAAGCTCTTCCTTCATACTCCCAACAGCACTGACTGATATGACCCTTTTAACACCTATCTTTTTTAGTGCGTAGATATTTGCTCTATAATTTATCTCCGATGGCATTATCCTGTGACCCTTACCGTGTCTTGGAAGAAAAGCAAATTTCACTCCTTCAAGCTCTCCAACCAATATCTTATCGGAAGGCTTGCCAAAGGGCGTATCTACCTCAATCTCCTTTTTATTCTCAAGACCTATATTATATAAACCGCTTCCACCAATAATCCCTATATATTCTTCCATAGCAACCTCCTAACTTAAGTTTAAATCTATTATAGATAAAGGCAAAATATTTAGGCAAGTGGATATATTCCAACCTTTCCTTCCATTTTAGGTAATTAAATTATCTTTTTGTCTCTCATACTAAGGTATGTATCTGAAGTAAAAATAATATGATCTAAAAGCTCAAAGCCAAAATACTTCAATCCACCCATTAACTCCTTGGTGAACTTTATATCTTCTTGACTAGGGGTGGGATCATTAGAGGGATGATTGTGGACAACAATTATCCTGCTGGCACCGTATTTTATAATACCCCTTACAAACTCCTGGGGGTGAATTAGACAGGCACTGGCAAGGCTGCTACCTAATCTTTCTTCTCTCAAGACCTCGTTTTTTGAGTTGAGATACAAAACAAGAAATAGTTCTCTATTACCACACGTCAAAAACTCATTTTGATAAAGATTAAAAACATCATTGGAAGATTGTATTATAACCCTCTTATCATTACTTTCTCTCTGGTATCTCTTTGCTATCTCAATTACCGACAGAAGAGTAGATATTTTAGCTATGTTTAGCCCCTTTATCTTTAATAGCTCCTCTTTGTCAGCAGAAAATAAATTTTTTAAAGAGCCAAACTCAGAGATTAGTTTCCTCCCTAGCTCAAGGGCGTTACAATCCTTTGTCCCTGTTCTTAAAAGTATAGCCAAGAGCTCATAAACCGAAAGGGCACTGGCACCTTGCCTTAGCAATTTTTCTCTTGGTCTTTCTTCTCTTGAAAGATCCTTAATCTTAACCAAGCACCCTCTCCGTAAAATATTGCTTGTAAACATTAAGAGAACAATCAGCCTTTTTTATAAGACTTAAAATATCATCATGAATTAGTGAGTTAGTTGCCACAAAGTGTTTATCATAGGGAGTGGCTTCATTTCCATAAATATCAGTAACCCTTCCTCCTGCCTCCCTGATAAAGAGAATACCTGCAGAGACATCCCAAGGTTTTAGACCTAACTCAAAAAAACCATCAAACCTTCCACAGGCTGTATAACACAAGTCAAGGGCTGCGGAGCC